>CAYMCQ010000025.1:0-47411 GCA_964389025.1 uncultured Verrucomicrobiota bacterium
TATGCTACGACACTTACGACTTCACAGAATAGAGGTGCTCCGCGTGACGCTTACTCAATATCGGCTGATGCGCCGCTTCTTGAAAGGGTTCATTGGAGACCGTGTGAACCTCCTGCTGGCCGCCGCCGCGTGGAACTTGAGGAAGTGGATGCGCCAGCGCCTCCTTTTTTGGCTTCAACTCATTCGCCTCGTCGCAAGCACTCAATCCCCCACCGTTTCACTCGCCCGCCCGTAAAAGAGTTTTTCAGGAACGACTTTAATAGCCGTCATGAATGCTCGCCCGAACATTCTTCTTGTGGCGAAGATCCCTTCGCAAGCGTCGATCGCTTGAGCCACACCATCAGAATTCCTACGTCGGCCGGTGAAACACCGGAAATACGCGATGCTTGACCGACTGTGGCTGGCCGGATCTGTTTGAGCTTTTGGCGCGCTTCGTTTCTCAGGCTGGGAACAGAGTCGTAGTCGAACAACTCTGGAATTTTTTTGCCTTCAAAGTTTTTGAGCTTCGCGACTTCCATTTCCTGACGCTCAATATAGCCGGCGTACTTCACTGATATCTCAACTTGTTGCACTACCTCATTCGGAAGCGAATCATTCCGACTGGGCAAATCGTAGTAGTGAATTTCCGGACGACGAAGCAATTGCGCGAGGGTTTCTGAATTGACTCTTGTGGTTTCCAAACGAGCAGTCTCAGCTTCTATCGCAGCTTTCTTAATTAAGAATGTATTATAATTAGAATTAGACACAATTCCTATGGAGTGGCCGATAGGTGTTAGTCGCATGTCTGCGTTGTCTTGGCGCAGGAGAAGTCTGTACTCCGCGCGAGATGAGAACATTCTGTATGGTTCAACAGTTCCTTTTGTGACGAGATCGTCTATCAGAACGCCTATGTAAGCTTCATCTCGACGAAGAATAATTGGATCTTTATCTCTCACGCGAAGCACTGCATTTATACCGGCAATGAGTCCCTGTGCAGCCGCCTCTTCATATCCGGAAGTTCCGTTAATCTGTCCGGCGAGATAAAGATTGCGACATATTTTAGTTTCCAGAGACGGAAGCAGTTGTGTCGGAAAGGCGAAATCATACTCGATCGCATAGGCTGGCCGCACTATCTCGGCATTTTCACAACCAATAACTGTTTTAACAAGCTCAACTTGAACATCGTAAGGCAGGCAGGTCGACAAGCCGTTTACATAAATCTCGTCAGTAGCAATTCCCTCGGGCTCTAAAAAAATTTGATGACTGTCTTTTCCTTCAAATTTGACTATCTTGTCTTCAATCGACGGGCAATATCGAGGGCCAGCGCCTTCGATAATTCCAGAATACATTGGCGACTTATCTAAGTTCTCTTTGATAAGCTCCATCGTTCGCTTGGTTGTCCGAGTGATATAACATGGCAACTGACCATTAATACGGGCAAGGATGGAATCCGGCGGATATCGGCCCATCACTCCGCCTGCCTGTTCCATGTGGAACAAATCTTCCTTCCAAAATGTGAAGTGAGGAACCGGCTCATCACCAAGCTGGATTTGTGTCTTAGAAAAATCAATAGAACGCCGCGACAGTCGTGGAGGGGTTCCGGTTTTCAGGCGACCAAGCTCCAAACCAAGATTTTTCAGCGACATTGACATGCCAAAAGCGGCACGATCTCCAGCTCGCCCACCGGTTTGCTGACTTTTACCAATATGCATCAAGCCCTTAAGAAATGTTCCAGTCGTTAAAATCACTGTTGCTCCTAAATATTGAACCTTCAACGTCGTTTCAATTCCTAAAACGCCCCCGTCTTTTAATAATAATGAGTCTCCCTCTGCCTGTTTTATGTCAAGGTTGGGCTGCTTTTCACAAACCCATTTTAGACGAAATTGATAGGCTTTTTTATCGCATTGCGCCCGTGGTGCCCAAACCGCAGATCCTTTGTTGCTATTCAACATTCGAAATTGCAGTCCGCTCATGTCTGCATTTTTTCCCATCTCACCGCCCAGCGCATCAATTTCTCGCACTAGTTGCCCCTTTGCAAGCCCACCAATCGCCGGATTACACGACATCTGACCAATAGAGTCGGGATTCAGAGTTAAGAGAAGAGTCTGACAACCGGCACGAGATGCCACCAAAGCTGCCTCCACACCGGCATGACCAGCACCTACAACTATCACATCGTATCTTTTAGGGTAAACGAACATCTGGTTTACTTCATTCGATAACTAGTATCAAGCGGCGATTTGGCAAATTCGGCATGAATTTTCCAATCGTGGTTAGTTCAAAAATATTGACAGCTTTTATAGATTTCCCCTTGACAACCTTGATCAACTGCTTGAGCTATCTTGGTAATACCAAAAAAGCGACCTGTGCTGCCGAGCAAAAACCCCAAGACTTTCGATTGAGTATTCAATACTGTGTCTGTTGCTTGCTTCCTTGCCTCAACTCTTGGTTGGTGGTAAGTATTTATGTCAATAAAGCTTGAGTAAAAACCAACGGCCCGCTCGATAAATGCGATTAGGACGACCATATGGAATGGTGATATGTCGTTTACAGCGAGAGCGATTGACTGTCGCCCATTTTTATACAGCACCTCCCGTGTCCCTAATAAAAAACCTTGAAGAAAATCGCCGGATGCTATCCCCGACTTAATAAGCGAAAATCTTTCTTCGTGCTCGGTAAGAATTTGAATATACACAGGGAAAAAGTCGTAAATACAATGTATAAGCTGCTTAACATAAATATTTTGGTCTACTGACACTTCATTTCCATATACTGAAATGCCATGACTGACTCGATTTCGACAACAGTCGAATTCTTTTACAAGCGATTCCATGAGTAAATGTTTAAGATATCTGAAAACAGTTCTAGCCAATCATTATACGGCTAAAACGACCACATTCTTGATCGCTTTATCGTTACCTAAAAACAAATAAGCTCTTGCTATCTGAACGGCTTGGTTAGCCAAACAAAATTTATTTTGCGTTATTTCATCCGTTATACAAGCAGCTCTTAAGATTCCCCGGATGTAAAAGTGTTGTAATGCGGCAGGCAATAACCCAACAGCGAACAACTCCCTAGTTCCGTCTATCCAGTCCCACATAGGAAACGTCTCAAGCCAACGACTGATCTCGGCATACCTATCTAACTCACTGTCTTTTCCTGTAATAATCATGGGATGAGCGGCAAAATTGAATGTTTTCTCGCGATATGCAGCTTCGGCCTCCAACATTCTATTTCGGGTCTCTTTAGTTCTTCCAGATTTGGAAATAACAACGTATAAAGTCAGATTTAACGCATCTTCAATTGCTGCCAAAACTCGATCTATTCCATCGGGGTCAGTATTGTCGGAAAAATAAACATCGAGTTTGTCGGTTGGGGGATGACTCAACGCATTTGAACCGAACTGCGGCCCTAAAGCCGAGCCGCCAATTCCAATTAGCAGCAAATTCTTAAATGCCCTCCCAGCACCGCGAAAGTCTCCACAATGAATCTTAGCAGCAAATTTCTCAATGTCCGTAACCGTTTCTTCGATTTCCAGGCGAATTTCTGGTGAAGAAGGAGACAAATTTGGATTACGCAGCCAGTAATGACCAACCATCCGATTTTCATCGGGATTTGTTATTTCTTTTTTCTCCAATTTGTCCATCGCGTCAAAAGCTTTTTAGATTCGAGTCCCCATCGATTTCAAAAAATCATCGGGGAAATCGATCCGGCTTAGGTCAATCGCCAATCCTATTTCGCGAAACTCCGCATAGTATTTTTGAAACCGTTGCCAAAGTTCTTACTTCGATTGTTTCACAGAGGCTGACTATACTCTACGATCCCAACGTGTAAAACCCTGAAGTGCGAGGAGAATGTTCTTCAATCGTAGGCCTCTCACGCCAAGCAATCGTCTGCGGGAGCGATTCTCGAACGTTGAATCGCTTCATGCCACTGAGAAATGGCCGTGGTTTGTCTTACTTCCATCTCCTACGCTCTGCTATTGCAGAGATTCTCTGAAGGAAATAATACCCGATGAATCAAATGGGAAGTCCAATGGAGATCTGAGTTCCTTTGCCTCGTCGAGACGTAATCTTGATATCGCCACGATGATTTTCAACTACTCGCTTCACAATGGCTAGTCCAAGTCCAGTGCCTTTCTGCTTCGTCGTTTTCAGCAAAGAAGTGAATATGCGCCTTCGTTGCTCTTCGTTCATCCCTTCTCCTGTGTCTTCGAATTTTATTGTAATTTTTTTTGGAGCGGACTGGCCCCTCGACCAAGCCAGACATGTGCTCAAAAGTAACCGTCCTCCATTAGGCATAGCCTCAGCTGCGTTCAGGATGATATTCAAGAAGGCCTGCTCTAATTGCGTCGCGTCGCCCATTACTGTTGGCAGATCCGGCGCCAGGTCACAAATCAACTCGATGTTTTGCTGCGTCAGTTTATGTCGAGTCAGTAGAGTTAATTCGTCAATGAGTTTATTTATATTCACAGGCGTCAGTTTCGGCTCTGCAATGCGGGTAAAATCGAGAATGCGCTCAACGATCGTATTGAGGTGTTCCATCTTTTTTCCCATCACATAGGCATCTTTTGCGCGGGGATCGCCCGGAGGAAACTTTAAATTCAGCGAGTGATAAAGCATCTTCATCACCGTCAGAGGATTGCGGATTTCGTGGGCGATTTCAGCCGCGAGCAAGCCGAGCGCAGACAGTTTTTCGTTCTGCCGCAATTGCTCCTCTACATCCACAGTGCGCTCGTAAAGCCGCGCTTTTTCTATCGCAATCGCTGACAACCCAGCAAACGCGGAGAGAATTTGGATTTCTTCGTTCGAAAAAACATATGGCCGCGCTGTGTAAATACTCAATGTTCCGACCGCTTCGCCTGCAAACAATAGCGGAACACTCAACAATGAAATCAGGCCTTCGCTCCTTGCCACCTCGACGTTTTGGTATCGGCTTGAGGTCTGAACGTTCTCTACTTGCAGCGGTTTTTTCCTGCGCACAACCACGCCGAGCAGGCTCTCCTCGGCGCTGAGTCTCGGCTTGCGGATATAATTATCTCCCGCTCCGTAGCTCGAGCGCAGATCAAGCCATTGCTTCGTTTCGTCAAGTAACATGAGCGAGCACATCTTCGAGTTTACCAAAACACATGCCTCTCGCGTGATGACTTTGAGCGCGTCGTCGAGGTTCAACGTGGAATTGATGGTCTGGCCCACGCTGACGAGCGTCTCGAAAAGACGCGCCTTGAGCCGGAGTTGCTCATAAAGCCATGTGTTGTGAATGACTTTTGCGGCTTGAATCGCCAGTTCCTGAAGCAATTGTTCGTCCTCCGCAGCGAAAGCATCTTCCTGGTCCGAGTCCACGTTCAACACGCCGCGAATTTCTCCGCTCACTTCCAGCGGCACGGCAAGTTCAGATTGCACCCCGGGCCGCAACGCAATGTAGCGTGTGTCGCGTTTCACATTGCCCACCCGCGCGGACTTGCCGGTGCGCGCCACCCAGCCCGTGATTCCTTCGCCGACGCGCAGGTGAAGTTCCGCCGCTTTTTCCGGCAAACCATGCGCGGCGTGGATCTCAAGAAAACCTGTGTTCGGGTTCACGAGCGCCACCGAGCCGCTCGATGCGCGCATGAGACGAACGGCTTCGCGAAGGATGAGTTGCAAGGATTCCTGCGGATCAAGCGTCGAATGGATGACGTTGCTGACCTGATACAGAACGTTCAAGCGTTCGCAGCGGGATTTGAGTTCATTCAACTCGGCGGACATTCGAATGAGTTTCTAGTTTCTGGTTTCAAGTTTCAAGTTCGCCAAATCGGTCAACCAGAAACCAGAAGCGCGAAACTGGAAACTCAAAAAGTCTTAGCGCACCCTCATCGTCAGCCACGCGCCGACGATGCCGAAGGAAAGATTCGGGAACCACGCGGCGAACCACGGTGGCAACATGCCGCCCATGCCCATCGCGATAGTGAGCCGCAGCAGAACAAAATAGGCGAAGCATATCAAGATGCCGCTCGCAACGCCGACGAAAACATTGCGCCTTGCCGACGGCGCCCCGAACGGAATCGCAATCAAAACGACGACCAGGCAAGTCCACGGCGCAGCCAGTCGCCCGTGCAAATTTGTGTAAAGCCGGCATTTATCCGTGCGCGAAGGCTTCGAGTGCAACTGGAGATAATTCCAAATCTCAATCAGCGGCATGTCGGCGCTTCTGGCGGCGGGCCGTCTTAAGCGATGGCCGATTTTGATTTCGCTTTTGATTTGTTCAGGTGTCTCGAAAAACTCTGGAACCGGAATGGCCGCAAAATAATTTCGGTTGGTCAGTGGACCGGATGCGTGTGAATAAGTGTGTTCGTAAACGTCGTAAAACGTCCAGGTGTCATTTGTGTAAACAGCCCGCCCGGCAATCATTTCGCGATACGCGCCGCTGCGCAAAATCCAATCCACTTTCGCCTCCGTCATCTCGAAAGTTTCGGTGTTGTAGAGTCCGATTTGCCACTTGCGGCGGCCATATCGCGTATCGGACGTGAAGGCCAGGTTTGCTTGCAGAACGCTGTTTTCGCGGCTCGTTTTTTTTGCGACGCGACCGCTCATTATTCGCTCCGCAAGCTGGTCGGTGTTTGGAACGCAAATTTCGTTCAGCGCAAACACCGCCAGCGAAGCCACGAAACCAACGGCAAAATATGGCCGCGCCAGCCGCCACAAGCTGATTCCGGCGGCGCGCATAGCCGTCAACTCCTGGTGCCGCGCATGGTTGGTCAGCGCGTAAAGCAGCGCCAGTAGCAAGCTGACTGGAATGATTGGAAAAACCAAAAAATCAGGCGCTTGGACGAGGTAATACAGCGCGATGTCGCCGCCGCGCAGTTTCTGTTTCTGAAACTCTCTCAGTTCCTGCGACAGATTGAATGCAATCCAGAAAATCAAAAATCCGGCGATGCAATAAAACAGCGGCACCAGCAGTCCGCGCAAAAGATAGCGGTCAAGCAATCGCATTGGTCGTCAGCGTAAACGGATGGATTAAAGCCGCAAGTTTGAAGGAGCGCGCAGCTCCATCTCCGCGCGAAGTTGAGATGGATTGACTTGAAACGCGCAGGGCTGGAACTCTGCGCTCCGTTTTACGCCGTCACCGGCTCATGCTTGATGATCCAGTCGTAGCCTTTCTCCTCAAGTTCGAACGCCAGTGTCTTGTCTCCAGTGCGAACAATCCGGCCATCGAAAAGCACGTGGACAAAGTCCGGCACGATGAAGTTTAGCAACCGCTGATAATGCGTGATCACCAACTGCGCGTTGTCCGAGCGCTTCAACTTGTTCACGCCGTTGGAAACGATTTTCAGCGCGTCAATGTCCAGGCCCGAATCAGTCTCGTCGAGAATGGCGAGCTTGGGTTCGAGCACAGCCATCTGGAAAATTTCGTTGCGCTTTTTTTCGCCGCCGGAAAAGCCTTCGTTCACCGAGCGTTTGAGCAATTCTTCGTTCAGATCGAGCAGTTTGATTTTGTCCTTCACGAACGAAAGAAATTCGATGGCGTCGAGTTCCGGTTCGCCTTTGGATTTGCGGATTTCGTTCACGGCGGCTTTCAAAAAATAGGTGCTGTTCACGCCGGGAATCTCGACAGGATATTGAAACGCGAGAAACAATCCCTCCCGCGCGCGTTCCTCGGGATCGAGGTCGAGTAAATCCTTGCCGCAGTAAAGCACTTCTCCTCCGGTGATGTCGTAACCTTCGCGTCCGGCGAGGATCGCGGCGAGCGTGCTTTTGCCGCTGCCGTTCGGCCCCATGACGGCGTGGACTTCGCCCGGAAAAATTGTCAGGTTGATGCCCTTGAGAATCTGCCGGTCTTCAACGCCGGCGGTCAGGTTTTTTATTTCGAGAATTGGTTGCTTGCTCATTTTGATTAAGACTCTTTTACGCGGATTTCGCGAATTAACGCTGATTATTTTTGAATTCGTGTCAATCCGTGAAATCCGTGTAAAAGTTTTTTATCCGACGCTTCCTTCGAGGCTGACCCCGAGAAGTTTCTGCGCTTCCACCGCAAACTCCATCGGCAGTTCCTTGAACACTTCCTTGCAAAAGCCGTTCACAATCAGGTTCACGGCATCCTGCGTCGAGATGCCGCGCTGGTTGCAATAAAAAATCTGATCCTCGCCAATCTTCGAAGTTGAGGCTTCGTGCTCCAATCGCGACGAAGTATTTTTTACCTCGATGTATGGGAAGGTGTGCGCCCCGCATTGGTTGCCGATGAGCAGCGAGTCGCATTGCGAAAAGTTGCGCGCGTTCGTCGCGCTTTTCTGAATTTTCACAAGGCCGCGATAACTGTTTTGCCCGTGTCCGGCGGAAATGCCCTTCGACACAATCGTGCTGCTCGTGTTTTTTCCGACGTGAACCATCTTTGTGCCGGTGTCCGCCTGCTGATAATTGTTCGTCACGGCGACGGAATAAAATTCGCCGACGGAATCGTCGCCCAGCAAAATGCAGCTTGGATATTTCCACGTGATGGCCGAGCCGGTCTCAACTTGCGTCCAGGAGATTTTTGATTTGCGGCCTTTGCACATGCCGCGCTTGGTGACGAAATTGTAAATGCCGCCGCGCCCCTGCTCGTCGCCGGGATACCAATTCTGCACCGTCGAATACTTGATCTCCGCGTTGTCGAGCGTGATGAGTTCGACGACCGCCGCGTGAAGCTGGTTTTCGTCGC
Organism: uncultured Verrucomicrobiota bacterium; assembly: GCA_964389025.1. Lineage (GTDB taxonomy): Bacteria > Verrucomicrobiota > Verrucomicrobiia > Limisphaerales > CAYMCQ01 > CAYMCQ01. The sequence goes on from CAYMCQ010000025.1 coordinate 8,650, forward strand.
GCATCGGCGCGGTGCAGCCTTCGAGATAACTCACATGCGCGCCTTCCTCCGCGATGATGAGCGTGCGCTCGAATTGCCCTGTATTTGCAGCATTTATTCGGAAATAAGTCGAAAGCTCCATCGGGCAACGCACGCCCTTTGGAATGAAGCAGAACGAGCCGTCGGTGAAAACCGCCGAGTTCAGCGCCGCGTAAAAATTGTCCGTGTAAGGCACAACCATTCCCAAATATTTTTTCACGAGGTCGGGATGATTTTGCACCGCTTCGGTGAACGAGCAGAAAATAACTCCCTTTTCCGCAAGTTGTTTCTGAAACGTCGTGCCGACTGAAACGCTATCAAACACCGCGTCCACAGCCACGCCTGCCAGCCGCCCGCGTTCGCGCAACGGAATGCCGAGCTTCTCATAAGTCTCCAGCAACTTCGGATCAACTTCATCGAGACTCTTCGGGCCATCGCCTTTTTTCTTCGGCGCGGAGTAGTAAACGATTTTCTGATAATCAATCGGCGGATAATGCACGTGCGGCCACGTCGGCGTTTCCATCGTCTGCCAATGCCGAAACGCCTTCAGCCGCCATTCCAGCATCCACTCCGGCTCGTTTTTCTTTCGCGAAATCAGCCGGATGATGTCTTCGGTCAAACCCGGCGGCGCGGACTCCGTCTCGACGTCCGTGTAGAAGCCGTATTTGTATTCCTTTTGGACCAAGTCCTCGATTGTCTCCGTCGCTGTGCTCATTGGTTTCGTTAGATCATTAAATAGTTACACCGGTTGCTTCGTTGAACTGTTGCACCGATTTAACGATGTAACAGTTCAACGATTCATCGGAATCAATTTTTCCCGCAGGCCGGACAATGTCCGTGAATCGCCACGTCAAATCGTTCAGCTTTGAATCCTTTGGGAATCAAAATTTTTGCTGCAGGAAAATCCAAATCAAAAACTCCGCCGCATTCCTCGCAATAAAAGTGAACGTGCTCCTGCATGTTCGGACAAAACCGCGTCGCGCCTCGATCCAGCGTGACTTGTCGCGCCAGTCCGCACTTCACCAGCGCATCGAGGCAATTATAGACCGTCGCCATTGAAATCTCCGGCATCTGCTTTTTCGCGCGCATAAAAACCTGGTCCGCCGTCGGATGATCTCGTTTGCCGAGCAAGACGTTATAGACTTGCTGCCGGTGCTGCGTGAATCGAAAGCCGCGATTCGATAGTCGCGATGTCAATTCGCTCTCAACTTTTTCATTTCCAACCGCGCTCATTGCGTTTATCCAGTCTAGCCAACCTGCCAAGGGTGTCAATATTTGGAATTATTCTAAATAAAAGTGTGGCAGGCGGCGTAAGGAAACTCCAACATCAAACGCGCCTGGGGTTGTAAGCTTTCGGAGTGAGGCCCTTCACGGCGGCGGCGATTCGAAATCGAAATTTTTCCTCGCGCAATTTTTCAGCGACCGTAGCCTCTCGCCATGCTCAATTACATCTGGCTTGGGCTGATGCTTTTGGCAGTCGTCATCGGCGGCTGCAACGACAGCCTTGAAGCTGTGGGCAAGGCCGCGTTCGAGCGAGCCGAATATGCCGTGATGAATCTCGCTCTGCCGCTGGCCGGCGTCATGGCGCTCTGGCTCGGTGTGATGCGGCTTGCGGAAAAAGCCGGGCTGATCCAAATCCTCGCGCTCCTGCTGCGGCCTGTGATGCGCCGCCTTTTTCCCGATGTGCCGCCTGAACATCCCGCCATGGGTTCGATGCTGATGAACATGGCCGCAAATATTCTCGGCCTGTCAAACGCAGCGACGCCGCTCGGGATTCGCGCGATGAAGGATTTGGAAGCTCTCAACCCGCGTCCTGGTGTCGCGTCGAATGCGATGTGCACCTTTCTCGCGATCAACACGAGTTCGATTCAACTCATTCCAGCGACGGCAGTTGGCGTGCTTGCCGTTGCCGGTTCGAGAAATCCCTCTTCCATCATCGGCACGGCAATCATCGCGACGACGTTTTCGACGATTGCAGGAATTGTGTCGGTGAAACTTTTGGAGAAGCTGCCGGGCTATCGCTTGCCAGCACTTCCTGCAAGTAGCCGCCGAGGTAACGAAGCTCAAACTTCTTCCGATAAGAGTCAGGACCTCGTTACCTCGGCTGCTACCGAAGAAGCGGGGTCGCCGCTGAATTGGTTTGGCCGAATTTTGTTGGCAGCGTTCGCTGCTTTTATCATCTGGGCGTTTCTCCGAATCGGCTTTCCAGAAGTTTTTGGTCGCACGGCCCCGACAGATTGGGCGAGCGACAACCATTTCATCCGCGCCGTGAAAGCCGCCTCGCTGCTCTCGATTCCGTTCCTGTTGTCGTTTTTTCCGCTCTACGCCGCATTGCGACGCGTGAAAGTTTATGAGGAGTTTGTAGAAGGCGCGAAGGAAGGCTTCCAAGTTTCAGTGATGATCATTCCGTATCTCGTGGCGATTCTCGTCGCCATCGGGATGTTTCGCGCCGCTGGCGGCATCGAGTTGATCACTCAATTCATTAAGCCCGCGCTCGACTTCGTGCATTTCCCGACCGAACTGGTGCCCATGAGTCTGGTGCGTCCGCTGAGTGGCAGCGGCACGCTCGGCTTGTTCAGTGATCTCGTGAAACAATTTGGCCCGGACAGTTTGATCGCGCGCACGGCAGGAACAATATACGGCAGCACGGAGACGACGTTTTACGTCATCGCGGTTTATTTTGGCTCGGTGGGGGTTCGCCGCACGCGACACGCGGTGCCGGCGGGTTTGATCGCGGACTTGGTCGGCATCATAGCGTCGGTGGTTGTTTGCCGGATGATGTTTGGATAATTTTCGGAGAGCGGAGTTCCACGACGACCTGACTTTTCCGATAAAAATTTAGGGCGTCGTGTAACTCCGCCCTCCGGGAATTCAATGGCCGTTCTTCTGATAAACATTCAACCTTGCCGGCGGAACGTTGAACCAAATCACGTCTGACTTGATGAGTTCAAACTGCTCCGAACCTTTCGGATGCCCGCGTTTTAGATTATAGCTGTATTGAACCCACTTGCCGCGCGGACGAAGGATTGCGCGGATTTTATTTGAAAGACTTTCGGTTTCGTCCGGCAAAAAATTTTTCAGCGGCAAGCTGGAGATGACCGCGTCCACACATTCCATGTCGCCGAACTTGTCTTGGAGCAGCCTGTCGAATTCCCGCGCGTCGCCGGATAGGATGTGGGTTCTGGGAAAACGTTTGCCGAGCACGTCCGCCATCTTGGGATTGTTTTCGACGCAGACGATCTTGTTTTCCGCGATGCCGCGATTGATCAGCGCCTGCGTGACCGCGCCCGTGCCGGGGCCAAGTTCGAGGACGAAATGCCTGCTGTTCGGGTTTGCCCATCGCGCCATGGCGTTGGCGAGAAAACGGGAACTGGGCGTGACCGACGCCGTCATGAGCGGAGCCTGAAGCCACTCCTGCACGAACAGCGTCGTGTCGTTCAAAGTCGCAAGTAATTTTTTTGCCATCGTCGTCCTTTTTGAAACCCTGGCCGACTCCACGCTGGTTAGCATAGCCGATGATTTTTTTGATGCGAGAGAAATTTTACCTTCGGAGGGAGGAGTTCCACGACGCCCTAAAATATTCTGGCAACGAAGTCAGGGACTCGTGTAACTCGTCCCTCCGAAGTCAGGTCGAAGAAATTTCCTGCGGCCCTTTTCCGCCGTTGAGCAGAAACAGAACTGCCATCCGCACCGCAAGGCCGTTCGTGACCTGCTCCAAAATCACCGACCGACCGCAATCGGCTATCTCGCTGTCAATCTCCACGCCGCGATTGATCGGGCCGGGGTGCATGATCAGCGCACCCGGTTTCGTTTTCGCAAGACGCGCTTTCGTCAGGCCGAACAACGCCGTGTATTCGCCGAGGCCTGGGAACATCGTCTTCCGCTGCCGCTCATGCTGGATACGAAGAAGATTGATGATGTCCGCGTCGGCGATGGCTTCATCAAGATGATGAGTGACGCGACAGCCCATCTTTTCAAACACGCGCGGCATGAGCGTGGACGGGCCACAAAGCGTCACACGCGCGCCGAGTTTCGTGAGCGCCCATATATTCGAGCGCGCGACGCGGCTGTAAAGAATGTCGCCAAGAATCGTGATGTTCAGCCCGGCGATGTTTCCTTTCTTTTCCAAAATTGTGAACGCGTCGAGCAATGCCTGCGTAGGATGTTCGTGCGCTCCATCGCCGGCATTAACAATACTGGCGTTCATGAATCGCGCGAGAAAATGCGGGGCGCCCGCCGCGCTGTGGCGGATGATGATGAAATCGGCGTTCAGCGCTTCCAGATTTTTTGCGGTGTCTTTGAGCGTCTCGCCTTTTTTGAACGACGACGCCTCGGCTGAAAAATTGATGATGTCCGCGCTCAACCGCTGCTCGGCCAGTTCGAAACTGATCCGCGTGCGCGTCGAAGGCTCGACGAAAAGGTTGACGACTGTCTTGCCGCGCAGCGCCGGAACTTTCTTGATCGCGCGCTCGCCGACGGCTTTGAATGCCCGCGCGGTTTCGAGCACGGTTTTCAGTTCGTCCGCGTTGAGCGATTCGATGTCCAGCAGATGTTTGCGAGTCCAACTCATGGTTTTTCAAGGACGACTTCGTCTTCCTTTGCTCCGGATTCGGTCAGGCGCATTGAAACTTTTTCTTCCAGGGCAGTCGGAACATTCTTGCCGACGAAATCCGCTTTGATGGGCAACTCGCGATGGCCGCGGTCAATCAAAACCGCGAGTTTAATTTTTTTTGGCCGGCCAAAATCATTCAGCGCGTCCATCGCGGCGCGAATAGTCCTCCCGCTGAACAGCACGTCGTCCACGAGGACGACGGTTTTGCCGCCCACGTCGAACGGAATGTTCGTGGGATAAATTTGCGGCGCGGCGCGGCGATCCAGATCATCGCGGTGCATGTTCACGTCGAGGCTGCCGCTGCAGACGGGATGTTTCAAAATCTCGCCAAGAAGTTTCGCGAGCCGTTGCGCGAGCGGGACGCCTCCGCGCTGGATTCCGACAAGCACAACGTCGTTCGTGGCCTCATTCTGCTCCGCGATTTCGTGGGCGATGCGGGCGAGCGCGCGCTGTATGGCCGGCGCATTGAGGATGATTGGAGGGTCAGACATGTGAAGATCTGGAAATTCCAACATCCAACATCCAACCACCAAAGAAGCTCCGATCACCAAGCTCCAAAGAGTCGTCGCGATTTTGAATTGGAGGTTGGAATTTGGCGCTTCTATGGATGTTGGAGCCTGGAGCTTGGAGCTTTTGCCCTGCGTTGAAACCGTCGGAGTAAAAAAAATGAACCGGCGAAGTAAGCTGATTCAAGTTATCAAAATTTTTTTTCATGGCATCCTTCGCGGCCTCGCGGGACTGCGTTAAAGGAGCGGATTTGGCTGATTTATTTTTTTGGTGTTCGCTCTTTGCGCCACTTGGAGCGATGCTTGACGATCCAATCCGTCAACGCGCGCTCGAAGCCGATGTCGCAGCCGGCTTTTTCAGACTCGATCCACTTGTGCTTCAAGATCTCCTCGCGTTCAGCCATGAACTCGCGGTAGAGCGAAGAATTGGTCAGCAAATCTTTGTCGGAAAGCTTTTTGGTTTGGTCGGACATGTTCGCGACGCTCAATCGTCACAAAAATTTAACATCGTGAACCGGTCTGACAATCCAAAAGTGTGGATTGCCCCCGCAAGAAATCTTTTGCCATCGCCAAAGCAAGAAATGTCACGCCGCCTTTTCCGTCAAAGCGCGGGCTACCGCGATAAACGCCTGTGCCGGGGCTTTTTCAGGGGCGGAAATCACGACCGGCAAACCTTGGTCGCCGCCCTCGCGAATCTCGGTGAAAATGGGAACTTCCCCGAGGAATGGAAAGTTTTTCCGAGCAGCTTCAGAGCGTCCGCCGCCGTGGCCGAAAATTTCCACGCGCTCTCCGTTCGGCGTCGTGAAGTAACTCATGTTTTCGACAATGCCAAGGATCGGCACGTTGACTTTTTCAAACATCGCGATGCCCTTGCGCACGACACCAAGCGATGCTTCCTGCGGAGTGGTCACGATGACGCCGCCGTCAAGCGGGACGGTCTGGCAAAGAGAAAGTTGCGCGTCGCCAGTTCCCGGCGGCAAATCCACGAGCAGATAATCAAGCTCGCCCCACTCCACTTCGGTCACGAACTGCTGGATGGTTTTCATGATCATCGGCCCGCGCCAGATGACCGGCTGGTCTCCTTCAAGCAAAAAACCCATGCTCATCAGCTTGATCCCGAAATTTTCCGGCGGCACGAGTTTTTGTGTTTCGCTCAACGTTGGCCGCTCATGCACGCCCATCATCAACGGAATGCTCGGCCCATAAATATCGCAGTCCAGCAGGCCGACTGTCGCGCCAAGCTGTTTCAACGCGCAGGCGAGGTTGACCGAACAAGTGGATTTGCCGACGCCGCCTTTGCCGCTGGCGATGGCGATGACTTTTTTGATTCCCGCAACTCTGTTCTGCTGGGCAAAAGGATTTTGCGCTCCGGCTCGCGCCGCCGGAGCGTTTTGTTTCACTTCGACGTGAACCGCGCTCACGCCGGGCAAAGCTGTCAAAGCTGCTTCGCTTTCGGTTTTGATTTGCGCCGCTGCCTCGGGGCTGGCTGAAGTCAATTCAACCGAAACGCTTACCGCGCCATTGTTCGCCGCGATCTTTTTCACAAGACCGAATGAAACGATGTCGCGCGAGTAGCCGGGAAATTTAACGCTTTTAAGAGCGTTCAAAATAACTTCGTCAGTTAACATTCAGTTCACGATTGCGGATAAAAAGTCAGAACGCAAGCGCGAGCAAATCGCCTGAATGGTGGCACGGGCGTCTCGCCCGTCAAATTCGGCGTCCCGCCGAATTTCGTAGCTAGACGAAGTTTGTCGTGGGGGTTCACTTAAACCGCTGACTGACTCTCACGACGATTTCCGGCGAGACGCCGGAAATGACAGGCAAGACGCCTGTGCCACCCACAAATTTCTGCTTGAACCAAAACCGCAACCCGCCAATCTCCCCGCATGAGCCCCGAACTCAACGAATGGCTGCAACTGTTTTTCCGCTGGATCCACATCTTCGCCGCCATCATGTGGGTCGGCACGACGTATTATTTCACCTGGCTCGACGGGCGATTTTCGGAATTGGAAAAAGCCGCGAGCGGCGATGATAAATCGAAAGAGAAAAATGTCTGGATGGTTCACAGCGGCGGATTCTATGTAGTGGAGAAACAAAAAATTCCGCAGCTCATGCCGCAAACGTTGCATTGGTTCAAATGGGAGGCGGCCATCACCTGGATCAGCGGATTTTTCCTGTTCGGGCTGGTTTATTATCACGGCGGAATGATGGTCGAAGCCGAGGATTGGCCGATCAAAAAAGGCGTCGCCTTCGCGTTGAGCTTTGGTCTGCTCATCGTCGGCTGGGTTGTTTACGACTTGCTTCTGACGAAACTTTTCAAAAATGAAATCGTCGGGATGATCGTTTCGTTTCTGGTGATCACTGGAGTCGCTTACATTTTCACGCGAGGAATAAAAGTGCTGAATCTGCCGCCGCTTTTTCCCGCGCGCGCGGCCTACATGCAACTCGGCTCAATGCTCGGCACAATCATGACCGCGAATGTCTGGATGCGAATCCTGCCGCCGCAACGTCGCATGGTCGCCGCGCTTAAAGCCGGTCGGCAACCTGATTTGGCCGAAGGCGCGCGCGCCAAAATGCGTTCCAAGCACAACACATTCATCGTCATGCCCGTCATGTTCATCATGGTCAGCAACCATTACGGCAGCGTCGTCGGCTCGCCTCACAACTGGCTGATTTTGTCGGTGATGGTTTTGGTCGGTTGGGGCGCGGCGGCGGTTTTGCGAAAGGCGTGATCGGCTGGTAATCTGACGAAAGTTTTGATGGCGATGGTGGGAGGAAAAGTGGTTTGCGAGGCGCGCAATCACACCGAAAGCTTCTGCCTGCTCGACGTGCATCTGGAGCAATTGGATCGCTCCCCGGCGTTGCAGAGATTGACTGAAAGATTGGCGAAGAGGCTGTGAAACAAAGGTGGTTATTCATGGAACGTTTTACACCTTGCATAAGCTGTTGCTTGGCGATCATGTGACTTTTGAGGAATTGGCGGCTTGATTTACTTGCCTATGAGAAAACACGAATCTGAAGAGGAGTTTAAGCGCCACTGCGAGCTGCTGATGGAACGCGGTTTTATCAGTGGAAGTCTTTATGACGACCGAACGAAAACTGCCATTTTCCAGTTTACCCCCGAGGGTAAGGAATTGCGCCGACACCTGCGGAAGTTGTTCGATATTCCCACCGTTCATCCCATCAGCCTTACCCCCAGAGAGGTTGCCAATGTCGTCATGGTTATCATGTTTACGCCACCACCGGATGAGGTCATCTAGTCTGCACTCATTCTCTCGTGGCGATAGACTCGTAAGATTCCTAGCGTGAATACTCACTGCCCACCTCTGGATCCGATTGAGTTTGAATACCTGCTCCAATACACGTTTGAGCATCTCAGACACATTGGCCGCGAGCATACGGCGCGCGAACCCGACGTAATGAAAGCCGCAGTTAACCGATACGGTAACACGAAGAAAGCTGCGTTTGTTTTCTGGCGCGTCATGGCTTTGCAGGCTTTGGTTGACTCGGGGCTTCTGACAGGTCGCTACTATACGCCTCCAGCGGCTGATAAAGCAGCTTGGATAGATGACGCAGTTGTTCACTTAGCAGCACGCTTTCCGGTATCGGTTGGAGAGACATTCGATGCTGCACAATTTCTATCGTCACTCCAGAAGGCAAAGGAATAATACCGCATTGGACGAAATTTTGGCGGCGGCGAATTGAAGATGAGCCATCTCACTTTTTTCCATCCCGCCGGACATCACACCACCGTTCAAATCATTCTATGAGAATAGAACGATAGAATCTCCGCCCAACGGTTGATGAGGTAGTAGTGTCCACCCAAAGATAATTACTGCCGGGAAGGGAAACATTCGTCAGAGCGAACCACGTCGCATTTGTGACTAGGTTCGTCGTGTATTCAATCCGATAAGTTTGTCCCGGATTTCCTTGAATCGTGACGCCAGCATAATTAGCAATCGTCAGCAATGAGGGTGGCGGATTGCTGACTGGTGCGAAAACGTCCGATTGAAAAATCTTAGAGCCTGCGGCCACAAACGTGCCGAGACCGAAGACAAACGTGTTCGCGCCATTGGCAGCGACACGGTTAATCCAGTCTAGGCCGTTCGTGGACGTATATGTTTTATTTAGGACTGAACCAATGAAATAGCCTCCTCCAAATGTGATTTCAGCCAAGCTCGGCGAACCACTGCAGCAATAAGAGTCCACGATGACAGGTTGCCAAGAAGATAAATTACTCGAAGTCACGAACCCGTATTCAGCAAAAAAATTAGGATTAACGTAATAGTTGGTGCGCCAAGTAGCGATGAATAGTCCGTTTCCATAGGCAACACTACGAAGCGTTTGGTTCCCCGGCGGGTAATCGACCCGCCAGATGATGCTGTCGGCAGACGAGAAAATAGTGCCACTGCTCACAGCAACAAACCGACCTGCACCGAAAGCGATTCCTTCGAGAGCAGGAAATTGAAAGTCAGTCCATTGAAACGGGTCTAGGGTTGTTGAAATAATTCGATCTCCCACGAATACAAAACGGCCATCTCCGTAAGTCGCACCTCTGATTTGAGACGGAGTTTCATAGACTTTCGTCCAAGCCAACCCGTCGAAGGATTGTAGAATGTAACGCGGCCCAGCAGAGTTTGTCGAAATCGGATAGCCGTATGCCATGAACATGCCGCCGCCGAAGATGATTCCTTCGCAGTAAACCACAGGAGGGCTGATGTATTGCGTCCAAACAACACCGTCCGGCGAAATTTGAAACAAGGTGCCTGAAACCGCTACAAATTTGCCATTGCCGTAAGCGATTCCTGATGCAGAGAAGTTGGCTCTCGTATGCCAGACATCGAGAGCGTCTGCCTGAACATTTGCCACTTTGGAAATGCAGAACAGCGCTGCTGCGACGGCGAGTGGGCGGATGAGTTTAATCCAAGCTCTCATTCTGCCAGCGAGCGTAGGCGGGGCCGCGAGGCGTTTCAAGCTTCTATCATACATTTCGAAACAATCGCCTGCTTTTCACAGGAGCGGTATTTCTCCACTATGCACACGGTTGCTGAAATCAAAACGGCAAGCTCACAATCACACGCCTTTTCGAAATCGTGCACTCATTTCTCACCGATGAAATCGTGGTCATCGCCGACATTGGCGATGAGACATTCGGTTCGATGGATTTGTTTATCCGTCATCGCACGGAATTTTTAGCGCCGGCTTATTATGCTTCGATGGGATTTTCCGTGCCTGCGAGCGTCGGCGCGCAACTCGCGAACCCGAAGCTGCGTCCGCTCGTGATCGTCGGCGATGGCTCGTTTCAGATGACCGGCATGGAACTGTCCACGAGCGCGCGTTACGGCCTGAACCCGATCGTGATCGTCCTGAACAATCGCGGCTACGGCACGGAGCGCCACATGCAGGACGGCACTTACAACGACGTGCACGCGTGGAATTACAATCGGCTGCCGGAAATTCTCGGCGCAGGCCGCGGCTTCGTCGTCGAAACCGAAGCGGAGTTGCAGCGCGCGTTGCGCGAAGCGCGCAATCACACTGAAAGCTTCTGTCTGCTCGACGTGCATCTGGAACAACTGGATCGCTCGCCGGCGCTGCAAAGGTTGGCGGAGAGGCTGGCAAAAAGATTGTGAATCGTCCGCCGTTCCGCATTGTGATTTGCGCTGCCATTTGTTCCAATCACGCCCGTGAAACTTCCCAATGGCGAACGGGCTGACCTCGGCACAAAGCTGGAGGATTATTCGCTCAATCCGTCGCACCGCGATGGACGGCACAAGGCGCGGGTTTTCGCCGCAGTGCTTGGAATCACACTCGACAATCGGCAGGTGTTAAAAGACGCATTGCTTCACGCCGCCGCAACTTCCGATGCTGCCGAATCGAGAGGCGACAACGGTTTCGGCGAAGTTTTCCTGTTGCGCTTCCCGCTCACCACAAAGCAGAACACCGCAACCGTTCTGAGCGTGTGGATTGTCCGTCACGGAGAGGACTTTCCAAGACTCGCGACTTGTTATATCGTTTAGACCATGAACGGCGAAATCCATTTGCATGACGTGGTGGTGCTCACGGAAGACGTGCCCGCAAAGCACTTCGAGACCGGGCGCGCGCTCTTGCTCCGCCGCGGCCAAGTCGGGACGGTAGTGATGGCTTATGACGGCACGGCTTTTGAAGTTGAATTCGCCGGGCGCGATGGCCGGCCTTATGCCTTGCTTCCCATCCCTGCGAAAAAACTCCTCGTGCTGCACGAAGAGCCGGAATTCGCGGCGGCATAATCAGGTTTATTCGCAGCCATTCGCCAAATTCGCGTAAAGAATTTTCATGAACAACACCGAACAATACGTTGAAAAATTTGAAGCGGTAGAGAAGCAACCTGCTGAGCCGTCGTGGCTGCGCTCGCTTCGCAAGGCAGGCATCGCGCGGTTCGCGGAAATCGGCTTCCCGACGTTGCACGACGAAGATTGGCGTTTCACAAACGTCTCGCCGATTGCAAAACTGCCGTTCAAACCCACGCTCGAACTTTCCGCGAATGGGCTGGACAAATCCGCGCTCAAAAACTTTACCTTCGGCGAACTGAAAGCCAGCCGGCTCGTTTTCCTGAACGGACTTTTTTCTGCGGAACTTTCCACGCTCGGGAATTTTCCTGACGGTGTCAAAGTCGGAAGTCTAGCGGCGAGTTTGAAAAGTGATTCCACGCTGCTCGAAAAATTCTTGGCCCGCCACGCAACCGCCGCCGACAACGCTTTCAACGCGCTGAACCTCGCGTTCTTTCAGGACGGCGCGTTCATTTACGTTCCGGCGAACGTGACGCTCACCGAGCCAATCCATTTGCTTTTCATTTCCACGAGCAAAGAGCCCGGCGCGACGGCGCATCCGCGCAATCTGATTGTCGCGGAAACGAACAGCCGGTTCACCGTGCTCGAAAGTTACGCCCATAGTAGCACAGGCTTCCAGCCTGTGTGTTCATCGGGTGACAAAGAGAAGCCTCACAGGCTGGAAGCCTGTGCTACTTTTACGAACGCAATCACGGAAATAATCGTGGCGGACAGCGCGAACGTCGAGCATTGCAAGTTTCAGGATGAGAGTGACGATGCGTTTCACATGGCCGGGCTTCACGCGCATCTCGGCCGCAGCGCGAATTTCATCTCCCACTCGATTGCCACCGGCGCGAAACTTTCACGGGCCAACATCCGCACGAACCTCGCGGGCGAAGGCGTCGAGTGCGTCCTCAACGGGCTTTATCTCACGAAGGGCGACCAGCTTGCCGACCATCACATGGTCGTCGAGCACGCGCAGCCGCATTGCAACAGCCACGAATATTTCAACGGCATTTTGGACGGACGCTCGAAAGGCGTTTTTCACGGGAGAATTTTGGTCCGAAAAATCGCGCAGAAGACCGACGCGAAACAGACGAACAAAAATCTCCTGCTCTCCGACAGCGCAACCGTGGACACGAAACCGCAACTGGAAATTTACGCTGATGATGTGAAATGCACGCATGGCGCGACGGTCGGCCAGTTGAACGAGGAATCCATTTTTTATCTGCGCGCCCGCGGCATCGGGGAGGAAACGGCTCGGCGGATGTTGATCCACGCGTTCGCCGGCGAAATCATTGACCGCGTCCGTTTTCAACCTGCGCGGGAGGAACTCGATAAAATTATTTGGGATCGGCTGGAGCAGAACGAGCGCGTGGCGGTGGAAAAATGACAGGATGAACAGGATTTCCAGGATGAGATTCCTAATCTTGTTAATCCTGTAAATCCCGTCGAAAAAATATGTCTGACGACCTTAACGATCTTTATCAGGAAGTCATCCTGGATCACTGCAAGCATCCGCGGAACTTCCACGAGATGCCGCAGGCGAGTTGCTCGGCGCAGGGACACAATCCACTTTGCGGCGATCAGTTGAGAATGTTTCTCCAAACCGACGGCGACGTGATCAAAGAGATCAGCTTCGTCGGTTCAGGCTGCTGTATTTCAAAAGCATCCGCGTCGCTGCTGACTGAAAGCGTCAAAGGAAAAAACAAAGCGCAGATCAAAGAGCTTTTCGACAAAGTCCACGCGATGGTCACGACCGGAAAACCCGCTGGCGATTCGATTGGCAAACTGGCCGTGTTCGCCGGTGTGCATAAATTTCCCGCACGCATCAAATGCGCAATCCTTTCGTGGCACGCGGTGATGGCGGCGCTGGAAGGAGGCGCTGAGACGGTTAGCACCGAAACAGAAAGCATGTAAATTTGTTCCGTTAAAGGAGCGCGACAAGTGAAGTTGTTTCCGCTATATTCCAATCGCTATGCAGACAAACGATTCAGTCACTTTGGCCCGCGACGTTGATGCCGCGGTGATTCCCGTCGGCACGAAGGTAACGTTGCAAAAAGGCGAGCAGGCGCACATCACGCAATCGCTCGGCGGCAGTTACACCGTCATCGTCAACGGCAACATGTTCCGCATCGAAGGCAAAGACGCCGATGCGCTCGGGATTCAAAAGACCGAGGAAAAAACTTCCGGGACGCCCGGCGCTCCGAAAACAACCGAGCAACTCGAAAAGGAAATCTGGAATCAGATGCGGAGCTGCTTCGATCCGGAAATCCCCGTGAACATAGTTGATCTCGGCTTGGTTTACGATTGCCACCTCACGCCGCTCGCGCCCGACAGCCACAAGGTGGACGTGAAGATGACGTTGACCGCGCCCGGTTGCGGCATGGGGCCGATGCTCGCGCAGGACGTGCAGAACAAATTGCTCTCGCTCGAAGGCGTGGACGACGTGAATGTGGAGCTGGTCTGGGATCCGCCGTGGAACCAAAGCATGTTGAGCGAAGCGGCGAAACTGCAATTGGGATTGGTCTAAGATTTCAATAAGGAATCCAAGAAGGCAGGAAAAATAAACTTCATGGTTTCCTGGTTTCCTAATAAAAAATTCCGGAAATGACTGACTGGACATCATTGCGAAAAGACTTCCCCGTCCTCGACCAGAAAGTCCACGGACAACCGCTGATTTATTTGGACAACGCGGCGACTTCGCAAAAGCCGCGCGCCGTTCTTGACGCGCTGAAAAATTATTACGAACGCGACAACGCCAATGTTCATCGAGGGATTCATGAGTTGAGCAATCGCGCGACGGCTGGGTTTGAAGCGGCTCGCACCGCGGCAGCCAAGTTCATCAACGCTCGCAGCGCGGATGAAATCATTTTCACGCGCGGCACGACGGAAGGAATCAACCTCGTCGCAAGTAGTTGGGGCACTAAAAATCTCAAGCCGGGCAACGTGATTCTACTCACGGAAATGGAGCACCACAGCAACATCGTTCCGTGGCAACTGCTCGCTGAACGCGTCGGGGCGAAGGTCAGTTATCTGCCGATCACTGGCGATGATGGTTTGCTGGATTTGAAGCGGCTCGATGAATTTCTCACGCGCGACGTGAAGATTCTCGCACTCACACACATTTCGAACTCGCTCGGCACGGTCAATCCCATCGCTGAACTTTGCGCGCGCGCGCGAAAACTTGGCGTGACCACGCTCGTTGACGCGGCGCAAAGCGCAGGACATCGCCCGCTCGACGTTCAGGAAATCGGCTGCGATTTTCTCGCGTTCTCCGGCCACAAGATTTGCGGCCCGACGGGCATCGGCATTTTGTATGGCAGGCAGGAGATTCTTGAAGCGATGCCGCCGTATCAAGGCGGCGGCGAGATGATTTTGAACGTGAGTTTTCAGAAGACGACGTTCAAACACGCGCCGCACAGGTTCGAAGCCGGCACGCCGGACATTTCCGGCGCGATCGGCCTGCACGCCGCGATGGATTATCTCGACAGCATTGGCCGCGAAAATATTTTCAAGCATGACCAGGAGCTTGCCGGTTACGCTTATGAAAAATTGTCGCAGCTTGACGGCATTCGCTTGTTCGGCCCAAAGCCGGTAGTGGCACGGGCGTCTCGCCCGTTCGATTCAAATCTGCAACTCGCGGGCGGGACGCCCGCACCACTACGCGCGGGCGTGGTGAGTTTTCTGTTGAAGGACGTTCACGCGCACGACGTCGTGACGGTGGCGGACCAGCGCGGCGTGGCGTTGCGCGGCGGGCATCATTGCAATCAACCGCTCATGAGCAGGCTCGGCGTCGAATCCACCGCGCGCGCGAGTTTTTATTTTTACAACACGAAAGCCGAAGTGGATCGGTTTGTGGAAGTGGTGAAAGAGATTCAGAAATTTTTCGGGCAATGACGTAGGACAGCGCTTCCAGCCTGTCTGGGCAAAAGGGAATACTGGCGGCCAAGCGCAGAATGTGTTAAATGCAAACTATGAAAACGATTCACGCAATCTATGAGCAAGGCGTCTTTCGCCCGCACGAATCGGTCGAATTGCCGGAACGCACGGAAGTGGAATTCGAGCCAAAAGTCGTTGGTGAAAAAGAACCGGCGACCGGAAGCATGGAAGGCATTTACGAAGTCATGTCGCGGCGGTTCAATTCCGGCGAACGGGACATCGCTGCCCGCCACAATGAGCATCAGCCATGAATTTGGTTTTCATGGATTCGGTCGGTTTGCTCGCCTTATGGAGCGAAAGCGATCAATGGCATGAAACGGCCGAGAAAGCCTTTGCCGAAATTACCCAAACCAAAGACACGTTGCTGACGACCACGTTCGTGATGCTTGAATGCGGCAATGCTGTGGCGCGAAAAGGATTTCGCAAAGACGCCAATGATTTACGCGAGCGACTTGAAAAAGCCGGAACACTGATTTGGCCGACGGAAACGGATTGGAAATTGGCGTGGCAAAATTATCAACGCGGCGAAGCCGATTCGGCGGGGATTGTGGATCACGTTTCTTTCGTGGTCATGCGACGGCTGGGCATTGCCAAAGCGTTCACCAACGACCGGCATTTTCAAGCCGCTGGATTTGAAACCCTGTTTTGAAAACGCGCGCGCGAGTTTTTATTTTTACAACACGAAAGCCGAGGTGGATCGGTTTGTTGAAGTGGTGAAAGAGATTCAGAAGTTTTTTGGCCAGTAATCGTTTCCTCAAACGGAACATGCTTTCCTTCTTCAAACGAACCGCGCCGGCAAAAGGAGAAATCACATTCAAAAATAGAGTTCAAAGTTTTTGGAAATGGTATGTAGAAGTAGCCCCTCGGTTTTATCAGACGATTGAAGACAAAAAGTGCCCAAGCCTAGCGCCAGAAGTTAGCTCCAAGATTAATGAGTTGTTTCCAGGTTTTGCGTGGGTTTTTGGTCCAGGAGAAAACGGCGAAGGGCACTCCTTTACTCTTTCTGGCGAAGGTGTTTTACACCGCCAACTTCTTGCGATGTTCTGGTTGAGCCAAGCTCCAGCAATTTCCGGTTGGACATTCTATTGCGCACGCCAGCCGGGTTCTATCAAAGGAACGCAACTTGAGATCGGAGACAAGATTTTTAATCCGATTGAGTTTTGGATAACGGCTCGTCCAAACAGTGAAACCGAGAAAGTTGATTTAGTGGTGTGGCATCCGCTGTTTAGCATTTTGCCAGAGAAAAACCGCTGGAGTGTCTTGTTTCTATTTCTTGACGAAGTTCTCGGTGAGTTTGGAACACAACAATGGATTGGGGAAATCAAATTGAATGATCAAAAGCTGTCTGATGCGATGCCTCTGGAAGAGTTACTTTCTTTTTTGAAGAGGGTTGAGGTAGAAACCGGTTGGAAAAAACTTCCACCCGGCGAATCTGGCGTCGTTTATCAAAACAAAGAGCCACATACACGTTTTTTACGCGGCGATGTCATTATTGGTTCTACAATGCATTACCCTCTTATCGAGGAATATCTTGAAGCCGAAGGCGGGTTTTCAGATCCGCTGGCAGGCACAGGAGCAGATTATGTGTTCGCCTCGTTTGATTCCAAATTTCTTCCTGACGGCAAGCAAAGTGAAACTCGCGGGCTAATCGAAGACGTTTTAGATCAAGCATTAAAGACCAACGCACAGGGCCGATCACTTGGCGGAGCTTTCGGGACACAAAGCGCCTACATTGATTTGCTGCTTTTCGACGGCAGCAACAGTATCGAAACGGTGCGACGAATTTTGACAGACCAGAAGTTACCTTCCGGGACGAGCATAAATTACTTTGCAAAAGAAAAACGCGGCCATCGAATTGTGTTGTGATAGCGCATTCAGACATATTGCCTAATTCTCCGATGCGCGAAGTGCTGGAAAAATTTCCCGGCGCGCAGCGGGCGTTGTTTCGCATATATCACATCGGCGGATAGATGATTTATTCCCTCACCGTCTTCAACCCCGTGCGGATGATGCGTTCGATGAGTTGCGGATAAGCCAGGCCTGACTTGAGCGCGGAATTCGCGAAGTCTTCGTCGGCGGCGAGGATGGGGTTCGGGTTGGCTTCGATGAAATAAATGCGGTTCTCTGGCGTGACGCGCAAATCCACGCGCGCGTAGCCGTCAATCGTCAGAAGACGATAAATGCGCTTGCAGGTTTGCACGATGTCGCGGGCGAGAGCGGCATCGAGCTTTTCGGCAAACTGATTTTGCAGACCCCAACGCTTTCGATATTCCTCGTCCCATTTGGCGCGGTAAGTCGCGATCTTAGGCTCGTCCGGCGGGACATCTTTGAAGACCAGTTCGCGGATCGGAAAAACTTCGAGGCGATGATTGCCAAGCACACTCACGTAAAGTTCGCGCCCGGCAATGTATTCCTCGGCGATGGCGTCGTTGTCGTGTTTCTCGTGGATGAACTGGACGCGCTCCTTGAATTGCTCGTCCGTCTCGACGAATGACGCCTGCGAAATGCCGTAGGACGCCTCCTCTTTCACCGGCTTGACGAGAATCGGGAACTTGAGCCGTTTCGGTCGCGCGAACCGTTTGCCGCGCGGGATGACGGCGAACTCCGGCACGTGAATGCGATGGTAACCGAGAATTTTTTTGGAAATGCCCTTGTGCTTGCAGAGCGTCAACCCGGTCGAGCCGCAGCCGGTGAACGGCACGCCGTGCATTTCAAGAAACGAAACGATGTTCTGATCGAACGCGCGATTGTTTTTGAATTGATCGGCCAGGTTGAAAATGATGTCCGGCTCGAAACGTTCGAGCTTTTGGCGGAGCAGATCGAGATCATCGAAGATGGCGAGGTGCTCGATCGTGTGGCCGAGTTCGCCGAGCGCGGCGAGGACGTTCGCCTCGGTCTTCCAATCCTCGGTTTTCAATTCAGCGCTCAAGTCCTGGTCAAGTGTGGTCGGCGCAATGGCGTCGAACAGGGCGAGGATTTTGAGTTTCTTTTTCACAGCTATTTCGTTCGCTTGAATTTGCCGGTGAACAAATGGTTCATCACGAGCGTGGTGACGTAAGCGGACACCTGGAGGTTTTGTTTCGGGTCGTAGGCTTTGATGTGAAGTCCCAATTGGTCGCAGCGGGCAATCAACCGCGCGAGCAGTTTGTTGACGCGATATTTTTTCTCGTTTGTCCATTCGCAAACCGCGTCCTCGAGTTGCCGGCGATGGTGGCGCAAATACGCGGAAGCTTTCACGCGCCCTTCGACATCCGCGCCTGCGTCGAACAGTTGCCGCAGGTCGTTGTCGTAAAAATCCGGGAAGGAATCTTCATAGACTTTGCGCTTCTTCGCGTAATAGGTCTTGAGTTTTACGTTGAGACAATCGTGATCGGCCACGCGATATTTCGGCATGGGCAACGGCGGTTTGCCCGCAAGCGATTGCATCAGTTCGTCCATGTATTCCAGTTTTTGCAGCGCCTTCCAGCCTTTGTAACGCGCGCGCCAGTCCAGTCCCGGCGTGAGCCAGACGGCGAAAGTTTCCGCGAAGTCCTCATCGGGATGGCTCTGCGCATACCAGTCGTCAAGATGCACTACGAAACTCCGGCTGTAGGGACGCGGGCGATACAACGACGGCGTTTCCTCGGTCGAAGAAAGGCCGAATGTGCGCTGCCATTTTCGCTTTTTGAAAACCTGATACGCGTAAGCGTAGGCATGAGCGGCCTCGTGCCGGATCAATTTCATGAACCACTCGGGAGTTTCGCCTTCAACTTCGAGAATGATTTTTCGCTCAAGCTGGCGCAGCCGGTCATGCGTGAGAAAGAACGGAACAAAAATCGCCGGGATGCCGACGGGCACAAACCATTCGTCGCCGATGTGGCAGGGCGGATGGAAGATCAGGCCGCGTTGCGACAGCTCATCGTAATGTTGCTGGATCAACGGCTGAAGCTTTGTGGCGTCCAGTTTCAAGCCGAGCTGGGAGATTTTTTTCTCCAGCAACTCGTCATCACTGAGACTGGCCCAGTCGGGAGATTCCATGCGCGGAGATTAACACTCGCGCGGGTCGGGTCACAAGCACGTTGGCCGCGAGATTTGCGCATTAGAGTGGTTGCCAGAAGTAATTCCCGGAAAGGAGCGCCGAGCACCGTCTCGGCTCGGACAGAAAAGTTGAGATTATCGTGCCGAGGCGGTGCTCGGCGCTCCATCGCTTCCGCGCTTTTCGGAAATTACTTTTGGCAAACAGTATAGAAGGGAAGCCGCTTGCTGTCTCGGATTTCAAAGATTAGAGTGCCAGCATGAAAACAATTCCGGTTAGCGAAGCTGAGGAACAGCTTAGTCAACTCATTGCTGAAGCGTATCAAGGCGAGTTAATTGTCCTAACCGACGGTGACAGAAAAGTTTTCCTTAGACCCGGCACACCATTTGATTTGGAAGAACCTCCGACCGAATTGGAATAATTTCCTTCTGATGACTCTTGAAGCAACCATTGACGCGAATTCATCCATGAGCGCCGTGCTGGAAAAATTTCCCGGCGCGCAGCGGGCGATGTTTCGGAAATACCACATCGGCGGCTGCGCGAGTTGCGGGTTTCAGCCGACGGAAACGTTGGAGCAGGTTTGCCGGCGCAATGGTGTGAACGTCGCGGAAGTTTTTGAGCACATCAAAACCAGCCACGAGCAGGACGCGAAGATTTTGATCGAGCCGAAGGAACTGGCGGAGTTGATCAAGCGCGACAAATCGGTGAAGCTGCTCGACGTGCGATCGCGCGAGGAATTTGAGGCGGTGCATCTGGAAGGTTCGGTGTTGATGTCGCAGGCGGTGACGCAGGAAATCATGGCGAGCGGCTCGAACCCGCGTCCGCTGGTCATCATTGATCACAAGGGCAAACAGGGTCTGGATGCGGCGGCGTATTTCATGGGGCACGGTCTCGAAAACGTGCGCTGCCTGCGCGGCGGCATTGACGCGTGGTCGCAGGAAGTGGATGCAAAAGTGCGGCGATACGATTTGGGTTGAACCGCTGAGGCGCAGAGCCACAGAGTTGAAAAAACTTTTCATCCACAGATGACGCAGATTTCGCAATAAAAGTCTGTGTGAACTAAACGCAAAGGCGCAAAGACGCCAAGACACAAAGAAAAACTCTGAAAGGATTTCATCAATCAGCCCGGCGTTGGCCGGTGAAATCGGACTACGCCGGGTTAAGGCAACAAAATGACAAGACCTTCCGAACGAGTTTTTTGGGCTACCGTGATTGCTCCTTGGGCAGTGGTGCTGGTCTCAGCGCTTTGGGCGGTGTGGTATTCTGCTACCACTCCTCGCTCGACACCTGAACAGCTTGTGTTTCCAGATCCGACTAAGCCGTGGGAGTTCGTGTTTCTTTTTTCACTCTACGGCGTTCTGACGGCGTATTTGAGTCTCGTGTTCTTCTTGCCCCTTTACTACATCGCCCAGCGTTTCAAGCTGGTGTCCTATTGGACCGTCATTGCAGCCGGGCTGTTCACGTGCATTCCAGCGGCTTTATTTTATGGACGTTCCAGTTACGACTTTCCTCGTATCTTGGTGTTTTTGCTCCCTTACGGTGCAGCAGTGGCAGCGTGCTTTCTATGGATTACGAAGCGGACGCCTAATTCACGGATAGGCTGAAAAGTTTTTCTGAGTTCCTGAGTTCCAATTTAATTCTCTGCGTCTCCGCGTCTTTGCGTTAAAATTTTTACATGACCGAAGATTTGGAAAAACGAATTCGCGAGGCGATGGCCGCCGTGCGTTATCCGGTTTTATTGAAAGGTTGACCGTTCGGCGCTCCAGAACTAGGATTTACGCGTGAACTACTCCAAGATCATCACGATTGAGCCGGGCAAACGAAGCGGCAAGCCGTGCATTCGCGGGATGCGCATCACGGTTCAGGACATCCTCGAGTATCTGGCCGGCGGCATGACCGAAGAGGAGATTCTGCGGGATTTTTCCGAGCTGACTCGCGAAGACATTAAAGCCTGCCTGGCATTTGCGGCGGACCGCGAACACAAGCTGTTCGTCGCGCCCGCGTGAAACTCCTCCTGGACGAGAACGTGTCGGACCGGATCGTCCGGCAGGTCGCTGATTTGTTTCCTGATTCCACGCACGTCAAGTCGGTCGGTTTGATGAAAGCCGATGACAATGTCATTTGGGACTGGGCGAAGCAACATGGACTTACGATTGTCGCGAAGGATACTGCCTTTTATCAGCGAGCCATTGTGCTCGGCCACCTGCCCAAGTTCATCTGGCTGCGCGTCGGTAATTGCCCGACCAGTTTGATCGTAAATCTTTTGAGGTCGCATAGAGATTATTCGACAGTTCATTGAGAGCGAGACCGAGAGCGTGTTCGTTCTCGAACGATAAAACACCAACTACGGAAAATTTTTCCAGCGTTCCTGATTTCCAAATTTAATTCTCTGCGTCTCCGCATCTCTGCGGTAAATTAGAATCATGACTGAAGATTTGGAAAAACGAATCCGCGAGGCAATGGCCAATCCGCAGAACATGGGCGAGCGGGCCGACGCGGACGCCGTGGGCACGGTGGGCAACTCGGATTGCGGCGAGATGCTGCGGATGTGGGTGAAGTTCAAGGAGCAGGGTGGCAAAAAGATCATTGACCGCGCGACGTTTCAATCGTTCGGGTGCGAGACGGCCATCGCCGTCGCCAGTCTCGCGACGGAATTGATTCGCGGCAAAACGGCTGAGGAAGCCCTCGCGATGAAGACGGAAGAGCTTGCCGGTGAACTCGGCCCGCTGCCGCCGATGAAAATTCATTGCGCGCAACTCGTCGAAGGCGCGTTGCGTTCGGCGCTTGAGCCGGATGCAAAACAAACCGCCGCGCCTGCCGCGCCGGAGCTTCTGAGCGCAGGCGGGCCGACTGAAAAATCTGCAGGCGCTGAAAGTTTGCTGGATAAAATTTCGAGGTCGAAAGAGGGTGGAGTGAAGATAAAGTTTCTCGATGGCAATTCGAACAAGTAATCGGTTGTTTTCCGCTGTTGCCCGTTGCAATCTGCCCTGGCGATGAGGCCGAATGTCACAGCCAAAACCCTCAAGCAGTTCATGCAGGAACTTGCCGCAGCCGCGCGCAGCCCCGGCAAGGTGTATTTCACCGGCGGCGCGACGGCTTTGCTGTTGAACTTTCGCGAGCAGACGATTGACATTGATCTCAAGCTCGATCCCGAACCACAAGGCGCTTTCGAAGCGATAGCGACACTCAAGAATCGCCTCAACATCAACGTGGAACTCGCGTCGCCCGACGATTTCATTCCGCGCACTACCGATTGGCGCGAACGCAGTCGCCACATCGCGTCTATCGGCCAGATTCAGTTCTTTCATTATGATTTCTCCCTGCAAGCACTCGCGAAACTGGAACGCGGGCACACTCAGGATTTGCAGGACGTGAAACACTTCGTGCGCGGCGGCTACGTGAGCCTTGATGATTTAAAAAAAAGATTTTCGCAGATTGAACCGGGGCTTTTGCGTTATCCGGCAATTGATCCGGGACAATTCAAGCAAAAGGTGCAAAACTTCATTGCAGAGATGGAACGCCAATGAAAGAGCAACACGTTGAATCACTTCTTCCGGGCGCAGAGCTTGTCGAGGAAGGTCTCGCTGATCTGGCGGCGGGTCGGCTGACGGATTCCTCGCTGCTGGTCGCAATCGCCGCGCCGCGGCTGCGACGTCTGGGGGTGGACGTTCCGGATTGCGACTTTCCGCAACCTTACGAGCACCAACTTTACGCGCGACTCAACGAACGCCTCGGCGCGGCGGCGCACTCGTATTACAACAGCTTGATCAGGCGAATTGTCAGCTACGCGCGCGCGTTGGAACGGGAGCAAAGTGAACCATCACGTTGAAAAATCTGCGGGCGCTGAAAGTCTGCCGGATAAATTTTAGAAGCCGAAAGAGAGCGGAGTGAAGATAAAGTTTCTGAAGTAGAAATGAGTGAGGGAAATCTCGAAGCGGGCGGGCTTGCTTTCTTTTGCGGATTTTGCAGACTGCGCGGGAACCTCAAACGAAAGACCAACTATGGCCATCATCAAAGAATTCAAACAGTTCGCAATGCGCGGAAACGTCGTGGATCTCGCGATCGGTGTCATCATCGGCGGCGCGTTCGGCAAGATTGTCAACTCTGTCATCGAAGACATGATCATGCCAATCATCGGCAAAGTCGTCGGTAATGTGGATTTCAGCAACCTCTACTATCCGTTGTCCGACAAAATTCTGAGGCTTGACGGCCATTGGCCTGCTTTGGTTGACGCCAAAAAATTAGGCCCGGTTTTCGCCTACGGCAACTTCATCACCATCCTCATCAACTTCATCATCCTCGCATTCTGTATTTTCATGCTGATCAAAGGCATGAACACGTTGCAGAGAAAAGAGGAGGCCAAACCCACTCCCGCGCCCGGCCCGACAACTGATCAAAAACTTCTCACCGAAATCCGCGACCTGCTCAAAGCGAAGCCCTGACCGAGTTCTGGAAACAAGACAGTTGTGCCTCATCTGCTTCGGCGTCGTGCTGCAATCGCGCGCAGAAGCGAAATGACCGCCGCGCTCCATCCGCCGTTTCTTCACTGGCATTTGCCATGCTGATTCTGCGGCATGACAATTACATTCCTCATCGCGGCGGTTGGAATTCTTTGCGCGCTCATCGTCGTTGTGCATTCGGTCGCGACTGCGCCGGTGGGTTATCAGGATGAAACCGGCTTTCACGCCGGCGTTCCGAACCCGTGCAGCGACGATTTGTTTCTGGAAAATCCCAGTTGAGTTTGCCGCAGAAATTTCCTTTCAGAATCCCGCCTCGGCGGGACTGACAGGAAAACAGATGGTTCGGCTCTCAGTTTTTATCAGAGTGCCGGGAAACCATTGAATCATTCCGCGCCTCCTCCGCGCGGAAACCGGGCTGGGGAGGAGAAGTTTTTCTCCTCCCCAGCAACTCAAAAAGAATCATTCCCGTCCCGCCGCAAGAATCAACGGCCTCAACTCCTGCATCAACTTCGCGAATTGCTGCAGCGAAACCTGCTGCGCGCCGTCGCTCCACGCTTCGGCGGGATTCGGATGAACTTCGATCAGCAGCGCGTCCGCGCCCATCGCCACCGCGCCTTTGCACAGCGACGTCACGAGATCCGCGCGGCCGGTTCCCTGGCTCGGATCAATCACGATCGGGCAATGCGATTCCTGTTTGATGATGGGAATCGTCGAGAGGTCGAGCGTGTTGCGCGTGTAAGTCTCAAACGTGCGGATGCCGCGCTCGCAAAACATCAGGTTCGGATTTTCGTTCGCCAGAACGTATTCGCCGGCCAACAGCCATTCCTCGACCTTCATCGAAAGGCCGCGCTTGAGCAGAACCGGCTTGCCGGTCTTCGCCGCGGCGATGAGCAACTGAAAATTCTGCGAGTTGCGCGCGCCGATCTGGATGATGTCCGCGTATTCGGCCACCAAGTCCGCGTGCTGTTCGGAAAGCATTTCAGTGATGACGGCCAGTCCGGTTTCGCGGCGTGCTTTGGCCAACAACTTCAAACCTTTTTCGCCGAGACCTTGAAATTCGTAGGGCGAAGTGCGCGGCTTGAACGCGCCGCCGCGAAGAATCGTCGCGCCTGCTTTGCTGACAACCTCAGCCGTTTTCATCAACTGCTTTTCACTCTCGACGGAACACGGCCCGGCCATGACGTGAAATTGTTTCCCGCCGATGACGAGGTGATTGCGGACTTGAACCGTCGAATTCGCCGTGTGCGCCTGACGGCTGACGAGTTGGAAACGTTTTTGGATCGGCGTGACGCTCTCGACGAACTTTGGAAATTGCGTGGCGAGCGCTTCAAGTGACTTGTGCGTGAGTTCATCGCCGATAGCGCCGATGACCGTGCGCGCGACGCCGCGCATGACGTGCGGTTTGTAGCCGAGCTTGCGGATTTCCCTGAGCACGACCGCTTCTTCGCGGCTGGAAATTTTCGGTTTGAGAACGATGATCATAGCCCCGGCAATGGTTCACGGATTGAAGAAGTTGACGAGCCTAAAGTTGAAATCAAAGCCGTCGCTTAGATTAGTCACGACGGCGGCGTGACTTGGATTGGACAAAGAGAATTCCGCAACTCAATAGCAAAATCGCCACTGTTGATGGTTCTGGTATCAGCCCAAAACCAAAACCTTGAAAGTTATTCATATTGTAGGCCGACAACGGTGCCAACGGATCCGTCGGAATTGTGTATTGGAAAACCATTGACCACCCCACAAGGCCGGTATAAGCCGCCCCCAGCGCAGACGCCGCCTCAAAGCTGCTGGCCAGACTGATGTCCCAGACTCGAACTTGAAGATTCACCGTTCCGTTCGTAAATCCGTCGAGTGTCCTGGTTCCGCCAAACCACGTGCCGACACTTGCTGATGTTGAATTCTTGAATGTGGTTGGCGCTGTCGAAACAGCCGTCAAGCTGGACGCTTCGGCGGTGGATGCGCCGAAATAAAGTTGGGCACGCAAACCGGGAGTGCCGTTGCTGAACACACGCGCGCCTGCGGTGGATGCGGGATTCAAGCTTGAGGCTGTGACGTCAAATCTCACGAACCGGTCTGGAGGAGACGGCACATCCGACGTGTCGTTTGAAAAACGGACTGTGCCTTGGGCAAAGCCGGAGACGCTTGTGCCGAGCAGAAAAACAATTGCAAAAAAGTTTTTCATAAGCTTCCCGTGACGTCGCCACTTTGCTGAAACAAAAAAGATTCCGCTGCCGACCAACAACAGCGCGATTGTTGATGGTTCAGGAACTGGAAGGCCAATCGTGAAGCCCTGGAAATTCTTCATGTTGAATAAGTCCAGCGAGCCAAGCGGATCGGTTGGAATCGTATAAGTAAAAATCAAAGACTGACCGATCAGGCCAGTGTATGCCGCACCCAATGCAGTCGCCGCTTCGTAGCTGCTCGCCAAATTGATGTCCCAGACACGGACTTGCAAGTTTACAATATTTCCGTCAGAAGAATTTGGAAATCCGTCTAATGTTCTTCCTCCACTGAACCATGAGCCGACGCTTGCCGATGTAGAATTTTTGAATGTGCTCGGAGCGGTCGTGACTGCAACAAGGCTGGATTCATTCGCCGTGGATGCTCCGTAATAAAGCTGCGCGCGCAAACCGGGAGTCCCATTGCTGAACACGCGCGAGCCTGCGGTGTATGCTGGATTTACGTTTGCCGCCGTCGCGTCGTATCTCACGAAACGGTCTGGCGGCGACGCCAAATCCGACGAGTCATTTGAAAAACGAACTGTGCCTTGCGCGAAGGCTGAGACTGCCGCGCCGAGCAGAAAAAGAATTGCGAGCAAGTTTTTCATACGCACCCCGCGACGCCTGAATTCCTTTGTCGCTGATTAACCCGAGAATGCTTTTCCGTGCGGATTTGTCGAGGCTCGATTTCTGGAATCGGCCAACTGTCTTTTGGCAAGTCGAATGAAAATTTTGCGAAGCTTATTAGAAGCTGAAGCCTACTCCGACCGTGACGAAAAACGAGTGATGCAGGTCGAGTTCCACGCGGCGTCCGCCGAAGGAGTGTTCATACTTGCCGAGGTTCTGATATTGCACGCCGGCGACCGCGCTCCAGTCTTCACAGAATTGCCACGACAGGTTCGCGGCGAGATAACCGCCCCAGAGCATGTCGCTGTCACTGCCTTTCCCAGAGAGCGTGGTGCCGGTGATTGACCATGCGACGTCGTTGTTCAGCAGCGCCCCGGCGAGGCCGCCGGAGATTTGCAGATTCACGCGCTCGGTGATTGGGAACTCGGCATACGGGCCGAGGCGAAAGCCCCAGATGTCCGAGTCGAGGCGGCGACGGTCGTTGAGCGTCGCGCCGGAAATGATCGAGGTGCTGGAACTGACGGGCGTGTCGCCAAGCAAAAATCCCGGGCCGGCAAAACTGCCTTGATACGGATCGGGGCTCGCGCCCGGCGGAGTTGTGCCGGGCGTGAACGGATAGGCGTCTGTCGTGCGGGTCAGATTCGCGGTGAACGAGTGGTCGTCGCCGAGGGAAAGGTTCATGTAATTGGCCGCAACCTCGAAACCGAAGCGGACTTTTTCGTGGGCGCAAAGCTGGCGGCTGAAGACGAGTTCAGCGCCGACGCTTGGGTCTTCCTTCATGGAGCGCGCGGGATACTTTCCAGCCGCGCCGGAGCGGCTCATAAGGATCGTGTCGCCCGAAATCTGGCTGCCGCTGTCGTAGCCCCAATACCAGGTCTGGCCGCCGGCGTTTCCGCTGATGTCGGTCAGCACGTAGCCGTCGTCGTAGTTGTAAGGGTCGCCGTCGGGCGTGTTGCGCAGATTGTTGGGCGCGGACATGGCGTTGACGCCCTTGAACTTCGCCTTGATGTCGAAGCCGAAGCGCGCGGAGAACGTAAGCCGGTTCGTCGCCGCTTCACCGGCGAAAACGTTCGCCGCGAAGAAAGCTCCGGCGGCCAGAACCAGCCATGTGGATAAAGTTTTTTTCATGGCGCAATAAAGTTAGTTTTTGATCACACGATAATACCTGCCGCCCTTCAATGACGGCCTGCTGTCGGTCTTGGGCGGGCCGTCGTCATACCATTGCGTGCGGTTCGCGTTGGCGGTGATACTCGGCACGGCGACTTTCCAAACCATCGTCGGAAACTCGTCGCTGTAAACGACCGTGTAGGTCGAGCCGGGCGTTGAGATGAATTCGATGAGGAAACGGATTTCAGTCGGAGACAGCCGGTTATCCATGAACGCGCGGTCAATGTCCACTCCGCCGCCGGAGACCGTGGCAGTCGAGCCGGTCACGGCTTGCGCGGTGAGCGTGTCGGTGAACGGCAGGCGCGACGGGTTGTAGAATTCCAGACGGAAGCGCAGGACTTCACCGGAAGCGAGCGAGAGATTGTATTGCACGTAAGGCACCCCGGCGTTGGTGCCGGTGGCGTTGTAGAGCGAAACACCCGAGCGCGAGATGGTCACGTTGAGGCGCACACCCGGCACGGCGACGACGGTCGTGTTCGTCACGAAAACGATCTGCTCGTAGAGGCCGGTCTGCGGATTGAGCACAATCGAGCCGGCGGAAACTCCGAACGTCGGCGTCACCGCCGTCGTGGTGACCTGTCCTGCGGCAGATGAGCCGTTGTTGTTCGAAGGATCGGGGTCAGGCGTGTCCGACGTGCCGGAAACCCTGTTTGTGAACGAGCCGCTCGACGGCGCGGTTGCGATGAGTGTGTAGTTCGTGAATCCGCCGTTTGCCAGATTTATTCCCGGCCACGTCACCACGCCGTTGCTGAAAACGCCGCCGCTGGACGCGTTCGAGAAAACGAGGCTCACCGGCAAGTTGTCAGTGACGACGACGTTGGTCGCAGTCGAGGGGCCGTTGTTGGTGACTGAAATCGTGTAGGTGATGGCGCTGCCGGCCAGGATCGTAGATGGGCCGCTCTTGGCGACCAGCACGTCGGCTGACAATGATGTCACGGTGATCGTCTGGCTGCATGTGTTGCTATTTCCGCAGGCATCCGTCGCCGCGTAAGTCCGCGTGATCGTCACCACGAGGCCGTTTGTCACCGCCATATCTCCCACGAAACTCTTGGCGGGCGTGCCGCAATTGTCGGTGGCGGTCGCGGTCGCCGGGTCCGGCGCCGGCACCTGGCTGAACTGCGACACCGCCACATCCGCCGGGCAAGTGATCGTCGGTGCCGTCGTATCGGTGACGGTCACAGTCTGGCTGCACGTGTTGCTGTTCCCGCACAGGTCGGTCGCGCTCCATGTCCGCGTCGCGTCAAATGTGTTTCCGCATCCCGCATTCGTCGTCGTGCTGACTATCGAAATCGTGTTCGTCCCGCCGGCGTCGGTGGCTGATGGAGCGTCGAATGTCCAGGCGCTGCCACATTCCACGCTCTTGTTCGTCGCGCAGGTGATCGCGGGGCTGGTCGTGTCCACGGTAGTCACAGTCTGCGAGCAGGTGTTTGTGTTCCCGCACTCATCCGTCGCAACCCATGTCCGTGTCGCGTCAAACGTGTTTCCGCAGTGGCCGGATACGTTCGTGGTCGTGCTCAAAATCGTGATCGCGTTCGTCCCGCAGCCATCCGTTGCCGTCGGCATGTCGAATGTCCACGCGGTTCCGATCTCAACTGTCTTGTTGGTCGCACACGTAATCGCTGGTCCCGTCGTGTCCACAACGTTCACGGTTTGCGAGCATGTGTTTGTGTTGCCGCATTCGTCCGTCGCCACCCACGTCCGCGTCGCGTCAAACGTGTTTCCACAGTGACCCGAGACGTTTGTTGTCGTGCTCAATATCGTGATCACGTTCGTCCCACCGGCATCGGTGGCTGAGGGAACGTCGAACGTCCAGGCACTTCCGCATTCCACGTTCTTGCCGCTCACGCAGGTGATCGTCGGCCCGGTCGTGTCCACCACGTTCACAGTCTGCGAGCACGTGTTCGTGTTGCCGCATTCGTCAGTCGCAACCCATGTCCGCGTCGCGTCAAATGTGTTCCCGCAGTGGCCGGATACGTTCGTGGTCGTGCTCAATATCGTAATCGTGTTCGTCCCACCAGCGTCTGTCGCCGTCGGCGTGTCAAATGTCCATGCGGTTCCGATCTCAACCGTCTTGTTCGTCGCGCAGGCGATCGCGGGACCGGTCGTGTCCACGGTAGTCACAGTCTGCGAGCAGGTGTTTGTGTTCCCGCACTCATCCGTCGCAACCCATGTCCGTGTCGCGTCAAACGTGTTTCCGCAGTGGCCGGATACGTTCGTGGTCGTGCTCAAAATCGTGATCGCGTTCGTCCCACCAGCGTCTGTCGCCGTCGGCGGGTCAAATGTCCATGCGGTTCCGATCTCAACCGTCTTATTCGTCGCGCAGGTGATTGCAGGGCCGGTCGTGTCCGCAACGTTCACCGTCTGCGAGCAGGTGTTCGTGTTCCCGCACTCATCCGTCGCAACCCATGTTTGTGTTGCATCAAACGTGTTCCCGCAATGACCCGAGAAGTTTGTCACCGTGCTTATGATGGCAATGGTGTTGGTTCCGCAGCCATCGCTCGCGGTCGGCGGGTCAAATGTCCACGCATCTCCCAGCTCGACGGTCTTGTTCGTCGCACACGTGATCACGGGGCCGGTCGTGTCCACAACGTTCACGGTCTGCGAACATGTGTTTGTGTTGCCGCATTCGTCAGTCGCGACCCATGTCCGCGTCGCGTCAAATGTGTTCCCGCAGTGGCCGGAGACATTCGTGGTCGTGCTCAACACCGTAATCACGTTCGTCCCGCAGGTTGACGTGGCGGTCGGCGCATCGAACGTCCAGGCGTCACCGCACTCGACGGTCTTGTTCGTCGCGCATGTGATGACCGGTGGCGTGTCGTTGATGATTGTGATGGTGACCGTGGCCACGGCGGACGTGGTCGTTCCATCGTTAACTTGATAAGTGAATGTGTCCGGGCCGTGATAGTTATTGGTCGGGACAAAAGTGAACGAGCCGTCGCCGTTCAGCGTGATTGTGCCGTGGGATGGGTTGCTGACGAGCGCCGCCGTCAACGAATCGCCGTCCACATCGAAGTCGTTGCTCAACACTCCTGACGTGGCGGACACAATCAGATTTGTTGTCCCGTTGACACTATAGCTGTCATCCACCGCAACTGGCGGATCGTTTTCCGGCGAAACCGTGATGGTGATCACTGCGCTGTTGGTTCCGCCGTTGCCGTCGCTGACAGTGTAAAGGATCGTCGCTGTGCCGTTGAAATTCGTGTCCGGTGCGAACACAAGATTAGTTCCGGTGTTGATCACCGTTCCGTTCGTCGAAACAAAGCTGACGATGGAGAGCGTGTCGCCGTCCACATCGCTGTCGTTGGCCAGAACATCTATCGTCACGCTCGCGTCCTCCACAACGTTCGTGCTGTCATTCACCGCCACGGGCGGATCGTTGTCCGGGCTCACGGTGACGGTGATCGCCGCGCTGTTGGTCCCGCCGAAGCCGTCGCTGATGGTGTAAAGAATCGTGACCGTGCCGTTGAAGTCCGGGGCTGGTGTGAACACAAGGTTCGTTCCTGTGTTGATCACACTCCCATTGGTTGAAACAAAGCTCACGATGGTCAGCGCGTCGCCGTTCGGATCGCTGTCGTTGGCCAGAACATCAATCGTCACGCTCGCGTCTTCCACGACGTTCGTGCTGTCATTCATCGCGACCGGCGGCTGGTTCACTACCCCGACTGCCACGGTGATGATTGCCGAGTTTGTCCCGCCATTGCCGTCGCTGATGGTGTAACCCACCGTCACATAGCCGGTGAAATTCGTGTCAGGCGTGTAGATGACGTTCGTCCCAGAAATCACGGCTGTGCCGTTTGTGAAACTGACGCCGACGATGGTGAGGGTGTCACCGTTCGGATCGCTGTCGTTCTCCAAAACCGGAATGGACACGGGCGTGTTGGTGGTGGCGGCGGTGTCGTTGACAGCGACGGGCGGCACGTTGCTGACGGTTGTGGTCACGGGCGGCGTGATGTTGTTGGTCGGATTCGGGTCGCTCGTGGGGCCGCCGACGCTGGCGACGTTGGTGCTGCTTCCACTCAACGGCGCGGTGACGGTGAGGATCAAATTGGTGGATGCGCCGGAGGCCAGGTCGCCGATGTCCGCCCAGATGACGTCACCGCCTGACAACATACCGCCGCCGGTCGCGCTGACAAAGGTGACGTTTGCGGGCAAACTGTCGGTGACGGTCACGCTGGTCGCGACGGACGGGCCGCTGTTCGTAACGGTGATGGTGTAATTGAAATTCGCGCCGGGTGAAACGCTTGTTGCCGGGCCTGTTTTGGACACGCCCACGTCGGCTACGGAAGTGACGGTCGTGATGACGGGCGGGTTGGTATTGTTGTCCGGCGTCGTATCCAGCTCGGCTGCGGTGCCGACGGCGAGGTTGGTCAAGACTGTGCCGTTGGCTGGCGCGGTTAAGGTGAGGGTGAGATTGGTGACGTCGTTGGCCGCGAGGGTTCCCAGGTTTGTCCAAACGACGTTGCCTCCGCTTAACATGCCTCCCCCGCTTGCGCTTACGAAAGTAACACCGGCGGGCAGATAATCCGTGACGGCCACTCCCGTCGCCGGTGATGGCCCAAAGTTCGTGACGCTGATGCTGTAGTTGAAATTCGACGTGGCGAGAACATTAGACGGGCCGGTCTTGCCGAGGCCAATGTCTGCGACAGGAACGACAGTGAGGACGGACAGCGAAGGAGCATTGTCAAAGGTGTTGAGCGTCGAGTCAATCACCGTTGCCCCGATGAGCGCCGTGGCGCTGTTCGTGTATCGTCCTGCGGTGAGCGGAACGGTGGCCTGAAAAGTCAGCACCGATGAACTGTTCGCATCAATGGGAAACGGTGTCGGCCAGCGGAGCGTTTGTCCATTGATGTTTGGATTTCCGAGCGAGAGCGAATTGTAGGTGGCGCTGTTCTGGATGAACGTTATGTTCGCAGGCACGCCCGGCAGGATGTCATTGATTTCATCCATGACCAGGTCAAAGGACGAGGTGTTTGAAAAAGTGATCGTATAAGTCACCGTGCCGCCCGGCGCCAAAATGGAAGACGGAGTGATCGTTTGGCTCGATATGAGGACTGCGTTCGTGGCAGCAACTATGATGTTGCTGCCGCCGCTGCCCAACGATGTCAGCGTCGTGTGCTTGATGTTCGCACCGCTGTCAATGAAGGCGAACGGACTGACCTGAACGTTCGTTCCTGTTGGCAGCAGGGCGCGGAAGGTGAAGGTGTTGGTATAAGATTGGCCGGAGTAATTGGTGAACCCGGGAACACCTGGATCAAAATACAGCCTGTTATTGTAAGTCGGGTTTTGCGTGAACCGCACCACGGTGCTCACCAATTCATAAGCGTCCGGACGCCATGAATCAAGGACTCCGGGAGAAAATGAGATGCTGTTTTGGCCGCCGATTGTCCCTGTGTCGCCGCCGATGACCAAATCCACGCGCTCGCCGACGACCGCATACGGGTTCAGGTTCGTGATGATTGTCACCTTGTTGGCGTTGGCTTCGATGACAAAAGTTATGTTTGAGAAACCATAATTCGACGAAGCCAGAACCGTCCCGATTCCGGGCGGGCCGTTCAGCACTCGAATCGTGTGGTTCTCGTTCGTGAGGTTTATCAATGAATCCGTGCCCTTGGTGAAACTCGGTCCCTTGAGATAAAATGCCGCCATCTTCGTCTGCCCCGCCGCTAGCGCGCCCAGTGTGCGAACTCCGGAATCCGTCGTCGCCAAAAGTATCCGGTTCGTGCTGACGATATTCGTCATGACGACGTAAGTGCTCGGAATGTTGGTGGCGAGGTTGTTCGAAATCATATAGACCGCATAATTGTAAACGATGCCGTTGCCGGCCTTGTCATCCACGTAGAAATTCCCAGGTGAAGTGATGAGCTGGATCACCTGCGCCTGAACTTTCGACGCAAGCGCGCCGGCCAGCAAGGCCATGCAGAGAAAGAAGGTTTTGAAACCGGTTAAAGTGCGCCTGCAAAGGCGCGAGGTTTTTTGCAGAGTTGTTTGTTTCACGTTTTTTCTTCCGTCTGGTTGAAAGAAATCCTGCCCAACGATGAATCGCTCTCCGCACGATAGTGGCTTCCTCTCGCGGTTTAGCAACTCAAAAATACAATATTTTGTGGCCTCGATAGTCTTCATCACAAATTATAGTGTTAGTTTCGTATCAACCGGGTTGGACGGCTGATGCAGTGCGTCGTTTAGCAGGGTTCGTTCCCAAAAAGCAAAAAACCCCGAGCTAACTTCGCCCAGGGCTTATAATAGCAATCTGTTGCACTTATGGCGGCGGCAGCGCGTGGCCGTCGCTGCTTTTACTGCATGTGGGGTCGGTGTTCATCGCGTTGATCGTGTAGGTGCCATTGGCGCTACAGCCCGGAAACTGGCTTTTGCTGATATACACCTTCAACTCATCCGAAGTTGGCGTGTCTGTGTCGGATTTCTTATTTTCCAATGCCCATTCGTGTTTGGCGGAATCAATCTGGCGAAGGTTGTTGATACAGATGTTTCTCTGCGACGTGTTGCGCGCCCGAATGAAATTCGGTATCGCTATGGCCGTCAGCAAACCGATGATGGCCACCACAATCATGATTTCCACAAGAGTGAAGCCCCCGCGCGGCGAGGTTTTGACTTTCATGTGACTGACCTTTCTCTCGTGCGGCGTGAACCCGGCGGCTGGCTGATTTAATTATGAGTTCTATGTTCGTTCACTGATTGCCAGTCACCGACCGCTGGTGTTCCTTTAGCATCTGAAATACCACGGTGTTAATTGTTGCCTAAACACTCCGCCCTTGGGAAAACTCCTTCTTTATTGTAAAATAAGCGCCTTGGTCGGAATTATCGGACAGTCATTGTCCCTTAATCTTGCTATTAACAGGCTGTTGAAAAAGCGGTGTTTTGAAAAATTGACCATCAAAATCATTAGGCTTTTAGAATGATTTTTGTCCGAAAATGACTTTTTCAACACCCTGTTAACCCAGGGGCTGTCCCAAATAACTCAAAAAATGTGTTATCAAGGACAGCCCCTTATTTTCTGTTTGGGGTTGTGAAACCCGGATTGAGAAATCAGTCCGGGTTTTCTTCCAGATACTTTTTCATCGCCTCTTCCCACTTGTTCCAGTCGTTTCCCGGGTCTTCCTCCGGCTCGATGTAGAGTTCAAGAAGCTCCTTGGCTTCGGCAGCTTTTGGATGATCCGGCATTCTGGCGACTTGCAAGATCAAAGGCATGCGGATGACTCCGGGCCGATTTCCCATGTCGTTCATGATGTCGTCGGAGATTTCCACCGGCGTTTTGGGATTGAGGAGGATTTTCCCGACGGGGGCAAAGCCTTCATCCGGCACGAGATTCAAGATGTGCCCCATGGCATCCTGTCGCTTGTCGGGCGCAAGGTGTGGATAAATCTCCAACATCTTTTCGGCCATCTTGTCCGTGTCGAGGTTCGGATCCTCAAAAACTTCGTCGAACTTATCCTCCCAATCCGCCTCAGTCAGGTTGGTCGTGCCCGTCGCGGCCTGGCCATCCGCGGAGGGAGGATTCGTGACCGGGATGATGACCACTTCGCCCGGCTCCGGCGTCGTTCCGCCAGCCTTGCCCGTCCCTTTTTCAGCACCGACGGTGGTCGTGCCGGGCTGCGCCGGCGACTTAGGCTCTCTGGACGCATACCAGCCGATGAAAAACGCGATCGCCACCGCCGCAGCGGTGACTCCTATGACGGTCAAAATTTTCGATGTGCGCATAAGTAAAAAATTGAGCGCGCAATTTAGCAAGATTCTCCGCCGAATCAATCCGCTAATTCACGCCCAGGTTCAAACACCAGCCGGCCAGATTTGTTTCCTGACCGCGCATCCGAATGACGAAACCCGCGCCGGTTCAACCAATTCGACCGGCTCGTTTTTGCGCGCGATGGCTGCGTTTTGCGCTCACCCGCCTGCTCAACTTCGCCCAACTGGCCTTGTGAATTGGTGAAAGTTTTTTCACCCCAAGATACTCTTTGAAAAAGCGGACGCAGTCTGACGCTGGCCAGTCGAACGAGCCGGAAGCCAGGTTGCGAAGGTCTCGTGAGCATTCGGGGCGCGTCCAAGGACTCCAGCGCGTTTTCTCCAGATCAATCACGCGCGCCTCCCACCCGCCGGACGACGCGCCGGGGCGCAACAAAATGTGTTTTGGAAAAAAACAATCGTGCCGCAAATGATGGCGATGGATGGAGCAAAGCAAGTCCGCCACAACTTCGATGACCTTCCGCCTTGTTTCGCGCGGCGGCCAGCCTGCTCGGTTCCATTCAGACACGAAGTCCGCCAGCGAACGAAATCCGCTTAACTCCTCCGTCACCAAAACCGCGCGCCACGCTCCGCCGCTGAGCCGCTGCGCGTAAAATACAGGTGTCAGCGTAGGGATTTGATTTTCGTGGTAGCGCAAAATGTTTTTGAACTCCAGTTCCAGCGTCAGCATCCCACGGATCGGATGCCGCCACGTCCGTCTCACGTGATTTTCCTGGCGCTTGATGAAGACCGCCACTTTCTTTCCGGACGGCTGCGTCAGTTCGTGCCGCACCACACCGCTCCAGCCGCCGCGCCGTTCGTTGCGCTCCTCGACGGACCGCGCGTCAAGGTTCCAAAAATCGTCGAAAGAGCGCAGGCCGTTCTGCTCCAAACAAGCCCGCCAATTTTCTGCAACGTAGTCGCGCATAAACGTCCGCAAGCGGCGGCTCAGTCTTTTCGCAACACGTAAGCCGCCCACATCGAATAATATTTCAGGAAGTGGACGCAATCCACCACGCTCAAGCCCGCCTGCTTGAACTCAGATTCGATCGCGTCGCGGCTGACGACGAACCGGTCGCGCGAACGACGCGCCGGCTCGCGCTGATTCCGTTTCACGAGCCGCCTTGCCTTCCAGTTTCCGTCAATCCACAGCGTCACGATCACCGACCGCGACGTCACGCGCGCCATCTCCTTCAAAATGTTCAGCCGGTCCGCGCGTTCGGAAAAATGATGCAGCAACCGGATCGAGACAATGGCTTCCACGGCGTTGTCGTGAAACGGAATGGCGAATGCCGAGCCGACAAAGCCGTTCACCCGGTCAACGACCGCCAAATCGCGATGTTCCAGCCCCGTGTGAAGCATCGGCTGGTTCAGGTCGGCTGCAAAAATCTTTCGCCCTTGGTTTTCGCAAAGCAGCGGCCAGAAACGTCCCGTGCCGCAGGGAATGTCCAGCACCGTCGCGGGATTTCCCGCGCGCTTGAGTGCCGTCCGCACCATCGCCATTTCTCGCCAGTTGGAAATCCGCCGACCAAGTCCGGCATGATGTTTTTCGTAATAGGAAAGCGCCTGCCTGTCGTCGTATTTGGATTGGAAATATTCCCTGCGCGTCGGGTCAACATCCGAAGTTTTAATTTCCGCAGGTGGCATATTCGCCGGCGAAATTAAAACGCCGCCGCGCCCGCAGCAATCTTTAAGGACGAACATTTTCCACTGACAGAGCGAGGCATTGGGTTATACTGTTGGCGATGAAAATGGCCACCACGCCCGAGGAACAACGCCGCTGGATGGATCAATGGCGTCATGCGGCGGTGGCGCTCGAAGAAGTGAAGCGCGCCGAACTTGCCGCGCTCACGGACAAGCAGGCTTGGCAGCAAATCGAAGCGTTGCAATCCATCCCGGACGTCTGGCGGAATCCAGACACTGAATGCGGGTTGATTGAGCAACAGGCGATCTTCAAAAGGCTGCGGCGATGACCGAGATTTACGCCACCGCGCTGGAAGTGCAGCGGTTTTGCGAGGAGCAGAAATGGGGCTTCTGTATCATCGGTGGTGTGGCGGTGCATCGCTGGGGCGAAGTCCGGCTGACCCGCGATGTGGACATCACGCTGCTCACGGGTTTTGGCGAGGAAGAGCGATTCATTGAACCCTGGCTGAAGCAATATCAATTTCGCCCGCCCGGCTCACGCGAAATGGCCTTGAGCGCGCGCGTCTTGCTCTTGGTGAATAGCCGGGGCACGCCAGTGGACGTTGCGCTGGGCGGCATTGATTTCGAGCGCCGCAGCATCCAGCGCAGCTCCCTCTGGCATCTGCCGGAAGAATCTGCCGCCATCCGAACTTGCTCGGCGGAGGATCTGCTCGTCCACAAATGCTTTGCAGGCCGCGAGCGTGATTGGGTGGAC
Organism: uncultured Verrucomicrobiota bacterium; assembly: GCA_964389025.1. Taxonomy (GTDB): domain Bacteria; phylum Verrucomicrobiota; class Verrucomicrobiia; order Limisphaerales; family CAYMCQ01; genus CAYMCQ01. The sequence goes on from CAYMCQ010000025.1 coordinate 46,653, forward strand.
GTGGACGGGATTCTCGCCCGGCAAAAAGGGAAATTGGATTTTTCACTCATCCGCCGAGAATTGACGCCGCTCGTGGAATTGAAAGGTGCGCCTGAAATTCTGAAACGACTTGAGCAAAAGATCACCAAGCACAAGTAGCCGCTCTCTGTCTTACTCCCCAAAATAAACCCGCCCGCTCTGGTTCGTGCCGGGGAAAAATCCAAAACCCGCGTTTTCATTTTGAGAAACTGCGCCTTTGAACGAAACCGTCTCGCCGCTCGCCGGGTCAGTGGTTTTGCCTTTGAACAATCCCGTCGGCAACGTGATCGTCAAAGTAAGTTTGTTGCTGTCAAGATTCGTGACCTTGTTGTCCGCGCCGAGAACGACGTTGTTGCTGAAACTTTGCGACAAATTTCCGCCGGTAAAGAGAACGGTGGCGATCCCGAAATTCAAAACGCGATTGCCGGGAAGCGGCGGGGTGTAGAACGAACCTGCAACGATTGTGTCGTTGGTGAAACCAGCGGGATAAAGTTTTGTCAGCGGGTTCGCCTTCTTGATCCAACTCATGTCGCCGCCAAAAACTTTTGGCGTGCCGTTTGTGAAAGTGATCCAACTCAAGACCGAGCCGCTTCCTTTGTAAAGCGCATCGTAAAACGGCATTTGCCCGTTCTTCGAGAGTGACGTCTTTTGCGAAATCTTCGTTCCGTCTCCCAAAGTTCCCTTACCAGGCTGCTGCAAAACCGGGTAATTTTTGTCTGAACTGTTTTCGGTCACGGTTGA
>CAYMCQ010000026.1:0-45660 GCA_964389025.1 uncultured Verrucomicrobiota bacterium
ATGGCGGAATTTCAAGAGCGTGGTGGCGTCGGGCACGCCCTCGGCGGCCAGCCCATACCATTGCTGGAGAAAATAAACCCGCAACATCCGCTCCAACCCAACGGGCGGGCGTCCGCGCTGCCCTTTGGGATAGAACGGTTCGATGACGGCCAGCAGCTTGGCCCAGGGAATGACGGCTTCCATGCGTGCCAGAAACTTCTCGCGGCGCGTGATTTTCTTTTTATCAGCGAACCCGGCTTCCGAAAAACTCGGTTGATGGGTCATGCCCGTCAGTTGAGGAAACGAGGGCCGAGCCGTCAGTAATAAATGGACGCGCAGGGATTAAATCAGCGTTTCCTTAATGAGAAATGGTATGAGATTTCTGTGCCGGGTGTGTCATTATGATCCCATAAAGGCGAACTCAAGCGTTACATTTTGGCCCGCGGAGGCAGCGCTCGCCTTTGACAAACATTCATAACCTATTGATAGCCCGCAACTGCTGGGCCGTCCTGCCGCGTGGCATCGAAATTGTTAGTGAAAGCACTGCGAGGCTTAGGGTCGGTTCGGGTAGACCGGTTCCTCGCCTCGCCGCTCCAGCCGGCCCCAACGGCAGACCCGGCTGTCGAGTATTTAACTTCAACCAGTCTGCAATACGAAAGGTTCATGTGTATGAATGGATTGATACGATGGAATCCGTTCCGGGAAATGGACGATCTCCAGCGGCGGATGACCTCTCTGTTTGACTCGAGTCCGTTCCGTCGCAGTGCGCTGACCACTGAGGAGGAAAACATCTCCGTGCCCGAATGGGCACCATTGGTGGACATCGTTGAGGATGACAAAGAATACCTGATCAAGGTTGAGCTTCCCGAAATCCAAAAGGATGATGTCAAGGTCACGGTGGAAAGCGGCACGCTGACCATCTCCGGCGAACGGAAATCCGAGAAGGAAGAAAAGAGCCGCAAGTTCCATCGGGTGGAACGGTCCTACGGCCGGTTCGAGCGCAGCTTTACCATTCCCGACGACGCCGAGTCGGACAACGTCGAGGCAGAGTTCAAAGATGGCGTGCTGCGCGTGCATCTGGCCAAGAGCGAAAAGGCCCGACCGAAACAGATTGAAGTGAAGGTCAGTTAAACGCCATCGGTCCAGGAACGCGCCGAAAGGCGCGTTCCTGCCACGACAGCAGGCCCCAACTGATGGCCAGCCCCTTTGTGGCGTGTTGAACATTGTTTTGGCTGGGTGTGTCAACTCTCAAGAGAGCTGGCTTCGGCTGTGGCCCTGGCTTTTAGATTTTTTGCGGGAGCACGGAATCAAAAGTTTCGCTTCGACCCGCACCAAACGCAAACTCAATACTTGAAAAGCTATGACGACGACGAATGCGAAAGCGGAAAGCGTTCCGAGCTTCTGGAAGAAGTGGTGGTGCGCTTTTGTAAGATGTTTCAAACGGGACAGCGTCTGCACCTGTGCCTCTGACAGACACTCCACACCCAAGGTGGACGAGTCCAAGATACAGGAAAAGAAAGCGACGGGTTAGGTCCCCTTAAGTTGCAGTTGACGGCAACGAAGATTGCGCCGGCAAGTTAGGCGCGTGGCCGTTTGGTACCGCGAATGATAACGACGTAAAACAGGAGATATGATTATGGCACAGAAAATAAAACCACTCGGAGACCACGTCCTTGTGGAACCATCCGACGAAAAGGAAGTCAAGAAAGGCGGAATTATCATCCCGGATTCCGCCAAGGAAAAACCTACCGAGGGAATCGTCCGGGCTGTCGGCACGGGCAAGAGGGATGACGACGGCAAGGTAACTCCCATCGAGGTCAAGGAAGGTGACCGGGTGCTTATTACCAAGTACGGCGGCACAGAAGTGAAACTGGATGGCAAGGAACTCAAGCTTCTCCGGAGCGATGACATCCTTGCGGTCATCGAATGATTTGAAACTTTAACATCTGAAACAGGAGCTTCGATGTATGGCAGCAAAACAATTGATGTTCGATGAAGCCGCGCGCATTGCGGTCTTGCGCGGCGTCAGCAAATTGGCGAAAGCCGTGACCGCAACGCTCGGCCCGAAAGGCCGCAATGTCGTTATTGACAAGAAATGGGGATCGCCGACGATTACCAAGGACGGTGTCACCGTCGCCAAGGAGATTGAACTGGAAGATCCGTACGAAAACATGGGCGCGCAGATGGTGCGCGAAGTCGCGAGCAAGACCAGCGACGTCGCCGGCGATGGCACGACTACCGCCACGGTACTCGCCGAAGGCATCTATCGTGAAGGCTTGAAATATGTGACTTCCGGTGCCAATCCCATCGGGATGCAGCGCGGCATTAACAAGGCCGTCGAGGCCGCAGTGGAACAGCTCGACAAAATCGCCAAAAAGGTCAAGGACAAGGACGAGATCAAACAAGTCGCGACCGTCTCCGCCAATTGGGACACAAAGATTGGCGAGATGATCTCCGACGCCATGGACAAGGTGGGCAAGGACGGCACCATCACCGTCGAGGAAGCCAAGTCCATGGACACCACGCTCGAAGTCGTCGAAGGCATGCAATTCGACAAAGGCTATCTCTCCCCCTACTTCGTGACCGATTCCGAAGCGATGGAGTGCAAGCTTGAGGATGGCTATGTTTTGGTCTTCGAAAAGAAGATCAGCAACCTCAACGATTTCCTGCCGCTGTTGGAAAAACTGGCCAAGACCGGAAAACCATTGCTGGTCATCGCCGAAGAAGTGGAAGGCGAAGCCTTGGCCACGCTCGTGGTGAACAAGCTTCGCGGCACGCTCAACGCCTGCGCCGTCAAGGCGCCCGGATTTGGCGACCGCCGCAAAGCCATGTGCGAAGACATCGCCATTCTCACCGGCGGGCGATTCATCACCGAAGACCTTGGGATCAAGCTGGAGAGCTTGGAACTCAAGGACCTTGGCCGCGCCAAACGTGTCATCGTGGATAAGGACAACACCACCATTGTCGAGGGTGAGGGCAAGAGTTCCGAAATCCAGGGTCGCATCACGCAAATCCGGCGGCAGATCGAGGAAACCACGTCCGACTATGACCGCGAGAAACTGCAGGAGCGTCTCGCCAAACTGGCCGGTGGTGTCGCCGTAATTCACGTCGGCGCGGCCACCGAAGCGGAGATGAAGGAAAAGAAAGCGCGGGTTGAGGATGCCTTGCACGCGACACGCGCCGCCGTTGAAGAAGGCATCGTTCCTGGAGGCGGTGTGGCACTGCTTCGTTGCCTGCCGGCGATTGAGAACCTGAAGCTCAAAGACGAGGACGAGCGAATCGGCAGGGACATTGTGAAACGGGCCTTGGAATACCCGACCCGCGAATTGGCAAACAACGCGGGCGTTGAAGGCTCGGTAATCGTTGAGGAAGTCAAACGCCGCAACGGAAACGAAGGTTACAATGTTGCCACGGGCGTTTATGAAGACTTGGTCAAAGCCGGCGTCGTTGACCCGAAGAAGGTCACACGAACCGCGCTGCAAAACGCGGCCTCGATTGCGGGCCTGTTGCTGACAACCGAATGCCTCGTGACCGAGGTCAAGGAAAAGCAGAAGGCCAAGACACCTCCCGCTGGCGGGGGTGAGGACATGGATTACTGAGCCGCCCAGGAAGAGAATACCTTGATGCCGACAATCCGCGGCCATCCACCATGGGTGCCCGCGACAGGCGGCGGCCCACCGGCCAACGGCGGGGGTCGGTGGGCCGGCAGAGGAACGGTCCCGCCTTGGAAAGTTGTGTAGTTTTATGAACAGATTGGTTCGTTGGAATCCATTCCGCGAGATGCAGGACTTGCATCGAAGGCTGAACACGCTTCTGGATGCAAGCTTTGGCCGCCGAAGCGACGGCGGCGAAAGCTTGCGATCGGGCGAGTGGGATCCCGCGGTGGATATTGTTGAAGACAAAAAGGAATACATCATCCAGGCCGACTTGCCTGGACTCAGGAAGCAGGATGTGGATGTGACCTTCGCAAATGGCGTCCTGCGACTCTCAGGCGAACGCAAACAAGAGGCGGAAGGAAAGGACCGCCGGCACCATCGGGCTGAATGTCCTTATGGCACCTTCCATCGCAGTTTCACGCTGCCGGGCGATACGTCGCCGGGCCAGATCCACGCCGATTTCAAAGATGGCGTGCTGCGAGTGCACGTAGCCAAGAGTGAATCCGCCAAGCCCAAACAGATCGCGGTAACCTGATCCGACCAAGGTCGGGGCACTGCCAGACTTAGCCATGACGAACGTTGACAGTCATGGCGGCACCCGGATTCGGAGACTACCGATTCCGCGGTGTTCGAGGGAGAGAGCGGCAAAGGAAAACTGACAACTGCGGTCGGTTCAATTCCTTCGGGATCTCTCCCGGCAGGCGTTCCGGCGGGCAGCTTGGCGCAAGTTGAACTTCAGGAGGGAGAAATGCAATGAAGACAGCATTATTCGAGGAATCGCAGGGGATACTCCCGGAGGGCCGGGAGCAAATGGTGGTCACGATCTTCTACCCCGATGCGTCCTACGGGGCGCAATTGGTGGCGGCATTCCATCGTGCGATGGCGGGCTTGGGCGAGATGGAGGCTCTGGACCCTCGGCCGTGGCGTCTGGATGTGCTGCAGTGGCCTGAGATGCAGGCGGAGGCGACGCACGATGTGGCCTGCTCGCGGGTGGTGGTGGTGCCCGCAGATGAAACCTATGCAGGCTCGGAGTTTTTCCGGCGGTGGGTGGAAGGCTGGCCGGCGGTGAATGGGCGCCGGCTGCTGCTCGTGCCGCAGCACGGCGCAGGAGAGACGCCGCAAGTTCGGCAATTTGTGCAATGGTTGCAGGGGATCTGCACCCAGAAGGGAATGGACTTTACCGAAGGCGAGATCACCGAGGAGCCGACTCCTTCTGCAATGAGCCACAGGCCAACGGACGGCACAGGCCTGCACACGTCGCTGGGGACGTCTAGAGAACGGGACAGGCTCTCGGCGCATGTGCTGGAGTGGGAGAAACCGCCGGCACCGCGTTTCTGGGGTCTGAATGAGTGAGGCAAAGACTGGGCAGTCAAACATAAACCGAAAGGCAACATGAAAAAGGCTGTGAGAAAAATAACGAAGGAAGAGGTCGGGCAGACCTTTTCCCTCCGCGCTCCCGGAGCGCGGTCAGTGCATCTTGCTGGCGATTTTACCAATTGGCAGCAAGGAGCGATTCCGATGAAACCGGCATCGGATGGCCTCTGGAGCGTGTCGGTTGCGTTTCCGGCGGGCACCTATCAATACCGGTTTCTCGTCGATGGCGAATGGCGCGACGACCCCGAATGCGGACAACGCGCGCCGAATCCCTACGGCGGTCAGAACATGGTGAGGGTGGTGCCACAAGTGCAAAAAACGGTGGGCACCACAGACATTCCGATCGCCCGTGTCGGTGAGTATTGGCCAGGTTGGAAGCCAACAAACACTGCAACAAACACTGCGTCGCCTGAATCATCCCGACCGCGAATCCGCACCCTATGAAAATCAAGCCAGTTCCGAAAGCAGGCAAAGTCGTGGTGGAACTGGCGGCTAAGGACGAAAGGTTGCTCCAACCGCTGCCATTCCAACTCCGGCGCATCCTCGTGCCGGTGGATTTTTCGGACACGGCCCGGAAAGCCATTCTATACGCCGTGCCCTTCGCGACGGCGTTTGATGCCGAACTGCTGCTGGTGCATGTCCTGCAACTTTGTAGTCTGCCCGCTGAAATCGGTTACCTTCCGCCGGAGTTGGCGGGCAGCCAAAGTCAATCCCGGAGCGCGGCCCGTGAACAACTGGACAAGTTATGCGCTCTCGAGATCGGCACGCGCGCTCGCTCACAAGTGCAGGTCCGCGAAGGTGTCCCCTGGCAGGAGATCGTTGCCGCGGCGCGCGAGACCAATACGGACCTCATCATTCTCGCGACGCATGGCCGAACCGGCCTGAAGCATGTGTTGCTCGGAAGCGTAGCCGAGCGAGTGGTCCGCCACGCACCCTGCCCGGCGCTTGTGGTGCGAGATCAGGAACGGGATTTTGTTCCTGCCTCGCCCAAAGCGGCATCTCTGCCAAACCAAGCAAGCCCCGCGCATGCGCGGAACCCAGGCGAAACCCCGGCAAGGGAATTCAACAAAAACGAAACAAGTTCAAAACCATGAAAACGAGAATCACTAAGAATACGAATCATCGGGCGAGCCGCATTTTGCTGGGAGCGCTGCTGGCTTTCCAGGTCGTTGCTCCTGCGCCGGCCGCTTCGTTGCCCAAGCTGAACATCCAAACCTCGCCGGTGACTCCCGCGTTGCGTGAGCGAACCAGTCTCGCGCCCATGATCAAGCGCGTGTCCCCTGCTGTGGTGAACATCTACACCACCAAGACCGTCCGGCAGCCGCCGATGATTTCGCCGTTGTTCGAGGATCCGTTCTTCCGCCAGTTCTTCGGATCGCCGTTTGAGAATGTTCCCCGTGAGCGCCGCGAACAGGCGCTCGGCTCGGGAGTCATCATCAGTGAGGATGGCTACATCCTCACCAACAACCACGTCGTGGAGAACGCCGACGAAATCAAGGTGGCTCTCGCCAACGACAAGGCGGTCTATGACGCCAAGGTGATTGGAACAGACCCGCAGACGGACATCGCGGTGATCAAGATCGAAGGCAAAAAGCTTCCGGCCATGGTCATCGGCGATAGCGATACGCTCGAAGTGGGCGACAGCGCACTAGCCATCGGCAACCCGTTCGGCGTCGGCCAGACAGTGACCATGGGCATCGTCAGCGCCAAAGGGCGCGCAGGAATGGGCATTGTGGACTATGAGGACTTCATCCAGACTGATGCGCCGATCAATCCCGGCAATTCGGGCGGCGCATTGGTGGACGTGGAAGGCCGGCTGGTAGGCATCAATACCGCCATCTTCTCCCGCAGCGGCGGCAACAACGGGGTTGGCTTTGCTGTGCCTGTCAACCTCGCCCGCTTTGTCATGGAACGCCTCGTCACCGATGGCAAGGTCACCCGTGGCTACTTGGGTGTGATGATTCAGCCGGTAACGCCCGACCTGGCGAAGGCGTTTGATGTGACGGACGCCGTCGGCGCATTGGTAGGCCAGGTGAACGAGGGTTCACCTGCCGACAAGGCCGGTCTGAAGGAAGGGGATGTCATCACCCAATTCAATGGCAAGAAGGTGGAGGACAGCCGTCATCTGAGGCTCATGGTATCGCAAACCCCACCCGACACCGACGCCAAACTGGAAATCATCCGCGACGGAAAAGCAAAAACCCTGACGGTGAAAGTGGGTGAGTTGCCGAAAGAGGGACTGGCCCGGGCCGGCGGCAGCCTGCAGCGAGGCCCAGGCGGCGATGTATTGGACGGCGTCACTGTCGACGATTTGGACGCGCGGACGCGTCGCCAGTTCAACATCCCCAACAGCGTGGATGGCGCGCTGGTGACTCAGGTGGATCCGACTTCTTCTGCGGCCGCAGCCGGCCTGCGCCCCGGTGACGTGATTGTTGAAATTGACCGAAAGCCGGTCGCCAACGCCGATGAAGCGGTGCGCCGGAGCAAGGGCATCGAGCGTGACACCGTCCTACTCCGGGTCTGGAGTCAGTCCGGCAGCCGCTACGTTGTGGTCAAGGCGCGGTCAAGGTGAGCGATTTAGCGGCGAACCGGCACCGTAGCCCGGTCGGACGAGAGCAAGAGGATATCCCAATATGACAAGAAACTATTACGTGATATTGGGCGTGGCCACGAATGCCACACCCGAGGAAATCAAGGCGGCGTTCCGTCGCCGGGCGCGAGAGTCGCATCCCGATACTTCCGGCCTCGAAAGTGGTCTGTTCCTGGAAGTGCCGGAAGCCTACGGGGTTTTATCCGACCCGGAACGCCGCCGGGAGCACGACGTGCAGGTTGTCAGCCGGGTGCGCCGCCGACCATGGAGGCCGACAGCGGAACCGCTGGTGTCCCCGCGTCCGGCCCCGGAACCTTTCAGCGTGGTAACGTCGGCCTCCGGCTTTCACGACTTCAGCCTCGATCCTGAGTTCGCCGAATACCAGCCGTCATTCGACGAGATGTGTTACCGGCTGTGGAGCAACCTCTCGTGAAAACAAACAATCATCAGTCGTTCACGTGGAACATTGTCACGAAGAACTTCCACGCGCACGAGCAGCTTCGGGGCAAAGTGCGTCAGAAGTTGGCAAAACTGGAGCGGCACCTGCAGCGCTTTACGCCCGACGCGGTATACCTGCATGTCGCCCTCGAAAAGTATGCCAGGAAGGACCTGTTCCGAGCCGGGTTGGTATTGCGCGTCCCATCCAACATCCTGCGCTCCGACCGGCGCGCGGCGGATCCCATCCCGGCGCTCGATAAGGCCGCCAAATCACTCTTGCGCCAGTTGTCGGAATTCAAATCCCGCCTTCGGCGCGAGCCCTTGTGGAAACGGAAACAACGCCGGGCGGAACTGCACGCCGCCAAGGCCCTCCGCTTTGCCGACGTTCCAATGGCGAATGGAACGGGGCCACAAAATGAAAACGATGTCCTTCGCGCGTTCATCGAGCGGAATTACACGCGTTTGCTCCGTTACGTGCGTCGGCATCTTTGGCATGAAATGACTCTCGGCAAGATACCGCGGGGCGCGATTGATGCGCGTGCCGTGGTGGACGAAGTGACATGCCAGGCGCTGGCCGCACCCGAACAGAAACCGGCTGGTCCCGGTTTCTTGCTCTGGCTCTACATGCTGGCGCGGCAGGAACTGACTCGTCGCTCCAAGGCGCTCCAGGCGCAGGCGCGGGAAACAGTGGCGCTGGAGGAACCGCGCGTCCTGCCAGAGGACGCGGAAGCCGCCACTGGCTACGAACCAGAGCAGCCGCTTGATATCGTTGAACAGATACTCGAACCGCCCGTTGTTGAGGCCAAAAATCTAATCCCAGATGCGCGCACGGTTCCGCCGGACGAAGCGGTAGCTCAGAAGGAGCTTCTCGAACAGGTGCAAAAGACCGTCAATACCTGGCCCAAGCCCGAACGCGAGGTGTTTGAACTCTACTTTGTCGAGGGCTTTGAACCGGACGAAATCGGCATGGTGCTTGGTCTGACCGCGAAAGACGCGAATGAACTTCTGACCAGCATTCGTGCTCGGCTGCGCGACACGTTACTGGCCCAGTCCGCCGTATGAACACTGCCAATCACCCCTCGCCGCAAATACAGAACGAAAGCGCGTCAAAAGACAAACTGCCGGCACAGGAGGCCGCCCCAAGCTCTCCCGCCACAGGCCGTGGAGGTCGAGGCACGACGCCGCGCAGCCGCCCACATGGTGCTGGAAGTCTCCCAACGCGGCTGGATGCGCGGAAAGGATGTGCTCCGCCCCGCCAAAGTGATCGTAAAATGACATACCTCAAAATCCTCCCGGCGCTTCAACGCTTATAACCCACTCCGGCCATGACCAAAACACCAAAACGCAAGACGACAAAGACCAACAAACCGGTGATCCTGTTTCCGATAATGTGGTATGACGACGTGGGACAGCTGACCGTCCCCAAGCATCTGAATCTTGGAAGTGACGGTGAATTGTATCTCACCCGGTCCTGCCCGGTAGCCAATCCCAAGGAGAAGACGCAACCCATCAGCCTGAAGGAATCCTTCGCCTGGTTTCGTCTCGGACACGATTGCAACCTGAATCTGACTAAAGGCCAGAAGTATGGCGACTGGCTAAGGATGGTTGAAACGGCTTTGACCTGAGACTGTCTGATTGCTATGAACCAAGGCATCAGCGAGCTTTTCGAGGCGCAGCCCTATCGCCCGTTCACCATTCACTTTGTGGACGGTCGGAAAATCCCGTTCCCCCGTCGAGGATTGCTCGCATCAGTCCCGAACGGGCGGACGCTTACGGTCTTCGAGACGGCAGGGACGCTTCACGTCATCGAGTTGGATTCAATATCTCGCGTCGAGATGCCTCAAGACCCACGGGCGATTGCAAGCCACACTTAATTCCTTCGGAATATTTGCGTGAACATTTCCTACGAACTCGCACTCGTATATCGCTTGATCGAAACACGCCAGCCCCATTCCGAAAAAAAACAAATCACGCTCATCGCCACGAGCAAGAGCATTTGACCGGGCGACGCAAGTTTGTTCGCCAGCACGCGCACGGGAACGTTTGTGACGAGCAGCATCGGAATCACGAACGTGCAAATTCCTTTGAAGATGCCGCGAAACGCTTCGTCGGGCATTCGCAATCTGCCCGAGGCAAAGACGCGCCCGGAGCTGAATCCAGCAATCAAATCAATGTCGTTTTCCCGGGAACCAGCACAGGGTAACACCCATCCGCGCCCGGCCTGCTTGGCGCGTCCATTCCGTCGCGGCAATCTTCCGGCTTGGGCGGATAATAAAAATCTGAATTGTTGATTTGTTCCCACGTCACTTCTTTTCCCGTGTAACACGAAATCTGGCCCATCACGCAAATCATCGAGCTGCGCGCCATGTAATTTCCATTGTTGATTGGCTGTCCCGAACGAATCGCAGAGAAAAGTTTGTTGTGCTCCACCTGATACGGATTGCAATCGCCCTTCCATTGCCAGTTTGATTCGCCCCAGATACGACATGCCTTGATGGAAGCTTTTCCTTTTGTTCCAAACACGAGGCTCGAATCTTCGTCGTAGCAGCCAGTTGTCGTGCGGCACAGCGCGTAAACACGAAGTCCGTTTTCAAATTCATAAACGACAGAGTGATGATCGAAGACATCCCCATAAACCGGGTCGGTCATTGTGGAACGTCCGCCGAGACCATGACATTTCACTGGCACTTTGTTGCCGAGCACCCAACTCGCGCGGTCTATGTTGTGAACAAGCGACTGCGGGACATCATCGCCGGAGAGCCAGCGGAAATGATATTGAGTGCTGCATTGCCACTGAAGCTCCGTGAGGCCGGGCGTGCGTTCGGTCACACCATACGGAGCGCGGAGAAAATTCTCCTCGATGGCGGCGATGTCGCCAATAACACCGTCCTGAATGCGCTTAATCGTTTCCGCGTAGCCCGTGTGGTGGCGACTGTGCAAACCGGACAGAATGCTGCGCTTCTTTTCCTTCGCCAGATCACACGCCTGCTGCATCAGCTTCACGCCCATCGGATCAATTCCGTGCGGCTTCTCGACAAAAACATGTTTGCCGGCCTGAATCGCGGCCATTGAGTGCAACGGATGAAATTTCGCCGCGTTTGCGATGAGCACGACATCACACGCTTCAATCACGTGCTTGTAGCCATCGAAACCGGCAAAACAATGCGCGTCATTGACGACGACTTGCCCGCCTTTTTGACTTTTCAGCAGACCGCGCTTTGCGTGGACGCGGTCCATGAATATGTCGCACATCGCGACCAGCCGCGCGCCGGGATCAGCCGTCAACGCTTCCAGCGCAGCGCCGGCATTGCGCCCGCCGCAACCGATCATGCCGACTTTGATGATGTCGCTGCCGGCGGCGTGCGCGGCGCGTTCGATGCCGAGGCCGAGCATTGCTGCTGAAGTCGCGACGGAGGAATTTTTGATGAAATTGCGGCGTGTGATTTGTTTGGGATCAGAATTTTCTGTTTTCATATTGCGGCGAGGTGAGGTGGTTATTCCGGCTTGATTTCGATGTCTTTGAACCAAACGTCGCAATCCATGTTCGCATGAATTTGCAGCGCGATGCGACCTTCGGTGCGACCCGGATCATTTTGCAACTCCGCGCTCTTAATTCCATTCACGGTGACAATGACATTGCCGCCGCGCGCTTTGACGGTCATTTCATTCCACTCACCTGGTTTGAACCACTTCGCCACTTCTTCCGCGCCTGGCTTCACGACCCACGTGCGGCCGTTGGTTTCATACAACCCGCCAACGTCGTTCTTTGGATCAATCTCCGCCTGAAAACCGGACACACCGCTCGCGCCTTTTTCCTCAATGCGAAAATAAAAACCGCTGTTGCCCTTGAGCGCCTTGAATTTCAGCCGCGCGGTGAAGTCCTTGTAAACCTTGTCCGTGACGAGATGGCCGAATTCCTTCTCGGCTTTCTCGTGCGTGCCGTGAATCGCGCCGTCAACGATCTCCCAATTTCCTTTTCCGATGATGTGCCAGCCGGAAAAAGTTTTTCCGTCCCACAAGGGTTTCCACTTCGCCGCGCCGACGAAGACGCAGGCGATTACCAGCAGACTGAGGTAGATAATGGTTCGTTTCATAGATTTTGGTTTGGGTTGAGTTGATTGGAAGAAAATCGGTCAGCCTGATTGTCGGCCAAGTAGAATTTCCCGGACGATTTTGACGTCCTCTGCGATCTCAAAGTCGAACATGCCCGCCAGCACGAAGCTCGCACTGTTGGAAAACGCGAACTCGAATGCCTGCCTCGGGGGAATCGCTCCGGCCGCCATCGTTTTGAAAGCGATCCACGGTTTGCCGACGACCTTCATGACCCCGGCTGTTTCATCAGGATCTGCGCACCAGTAACCCGGCACTTCCCGGTAAGGTTTGGTGACCTCATCAGGTTTAGGCGCGCTCGGATATTTGTGACTGTGAAATGTCTTGATGTAGAAATCGGCCGCCACGCCGCATTTCTCGCACTCTTTCACGACTTCAAGCGCGTGCCCGCCGACGCCCGAAGGCACACCATATTTTTTAGGCAGCTCGACCGCAGCGGCGACCAGATCCATTTTTCCCTGCGCCACGAGGGAATCCGCATGGACGCCCCAGAGATAAATGGCCTCGCAGCCGTCTTTGATGAGCGCCTCGACCTGTTCGCGATATTGCGCGAGTCCCGGCTCGATTGGAGCGGTCGGACAGATGATCCACTGGATTTTTCCTCCTCGCTCTTTGCGATAACGGCGCAGCAGTGAAATTGGATGCTCCGGGTTGTGCATGGAAACCGCGTTGATGCCATGCTTCTCCGCAACCGCGAGCGTCTCCAATATTTTTTCGTCGGTGTTGTAACAGGCGGCCAGCTTGTAAACGTATTGCAGATCGCGGCTGTGGGTGTAATGCGTCAGCAGATTCCCGCCAAGGATCAACCGGCTCACTTCCAGTTTGCCAATTTTTACTTTCGGCAAACCGTTCTGCGGCGTGGGCGCGGGCGCGACCGGTTCGGGCGATTTGTTTTCCGCAGGCGAATCCAGCGCGAGCGCAAGCGTGGCGGAGGAAAGAATTGTTTCTTTGACGAACGAGCGCCGGGTGATTTTGGTTTTCATTTTGGTTTTTATTTCTGAACTTGTTTTCGGATTGAGTTATGGCAGCGGCGCGAGCCGGTAAAACTGCCGGCTGGATGCAGGCACGACGCTGACTTGCCACACGCCACCCGCATGCATCGGCACGTTGGTCACATCGTCCCAATTGGCGGGCGGCACGAACGTCGGCGCGGACTGCAGTTTGTAGGCGGTGCAAAGTTCCGGCCAGTGAAGCACAATGTTCGTGCCTTGGCGCACGACTCCGAGCACGGGCGGCGCGACACTGCTCACCGTAACGTTGAATTCGCAACTGTTGGTGCCCCACTCGTTGGTCACAACACACATCACGGGCGTTACTCCGACCTGAAACAGGCTTCCCGACGCCGGTGTGGAGATGACTTTCGGATAAAGCCCGGCGCCGGTGCGCAATCGAACTGAGGCGGTGGTTGAACCAGAAAGCCCGCTCAGCGGCCCGCCAGCCTTGCCGACGAAATCTACGCGATACGTGACGTCGAAGAAACTGTCCACAGCCCACGTGCCATCGAGTTGACGGGTCAACGTGGTCTGTCCCGGACTGGGCATTCCGAAATCCGTCCCTGCCACGATGCGCAACAAATCGAAATCCGGGTCGCCCGTGATCTGACCGAACAAGCGGAAAAGGTCTGCGGCGAAAGTTTGCACCGGCGCGCCATTGCTGCGCGGAGCTGTGTGAATTTCAAAACCGACGGGCAGGTTGATTGAACGATTGAATCCAGCGAGCGAGCCGGTGCCCATGAGACTGAGGGCTAATGTTGCGTCGCTGCATGACTTCTCGCCGCCGAGCGACCCGCCCGACTGAGCGCAGGAGCCAGGTGAAGTCGCAAAGGAACACACGCTGACACCGCCGGTGCAGGCCATGTTTCCGAGAATCGGTCGCATCTGGATTGCGCCAGTTGGCGGAAGTCCATCAATGATCCACATCGAATCAAACGGCGCGACGTATTCGCAACCCGCTGGAGGCAGATTCGCGGTGCCGCTGCCGTTGTCAGGCAGCGCGCAGTTTGGTGCGTAGCCGCAGTAGTTCGACGCGACGACGAAGAAAGTGACCTGGGCATTGGAAGAACAAGTTTGCACGACCATGTTCGACGGACACGTGAGCATCGGCGGTCGCGTGTCCGGCAACACTATCACCAAGAATTCGCAACTGTTCGTTCGGCCCCACACATTGCTGGCCACGCACGTCACCAGATTCGTCCCGAGCGGAAACAGACTTCCCGACGGCGGCGTGCAGGTCACAAGCGGAGGCACCTCGGAACCAGTCCAAATGCGCACCGTCGCTGTCGTCGAACCCGAGTGTCCTGCGAACGGCCCGCCCGGCGCGCCGACAAAATCAATCCGATACGTGATGTCAAAAAAACTGTCCACGGCCCAGTTTCCGCCGGACTGCGACAACGTTGTGTGTCCCGGGCTGGGCATGCCGAAGTCCGTGCCCGCCGTGATGCGCAACAAATCGAAGTCCGGATCTCCCGGCGGCAATTGCCCAAAGAATCGGAACATATCGGTGTCGAAACTCTGCATGGGCGAGCCCGGAGTGCGCGGAGCGGCATGAGTTTCAAATGAAACGGGAATGTTCAGCGGACGCGTGTAGCCCGTCAGCGGACCCGTGCCTGTCAACAGAACGGCCAGCGTTGCTGCGCTGCACTCTTGTTCGCCGCCAAGCGTGCCGCCGGATTGACTGCAAGCGTCCGGCTTCGTCGTGAACGAACACACACTGACGCCCCCGGTCGAGCAGACGAAATCTTTGAGAACGGGTCGGATTTCAATGGTGGCTCCCTGCTGCAAGCCGTCAACGATCCGCATATTATCATACGCTGAAGTGTATTGACAGCCGACGGGCGGAAGATTTGCGGTGCCGCTGCCGTTGTCGGGGACAAGGCAGGAAGTGCCATAGCTACACTGGTTGCTCGCTGCGACTTTGAATATAACACTCGTGCTGTTCGAACAGGTCAAAGCCACCACATTCGAAGGGCAAACAATGACGGGGGCGTCGCGCACGGTCACGGTGAAACTGCACTCGTTGGTGTTGCCGGCGGCATCAATGGCTTTGCAAATGACCGTGTTGACACCGACCGGAAAAGTGGAACCGCTGGGCGGACTGCACAGGAGCGTTCCGATGGAACAATTGTCGGTTGCCGTCGCGGTGAAAGTCACGTTGCTCTTCGAGCACTGGCCGGGGTCGGCGTTGACCACGATGTTGCTTGAGCATGTGACTGTTGGCGGAGCAGTGTCGTAAGCAAGAACAGCGATGTCGTCCAGATACCAGCCTTCGCCAGTGATCGACACGTCCGAATCAAATTCGAATCGCAACGTGTGTAAATCGCCGGCGAATGGGCTGAGATCGAGCACCACTTCCGTCCACGACGTTTGCGGAGTGCTGTTGGACCAGATTTGAGTTTGGTCAATGAAGACTCGCGCCGAGTCACAGCAGGATTCAATCGAAGGGAGTTTATACCAGAATCTTAAGAGGACGAGATTTTCACAACTGCGGAGGCTGACCGCAGTCTGCATGTAAGCGGCCATGTTGTTCGTGTAAACCGGATTCGGCTCGTTGCTGTTGAACGGGTAGGCCGTGCCCGCACAGTAACCCTTCCAACTGCCGCCATGCGTGCCTTCGCCGCCAAAGGTGGAATTGACATCATCCCACGTTGGTCCGCTTCCAGCGTTGCCCACCGTCCAAATGACGCCGGGAAAGGTGCCCTCGAATCCTTCAAACAGGAGAGTCGTCTGCGCTTTCGTCACTGCCGGATGAACAAGCAGCCAAACACCGACGAGCCAACCCAGCGTGCGCAAGAGCCGGCCTGGCATGTTGGTTGGGCTGTAAAATTTTGGACGTGGTTCGAGAATTCCGGCGATTTCAGTTTTCATTTGTTATCCTTTCGTTTCATAAGGTGAGATGACTTAGGGTTTGTGCAGCCGATAAAACCGGTTGCCCATCATGAAGGCGGGCACGGTGACGCTTTTGGTCGTGCCGTTGTCGCTGGGCGAAAGGCCAACGCTCGACCAGTTGGTGGTTCCAAAAACAGAGTTTTGTTCCAGCCCAAAGCCAGTCGAAGGTGACGGCCACGAGAGGATTGCATTCGTGCCGGAGCGCGTGATGGTGAGCAACGGCGCGCCGGGTTCCTGAATGGCGGCGATGAGTCCCCAGAAACCGCCGTCCAGGGAATAATTGCCGCCGCTCATGGTCGTGCCTGCGTCCGGCTGGCCGATGGTGCCGCTGACGGAATATACCCCGCCGGTGCTGGTGCCGCCGCCACCGTCAATGGTGGACCAATCAATGGAGTAGGTCTGCCCGAACGCCCGAACGCAGAAGGCAGAATGAAGAAGGATGAAACCGAGCATGAGCAGGTGGTAGGGACGCCGCGCTACGGCGTCCGGACAGCGCAGCGCGCTGTCCCTGCGTTGAAAAGAATGATTGGTCTTCATTTTCCGCCTCCGCTCTTTTCGATGAACAGCCGTTCCAATTTTTCCAGCCGCTGTTTCAACTCCGTATTCTCCGCTTCGAGCTTTTGAATTCTCACCTCTGACCGCTGACCTCCGGCCTCCACCTTCTCATTCAATCCTTGAATGGCCGCCAGCGCCACACCGTCGGCATCCACTGTTGCGATGTGTTTGTCGTCGGTTCCAACAGTGAAGGCTGAGTGGAAGTCCTGGGCGACCGGGCCGAGGTGAGTTGTTGTCGGGTCCACTTTGTAGTTCCATTTAGCAATGGGCAACGCGGCAACTTTCTCCAGCACCTCGCGAGGATTGATGCTCCGAAAATTCTCCTTGGCGTTGCGGTCGCTGGGCGGATTTATGGCGCCAGTGGTATAGAGATTCCCCGACTGATCCACGCGCATCAATTGCGTGTAGGTGCCGTTTGTGTCATAGCGGGCGACTTGGAAAATACGCCCGCTGATGGATGGGATGCCAGCCGTCAACGCGGAGTTCTCCATGAACAAACCCCAGCGGCCGATGCCAGCCTTGTTTGCCGGCGCATTAGCAGTAAAGGTATCGAAATCCCGCACAATCATGGGTGAGTCGGCTGCGTGCAGGTGGATACCCTTGGTTGATTCGATGCGCACTCCGCCGCTGGCTCGGACGTTGAATTCATTGCTCGTGGTTGAACTGAAGTCGGCGCCCTGCGAATCGGCCCACACGAAGCTGCCGGCGTCGTTGGCTCTGGCACGGCGGCCGGCGGCAAAAGCATAATCGCCCGCTGCGATATTGGCCCGACCCCCTGGAATCGTTGACCATGAACCTGCCGCTGTATTCGCGCCACCACCGCCAATTGCTGATGAGAATCCCACGGCCTGGTTGTATCCTCCCCCAGCCGCAGTGGCTTCATCGGCAGCCACCTGGTTAAACTGGCCGCCTCCAATCGTGGCGTAGTTCACCCAATTCGAAACGACGTTACCCCATCCCCCGCCAATGGTATCAAAGCTCGTCGTATTCGAAATCACGTTCGGATACAGAAGACTTCCCCCGCCTCCAATAACTCCACCCCGCACAAACCCGTCAGCAGAGACGACGTGATTAGCCTCGTTACCACCGATAACCGTCGGGCTAACATTATTCAGACTGCCTGCATCGGGGAATTCCAAGCGCAGGGCGCGATAGCCACCAACTTTGAAGTTGAGCGGTTGCCAATTGATACTGCCGAAAAACTGGTTCGAAGTGATATTGTTCCCGCCAAGTTGCCAGAAGTTCGATGCTGTAAGGCCCCCAAGGGCCGTCGCGTTCACGTTGCTCAAACCGGCGCCGCCTCCGGAAAACATGCCGTTGAAAATGTTCGCCGTATTGTTGAACTCCACTGCACCGGAGTAATTCCCGCCAAGATTCGCGCTGGGTAGCGAGCCGGTCAACTGGGTTGTCGGAAGAAGGCCGGAGAGATTGCCGGCTGTGATCGCATAAGGCGCGGCCGTGAGTTTCTGACGCGGCGACAACAGCGTGAACGGTCCGATGGTTGTGCGCACCTCAATTTGCAGCCAGCGGTCTGCGCCGGGAAAATTCGCGCCAAAATCCAGCGGTAGCACGAACAGTCCGTTGGTCACACCCACGATTACACCCGGCGGTGAATTGGTTGCAAGCGCTGTGCCGCCACTGACGGCACTCCAGAGCGTAGCTTGGAACTCCGCAGTGCCCGTGAAAGCCGAGTTACTGTCCATCAGCCGGCCTTGGTAGGTAAGAGCCGTGCCTTGGGCGAACGCGGTAAGGACGCAGACTGAATGAAGAATGATGAAACAGAGAACGAGCGAGCGTTTTGCATTCATAAGTTTGATTGGCATTGCGGTTTTAGCTGTTTTGTCAGGTCAGTTTCCACGGGCTGCGCATCGGGCGGGACATCATTGAGTTCGCTTCGTCGTCGTCGAAGCATTCGATCTTCGGATTCCATTTCAGCTTGCGACCGAGTTGGATTGAAATGGTTGCCAGATGGCAGACGGTGGAAACGCGATGACCGATGTCCACAGGAAAGTAAGGATCCTTCCGGCTTTTGACACACTTGAGGAAGTCGTGATGCTCACCTTCCGGGTTCGTGTATAAATGGATTTCGTTCGGGCCGATTTCCGAGTTGAGGATTTTTTCGGAACTGGCCTCAACTTTTCCTTTCCAGCCGCGATTGCCAACCCATCCTTCCGTGCCGATGAATTTGATGCCGGGATTTCCCGGAACGCACGTCATGACGACGCCGTTCGCGTAGCGGAAGGTGACATCGTAATCCTTGACGGTGTTGTAGAGCCCGCCTTCCCAATGCGTGCCGGTGCCCTCGACCTCGACCGGCCCGGCGTGTTCAGTGTTGTTGGCCCATTGCGCGGTGTCGAACAAGTGCGCGCCCCAATCCGGGATAATCCCACCCGAGTAATCCTGAATCCATCGGAAGTTAAAGTGAACGCGATCCTTCGTGTAGGCCGCGAACGGCGCGGGACCGAGCCACATTTCGTAATCGAGTTCCGGCGGCACGGTCTGCGGTGTCGGATCGCCGGGAACTTGCGGCTGGCGCGGAAGAATGACTTCGATGCACTGCAATTTTCCGATGCGCCCATTGCGCACCAGTTCGGCCATGCGGTGATAAACTGGCAGCGAGCGATCCTCCGTGCTGGTCTGGAAAACGCGGTGATGTTTGCGGATTTCGTTGACCAGGATTTTTCCCTCATCAATCGTCAATGTCGGCTTCTCGCATTGCACATCCTTGCCCGCGCGCGCCGCCATCACGCTCATCAATGTGTGCCAGTGGTCCGGCGTGGAAATCATCACCGCGTCAATGTCCTTGCGGCCGAGAACATCACGGAAGTCTTTCGACATCGCGCAATCGTTAGTGCCGTATCTTGCATCAACCATCGCCTTGGCCTTCCGCATCCGTTCGCCGTCCACGTCGCAAACCATCAACACCTTCGCATCGGCAAGTTCGAGGTAACGTTTGAGATTCCAATTCGTGCCGTGCCCGCCCGTGCCAATGAAACCGACCGCGATTTTATTGCTCGGCGCATCTTTGCCGAACACACGAGCGGGAGCGAGATAAGGCAGTGCCAGTGCCGCCGCAGCGCCACGAACAAACTGACGTCTTGAAATTAGTTTCATTACCGGTTCATTTTTGCGTTAGTCGGTGCGCAGCCTCTTCGAGTTTTAATCGGACTGTGATGAATTGATTCGGCTTGAACGGCACTTTCACGACATTGCCTGCCACGGCCAGCTTCTGTTTGTTTTCCTCGACGCCGTTGCAGAGGTGAGCGGATTTGATGCGCAGATTCGGCAGCTTCAATTCCGCCTCGCCGGCGCGTCCTGCAATTTCGCGGAAGCGCAAGATGCATCCGTCGCCGTCCTCGGCTTCCTTGAGCGTCACGATTTCGAGATTGGGCGCGTCGAGGGTGAGGAACGAGCCGCCGGCGGCGGGCATCGGCCGTCCGCTTTGGGCGATGGCGGCTGAGAACGAGGACAGGTGCGGATAGGCGAAAACCGGCGTGCGGGTGTCCTCGTCGAAGCGCGCGAGGTCTTCGCGACCCAGCCCGCGTCCGCTGGTGATCGAATAGCGAAACACGAACACGCCGCCCTGCTGCGCGCGGTAGTTCGTGAACCAGTAGTTGTTCAGCGCGTAGGAATAAACGTGGCCATTCTTGATCGGCAGGTGGGAAAGCCACTTGCCGCGATTGATGTCCGTCAGCGTCACCAGCGGTGCGTCCGGTGTGGACCACGCAACCGAGAAACTGCCATCGCTCACATGCACAAGATTTTGCGGCGTGAACCATTCCCGGCACGCGCCCGGCATCTGGTCATCGTTCGGTCGGCACCAGCCGTTCTGAATCTGGTATTCCAAACCCGGCTTCGCGGCCGCAAACGGGAACGCGAAGTAAACCGCCTCCTTCGCGCGCGTCTCGTCTTTCTCAATTGTGTTCACGATGTCCACGCGCTTGAGTTTGTCGTAGAGCAGATACTCGCTGCGGATGCTGGGCGTGTTTTTGCATTTCGTGACGACGATGAGGCGCTGGCCCAGCGGCGTTTTCACCCTCTCGACAATCTCGGCCGAAGCCGGAGTTTCGATTTGAAGGTTCGCCGGCGGCGTGCCGAAGGTAAAGTTGATGATCAACGAATCCTCACCCCCGCTCACATAGAGATACTCGTTCAGCTTGTAGGGCGCATTGGTGTCCGCAAGTTCGCGGTTCTCGTTTTTGTCGAACAGGCTCTTGATGCCGCCGGTCTGCTTGTCCACAGTGAGGCGATAGAATGAATTCTCGATGGTTTCGCCGGATATTTTTTCGTTGGGCCGGTGCGCGACGGCGTTAAAGCCACGGATGCCGTAAGCCTTGTAGCCCATCGCCGGCACGTTCACGGCGAGGAACCGGATTTTGCGCCAGCCGTCGCGCTCGAAATACACGTCCATCGGCACGGGCTGGTTGTCGGCAAAATCAACCAGTTGCTCGCCGCTGCCGATTTCCACTTCGAGCGGCGCGGTGCGCGGCTGGTTCTGCCAGTTGAACGCGAGAATGCTGCTGCCATCCACGGCGATGGTCTGCGCGAGGCGGTTGTTCGCGCGCGCGAGCAGATTGCGCGCGTCCAGGTTCGCCCGCGTGGCGTAACTTTCCTTGATTTCCCACTGCCGCTCGACGAACTGCCGTCCCGGCTGCGAGATGCTGTTGTGCGCGCCCCAGGTGTGCTCGTCGTAAAACATCACGTTGCGCCACGTGCCGCGGAAATCCTCCGCCGGGTAGCGATAGCGTGGCTCGAAAATCCCGGCGAGCGCCGCCGCTATTTCCGCCGCAGGCAAGATCTGCTGCGTCTGGCGGTTCAGCGTCGTGGCCTTCGCGGTCGAGCCAACGCCGTCTTCCCAATACGCCCCGCAATCGCCCCGATGCACCGGCAGTCGTTTCGAAAAATGTTTTTCGACGTAGTTGAAATATTCCGCGTCCGTGGCCACAAGGAGTTTCGGAAACTCGAATTCATGGTTCCAAGCGGCGATGGTTTTTGCCTCGCCGGTTTCCGGAATCGCCGCGTTATCCACATACGCGCCGTAAATCATCACCGCGTCCGGCGCGTAGTCGTCGCGCAAATAGCGCACCAGAAACTGCGGCACGCTGCCTTTCAGGAATTCGACGCTCGAAATGTTTCCGCCCCAGCCCGGCCCGGTCAGCCGCTTGAGCTGCACATAGCTCCGCGCATACCACATGAAAATCCGCTCGCCATTCATGCCCTCCCAGTAAAACGGCGAATCCTCGTTCAGATTGCTGTGATGCAGAATCGGCGCGCGGCTTTGATTGGCGCCATTGGAAAACCCCTTCACGCCCACGTCGCTGAAGAGCGTCGGCAAGAACCAACTGTGCGACGGCGCGTCCGTGATGCATGCGAAGTCGAAGTTGCCGCCGTGCTCGCGGTGCAGCCGGTGCGTGTAATACATCGCGCGATAAAGCTCCTCGCCCGAGCAGATGCCCGTCATCAGGTTGAGGTAGAACGCGTTCACCGCAGCCCGGCCTTGCTTCAGATTGCCCAGGAATTCCTTGCGAGCCGGCCCGGTGCGGCAGTCGAGATAGTTGTCCGCCAGCCACGCGGTCTCGAAGTTGAACTTGTAAAACGGATACTTCGCCAGAATGTCGAGCACTTGATCCGTGTTGCGATTGTCCAACTCATTCACGTGCGGCTGCAGGTCGGTGTAGCCCACGTCATTGTGGACTTTCGGGCAGACGAACACCTTCCATTGTTTCGCGGGTTTGAAATCGGCGTCGGCGTGAAGCGATTCGCCGTCGAGCTTCAGTTCCAATTTCGCCCTGCCCGCCGGGATGTCCGCCGGGATGTCGAGCGGCTCGGTCAAAACGCCGAAGTCATACGCGTTGGTGAAAGTTCGGGCGAGGGTTTGTTTGCCGATGGTGATTTTCGCGTCGACTTTCTCGAACCGCTTGCTGAACGGCAGGATGAGGTTGCAGATTTCCGTGAGCCGCCCGCCGTTCCTGCGGAAAAAAATTGTCGGCTCCAGCCGCGGGGCAGTGTCCGGCGCGGCTTCCGCCAAACGAAACACAATGGCGTCATACTGCAAGGTGCCAAGGCCCAGCGGCACGACTGTGATTTGATTTCCCTTGGGCTTGAGCCACGCGCCGTCAATCGGCACGACGAGATGTTGCTGGGCCAGCAACATATCGTTGCCCTGCTCGCCCCACATCGTGTGCTTGGGCGCGGTGCAAATCGGGAAGATGCCCGTCTTGTCGTTGACCTTCACCTTGAACTGTCGGGGTGCGCCGGTCGTGAAAACCAAATCCACCGCGAGTTCGTAGCGCGCTCCGGTCGGCTTGGGCAAGTCGAATGCAATGGTGTAAGGCTTCTCGGAAACTTTCCCATCGAAGCTAACCGAGCCTTCGTGGCTGCCGGCGAAGTTTTTACTCACCACGCTCTCACCCACCACAAAGGTCAGCGCGCTCTTTGCGCCGGGCGCGAACTCGATGGACACGCCATCCGGTTTGCCGATGGACCAAAGCGGCTCCGCCGCGAGCGCGGCAAACGTGGCCAGTGAACAACAAAACGTCAGAAGACAGGTTTTCACATTCTAATGTTGGGGGTGGGTTGAGGCGGGACGGATTCTAGTTATGTTTCGTTTCATCTGACGAAGACCTATGAAGGAGACGATGGCAATGGCCATGCCCAGCACGATCATGCTGTTCCTGCCGCTCGCCGGGGCGCGGGTTGGCTTGCAATATGGCGGAGCAAAACCAGCAACCACACGAGTCGAGGCATTGAAGGTCGCTTTGTGCGATTGCGAATCAAGCTGCGCCAGTTGGGGCTTGCCGTCGCGGAGGAAATTCACCTGCGACAGATGCGAACTGCTCGTGATGTCCCGCAAAGTGGATTCCAGCGTGAGTGCAGCACGCCGTGCGTCCACGCGGTAATGTGCTCGCAACGTCGCGTGATGGCTGTCGGCGTCGGGAGAAATGCCGGCGTTTTCAGCCAGGATTGTTTTGCCGTCCACCCGCAGCGTCATATTCTCCAGCAGCAACCGCGTGATTTTGTCGGCTTGCGCCTCCAGTTCATCCGGGTCGAACCGCCCGTTCCTGTTCATGTCCATTTCACTGAAGGACGCCAACTCGAACGGATTCAACGTCAATTCGACATGCAAATATTCGGCGTCGGGGACGAGCATGAGATAGCTAATCGGCAGGGTGTGCGCACGAGCCGCCAGCGCAGACCAGAAAAACAGCGTCAAAAGAAGCCTGGGCATTACTCCGATATTGTCCCGGCTAAAAACGATTGCTTCTCATCTCTTGCCAAGAACGCACTGTTTATTGCCGCCCTTGCGCGAAGTTTTAGAGCGAAGCGTTGAACTTTCCCCGCACTCTACCAAGCCACGCCTGCAAGCCGTTGCATTAGCGCGAAGTAACTCCAAAGGGGACCAACGACGCCGCGCGCGCGCAATCGCTCCGCGGTCTGGATGTATTTGGGATCGGGGTCGCCAACAATCCAGTTCGGTGCGCGCCGGCTAAATTCGCGCAACAGTTCAAAAGTTTCTTCTTCGGTCAATTCAGCCGAGAGATAGTAATGCGGAGCCAGCAAATCCTCGTTCAGAGCAATCCGCTTTTCCCGCACCGCGCGCTCGAACAGCGGCGTGCCTGGATAAATTCTCATGCCGACGAGCGCCAGCATGACGGAATCCTGGAGCTGTGATGAATTTTCAAAACCTTCACGCAACGTATGGTGCGTTTCACCCGGCCCGCCGCAAATCAGAAAATGGCAGAAGTCAATTTTCTCCGCGCGGGCCAGTTCGCTCGAACAGAGAATGTCATCGAAGGTGAAATGCTTGCCGTAGGCTTCGAGGACTGAATCGCAAAAGCTGTCCGAACCAAACTCAATGTGCGCCAGGCCGGCGCGGGCCATCGTGCGCATCAGTTCCCGCGTCAGATTTTTCGGGCGCAGGAAACAGCCCCAGCGCAAGTTCAGCCCGGCCCGTATGATCGCTTCGCTGATTGCCGTCACGTGTTCAGCCGACGAATTGAAAACCGAATCCACGATGAAGACGTAGCTTGCGCCCGCAGCTTGAATTCGTTGCAGTTCCTCGACCACGGAATCCGGCGGGCGGCGGCGATACATTTTTCCTTCAATCAACGGATACGTGCAGTAACAGCAATGAAGCGCGCAACCGCGCTGTGTTTGGACGTTGAGCATCGAACTTTTTTGCAGATAAAATTCAACGAGATGCCCCGGCGTGTTTGGCCCGAAAATTTCGGTCGCGGGCAAATCCGCGCGCCGGGAATTGACAATGATTCGGTCATTCCGCCTGAAGACGAGTCCGGGAATTTTTGAATAGTCGCCGCCGCTCTGAAGCGCCCGCAGCAAAGCAGGCAGGCCCAACTCGCCTTCGCCTCGTATGCCAAAATCTGCGCCGGTCAATTCGAGCAGGCGCTCCGGAAAAATCGAGAAACCGCTGCCGCCAAGAATAATTGGTCGAGACGTGAGTTGCTGCAACTCGCGGCAGACTTCAACGAGATGGCCAAAATAAGTTTCACGTTTTCTGATCACCACGTCGTCAATGTTGCGCAGTGAAATGCCGATGAAATCCGGTTGCAAGCGCTCGAGCACTTGGGAGAGCGGCTCGTTGTCCGCCTGGCAGTCAAACCACGCGGTCTCGTATCCAGCCTGACGAAGCGCGCCGTCGAGATGCGCCAGGCCCAGCGGGAAAACAGGATATGGCGAGTCGCACTGATTGATGCTGATCAGAAGAATTTTTCCCGGCATAGAGCGATGGTCTCGTTTCAGACACGTTCAAGTCGGTGTGGTTGCCAACACAAGCGTCAAGTGCGCCGCGACAATTTATGGCAGCACAAAACCAAAATCGGTGTAGTTGCAAGATCCAATCTCAATCAGTTTCACATACAAAGCCGATTGACCCGCGAGTTTAGCGGTGTTGTTCAGCCGTGCCCAAGCGATGGAAGACTTGAACAAACTCTATGACGCCGTCCTCAACGGCAATGCCGCGACCGCAAAAGCCATCACAGAACAGGCGCTCGCCCTGAACATCGCGCCGATTCGCCTGGTAAATGAATTCATGTCCCCTGCAATGGGCGAGGTGGGAAGACGTTTCGAAACGGGCGAATATTTTGTGCCGCAACTTCTGCTCTCGGCGCGCGCCATGAAAACATCGCTGGCTTTGATTCGTCCGCTGCTGGCCGCGTGCGGCGCTCAAGCCATTGGCTGCGTCGTCATCGGAACAGTCAGAGGCGACCTGCACGACATCGGAAAAAATATCGTCGCGGCTGTTCTCGAAGGCGGCGGTTTTGAAGTGATTGATCTCGGAGTCGGCGCTTCACCCGAAGAATTCGTCGCGGCAATTCACGAAAAAAATCCTGACATCATCTGCATGTCGGCTTTGCTGACGACAACGATGCTCGCGATGAAAGACACAATTGACGCGATGAAACAATCGGGAGTGCGCGGGCAGGTCAAAGTGCTCGTCGGCGGCGCGCCGGTGACACGAAAGTTCGCCGAACAAGTCGGCGCGGATGAATTTGGCAGCAGCGCCGTTGATGCGTTGGCAATCGCGAAACGCCTTATGAGGAACGCGACAGTCGTCGCGAAATAATTGTGCATCCATTGATTCAACGGCTCATCAAGGGCGAACCCGTTCTCACGGACGGCGCGTGGGGAACACAATTGCAGGCGCGCGGGCTGGCGATCGGCGAATTTCCTGATGCCTGGAATTTGTCTCATCCCGAACGCGTCACGGAAGTCGCCCGCGCTTATGTCGAGGCTGGCAGCCGGGTCATTCTGACAAATACCTTCGGCGCAAATCGCATTCGACTTGCTGAACACGATCTGGCTGACCGCGTGGAAGAAATCAACCGCGCGGGCGTGGAAATTTCCCGGAGCGCCACAGCAGGACACGCGGTGGTTTTTGCTTCTATTGGCCCGAGCGGGAAACTTTTACTCGAAGGCTCAATCAGCGCGGGAGAACTACGCGCTGCGTTCGAAGAGCAAGCCGGCATGCTTGCGAAAGCCGGTGCCGATGCGCTTGTGATTGAGACGATGTCTGACTTGGAGGAAGCCAAACTCGCCATCGCTGCAGCGCGCGGCACCGGTCTGCCGGTGGTCGCCTGCATGGTTTTCGATTCAGGCAAAAACAAAGACTGCACGATGATGGGCGCAACGCCCGAAGAAGCGGCGCGAACATTGAGCGACGCGGGCGCGGACGTCATCGGAGCAAACTGCGGCCAGGGCATTGCCGGTTTCGCGCCCATCTGCCGGCGATTGCGCGCGGCAACGACCCTGCCGATCTGGCTCAAGCCGAACGCCGGATTGCCGCAACTGGTCAATGGAAAAGCGCAATACAGTTTTTTGCCCGCAGAATTTGCCGCCTCTGCTGAGAAGCTCATCGAACTGGGCGCGAATTTCATTGGCGGCTGTTGCGGCACGACTCCCGATTTCATCCGCGCGATCCATCGGCGCATTCGCAAAAAAACTCCGAGAGCCGCCGAACCCGCGTGCCAGCCATGAACGGTCGCGAACGAATCCTGTCACACTTGAACGGCCGGCCCGTGGATCGCCTGCCGCTGATGCCGATCACGATGCACTTCGCGTGCGACCTAATTGGCGCGAAGTATCGCGACTACTGCACGGATTACCGTGTGCTCGTTGACGGCCAGCTTCGCACCGCGGAGAAATTCGGCTTCGATTACGTGAACACGATGTCCGACCCGGCGCGAGAAGCGGCGGACTGCGGCGCTGTCGTGGAGTATTTTGCAAACCAGCCTGTCGCAATTCTGGAAGAGCAGGCGCTGTTGACGGACAAAACAAAACTTCTGGGGCTGAAAATTCCCGACCCACTTGGCGGCGGACGGATGCACAACGGCATCAAGGCGCTCGCGCTCTTCAAGGAAAAACTCCATGGCGAAAAATTGATTGAAGGCTGGATCGAAGGCCCATGCGCCGAAGCCGCTGATCTGCGCGGCATCAACAATCTGATGCTCGATTTCTTCGATGACCCGCAGTTCGTCCGCGACCTTTTTGAATTTGTGCTGGAGACGGAATTGCGTTTTGCGCGCGTGCAAGTTGCAGCGGGAGCTGATTCGATTGGCATCGGGGACGCTGCCGCTTCGCTCGTCGGACCGCAAATCTACAACGAGTTCATCTGGCCTTACGAAAAGAGAATGGTGGACGGCATTCACGCGCTTGGCGCTAAAGTGCGTTTGCATATTTGCGGGAACACTCGCGCCATTCTCGAAGGTATCGGCAAGCTTGGCTGCGACATTGTGGATTTGGATTCGCTCGCGCCACTCTCCCAAGGACGGACAAAGATGGGAGTCAATCAAGTCCTGCTGGGAAACATCAACCCGGTGACGGTGATGCGGGATGGCAACGCGGAATCAGTTACGCAAGCGGTTGCTGAGTGCCATCGCCAGGCTGGAGCGCGTTACATCGTCGGTGCAGGCTGTGAAATTCCTCGCGATACACCGCCGGATAATTTGCGCACACTGGCTGATTACGCGCGAGGTCACAGCCCGTAAAAAACTTTATGGACACCAACCGCCTTTATCAAGAACGCCTGACCCGCTACTTGACCGCGCTGCGCAACGAAAAACCCGACAAGATTCCCATCCGCCCGTTCGTCGCGGAGTTCACGGCCAAATATGCGGGCATGACCTGCCAGCAGGTCGCGCACGATTACAACATCGCGTTTGAAGCCGCCGTTCGTTGTGCGAAAGATTTCGATTGGGACGCAGTCGTGCCGAACATGGTTTACGTCTGGACTGGCCTCGCACAGGCCGCCGGCCTTCGTTACTACGGAATTCCCGGCATCGGCATTCCCCACACCAGCGGCTTCAACTACATCGAACCGTCCGAAGATCAGGCGTTCATGCGCGAGGACGAATACGACGCGCTGATTGATGATCCCACGGGTTTTCTCTACAACGTCTGGCTTCCGCGCGTCTCGACCGAAGTCGCGCGCGCAGGCCAGCCCGCGACCTATCGCAACAATCTCGCGCTCGTGAAGAGTTCCATGGCGATGATGGTTTACTTCTATGCTTTCGGTCCGCAAATCCAGCGGTTGCGCGAGGAATGCGGCACTGTTTCCGCCATCGCGGGGATTTTCAAAGCGCCCTTCGACATCATCGGGGACAAATTACGCGGCTACATCGGCCTGACTGTGGACATGCAAACTCAGCCTGACAAAGTGTTGCAGGCTTGCGAAGCGCTCATGCCCCATCTCGTCCACGTCGGACTCACCACGGCTGACCCCGCGAAGCAAGTTCCCATCGGTTTCTGGATGCATCGCGGCTGTGTGCCGTTCATCACACCGCAACAATTTCAGTCTCATTACTGGCCGACGCTCAAGCCGTGCATCGAAGAATTTTGGCGGAACAGTCACCAGACGATGTTCTACGCCGAAGGCAATTGGGATCATCATCTCGACGATTTTGCGTCGCTGCCCGAGCGCAGCATTCTCTTCCACGTGGATCAGGGAGACATTTTTCTCGCCCACAAAAAAATTCACCACAAGTTCGCGCTCAGCGGCGGGATTCCAAATGTTCTGCTCAGTTACGGCACGCCGGACGAAGTCCGCGCGCATTGCAAAAAAGTCATTGATGGCGTTGCCAAAGACGGCGGTTACATCATGGACGCCAGCGCGATCATGCAGGACGACACGAACGTCGAAAACATGCGCGTGCTGACGGACTTCACGCGCGAATACGGCGTCTATTCGGCGGGTTCAAGTCAGGCGTCAACCGATCTCTCGCAATTGTGCCCGTGCCACGGAGCGGACGTTTCAGAGCTTTCGGGAATGGCGAATCGCGCCGCGCCCCGGATCAAACCCGGCATCTGTCGCCCGTGGGAGGAAAAGGCAAAGGAACTTCCGCCGATCACCGGCGATCAGGATTTGGTCCGCCGGGTCTGGGAAAATGTGGAAGCGTTGGGCAACACTTACATCTGGCAATTGCTGTTGAGCTTTTAACATCCAAGTTGGAGCGCTCTGGTAGCGTTTCGTTCGTCGTGGAATCGAGGGGCAGTAAGGGCCGCAAAAAAACACGCAGCACCTCCTGTAAAAGCGGTGAAGGCTGCCACTACCGCAGACGGAGGAAGACCGTGAAGGAGGGGAATGAATGCACCCGCAAATGCACCGCCTACTGTGCCACAGAACGCTGCGATGGGCCACCGCCAGAGAGGCAAGCGACGAGGCGTAAAGATGTAAACGGCAAGGAAGACGAGATTGGCTGGAAGTGCGATGGCAGTGGAAGCGAGCGCACCCCGAGCTGCAACCGAAAAGACATGGCTGAAGGCATGGGAAGCACCGGCACGTGCCAGCATGACGACCAAAACCAGAAGAATGAAGGCGGCCCAACCGACGAGCAATGAGAGAATACCGCCGCCAAGTCGTCGGCCCATCGAAGTGTGTGCAGTTGAAACGTCGTTACTCATGTGCGGCTAGAAACGGCTAACATAGATTATCCTACCGCCGGTTAGTATATCTAGTAACCATGACCGAGCAAGCGGCCATTAACAAAACGCGGGAATTGATCCGGCCCAGCCGCAAGCCATCGCCCCTGAGGAGAGTTAGCCGACGCGTAGGAGCCGCCCCCGCCTGCTGCCGGTCGCCTGCCGGGTTTTCGAGCGCGAACTCGTAGTCCTCGCGCGCTCCGCAAAAAGACGTTGCAGAAATGCAGCGCGAGCCGAACTCTTTTCCAGTTCTACGGACCTGTTTGCGCAAGTTTTTGCCCGACGATTTCGAAAGGGATGGCCGGCAGTGAACCAGCCATCGTGCGGCGTTGGGCGGGTTGCTGCTTTTGTTTCCCGGCCGGCCCGAAATTCCGCGCCGCGAAGATGTTCACGACCAGATTGCCCTTCAATCCCGGCTTCACTTTTTCGGCGTCGGCCCGGAAGATAATCTCCGCGCCTTCGTCGGTCGGCGACACTTTGCTGATGGCAACTCCATCCGGCGGCTCGTTCAGTTCAAGTTGGAAACGGTCTTCGATCGAGCCTGAAGGTGAAACAATTCGGATTTGCGCCGTTCCGCCTGCGGGAATTTTCACAGGCATCTCGCCGGAAATTTTCACCGGCGACTTGAATGCCCACCGCCCTGAGACGGCGACCAACATTTCTTTCGCCGGCACGAGATGCCGATATGCGAACGCCTGCATCATGTCGTCCGCAGGCAAGGCGGGACGGAAAACTGCCGCGCCGCGAATGATTGCTCGGCCTTCGAGGACGAGGCGCGCGGGCGCATTCAATGGTTTCGGCGGCGCTGTCAATGTGAGTTGGATGCGGTCCTGGTTTGCAGGAATGACGCCGCCGTCCAGCTTGAAACCGTTTGGCGCATCCTTGAGTTCGAGCGTGATTTCATTCGTGAACCCGTCTTTCCGCAACGCAAAAACCGTGAACGGCACGCTGACTCCGGCGCGCGCATTGATGCTCGACGGCGCCGCGCGCAACTCAAAATCAGGCCGCGGTGGACTGATGCGCAAGCGGTAGGCGTATTCCTCGCCGCCTTTCCGTTGCGCGTCGCCAAGATGGATGCAGTAAACACCATCCGATGGCAACGTGGCGCGAAGATAGGAGTCCGCGTGATGCGTGTTCAGGCCGGAGCCTTTGTCTTCGAGATCGTCATTGAAGGCGAGTTGCCTGCCGGTTGCGTCAGTCAGCTTGAGCACTGAATCCAGCGGAGAATCCAGACGGCGCGCATGAACTTCCGCGACCAGTTCATCACCCGCGCGGCCTTCGAGACGGAACACGTCCCAGTCGCCGGGCGGGTCAATGCGTCCGTTCACGATCACAGGAGCTGCAATACTCTGTGCGCTGGAAATAGAATTATTTGATTCGCTTTCAAAACGTTCCGGAAGCGTGTCCACGGCGAAAGGAATGTGATTGAAAATCAATCCGTTGTTGCCCGCGGGAATTGGGAACGTTCCGATGTCTTTCACGTTCAGCGAGAGAGTGTTCGTGGAAAGATTCCAACCTTTCTGCTCGACAGTCGTTCGAGAGTCGGCCTTCGCACCCAGCGGGAAAATACCCGTCACAAACGGGAGTTCTCCAAGCGCGACGCGATAAACAAAATCTTCCCGCCCACGGTAGATCGCATCCTTAATTTCAATGATGTATTCGCCGTCCTTGGGAATTTCAAAATGAATCACGGGATCGGGATGGAAACGAAAGTCGTCGTCATACGCCAGTTCCCGCCCTTTCGAATCATAAAGCGCGAGCGTCGCTTGGAACCAGCCCGGCACAGCGTCAGGCAGATACGGAATCAATTCCCGCGCGCTCACGATGGCGACCAGTTGCTGTCCCTTTCGCGCTGTGAAACGAAACCGGTCCGCTTGGCCGGGCATGATTTGTCCGTTCACGACGGCTGGCACCGTGACACGCATCTCGGGTTTCGCTGAAGTATTCTTCGCCGGCTCGCCGAGCTGTTGCCTGAATCGGTCCAGGTCTGCGTTGGGCGCTTTCGCCGCTTGCGCGGAGAACTCCGGCAGTTTCCCGACGCAAAACAGAAGCGGATTCGACAACCCATTTGGCGTGGCCAGCCGGATTTCGCGCCCGCCCGGTTCAGCATCCGCGGTCACCGTGACTTGGAGCGTCACGGTTTCGGCGATGGCCGGGTTGCCCTGCCGGTTCGGCGCGCTCTTGAGAATTTTGCTCCTGATTTCTGCGATCCTCTTTTCGTCGGCGGCAGTCCAGACGTCTGTGGAGCGTTGCGACTTGCGCGCCGTTGCCCGTCTTTTTTCCTGCAACGCGCGCAGTTCATCTCTCACTTCGTTGAATTCCTTTTGCGTCATCGGGCGGTTGTATTCAACCACCTTCGCTTGAACGCCGCTGCCTGAAACATAAGCGTCGCTTGCTCCGCCAAGGCGTTGCCCGCCCACGACCACTTGAAATGTCGCGCCCTGTCGGCCACCAGCCGGATAAACGTAACCAATGTGTGGCACGAACTCCTGCGCTCGAATGGCGGGCAGCAACGCGAACAAAATCGCGAATCCAGAAATTGCGTGTGGGTAGAACTTCATGGCGCGGCTTACATGATTTCTTTCAATCGCCCCGCCGTTTTCACGCCATCGGCTGAAGCGGGCATGACACGAACGTCCAGGCCTTGCGGATGCGGCAGTTTCGCTTCGGAATCAATGCCCATCAGCTCATACATGCTGGCGATCAAATCCGCCGGATATACCGCGCGCGCTTTCAATTCTTCACCTTTCGCATCCGATGCGCCAATCACCTGGCCTCCTTTGAATCCACCACCGGCGACGACTGCGGAAAAAACTTTTCCCCAATGTCCGCGTCCTCCGTTCCACGGTGCTTCCCATTGCACTTTTGGCGTGCGGCCAAATTCTCCGCTCCACCAGACGATGGTGCTGTCCAGCAGGCCGCGTTGTTTCAAATCGTCCAGCAACGTAGCAAGCCCCTTGTCCATCTCCGGCAGTTTGCGGCGCATCGTTTCGAAGTGTTGCTTGTGCGTGTCCCAGCCCTTGTAGTTGATCGTGACGTAGGGCACGCTTTTTTCGACAAGCCGTCGCGCCATCAAACAGGATTGTCCAAATGTGTTTCGGCCATAGCGGTCGCGCAACTCGGCCTTCTCTTGCGACAAATCAAACAACTTGCCGGCGTCGCCGAGAATCAACTCGTATGCCTGATCTTCGGATTGATACAGCGCCTTCAGCGACGCGTCTCCCGGCATCGCGCGGCCAAGCGTGTTCAACTTGTGCAACAAATCGCGCCGAGCTTTTTGGCGCTGGTCAGTAATTCCTTGCGCGACGATGCCTTCCACGTTGAACCGATTCGCCGCCGGGTCGCCGCCCGTCGCGAACGGTTTGTGGCGCGAGCCAAGAAATCCCGCTTCCGAAAACCTTCCCTGCGGTTCGGTCAACACGATATAGGGCGGGATCAATCCCGTGTATCCCGCGTCGTAGCCTTTGAAAAGCGACGTAACCGCGCCGACGCACGGAAAAACTTCGCGTCCGCCGGAAGCGCGGCCTGTCTGCACCCAGTATGACGCCGTCTCATGCGCGAAATTGCCGTGCGTCATCCCGCGAATGATCGAATATTTGTCCGCCTGCTGCGCTAGGAGAGGCAACAACTCGCCGATTTGAATTCCGTCCACGTTCGTCGCGATGGCTTTGGCGAGCGCTCCGCAGTAATCATATCCGGCGTCCGGTTTCGGATCGAACGTATCAATGTGACACGGGCCACCCCACATCCAGATTTGAATGACGGATTTTGCCTTGGCTGGACGCGTGGCGGCCAACGCCTGCAAACCCCAGCCGTTCGCCAACAGCAGTCCAGCCGTCCCAAAAAGACAACGCCGCATCGCTTCGCGGCGCGACAGCGGCAAGCTGCCCAGGCTTGACATCACTCGCGCTGAATCGCGGTTCAGCGAGCGTTCGATTGAAATATGTTTCGTGCTCATGGTTCGTTTTTGTTTCAGTGGCGATAAAGAAATTCCGCGCTGTTAATCAAAGCCCACGCAAGGTCAACGGCGGCGGCGCGCTGTTGCGCGGACTGAAAGTGGGCGGAAACAATTTTCAGTTCTTCGTCCGTCGGATAACGCGACAGGATTCCCAAATACATTCCGGCAGCAACCTCGTTTGGCGCCTTTTTCGAGTCGCTCTGGTATTCGATCATGCGACTCCGCTCGATCTTGTTGAGAATGTGACTCGAATTCAGAAGGTGCAGTTTCTGCGCGGCGCTTGGGCGATTGTTGCGCTCCGATTCCAAACCCGTGTCGCGCGGTGGGCGGCCAAACAGTTCGAGAAACGAGCTGGTGATGCTCCCGTCTGGCAACGCAATCGAACGCTGGTCTTCTGGAATGAAAGTGAACGGTTCGGGGATCGGGCTGGAATATTTTTCCGTCGCGCCCGTGATTTGGTTGACCGCGTCAATCAACACTTCGGCTTCAAGTCGGCGCACCGGGTAACGTGCGAAGTTGGCTGCAGCTTGAGGCTTGTCGTCCCCGGCAATCGAGGAGAGTTGATAAGTTTGCGAGTTGAGAATCAGCCGGTAGAGATGCTTGAGGTCGTAGTGCGATGAAACGAGTTCATTCTCAAGGAAACCAAGCAGTTCGTGATTGCCCGGCGGATTGTCGGGGCGAATGTCGTCCGATTCGTGAATGATGCCGCGCCCGAGTAGCCATGACCAAATGCGGTTCGCGATGTTGCGCGTGAACCACGGATTCTTCGGGTCAATCAACCAATCCGCGAAAACGTCGCGCGGGTCTTTGTCCGGGGACAAGCTGGCCGGTTTTCCATCCGGGAACATTGCCGCGCGCCAAAGGGTGTTCGTCGCTTTGCCTGGATCGAAGAAAAGGATTTCCTCCTTCCACTCCGCCGTCTGCTTGTAACCGACCTGCGAGAAAAACGCCGCCATGCCGGCCAACTGGTTTGTCGGCCACATTTCCGCGCGGGTGCCCATGAATGTCAGCGCGACCGTTTGCGCGATGCCTGCTGGCTCGCGGTTCTGCATCGCGCGGTAAAAGTTGACCGGCGGTTCGCGGAAATTGCTGCCGCTCGCGGTGAGCATCTCGCGCACGAACTGGTCGTAAGGTTTGTTCTCCTTGATCGCAGTCCGAATCCAGCGGTGATACGCCTGCGCCGCGTTCGGCCAAAGGTTGATCGGGAATTCCGCCTTGACCCGCAGCAGGTCGCACCACTTCATTGCCCAGTAATCCGCATACTCATCGCGCTCCAGGAGACGATCAACCAAGGTGGCGCGCTTGTTTGGATCGCCATTCAGCAGAAATTCCTTCGCCTCATATGCCGTCGGCAGCGTGCCAATGGCGTCGAGATAAACGCGCCGGACAAAAACCGCATCCGAACACACGTTCGCTGGCTGGATGCCGAGTCTTTTCAACCGCGTGAAAACGAGTTCATCTATTTTGTTGCGGGGCGATGGCTCAGTCTGAATTTCGTAAGGAGCTGCCGCTGTGGCTGGAGTCGCGCGTCCTGCTAACTGTGTGAGCAGCGCCGCCATCAAAATCAAAAATGTTTTCATGGCGCAAGACGTGAGAAAGCCACCCCCTCAATTTCGACGAGCAACTCTGGGCGACAGATGTCGGCCGTGACGTAAACTGCCGGCACCGGGCCAAATCGCCGCTCACAAATGCTTCGGCACTTCACCAAGTCTTCCGGTCGTTTTAGGTAAACGCGGATTTTCGCCAGGTCTCTCAACGTCGCACCCGCCCCGCGAATGTCATGTTGCGCGAAATTTTCAGGCGCAATCAGCCGTTCGATATTGTCAATCGTTTGCTCCGTCTGCGCTTCGACATCGCCGGCATGACGGCTTTCCGAGTTCACGATGCTCGCTGTGCCCGAAATCCACGTTGACACGTAATTGCCGGCCACAAGCGCCATGCCTCTGGAAAACTTCGGGCTTTCCCGGGAATATTTTGCATCGTAATCATACGCCGAAGTCTGGCATGGATTTTCAAGCGGCAACAGAAACACGTCCGCGCGCTTCGTTTCAAGAGCGATGCAGCTCATCCGCAATCCATCGCCGCGAATCCCAATTCCCGTGCTCGCCGGGTAAACGCTGTGCGCGCCATTTCGCAGCGGCAATGCCCTGCCGAATCTGATGCCGTTGAAAAAATACGTCCGCGCGCGATTCAACTCTTGATAACGCGAGCCGTTTTTCTCGGGCTCCGTGATTCCGCCGAGATGCAGCCATGTGCGAACCACGTGCTCGAAGCTGCTCCCAGCCCGTTCCAATAATGCTCGCATCTGATCAAAGCCATGAATCGCGGACTCATAAGTGCCCCGCGTTCCATCCGGCGAAAAAACTCCGCGGCAATAAACCCATCGTATGCCGTTGTAGTTGACAGCGAGCGCATCGTGACCGAACCGCTCCAACTCAATTCCTTCGCCGCCGATGGCCCATGCCTCCACTGCCAAAGCTGCGCCGCAGCAAGGCGGTTGTATCACGAAGTTTGTCAACGGCGCTTTGGAGCCAAAATGATCGGCTAATACGCGTTCGCAGTCCGCTTGGTCGCGTTCGTCGCGAAGGAAAACTGTTTGAGTGGTTACTACTGCCACCGGGTGCCGTTTCCCCAGCAGCGCCTGCATGATCTCCAAAACTTGTTGAGCTTGCTCCTGAAAACTGCCTCGGCTGTGCGGGGTAATCATCACCACCATTCGCTTGGCGGCAGCCAAATCAAGCGTGGAGTAGCGTGCGTCAACGAGCCTTCTGGCATTCCGCGAAGGAATTCGCAGGGAATCAGTCAGCAACAAGAAATCCTTTTCACGCAAACAGGTTGTCTTGCGTTTGCGCGCAGCGATTGCATTTCGAGTTAGTAAGTCGAGACTTGGCAATGTTAATAACACCAATGTGTTTAGCCCTGTTTCACTGGATGACTAGACGAATGCCAACCAAGGAATAGCATCTTCATTTTTTGCTTTTTCCCTGATTTTTTTTGCTGGCCTGCGTTTTGTAAAACGGAAACCCGTCTTGCGACATCAAGACTCGCGCTGCGGTTTCAGCCACTCGTTGTAAGGCGCACGCATGAGCCGCAATTGCAACTTGCGATTGGCCTCGTCGTCACGGACGAACTTCTCGGCATCGGGATCGAAAGTGAGCTTCCGTTCCAACCGCGTGGCAATATCACTCACCTGGCAGAGTGTGTCCGCTTGCACAGCTTCTTCGATTGGACAAACCGTCCGCCCGCGACTCTTGATGCAATCGAGGAAATTCTTCTGGTGATGCGAACTGCGCGGCAACTGGAGTTTGAATGACTCCATCGGTTCTTCCGCCAGCGA
Source organism: uncultured Verrucomicrobiota bacterium (assembly GCA_964389025.1). GTDB lineage: Bacteria > Verrucomicrobiota > Verrucomicrobiia > Limisphaerales > CAYMCQ01 > CAYMCQ01. Next base: position 37,316 of record CAYMCQ010000026.1, read on the forward strand.
GGCCGGCGACGCGCGCAGGTTGCCGCGTTTGACAACCACCCAGCCGTCCGTGCCTTCAAATGCCGTGCCATGTTCCTGCACAAGGCCGTAGCGCTCCCGCCACGCCGTGAAGTCGTTCATCGCGTTGACCTTCTTGAATCCGTTCGGTGTCCCGCGGAAATCCATTGTCACGCCGTCGGCGAATTGGAAATCCACCTGCCACGCTACCGACGTGTTGCAAGCGCCTTCCTGTGGGAAGATCCCTTTGCCTTCGATGCTCATGCGTCCATGAAACATTTTCGGATACCCCCACGAGGCGATGTCCAGTGGATGCACCCCCCAGCCGGCGACGAAGCCCAACGCGTAGTCGGTGTTGAACCACCAGGTCTTGCCCACGTCGAGGCACTTGTCCGCGGTGTAGGGCGTGAACCGCGCCGGGCCGAGCCAGCGGTCGTAATTGATGTTGTCCGGCACCGGCACGGGCGTTGTCGAACCGCCCGGCTGACTGGCCGGCGCCCAGACGTTGATGTGTTTCAATTTCCCGATGCGACCGTTGCGCACGAGCTGACACGCGCGCCAGAATTCGCGGGAAGAACGCTGTTGCGTGCCGAACTGGAACACGCGTTTATTCTTCTGCACCGCCTGGCGCAACATCTGATCTTCGGCCAGCGACAAGCCCATCGGCTTTTCCAGATAGATGTCCTTCCCGGCGCGCGCGGCAGTCACGGCCACCGGCACGTGCCAATGGTCCGGCGTGGCGATCAGCACGGCGTCAATGTCCGGGCACGCGAGCAGTTCGCGGAAATCGTCGTAAGCCTTGCAGTCGGAATTCTCATAGCGTTTATTGACGGCGGTGCGGGCCAACTCCAGTTGGTCCTGCTTGACGTCGCACACCGCAGCGACCCGCGCGTCGGCCTGCGACAGAAATCCGCCCATCACGCCCCGTCCCTGCGGCCCGGTGCCAATGACGCCCACCACGATGCGGCTGCCCGGCGCGACCTTGCCGCCCCAGCCTAGCGCCGACGCCGGAATGATGCTTGGAAACGCGCCGGCCGCGAGCGCGAGCGTGAGGTTGGTTTGAAGGAAACTGCGGCGGGTGAGTTTGGTGTTCATGGTTATGTTTTTGGTTGACTGTTTGTTCTGAAAAACCTGGCTGGTCCAGCGAGGCTTGCCCGAAGTCCGAACTGTCTAACTTGTCTGGCGCCTGCGTTCATCTACTGGCTCCAAAGCCGATATAGCTTTATGTGCTGCAAGTCCACTGAGCGCTCGTAAGAATTCAACACCGCTTCAAGCCCATCGCAAAGTTTCGCGAGCGTCTCGGTGTAGGATTTTTCAGCGGCAGCCTGCGAGGGTTCAGGCAGCAGGTGAATCTGACCCGCCTTCAGCAACTGCCGGCGAGCGGCAACAGTTTCCGCAAAGTCCAACACCAGCTTCGCGTGCGCGGCCACGTAAGTTTCGCCCAAGCGCGCCGACACGAGCCGCCGATGGAACTCGCGCACCCGCTCCACGCGCTTTTCCGACCCGGCGTAGTTTTCACGGGCTTTCGCGGACGGAGGTTTCGGTTCGAGCGCGGGCGAGGGTTTGGAGAATTGGCGGGGCGACGCTTTCGCGCCACCGAGGAAAATTTCGATGCGGGCGGTCTCCGGCGTTTGGTTGTAAGGCAGAAACACTGATTTGCCATCAAACGTTTTCCATTTCCGCCGGTTGACCTTCACGCCGGTGATCTCGCCGCTGCCCAACGTCGAGAGATAAAGTTTCTTCGCTCCAAACCGCACCGGATCGCGCTGCTCAAACTCGGTAACTCCCGGCGGGATGTGCGGCACAAGCGTGAGGCCGCCGGCGCGGTAGAGATACTCGAAAAGCCCGCGCATGAGCGCTGCCGGCGGACCGAACGCGTCGTAGGTGAGGTTGATCGGTTGGTTCGGCTGATAGACGTCGCTGCCGCGCTTCACCAGCGGGTTGTCCATGCGAAATTTTTCCGCAAAGGTGAGCAACTGGAGCATTGATCGGCGGGCGTCGTCGAATTTTCCCAGCCGGTAATACGCCAGCATCATCCGGGCTTCGCAGGTGGACCAGTGGCCGCCGTTGACCCAGGTGCCGTAAGCCCAGAGGCCCTCCGGTTTTTCATACATGTCGTCGTAGCTGGGGAAATTGGGGAGGATGAAATCGTGCGGGCGCAGGCCGGGCAGCGATACCATCTTCTGGAAAATCTTTTTCGCCTGCGCATCGTCTGCGACCCGGAACGCAATGGCGTCGTGATTCGGCGACGCCTCGAAGTAACCGTGGGCTGCCGCGCCGTAAACACCATGGCGCGTGCCGTCGGGATCCAGTGAACGGATGAAATAGCCTTCGTCCGTCGTCAGTTGCAGAAGCCCTTGCTTCGCCGACACGCGCAAGTCAGCGAACCTTTGCGCCTGCCGGGGTCGGCCCGCGAGCTTCTCCAATTCAACCAGCCGATCCAGCGCGGCAAGGTAGGTGATGGAAAGCCCGGTGAGATATGCCTTGTCGTATGTGCCGTCAGGCCGCCGCCAACCAGCGTAACTTGGCGCGAGGAGATTTCCGGCGGGACCGGCCAGGAACAAATTATTGGTCGGGTCGCGCCGCGTCTCAATGAACGCGGCGCAACGTTCGAGCTTGGGCAGGTAACGCGCAATGGCCTGTGGGTCCCGGCTAATGAGGAGCAACTCACTTTGCAGCACGATGCCGGCGGCGGTGAACTCCATGCCCCAATCGTGAATCTTGATCCGGCCATCGCCCTGTTTGTAGACGATCCAGCCGGGCCGCGCGGCGTCGCAGAGGCAACCGTCGGGCGCAACCCAGTCGTGCGGCGGCGAAGCACCGACCCGCCTCCCGTCGCCCATCTGATCAAACCAAAGGTCCTGCGAGTTTTGCAGAAAGGTGAGAAATGGTTCGCGCAGGAACGGCAGGATGGCGTAAGTCGTGCCGTAGCTGTTTTGAATCCACCACGCGTCCCACGTCGGCCCTTCGACCAAGCCGTTCCAGGCGGGCATGTAAAGCATGGCGAGGTTTTGCAAACGCGGATCCGGCTCGAACATGCGCCGGGCAGTTTCCAGCAGGCGGAGATACTCCGTGTCACCCACGCCGCGATAGTGCCGGCCGTCAAAGCGCTCCAATGCCCCGCCTGTGTCGGGCGGGAGCAAGGTCAAGAGGGAAACCGTAAGGATTAAAATTCGGCTCGTATGTCGGGTGAGTTGTGATGACTTCACGGCTCGATTCAATGTGGGTTCGGCCTGGCGGTGAAGTCCGCCGGCTTCGCGCCAGCCGCCACTTGGATTCCACCCAGCAGATGCTCCAGGAACAACGGCTCAGTGAAACTTGCTTCCGTGTGGCCCAGCGCGGTGAACCACACGCGGCCCCGGCCCATTTTCTTGCACCACGCAACCGGATGATCGCTGCCCATCGTGCCGCCCTTGTAAGTGGTCTCGTCAAGCGAGGCGAGCACGCGCACTTTGCCGCGCGGGCTTTCGATGAAGTTATACCACTCGTCCTTGCGCACCCAGCGTTTCGGTAGTGCGGCGGTTGAAGGATTCCGCAAGTCTTCGACATCAATGGTCGCCTCGACGATGGCCGAGTGGTTGGTGAAGCGCGCGCACAATGCCTCGCCATACCACGGCCACCCGCCCTCAGTCGCCACGTCGCCGGCCACGGCGGCATGAACACCCACCAGTCCGCCGCCGCGTTCGATGAACTCCCGAAACGCTGTTTGTTGCTCGTCATTCAGAATGTCGCCCGACGTGCTCAGGAAGACGACGACCTTGTAACGCGCCAGATTCGCGGGCGTGAACCAAGTCGAGTCCTCGGTCGCGTCCACCTGAAAATCATGCCCCACGCCAAGTTTGCGGATGGCAGTGATGCCGTTGGTGATCGAGGCGTGGCGATACATCAGCGTCTTGGAGAAGACGAGCGCGCTGAAACCGACCCGCGGTGAGGGGTGCGAAGCGCAACCGGCGAGACAGACCAGCAGCAGCGCGGTGGGCCAGGACCAAATCGTCAGGGGAGTTTTCATGCAGCGTGAAGAGGATTTCCTAAATCAGTTTCTTGAGATGCTCGATGGAGCGGCCCGCCTGCTCGATGGTGCCGCACTCGACCGAGAAGACGATGTCGCGTTTGGCCTTACGGCAGATCTTGATCACGCGCGCCCAGTCAATCACGCCATCGCCGCACGCGCATCCGACGGGAGTGCCCGTGACCTTGCCGCGCTCGGAACAGGATTGCTGGATCGAAATGTCCTTCGCGTGGAGATGCACCAGCCGGCCCACGACGCGTTCCAGCCAACGGTAGGGATTCTCGCCGGCGAGATAACTGTTGCCGGTGTCGAAGTTGATGCCGATGGCCGGATTCCTGACGAGCTTGTAAATGCGATCCAAGCCCGCCGGTGATTTGCTGTATTGCTGGTGGCACTCGATGCCGATGGCGATGCCGCGTGGCTCGGCGACTTTGGCCGCTTCCATCAGTGTGTAGCGCATCAACACGTGGTCCTCGGCTGCTGTGGTCCAAGGCTGTTTCGGACCTTCGTCCGTGTTCACCACCGGCGCGCCGCACTCGGCGGCAAAGCGGATGGCTTGCTTGAGATACTCGACGCCGATCTCGGGCTTGGTGATCGGTGTGTGCGCCGAGAGACCGGACAATTTTACGCCCGCCTTCGCGCACGCGCGTTTGAGGCGCAGCGGATCGTCGAGCATCGAGACGCTGTGGAAGTAGCCCGCTTCGCTGAGCAGTTCGCGGCCGAGATGGACCATGGGCTCGACGTATTCGTAGCCAAGTTCCGCGGCTTTCGCGACGCCCCACTCGAAGGGTTTGTCTTGGTGACGGACGAACTCAAGGTTGATGCCGATGCCGATTTTGGCCATTTGAGGAGGGGGTTGATGGTTGATGGTTGATGGTCAGGGAATTTCAAGGAGTTTCACGCCAGCGACGGGCGCGGGCTTCAAGGGCTTCGGTGGACTTCACCTCGGGATAGAGCAGCACGAGGTAACGGAGCGTGAATTTGTCGCCGGTCTTGTAAACGAGCGGTTGCTTGTCGAGGCCTTGCGTGGCGGAAAGATACGGGAACGCGGTGAGCATCCCGAAGAACTGGCCGTCGCCGCGGGCATTGCTGGGATGCGGCACCAGGGCGATGGTCGCGGGCTGCTCCGGCGCGGCGAACGACACCGCGGCCCACAGCGCGGCGGAAACTTCCTGACGGTTGTTGCCCAGGTCGGGCTTGCGGCCGGCGTAGCTGTGATTGGCGAGCTTGTCGAGTTCCTGGAGGAAGCGCATGCCCAGCCCGTGATACGTCGCGCCGGTCAGCGTGACGGTGTTCGTCTTTCTGCCGACTTCGAACTCCGCCTTCCACTCGAGCGCTGCTTCGCGCGCGGCGGCGTCCACGGTCAGAATGAGCGTGCGATGCTCGATCAGCAACGCGGCGGGACTAGTGTCCGCGAGAAACGCGTCTTGCGGCGCGAGCCAGTGAATCACCTGTCGCAGCGTGGCGGCATTGCCGGATTCGGTCGCGGACGTCTCGACGGCGCGCTCGACGCCGCTGCCGGAAACTTCCTCCCAGAAATTCAGCCCGTTGACCTTGATCGCATACATCAGCCCGTGGTGATGCAGATGATCGGACGGCGCATCGCGGAGGATATTGCGGCCATCGGGCGCGCTGAACTCAGCGACGTAAGGTTTGTATTGGCGCGGGTTGAAAACATACCGAAGCAACGGCTGGCCTTTGTGCGACACGATCCAGGCGTTCGTGGCCACGCCGGTGTCGAGTCGCAACTGTGATTCCGCGGCACAAACTACCGCGACGAGCGAAAGCAGCGCGACCAAGGCGAGTGATGTTTTCATGGCGTCAAAACACGATCTCGCGTTTCGCCGCATCGAAGGTGGCGACCTTGCGGTTGAGGAAGGCCAGCATCGCCATGCTGAGCGCCGCCTGCACTTTGAGGCCAAATTCGACATCACTCACCGGCGTCTCCCGTGTGCGGACGCAGGCAAGAAAATTTTTCCAGTGCAGCGGCGTGGCTTCGGTCTTGAGGCCAGGCACAACCCTGCGTTCGCCCTTGTGTGGGATCACGGTGATGCTGTCGAAACCGCCTTCCCAGCCGCCGGCATTCTGCAACGTCAGCGTGCCGTCATCGCCGCGGATGGCCGGCTCGGTGACGTAGTCATTGGTCAGCGTGCAGACAAGATTCACGCTCGTCTTTTCCGGATAGTCCACGCACATGTTGAACGTGTCCGGCACTTCGCGGTCGTAGGTGGTGAATTTGAAAACGCCGCCCGATGCGACCGCAAACGACGGATAGTTCAGCCCCAGCGCGCTGACAAACGGCGTGAAAACGTGCGGGAACAAATCCGTGCATGGCCCGCCCGCGTAATCCAGGTAGCGCCGCCAACTGAAAAAGCGCTCGACCGTGAACGGCACCCTGGGCGCGTCGCCGAGGAACGCCTCCCAATCAAGGTCGGGGCCGGGTTTCGCCTCCCGATCGGGGATTTGCATCCGCTCACCCCAGTCACCATAGCGGTAATATCCAGCCTGCACGTGCTGGATGCGACCTACCGCGCCCTGTTGCACGAGATCGCGCACCTTGCTCCACGCGGGACTGGAGTTGCCCTGGTTGCCAACCTGCACCACGCGCTTGAGCTTTCGCGTCTCCTCGAAAAATTTGCGGCAGAGATTGAACTGGCTCCAATGGCCCATCGGCTTCTCGCAATAAACATCCTTGCCCGCGCGAATCGCGTCGAGCGCCTGCGGCACATGCAGCCGATCCGGCGTGGCGACGCACACCGCATCCACGCTTGGGTCGGCCAGGAGTTCGTGATGCTTCTTGTAAGCTTTGGCTCCTACCTGTTTCGCAACCTCCTCGAGCCGGAAACCATAAGCGTCATTCACTGCAACGATTTGAACCGGCTCGCCCGCCTCGCCGAGTTTCTTGACGGTATTGACGTGGCTGCGCCCACGTCCGCCCACGCCGATGAACCCAACGCCGATGCGGTCGTTGGCGCCAAGCACACGCCCGCGCGAGAGGAACGGCGAGGCGAGGGTGGTGGCGGCGGCGGCGCGCACGGTTTGTTGGAGGAAAGACCGGCGCGTAAGTTGCGCGCCCCAGGCGCGAAGGGCAACTGTCTTCATGGTGATCGGATGATTCGTCACCAGCCTAGCGCCCGCAAAACGGGCGTCTCACCGAAAATTGCCAAAATCTAACCGCAAACTGGCGGCAGCTTTCTGCATCAGGTATTCAAAATCATCAACGATGAATGGCTCGGGTTTATGCAGCGAGATGAGATCTTCCAAAAAGAAAAAACACGGTTCAAACTGACCATTGACTGTTGGACTGTTCTTACTTCGCCATCACAATATCGAGCGTCCTCGGCGAGCCGTAACCCTGTGAAGGCTGCTCCTCGTCCCGCTCAAGCGGGATGCGGCGCGGTGTTTGTTAGCAAGAAACAGCGCGAATAGAAACTGCATTGCCAAACATTCCAAACCGCAGCAAAGTGTTGGCGAATAGTATGAGCTACAAAGGCAAAGTTAAAAACGGCGTCGTTGTTCTTCCGTCCGAAGCCAAGTTGGCGGAAGGAACGGAAGTAGAAGTGACGCCTACTGAAGTTGAGGCGAGCGATCCTTTTTTGAAGGCGATTCTGAAAGTCGCGAAGCCTCGCCCACATTGGCCTAAAGATTTTGCCCTCAACCACGGCCACTACATTCGCGGTGAACCGAAGAAATCGTGAACGCAGTCTTTGCCGACACGTTTTATTTTCTCGCCCTTCTGGACGACCGTGACTCTGGCACATTCCCGCCGTTGCCGCTTCGAAAGTGAGTCGTCAAATCGTCACCACGGAATTCATTTTGTTGGAAGTCGCGGATGGCTGCGCCAAATCGGAAGATCATGCCGACTTTTTAGCATTGCTTGAAGGGATGCGAAATAATCCGCGCTTTACGATTGTTTCGTTAGGCTCCGCTCTGCTTCAACAAGGCATCGAACATTTTGCGCGGCACAAAGACAAGGACTGGTCGCTCACGGATTGCATTTCTTTCATTGTGATGAAGGAACACGGAATTCAAGAAGCTCCCACTGCGGATCGCAATTTTGAACAGGCGGGCTTCAAGGCATTGCTGAAAAAATAGTTCGGCAATCCCCTTACTTCGCCATCACAATCTCGAGCGTCTCCTCGCGTTTGTGCGGCGCGTCCTCTTCGGCTTCCACGCTGTCCCGCCCGGGCGGGATCGGCGTCTCCAGCGAAATTGGTTTGTGGTCCCCTCACCCGGCGAGACGCCACCCTCTCCCCATCGGATGGGGAGGGACAGGGAGAGGGGTTTCACGCTCACGATCTTGCTGATGCCGTGCTCCTGCATCGTCACGCCGTAAAGC
>CAYMCQ010000027.1:0-44077 GCA_964389025.1 uncultured Verrucomicrobiota bacterium
GCTGTCAAACTTCGGGAGTCCTCCGGCAGAGCCGGAGGATTTCCTATGAATTAAAGGAACGCTGCTTGCTCAAAAGTTTCCTCGTGAATACGATTAGGCGCGTGAGCAGGCTCATTTTTTTTGCTGTGGTGGCGCTTGCGCTCCCCATGAGCGCGGCGGAACAAATGGCTTTGCTCCCCGTTGGTGACAGGAGCTACACCAACGTCACCGTCATCGGTTTCAACGCCACCGACCTTTACTTCAAGCACGATGGCGGGTTTTCGAACATTCGTTTGAAATATCTTTCGGATGAGTTGAAAAAGAAATTTTTCTTCGACGCAGAACGGTCGGCGCGCGCCGAGGCGGAACAGGCGGCGCAGGACGCGCGTTTCGGCGAAGCGCTGGCGAAGATGGACATGGCGGTGCGCGAAAGATTGCGCGCCGCCACAGCAGGTCCGCCCGCCGAAGCCGAGATCATTGACCCGCTGGGGAAGAATTCCTCCATCGGGAAAAGCGCGCCGGCGTTCGAGCCGGAACAGTGGGTGACGGAGAAACCGGAAATTGAAGAAAAGTTCCAGCTCATTTTCATCTGGTCGAGCGAGAGCGAGGCGTGCCGGCGCGCGATTCCCAAGCTCGGCGAGTTTTCAAAAACATTCAGCAACAAGCTGGCAGTCGTGGCCATCTCCAGCGAATCCAAGAACATCCTGGAAGAATTTGCCAAGCCGAAGATTACATTTCCATCCGCCACCGATTCCAAAAGCAAATTTGCCAGAGACCTCGGCGTGACGGCCATTCCGTGCGTCGTGCTGATTGATCCGAAGGGATTTGTCCGATATCTCGGTCATCCCAACGCGCTCGACGCTTCCATTCTTGCGGCGCTGTTTGTGAAATATACGGAAAAAAGTTGAGCCGGAATCCGCCTGGGAAAATTTATCCTGATCAACACGCATCGCAAACCGCAAATCCAAATGCCCTTGTTTCGAGAATTCCCCGCGCTAAACTGCCGCCGACCCGCCTTCGCCCGGCTACGGCACGGCCAGTAAGCCAGCCGCATCGAATCGAAGCGAAGACGGGCGATGCGCTATGAAAAAGATCACTGTTCGCAAGCGGCTGAACATCACTTCGGCGGTTCTGGGTTTTCTGCTGCTGATTGGCGTCTCGCTGGCGTTATGGGTTAAAGACAGGCACGCGGCGACCGACCAGCGCAGCGGGCAGCTCGACCACACCCGCATCCGCGTGAACTATGATCTCGCGCAAATGAGCGCTGTCGTCCGGGGCGTGCTGGCTGATCCGCGTGTTCTACATTCGGCGGAAACGAATGCGCTCGCCGACGCTCAAAAAGACCTCACCGACGTTCTTCTCGATCTTCAACGCAAGTTTGGCGAGTATCACGAATTGATCCGTTCGTTTCAGGAGCTAAACACGTTTGTTACTTCTCAGCTTTCCCCTGCATACCAAAAAATTTTCGAACTCATTGAAAAAGATCCGGCGTCAGCCAATCAGTTTCATGTCCAATCGCTCCGCCCGCTCCGCCAGCAACGCGACCGTCTTGTCAAAGATTTTGGAGGCCAGATACTAAATGCCGCCTCCATTGAAAACGCGACGGGCCAGACGACGGCGACAATCGGTCTGGCCGTCGTGGCTCTGGTTATCTTCGCCAGCATTCTCATAGGCCTGCTCCAATCGAAGGCGGTCGCCGAACCGCTCGATCAGCTTGTCAGCGCCCTGGAAAAAATGCGCCAGGGCGATTTCACCCAGCGCATGGAACTCAATCGCCGCGATGAATTCGGCGTGTTGAATGAAGGCGTCAATCGTCTCGCCGATGACTTGTCGGGGCTCGTCGGGCAAATCCAAAAGTCGGGGATCCAAGTCAACGCAACTGCCAATGAAATCTCCGCGACAGCCCGCGAGCAGCAAAGCACCGCCAATCAAATAGCCGCAACCTCCTCTCAAATCGGCGGCACGTCGAAGGAGATTTCCGCCACGTCCCGGCAACTCGTCAAAACGATGAACGAAGTCGCCGCAGTCTCCGAGCAGACCGCCAAACTCGCCAACACCGGCCAGTCTGCAATCGCGCGGATGGAATCCAACATGCGGCAAATCATGGACGCCGCCAGTTCCATCACCGCCAAGCTCGCCGTGCTCAACGAAAAAGCCAACAACATCAATTCCGTCGTCACCACCATCACCAAAGTTGCCGACCAGACCAATCTGCTTTCGCTCAACGCCGCCATCGAAGCTGAGAAAGCCGGCGAATATGGCTTGGGATTTTCAGTCGTCGCCACCGAAATCCGCAGACTCGCCGACCAAACCGCCGTCGCCACCTATGACATTGAAAAAATGGTCAAAGAAATGCAATCCGCCGCAGCCACAGGCGTGATGGGCATGGACAAATTTTCCGAAGAAGTCCGGCGTGGCGTCGAAGAAATCCGCCAGGTCAGCACGCAACTCGCGCAAATCATCCACCAAGTCCAGACGCTCACGCCTCGTTTTCAATCTGTCAACGAAGGCATGACCGCGCAAGCCACCAGTGCCGAAGCGATCAGCGAAACCCTGACGCAGCTAAGCGAAGCCGCGCGACAAACAGCCGAGTCGTTGCGTCAGTCCAATGTTTCCATCGAACGATTGAACGAAGCCGCGCGCGGTTTGGAAAGCAGTGTCGCGCGGTTCAAACTTTAGAATTTGTAGGAGACGACGTAAGAAGCCTCACTATTTTTGATTTACGATATACGATTTACGAGTCGCACTCGGGATTGAGGGCGCTCGTAAATCGCATATCGCAAATCGTAAATTGAAGTGTTGTTCCTCCTTTTCCAACTCGGCAGCGACCGTTACGCGCTGGACGCCAGCCGCGTCGTGGAAGTTTTGCCGCTGCTGCATCTGAAAAAAATTCCACAGGCACCGCGCGGCGTGGCCGGAATCTTCAGTTATCACGGCCGGCTCGTAGCGGCAGTGGACTTGGCCGAACTGACTTTGGGCCGGCCAGCCGGCGAAAAACTCAGCACGCGAATCATTCTCCTGAACTATGCTGACGACGATGGAAAAACTCATTTGCTCGGTCTGATTGCCGAGCACGCGACGGAAATGATCCGCCGGAACAAAAAGGAATTTGCCGATGCGGGCGTGAAAGTGCGCGCCGCGCCATATCTCGGCCCGGTTCTGGCCGATGAAAAAGGCGTCATTCAACTCATCCACGAGCAAAAACTTTTGTCGGGCAGTGTCCGCGAGTTTGTTTGCGGCGACATCTCAGGGCCGGTTTAATGTCCGGAGTTTTCGGCAGACGCCATCACGGTTGATTGCGGCGCGACTGCCGGTTAGAATTCCGCCGTTAAGCGCGTGCAAAATTTTCTTCCCATCGCGACCGCAACGGGCGCTCCCGCCCCGCAAGTCCAGGACTGCTGGAACAAGATCGGCGTTGTCGGCGACCACTCATGTCCAGAACTGGAAAAATATTTTCACTGCCGGAATTGCCCCGTCTATTCCGCAGCTGGAGCGCAGTTGCTGGATCGCGACCTGCCCGCCAACTATCGCACCGAGCGCACGGAGCATTTCAGCGCGAAGAAAAGTGATTCCGCGCCTGGAAAACTTTCGCTCCTGATTTTTCGACTCGGCAGCGAGCAGTTTGGTCTGCCGACGGCGATGCTGCAGGAATTCGCCCGGCACAGGCCGATTCATTCACTGCCGCATCGCAAACAGAATATTGTGCTTGGGCTTGTCAACATTGGAGGCGAACTGCTCATTTGCGTTTCGCTCGCACGACTGCTCGCCGTCGAAAACGAAATCCGCCCGAGCAGAATTTGCGAGCGCGTCCTCGTTTTGAACTGGCAGGGAAACCGGTTTGCATTCCCAGTGGATGACGTTCTCGGTGTCTCGCGTTTTCAAATGGACGACTTGAAAACCGCGCCCGCGACAATCACAAAGGCATCTTCGACGCTCATTCGCGGCATAATCGCGTCGCAAGGCAGGAGCATCGGCTGTCTCGATGGAAATTTACTGCTGACCGCTTTCAACCAAAGCCTGACGTGAGCAACTCGAACCAGGACGACTTGAGCCAGTTCTCGATGCTGGAACTTTTTCGCATCGAGGCGGAAACGCAGACCGCTGCGCTCACGGCGTGTTTGCTCGCGCTGGAATCCAGCCCGGGTGGAATCGCCGACGCCACGCAACTCGAATCACTCATGCGCGCGGCGCACTCATTGAAGGGCGCGTCCCGGATCGTCGAGCTTCCGCCCGCCATAAAAATCGCCCATGCGATGGAAGATTGTTTCGTCGCGGCGCAGCGCGGTGAAATCAAACTCGGCGCGACGGAGATTGATGTGCTGTTGCGCTGCGTTGATTGGTTTCAGGTCATCGCTAAACAAACCGACGCGCAGGCAAATCCACAGACGGAAAAGCAGATTGAGACTTTGCTGACTGAACTTGCGTCATTTCTGAAACAGCCGCCTGACACCGGAACGCCGGACTTCAGCCCGGCTTTTCGTAGCGCAGGCGTCCCATCTGCGCCACACGCGCCGGACGCGCTTTCACATCCAAAAGAATCTGCGGGCGTCCTCCGCCTGACCGCCGAAAACATGAACCGCCTGCTCGGCCTCGCGGGCGAATCGCTCGTCGAGTCGCGACGGCTTCAACCATTTTCAGATTCGATGCAGCGATTGAAGCGGCTTCAGTCCGAGCTTTCGCGCTCGCTCGAACTCTTCCGCGAATCGCTGGACGAACGCGCGTTGCCGGAGCGCGCGAAAGTGGAGTTCACGGAGTTGTCCGGCAAAGTCGCCGAGTGCCGGGAATTTCTCGCGCGGCAGATTGACGAACTGGACACGTTCGACCGGCGTTCAAACCGCATTTCGCAGCGGCTCTACAATGAGATTTTGCAGTGCCGCATGCGTCCGTTTGGCGACGGCGTGCGCCAATTCCCGCGAATGGTGCGCGACCTCGCGCGCGAGCTTGGGAAAAAAGTGCGGCTCGAAGTCATCGGCGAGAAAACGCAGGTGGACCGGGATATTTTGGAGAAACTGGATTCCGCGCTGACTCATCTTTTGCGAAACGCGGTTGATCACGGCTGTGAAACCCCCGGGCAGCGCGCACGCGCCGGCAAATCTCCCGAGTGCATCGTGCATCTGGAGGCGCGGCACGCGGCGGGCATGTTGCTCGTCACCGTTTCGGATGACGGCGCGGGAGTTGACCCGAAGCGATTGCGTGAAACTGTCGCGCTGAAAAAACTCGCCGCGCCGCAAGTGGCGCACCGCTTGAGCGATGAGGAGTTGATGGAGTTTTTATTTCTGCCCGGCTTTTCGGTCAAAGAAACGGTGACGGAAATTTCCGGGCGCGGCGTCGGATTGGACGCGGTTCAAACCATGGTGCGCAGCGTGCGCGGCAGCATCCGCGTCATTTCGCATCCGGGCAAAGGGACGCGGTTTCAACTGCACCTGCCCATCACGTTGTCGGTCGTGCGCGCGTTGCTGGTGGAGATCGGCGGCGAGCCTTACGCAGTGCCGCTGTCGCAAATCATTCACGCGCTGAAACTCCCGCCGGAAAAAATCGAGACGCTCGAAGGGCGGCGCCATTTTACGTTGGGCAATCAACAGGTCGGATTGGTGAACGCGCGCCAGGTGCTTGATTGCGCCGAACATCACATGAATGGAAATCCATCCGCCGTCATTGTGCTTGGCGATCGCACAAACCGCTACGGCCTCGTCGTGGATAATTTTCTTGGCGAGCGCGAACTGGTCGTGCAGCCGCTTGATCCGCGCCTCGGCAAGGTCAAAGACATCAGCGCGGCGGCGACGATGGAGGATGGCTCGCCGGTTTTGATTCTCGACGTTGACGATGTGATTCACTCCATTGAAAGGCTCGTGGCCGGCGAGAGGCCGGGGGCTATTGGCGACAGGCCTGTTGCCCATCACCCAGCGCCCAGCGCCCGGAAAAGAATTCTCGTCGTGGACGATTCGCTGACCGTGCGCGAGTTGGAGCGGAAATTACTCGCGTCACGCGGCTTCGAAGTGGCCGTGGCGGTTGATGGGGTTGACGCCTGGAACGCAATTCGCACCGGGCATTTTGACCTGGTGCTGACGGATGTTGACATGCCGCGCATGGACGGGATTGAACTGGTGAAACTCATCAAGAACGAGCCGCGTCTAAAACTTCCGGTGGTGATTATTTCGTATAAAGACCGGCGCGAGGACAGGTTGCGCGGACTGGAGGCGGGCGCGGAAATATATTTGGCAAAGGGTAGCTTTGATGACGAAACTTTGATACAACAGGTTATCGCCTTGATCGGCGAGCCGGATTCTCAGAAGGCCGAATAAGGCACGAAGACAGCTATTAATTTTCTCATGGACAGTTTGAGCAACATCCAGCCCCCGCTCAGAGCCTTGGGCTCGGCAAGCAGCCCGGCCGATTATCACGTCATGGTTTTGCTCGTGGACGACCAGGCGATGATTTGCGAGGCGGTGCGGCGCGCGCTCTCAAACCAGCCGGACATTGATTTCCATTATTGCGCGGATCCGGCAGAGGCAATTCACCTCGCCCAACAAGTCAAGCCCACGGTCATTTTGCAAGATCTCGTCATGCCGGGCATTGATGGCCTTTCGCTCGTCCAACAATTCCGCGCGAATCCCACGACGAAGGACATTCCCATCATCGTGCTCTCCACGAACGATAATCCTCACGTCAAAAGCCAGGCGTTCGCCCTCGGCGCGAACGATTACATCATCAAGCTGCCGGACAAGGTGGAGTTGATCGCGCGCGTCCGCTACCACTCGAAGGCCTATCTGAACCAGGTTCAACGCGACGAGGCTTACCGCGCGTTGCGCCAGAGCCAGCGCGAGTTGGTGGAGACGAATGAGACGTTGATATCTTTGAACCAGAAGCTGGAGGAGGGCGCGGTGGCGAAGTCGGAGTTTCTGGCGAACATGAGCCATGAAATCCGCACGCCGATGAACGGCGTCGTAGGCATGACCGCGCTGTTGCTCGACACCGAGCTGACCGACGAGCAGCGTGAATACGTCGAAGCCACGCGCAACAGCGCAGACGCGCTGCTCACGATTATCAACGACATCCTCGACTTTTCGAAAATCGAAGCCGGCAAGCTGGAACTGGAGCATCATCCATTCGAGCTTCACACTTGCATCGAGGAGGCGCTCGACCTGCTCGCGCCCAAAGCCGCCGAGAAAAACCTCGATCTCGCTTATTCCGTGGACGACTCGATCCCGCGCGTCCTCGTCAGCGACGATGTCCGGCTCAGGCAAATCCTCGTCAACTTGATCAGCAATGCCGTCAAATTCACGCCGCGTGGCGAAGTCCTCGTCGAAGTCACGCCATCATCGCACGGCCAGCGCAACGCAGAACCCGGCCACGAGAACGACACGGACTTCATCCGGCATCCGAACGAATGGCTGTTGCACTTTTCAATTCGTGACACGGGCATTGGAATTCCCGTGGAGAAACAGGATCGTTTGTTCAAGTCGTTTCAACAAGTTGACGCCTCGACCGCGCGGCATTACGGCGGCACCGGTCTTGGCCTGGCCATCAGCAAACGGCTCGCGGAACTCATGGGCGGCAACATCTGGGTCGAAAGCCAGAGTGGAAAAGGCGCGACGTTTCATTTCACGATTCGCGCGCGCGCGGCGGCCACCGTTGCGCCCGCTGCGTGGCAGGACACGCAGCCGCAACTCGCCGGCAAGCGGTTGCTCGTCATCGAAGACAGCGAAATGAACCGCAAGATCTTCGCCAAGCGCGCCGCGCAATGGGGTGTGACCGTCGAAATCGCCCGCAACAAAATCGAAGCCATCCGCTGCATTGACAAAAGTCCCGCCTTCGACGCTGTGATTCTCGACCTGCAATTGCCGGAGACGAACGCACTGGCTTTGGCCGGCGAACTCCACAAGCTGCCACACGGGCGCAAGCTGCCGTTCCTTTTGTTCTCTTACACACGCCTTCACGCTGCGGAAAAACATCCGGGCATTTCGGCCCATCCCATTTACGTCCACAAGCCGGTTCATCCGGCGCAATTGCTTGATTCCCTCTGCCGGGCGTTCCACATCCAGCTTCAACAGGAGAAAAAAGCTCCCGCGCCGCCCGCGCTCGATGCGACACTGGCCAAACGTCTCCCGCTGAAAATTTTGTTCGCCGACGACAATCCCATCAATGTCAAAGTCGGCCTGAGCGTGCTTAAAAAACTCGGCTACACCGCCGACACCGCGTTGAACGGTCGCGAAGTTTTGGCAGCCCTCGAAAAACATTCTTACGACATCGTTTTTCTCGACGTGCAAATGCCGGAGATGGACGGACTGGAAGCCGCGCGGCACATTTACGAGCGCATGTCCGAATCCAAACGCCCACGCCTCATCGCCGTCACTGGCAACGCGCTCGTCGGCGACCGCGAGAAATGCCTCGCCGCCGGCATGGATGATTACATCTCCAAACCAATCAGCCTCGGCGAATTGCAAGCCTCGCTCGAACGCTGGGGCGCGGCGCGGCTCAACAGGGGCGACACGGCTTTTTCCGCGAAGCCCAAGCCCGTCCACGCCGGCGATCTGCTTGATGAGGCCATTCTCACCGAATTGCGCGGAATGCCCGGCGACAACGGCGCGTGCATGTTGCACGAGTTGATTGACCTTTACGTCCAGAGCGCGCCGCAACGCATCTTGCAGATCCATCAGTTCATGAACGAGCCGAAGAAGATGGCCTTCCACGCCCACGCGCTCAAAAGCATGAGCTTGAACATGGGCGCGCGAAAAATCGTGGCCATCTGCCAGCGCCTCGAAGAAATGGGCCACCACGGAAACATCGAAGGCTCGGGCAAACTGCTCAAGGATTTGGAACACACGTTCAAGCACACCGAGTCGGCGCTCACTTCGTTCAGGCAAAACCCGGCGTGATTGAACATTAAGAATGAAAAGCAGAACAACAAGTGAGCGCAGCCTTTGCTTCGAGGCATTCGAGGCGATTTTTTTGAAAAAGACCGTGTTCGACGACACCTTCCGTTCAAAATATTCTCGCAGTATGAGACAACATAGGCTGCGGACAACGCAGGACATTATAGGTTAGGCATCATTACGATGACACGCGATATGCAAGCCCCGACAGTCAACAAGAAGAGCCTATTAAAAGAGTTGGGTGCGCTCTTATTGTTTGTTGTCGTTGCCGGCATGGCTGCGACGCCATGTCTTTGTGTTACGGGAGCGATTGCGGGACGATACAAGATGATACTTTTCTTTTTGGTGTCGTTGCGGCTTGCATGGAGCATTTACAGACGAACCTTTCGCTTCAGAGACTATTGGATCTATTTCGCTATCGTCATGGCGTTTTGTATATGGACGGATTTCAACTATTGAGGTTGATGCCTAATAGGAGCGGGGCAAAATTCGATTCACGTTTTTAATTTTTCCTTTTTCCTTTTGCCTTGTTAAAACCTTTCGTGCCCATCAAACCGCCACGGCTCGAATTCGGCGACACAATCGCGCTGGTCTCGCCAGCCAGCGCGCCGCCTGACCCGAAAAATATTGATCGCTCCGTCGCTGCGCTGGAAAAGCCCGGCTTCAAAGTGAAGCTCGCGCCGAACGCGCGCAAGCGTCTCGGCTTTCTCGCCGGCAACGACCGCGAGCGCGCGTCCGACATCATGCGGATGTTCACGGACAAACACGTGAAGGCCATCGTCTGCATTCGCGGCGGCTACGGCTCGGCGCGGCTGTTGAATCTGCTCGACTACAAAATCATCCGCGCGAACCCGAAAATCTTCGTCGGCTTCAGCGACATGACCTCGCTTCACTGCGCGTTTCTCGTGAAGTCGGATTTGATTTCATTCCACGGCCCGATGACGAATTCGAATTTCATTCAAAAAAATTTTCCGATGTTCACGCTCGACAGTTTTCTGCGAACACTGATGCATGCAGAAGCGCCGGGAAGCATTTGCGGGGGTTACGCGAAAGTTCCTAACATTCAACCTCCCGAAGTCCCGCGAGGTTTTGGACTGCGGCAGTCCTCTGCCGCTTTTGGAAGCGCACCGCCAGTGGGAAAGCGGCAGAGGACTGCCGCAGTCCAAGACGCTGTCGCGCGAGCCAACCCCATCAAAATTCTCCGTGCTGGCAAAGCTTCAGGCCAGTTGATCGGCGGAAACATCACGTTGCTTTGCACCACGCTTGCCACGCCGTTCCAGCCGTCGTTCAAGAATAAAATTCTTTTTCTCGAAGACCTCGACGAGCCGCCATATCGCTTCGACCGGCTGCTGACGCATTTGTTGAACGCGGGCTTGTTGCAGCAAGTCGCCGGCGTCGCCATCGGCATCAACGCCGGTTGCGAAGACCCGAAGGCCAAAGGCGCAAAGGAATATCGCCAGACGCTGGAAGACGTTTTGCGCGAGCGATTGATGCCGTTGAAAATTCCCGTCGTGATGAATCTTCCCTTCGGCCACGTGCCCTTCAACGCGACGCTGCCGGTCGTCCCTGATAAAATTCCGCTGCTGGTTCCGGCAACTCCCGTTTCATTTCCTCAACGCGATAACCAAACCCCGGTCCACGAATCGTGCTCAAATCAATTTTGCCGTCGCGCCGCTGATAAATTCCCGGATGCACCGCCGCTTCCGCGCGCGACGCTTCGGGATAAAACTGCATCGCGTTCGTCTCCACGCCCATGATGGTGCCAACGTGCGCGGCGAGCAGGACATGCGGGATTTGCGCGAGCATCGGGTTAGTGAGGTCTTGCACCATCAACGTCATCCCGTGCGCCTTCGCCCAGCACGCGGAGAGCAATGCGCCGGTTTGCGTTTTGCAGGTCTTGAGCGCGACGCCCGACCAGCCGAGTTCGCGTCCAAGCCGGACGAGCTTCCAATCGTGCGCGCTCTCGTCAAGAAACAGCGGCTTGCGCCCGCTGACGCTGTGAACGTCAATTGGATTTTTCTCCAGGTCATACGGAAACGGCTGCTCGACGTAGAGAATCATTCCGTAAATTCGCGGATGCTCGTCACGCACACGGTCGAGCATTTCGTTCACGTAGCCCGGCTCGTTGACGGTGCAATTGAAATCTGCGGACAGCCATAAAACATCGTGCGCGACGGCGATTGAACCAACCTTGGCGAGACGCGCGTAGTCGTAATCAAAATCATTGCCGCGCAGTTTCACCTTCAAACATTTCAAGCCGTCCTGCTGAATCCAATCCGTCAGCACGACGGGATGGCCGTCGTCTGGCTCGTGGCCGGTCAATTCCGATTTGTCGAGCGGGTCGAGTCCGCCGATCACATGCCACGCAAAAAGTTTTTGCGGCGGTTCGGCCACGAGAAAATCAGCTGAGAATTTTTTCTGAAACGAAATTTCTGAGCGCGGGTCAGCGATCACATACGACGCGAGATCGCGATTCATAAACTCGCTCGTGTAAGTTTTGTAAGTTGGAACACCGTGCAATTTCCCGAACGCATCATGCAGCGCGATGTCGAACGCGGAGCAGCTAAGCAGCGCGGCCAGCCGGGGCATCGGTTCGCGGCCACGACGCTGACGCTGATTGAAACCATCAAGCATTCCCGGCAGGACTGTTTCCTGAAAGTTGTGGCTGATTTCGATGGGATGGCCGGTGGTTTGAATACTCGCCCACAGTTCAGCAAGCTGGATCGAAAAGTTTTTCAGCGCCTCCTGCCGCTCATCAAAGGGCACGCTGCCGGGCCAGACCCATTGCACACTCAAGGGAGTCTCGCCCCAGCCTTCGGCTTTGCGCCCGCGATTGTCGGTGACGGTCACGCGGGCGCGGGCGCAGGTGACCTCCGTCAAAGTTTCAGATCCGAATTTGAGCGGCATCCGCGTCGTGACGGGCAAAAAATAAAGCGCGGAACCAGTGATACGAATGTCGGTTGATTGCGGCACAGAAAATTTTTAACAGCGGCGTTCGCCGATGAACAGCCGTTTCCTGGCAGGAGCGCGGCGCTTACGCCGCTCCAATGTTCGCCAGTCCGAAGACAGACAATGTTCACCGCGACTCTGCATTCCCGTGCTGAAGCAGCGTGAACGCTGCGCCCCTGTCTGGTTTCAGGGCAGAACATTTCAATTTTGCCGTTGTTTCCTCCTGCAAAGCCGCAGCGGGCCTAATTTGTTTTTAACGCCGGCTACAAGCGCTAAAGGCATAATGGCTGCTTGGTTTTACCTGATTCAGTGAATTCGATTTGTCAGGTGCGTGCCGATGATAAAAAACAGTTGCACAAATTTGTTTGGCGCAGTCGCAGCAAGCGGATTTTTTTCGCTTGCGGCATCGGACGTTATTTCGGCTTCCCCACGAAACTGAGCCATGACCATGAAGCGCAAACCCTACATCGGCTTTCAGACCAAGGTGCTGATTCCGGTTATCACCATCATGGCGGTGCTGCTGGTCATCACGAATTCAATCGTCAACAAACGCATCGCGTCGCAACTGGAAGCGCAGGCCAAAGAACAGTTGCGGCTGGCGGCGCAGACTTTCAACCACGCGCGCCGCATCCGTGAGGACAATCTTCTTCTCCAATTCCGAAACCTCGCCAATGAACCGCGGGTCAGGGCGTTGTTTCTTCCGAACAACCCCAAAACTGTCGAAGATTTCTGCGAAACACTGAATCGCGAACTCAACATTGATGGTGTGCTGTTGACTTCGGTGAAAATGAACCACATCGCCGCGTCGAGCCGCAACAACTCGATGCCCATCTCCGATTTCGAAGACAGCACCAGATGGTCGGCGGCGGCCGCGCTACAGGGCGAGGAAAACGTGGACACAGTGCTCATCGGCGACAGCCTGTTCCAGATCATCTCGATTCCGGTTTCCTCGGATGATGGGGACGACAACGGCAAGGACATCGCCGGCGCACTGACGTTCGCGATGCGGATTGACAACGCCGTGGTGGAGGAGTTCAAACGAATGGCGCACTGCCATGTGGTGTTTCTGGCGAACAACCGCGTGCTGGTTTCCACCGTCCGAAAAAAAGATTTCAACCAACAGTTTGCTGATCTCTACAAAACCTTTGCCGCCAAACCGCGCTCCGAACGGACTGAGGACAACATCGTCCAGGACATTATGCTCGGCCACGACCATGCTTTGCGCGTCATCGGCTCGTGGCCGGCTCTGAACGACGAAATTGGCATTGGCTATCTTCTGCTCACCTCTTACGAACAACCGTTGCGCGAGCTTGACGAAACCCGCCGACTGCTGTTCATGGTGACACTGGCGGGGATTCTCCTCAGCGCGCTCATCGTTCTCGCGATCGTCCGGGAAATCACCTCTCCGCTTCGGCAATTGCAGGCCAGCGCGGAAGCCCTCGGGCGCGGTGACTTTTCACACCGGGTTTCAGTCAAATCCCGCGACGAATGCGGACAACTCGCCGCCGCCTTCAACCAGATGATTGACCGCCTCAAAGCTTCCCGCGAAGAACTTGAAAAAACAGTCGAAACGCTCAAGACAACCCAGTCTCAGCTCGTCCAGCGGGAAAAACTTTCCGCCATCGGCGAATTCGTCGCCGGCGTCGCGCACGAATTGAACAATCCGCTTACGTCCGTCATCGGCTTTTCCCAACTGCTGCACCAGTCGTCCACCGACCCGCACCAGCAGCGGTTCCTCGACCGCGTCGTCGGCGAAGCGCAGCGTTGCGCGAAAATCGTGCGGAGCCTTTTGAGCTTCGCGCGCCAGCATCCGCCGGAAAGAAAACTCGTGGACATCACCCAGACCATCGAGGCCGCGGTAGACATTTTGCGCTACCAGCTTCGCACCAGCGGCATCGAGGTCGTTACGAAATTTGACCCGCGATTGCCGCACGTCACGGGCGACGCCCACCAGCTTCAACAGGTTTTCGTCAACATCATCAACAACGCCCGCCAGGCCATTGAATCCCATCGTTCAAGCGGAAAACTTTCCATCGCCACCGAACATTCTGAAAACGTCGTGCGAATTCTCCTCGAAGACAACGGCCCGGGCATCGCGCGGGAAAACTTGAGCCGGATTTTCGATCCGTTTTTTACCACCAAGGAACTCGGCAAGGGCACCGGACTTGGCTTGAGCCTTTCCTACGGCATCGTTCAGGAACACGGCGGCAGCATTGTAGCGCGCAACAACAAGACCAGCGGCGTCACTTTCATCATCGAACTGCCTGTGGCGCTAAATCTAAACGCCGGCGCAGACACGGAATTCATTCCCGCGCAACCCGCGCCCGCTGAAGCCGATGCGAAACACCTGCTCGTCGTTGACGATGAAGATTCCATCCTCGAATTGACGCGTGAAGTGCTCGTCTCGGACAACTATTGCGTCGAAATCGCCCGCGACGGCTATTCCGCGCTTAGAAAAATCGGTCTGCGCAATTACGACCTCGTCGTGTGCGACATAAAAATGCCCGACCTGAGCGGCCAGCAAGTCTATGAGCGGCTGCACGCCTCGAACCCCGCCATCGCTTCGCGCTTGATTTTTATGACCGGCGATGTCATCAACGAGAAGGCGCAGGAATTTTTTGAACGCAATGGAAAAGTCTGTCTCGCAAAACCGTTCACGCTCGACCAATTTCGCGACGCGGTCAACAAGACCTTCGCGAAGGGGTGAGAACTTTTTCTCCGGAGAAATGGGCCGTGCGAACCACTCGAACTTTCGACGAAGCTCCAGGCTCCAAGCTCCAACATCCAGAGAAGCTCCAAACACCAAGCGCCAAAAGCGGCGGCGGTTGGCGCATTTGAAGTTTGGAGCTTGGTGTTTCTCTGGTGCTTGGATGTTGGTGCTTGGAGCCTTTATCTCTGCCATGCCGCTTTGCGCAGAACCGAGCCAGAAAACTCCCCACATCGTCTTCGTCACCGGCGACCATGAATACGGCTCCGAGCGCACCATGCCGCTGCTCGCCAAGGAACTGGAAAAAAATTACGGCTTCCGCACGACCGTTCTTCTCGCCACGAACGAAAAAGGCGAGTGCGACGAGAACTACGAAAAAAACATTCCCGGCCTCGAAGCTCTCACAAACGCCGACCTCGCCGTCTTTTTTCTTCGCTGGCGGCTGTTGCCCGCCGATCAAGTCAAACGCATTGAAGACTATTTGAAATCCGGCAGGCCGGTTGTTGGCTTTCGCACCACGTCTCATGCGTTTCATTATCCGAAAGGCGATGACCTGGAAAAATGGAACGCCTTCGGTGAACTCGCCTTCGGCACGCCGCCGGGTTGGGGCGGTGCAGCCGGCCACACGCATTACGGCCACAACTCCAGCACCGATGTCTTCATCAACCCCGACACCGCGACCAGTCCCCTGCTCCATGGCGTCGCCACAAACTTTCACGTCCGCTCATGGCTTTATCATGTTGTGCCGAAATATCCGCCGCCGGACGCAACGAAACTTCTCATCGGCAAAGCCGTCAATCCGAGCAACACGAATCCCGTCGCAAATCCCGTCGCCTGGACGTGGACAAATCAATTCGGCGGACGCGCCTTCTTCACGACGATGGGTCACCCCGAAGATTTTTCCGTTGAATCGTTTCAGCGCATCGTCGTGAACGGAATTCATTGGACGCTCGGCAAACCTGTTCCCGGAAAGTGGAACAAGCTGGAAATCAATGTCTCTTACGACAAGCCAAAGAAGTGATTGCAGTCGTAGCGGCTTTCGGCAGAAAGCCGGTGAATGTTTCCGGCGGTCTGCCGACACCCAGCCGAGATACGTTTCTTCGGTTCGCAATGAATAATGTTTCAAGCGCATCACCTGCCGCATTTTCTCCGATAACATTAGCGGACGATTTTGCTCTTGCATAGGCCAAATGATTTGCGAAGGTTGCAGCGAACCGTGAAATAGCAGACACAATGCTAAGGAAATATCCAGCCAAACTTGTCGGCCATGAGTGTGACCGAGTGTCTCCTATTCCAATAGGCCAACATCCGTGTTGGTCAATTTAAAGGTTGGCCGCGTCACACGCACCCAAAGTTATGCACGATTCTCCAAACAACCCGAGCAAGAGACCATTCCTCGTCCGCCTTGGTCTGTGGGGACTCAAGACCCGACAGTCCGCATTGGCCTTTATGTGGCTGTGCATCGTTGGAGCAGTGGTATCGGTCATCCTCAAGATTTGGATTGGCTCACTCCTGCTGGTTGCGGGCTGGTGGTATTGGTATGCCGTCAGGTGGGTGGACAAGAACGAAGGATGGAAGTGAAGCCACCACGCGGCTTCCTAACCATGCGCCCTAACCCGGCCATCACGCTCTGGTTGCAAGCTTGCCCCCTCGCGGGATGGGTTGTTGAACTTGGGACTAGGCCGCTCGACCACGCCACTGCTCCATGAACGCCACAACAGCAACAGCAGAGACGAGACCGCCGACACCGATTGCGCGTCCGAAGGGAGTTTGGGCAGTCACCATCTGGCTCGGGCTTTTCGCCGGACTGCTCCCGCTCGGCTTGGCACTCTTCATTTACTTCGGGCCAGCCAAAGATGAGGGACTCATGTCCGGCTTGGGCTTGGCGATTTCGGTCACGGTCGGGTTAGGCATCATCGTCTCAGCGATTGCTGCTTGGCTTGGCTACGGCTGGGCGCGCTACGCGTTGATTGCGCTGGCGGTTGTTTATTACGGTCTTTTGGCCTACAACAACTACAACATCGCGACAAGTGGCATTGTGCCCGAAGACAAGCTGCCGAGGGTTTGGGCGCGAGTCGTTCGGTCACTGATTACGATGAACGTCGTGGTGCTGTATTTACTACTGAGTCGCAGTGCGCGAGATTTTTTCACACACTATCGACGAGCAGCCTAACACTGCCTGAGCCTGTGCGAAAACCCCTCCTTTGAGGGTTCATGAGTTAAGAGTTAAGTGAAGGTTTCAATTCTTTTTTCCTTATCAGCGGTTTTTGTTTTTGTTCGGTCAGCGTCTCTGCCCGCGTTTACGTTGGATGCACGAAGTTAGAAGAAAGTTAAGATGAGTCACACTTTAACCCTTGTAATCGCATACGCGACCATCTGCGCGTTATGGTGGGGCTTAAGCCGCGTCATGCCCCTCTGGCGTCAGGTTGAGCGACCGACATTCCCTCGCCCATGGGCCGAGGTGGGTCTAACCTTGGCAGCAGTCATTGCAGTTCTGATCCTTGGCCAACTATGGTCGCGCGGCATCCGTCTGAGCGCAACTGGCGCATGGCAGACAGTCGCCGAATCGGTGAACCAGTTCTTGATTTTTTGCCCCGTCGTCCTGCTGCCCATGATCCGGAAGCAAAGCCTGGCGAGCGCTTGGATCCAGCGGAGTCGTCTTTGGGCGCGTCTGGCGATTGGTGTTGGTCTGGCCATGGTCGCGCTTCTGGTTTTCTCGATGTTGGAGGACGGTGCTTTGTCTTGGTGGGATACGGTCAAAGCCGTATTCCGTCCGGCGAATACGCACATCGCAGTCCAAGTGCTGCTCGAGGACATTGCTATTGCCGTGATCTTCGTGCGGGTAGCGGCGGCACTACAACCGCGCTGGGCGATCTTGCTCGTAGCGGCACTCTTCGCCGCAGGACATTTGCCAGCCATGCTCGCAAGCGGAGCTTCGGCCGCTGAGATTTTCGGACTGGTTCGGGACTTCGGACTGGGAGTGCTCGTGATCGGCACGCTATGGCGGGGCGCAGATATTGCCTGGTTCTGGCCAGTGCACTTCGCGCTGGATATGACGCAGTTTCTCAAACATGCCAACTGACAACGAGCTTCCATTCCGCAGACAAATCGTTCCATCTCCCCTGCCCTTTTTCATTCTGCCCGTTGTATTGCAGTTGCGGTTAAGATCGGCACAGCGTGGCCTGCCGGTGATAAAAAAGCGGCGGAGGGCCGCCGCAGTCCAAGACGCTGGCGCAAGGAAAACGCGCAGCGTCCTGGACTGCGCCAGTCCTCTGGCGCTTTACCCCGTGAAGCGTGTGCTCAAACGTGAAATGGGATTGTCATAGCGGCTGTCTGCGACCTTCGAGGATTTCGCGACGCTCACAGAGCAACGTTACAAAAACTCGCGTTGCTCAATGCTTGTGCTCGTGCGGTGGAAGCGTGCCGCCAGATTCCAGCCAGGCGAGCAG
Source organism: uncultured Verrucomicrobiota bacterium (assembly GCA_964389025.1). Lineage (GTDB taxonomy): Bacteria > Verrucomicrobiota > Verrucomicrobiia > Limisphaerales > CAYMCQ01 > CAYMCQ01. The sequence goes on from CAYMCQ010000027.1 coordinate 17,958, forward strand.
ATCGAAGATTTCCTCTTTTGAAAGCGCATTGAATAGTCCCGACGGCATCGGCGACGCGGCTCTCGGTTGACGGCCTTTGATTTCGGATTTCTTCAAAGTTTGAATCAGGGCATCGGATGGCCCGGTCTGCACGGTCAAACTTTCGGAGTCTTCTTTGAGAATCATGCCGAGCACCGGTTCGTCGTTCTTCAACTCGAACTCGTAGTTGAGATAGCGGTTGCTGATGACGAGCGACGGTTCGAGAACCTGGCGCAAAACTTCCGCGCGGTCATGGTTAAAGCGTTTGAAAACATCGGTCAGGTCGGGGCCGTAATTGATTCCTTCCGTGCCAAGCTTGTGACACGAGGCGCAGGCCAGCTTGGTGAAAAGTTCCCTGCCGCGCGCCAGATTTCGTCCGGCGTTTGCTTTGGCAAGTTCCGGCGCGAGATCAGCAATTTTCCATTCGGTCACTTTTGGCGCGGCGACCGTGGCGAGGTAGGCTTCCACGTCTTTGACCACCGCGAGCGTGCCGGTCATGCGCCGCCAATGGCCGGGGAAGGTGCAGACAAACGGGTAATCGCCCGGTTCGGACGGAGCGGTGAAGCTGAGTTTCGCTTGCTGGCCCGGCTCAACCAGCTTTGTGGCGTAAAGAACTTTCGCAGAAACGGGCACGTAGAGCCGGCCTTGCGCGTCCGGCTCTGGCGGCATCTTTTCCGCAGCGGCACCAATTTCCTCCAGCGCGCCCGGTGCCGTGATGACGAGGTTGTGTGGCATGGCGTCGTCGTTGATGAGAACGATCTGCACCGGCTTGCCGGCTTCCACGACGATGAGTGTTTTGTCGTAAAGCATCTGCTCGGGGATCGTGCGAACGACGAACACGCTGACACCGATCGCGCGAAGTGATTTGCCGAGCGCGCTGGCTTTGTCTGGCGGGAGGATCGCCACCAGATCGGTGGCGAACTGAAATGCGCTGACCACGTCCGGTTCAGTGCGTTGATTCACCGGCACGTTTTGCAGCCAGGTGACAAGGCTTTCGGTCAGCGGCCCGGCTTGCTCCGCGCGCCACGATTGACGAGGAAGTCGCAGGAGGCTGGCAACCGCCGCGCTGCGTTCCGTCCCCGATTTCACCAGCGCGGCGAGCGTGTCGAAGGTTTCCGAATCGTGACCGGGCACAGCCGTGATTGCGGTGATCGCCGCGCGACGAACTTCCGCCGCATCGGCTTTGTGGAGCAACGGTTCGACTTTTGGATACAACGTAGCGCGAAAGTTGGCGTCACGAATCAAGGGAATCGCCAGCAGCAAATCCACGAGCGATTTCGGATTTGCCTCCGCTTCTTTCCACGACCGTTCAACTGAACCATCAGCGGTGACGATTGCGGCGAGCGCGATTTGGCGCGTCAAAGGCAGTTGCGATTCCGTGGCGAGTTTTTCCAGCCCGACGCGCTTTGCCTTGAGTTCCTCCGGCTTCGACTGGAGAAGAATGGGCGACAACTCGCGCAGCACCGGTTCGGAGGCTTCGCCTTTCTTGTCGAGTTCGCGGATGCCGCCGAGCAGTTCGGTGAGCGGGTCAGTGTTGCGAATCTTCGCCAAGCCTTCGAGCGCCTCGACGCGATACTTGCGCTCGAGTCCTTTGCGTTGGAGCAGTGCAACGAACACGAATTCACCGCGCGGCGCTTCGATCAATTCCTTGTTCGACAGCCGACCAAGGACGTAGGCCGCTGCCGTCGGGCTTTTCGGCAGAAAAAAGTTTGTCCTGGGCGGCTCGGCGGCGCACACCCGCATCGGGAAGACAATCATCAGCAAAGCGAAGATGCGAATGAAATTCATGTCAATGATCGGCGAGGCTAGGGCTTGGGTGGTTCGCGGTCAATTCGGGGAATGAACTCCCGCGTTGATTTTTTCCGATCCGCTGCCTAGCCTGCGGCGTATGGCGAAGAAAACCGACGCGAAACCAGCCGTGCCCTCACGCTTGGTTTAACAAAAGAATCATATGCCAAAACCATTTCCCAAATGGCAACGTGCCCTGACCCGTCAGCGGCTCGAAATCATCCGCCGGAATCTGGACAAAACCGACGCCGAGATCGCGCGGATGCTGGGAGTCGGCCGGACAGCGGTTCATTTTCTGCGGCAAAGGTATAAAATCGCCAAGGTCCACGGCACTATCCAACGCACGAAACGCATCACCGAACAAATCCGGAGGCTGAAACCGGGACTTTCAGCCAAAGCTGCGGCTTTGCAATTGGGGCTTTCGATGGGGATGGTGAAAAAATACGGGAAGATGACGGGTTATCAATTCCGGTTCATCAGATTTACCGCCGCGAGGCATTTTTATTGGCGGGAGCGGATAAAAAACCTGCCGCCGCTGCTCACCGTCTCCGCGGTGGCGCGGAAACTGGGAGTGACGTATGGCCATGCCGCGCTGCTGTGTCACCGGCACAAATACAAAGCGACGCTGCGCACCGGTTCGATGCGGACGCGAGTGCCCGTCCGAAATTTTGTGTCCCGCCCGCACCATGAGCGCTGGCTCGCGTCACTGAAACCGGTGAAGCCTTGATTGCCCATCTCCGCAGGAGCGGAATCTTTGTAGAAACGATTCCGTTAAAATCTCCAACCCCGTCGGGGCGACATAGTCTGATGATGTCGCTCCTGAACGAAGCTTTGGAATTTTTGATTTCATCAACTATAAAGATTTCGCACCTACGGCGCTGGCAATTGGAGAAGGAGAGTCGTTCGCCGTCCCCTTGAAAATTTGCGCGGTTGGATTTGCCGGACGGTCTCTCGCAAAACCGATGACGGGCTGCAGCTACTTCAAATACTTGTCCAACGCCTTCATCGTCTCGTCGAGGCAATACTTGATGTAGTAATCCGGTTTGTCCGGGTTGGCTTCCTTGTCCAGCGCCGCGAGCGCGACTTCCGCGGCGCGGGCGGTCTTGAAGAAGCTGCAAGCTCGCACGGCTTCGAGGCGGACGCGGGGGCTTTCGTCTTTGACCTGAACTTCCAGCAACGCAAGCGGGTCTTTCACGCGATCACGCCAGTAGCAGAGGACGCGAGTGGCGGCGGCGCGGGCGTAAAAGTCGGGCGAGCGCAACATGCGCTTGAGAAAGGATTCGTCCACGACGTTGTGCCATTGGTGAACCCAGAGCGCCTCCGTCATGTGGTGCTCGAAATCCTTATCTTTCGAGTCGAGCTTCGCCGTCCATTGCTTCACCGCCGCGATGACCTTAGCACTATCGCGTTTGCCAAGTTCGATTTTCGCGCGTGTGCGCACATCGTTTTCCGGCTCCTTGAGCAGGTCGAGCAGCTTCTCGATGGGCTGGCCGTCTATCTTCGCCGGCTTGAGCAGCGGGCGGCCTTCGTAAGTAAGCCGGTAGATGCGGCCATGCTGGTGGTCGCGGTTCGGGTCGCGAATGTGGTGCTGCATGTGGCCGATGAGTTGTTGCGACCAGTCAAGAAAGTAGATCGAGCCGTCCGGCGCGACGCCGACGCCCGTGGGGCGGAAGTTCGGGTCGTCTGATTTCACAAGGTCCTCTGTCCTTTCCCCCTTCAATCCAGAGCCGTCTTCGGTGACCTTGACGCGGAAGATTCCCTGGAAACCAATGACGTTGCAGTTCAGGAAATCACCCTGAAACTCAGCGGGAAAATGGCGGCTGGTGAGGATGGCGGTGCCCGAACACGGACGCGATGGGCGCTTCCAAAATTCTTTCATGCCGGGATGATGCGCCGGGTAATCCAGGTAGCCGCTGAAGGCGGGCGCAAAATAATTCGCGTTGCCGGTGGCGTCGGTGATGATGTCCGTGCCCCAGTAATCGAACACGCGCCCGTGCGGGTTGGCGAAGCCGTAGGGGACGTAGCGCTCAAACTTGTCCGTGCGCGGTTCGTAGCGATAAATGCAACCGTCAATGTTACGCACCGGCCCCGCCACGGTCTCCACTTGCGTGCGGTGGAAAACGCCGTCGCTGAGATACGTGGCGCCGCCGGGGTCGAGCACCATCGAGTTGGCGGTGTGATGCGAATCCGCCGAGTCCATGCCCATGAGCACGCGCTCTTTCCAGTCGGCTTTGCCGTCGCCATTGGTGTCGCGCACAAACCACAAATCCGGCGCCTGCATGACGAGCACGCCATCCTTGTAGAACTGGAAGCCGGTCGGACAATTCAAATCGTCGAGAAAGGTCGTGACCTTGTCGGCCTTGCCGTCGGTGTTGGTGTCTTCAAACACCAGCAACTTGTCGCCCTCCTTGCTGGTCGGCGTGCGCTCCGGGTAACTGGGCCACGCGGCGACCCACAGGCGACCCTTGGTGTCGAAGTTCATCTGCACCGGGTTGACGAGCTCGGGAAATTTTTCCTCGCTCGCGAACAGGTTCACCTTGCAACCCTTCGCGATCGTCATCTTCTGGATGGCCGCGACTCCGCTGAGATACGGTTGAACCTCGGTCTTGTTCGGCTCGACCTTGTCCACGGGTGGCAGATTAGAGTCATCCATCCCGCCAGCGGCGGGATCGCCGCCGCGCGCGACGGCCCAGACCCGGCGGTCGCGGTTGGCGGTCTTCACGTCGCGCTGCGACATCTCCTGCTGCATGATCTTGTAATTGGAAACATGGGGAGGTGGCGGGTTGCGGTCGGTGATGAACGGGCCTTTGCCGGGTTGGAAGGCAAGCGCCGAGCGTCCGCCATAAACGTTGTAGCCATCCACGGTGCGATAACGCGCGTGCCATTCGGCATTTTTGTCGAGCACGGCGGCATGGAGTTTTTTGAGGTTGCCCTTGGGAACCGGCCCATTGAATAAAGCCGGGAAAATTTCCTGAGCCAACGCCTGATCGCCCGCCTCAGTGAGCAGGCAAGTGTTCACCGTGAGGGTTTGCCCGCGCGAGGCGGCTTGCGCAAAGAGCTTTTGCGAGGGGGCGAACAGGTTCACGAACGCCACGTCGTTCGCCTTCGCTACTTCGGCCATGGCGGCGGTGTATTTCCGCAAGTTGGCGTTGTTCGCGGCAGGATCGGGCATGTTCGGGTCGGGGAGTTTTTCGTTGGCGATGGGTGAGAAGAGCACGACGCGCGGCGCGCCCTTGCCGGAATAATTCTGAGCTTTGGTGTCCTTGAGAAACTTGTCGAGGTCTTGCTTGAACTTGTCGAGGCCGGCGTCACCGCCAAACGATTCATTGAAACCGTAGAACGCCAGCACGACGTCGGCTTTGGTTTTCGTCAGCCATTCATCGCGCGACCCGAAGTTCTCCGAGCGATGCCAGGTGGCGACCTCATCCCCCGCGGCGGCAAGATTGCGGAAGACGAGATCGTGCTTCGGAAATTTCGCGTAGATGTAGGTTTCCAGCCAGCCGTGGTGTTGCATCCGATCAGCAAGAGCGTTGCCGACCAGGCAGACGTGGTCGCCGGGTTTGAGTTCGAGCGGCGCAGCGGCCGCGCGACCGGGAACCAAGAGCGCTACGCACAAAAAAAAGGCAGTTCGCAATAAAGATGATCTCATAAAACAAATCGCAGGGCTGGAAGCAATGCCTCCGGGACATTTTTCGGACGATTGACCTTCCGGGATATTCACATGCCAGCCACAGGAATCATTTTTACCAGCGCTTGTAAAGACGTGATTGCCTTTGCCGCACTGACGGCCGCGCCGGGTTGGATGAAGCTTGGGAAGAACGACCATTGACAACCTGCGGCGTTTCGCTACCGTTTCGCGCTCGGTAATAAATTTATGGCGAACACAAAATCTGCAGAACGACGGATGCGCGGCAACGCGCGCAAGCAAGCCCGTAATCACAGCGCCAAAGCGCGCCTTCACACACTGGAAAAAAATTATCTCGCTCTCATCACCGCGGGCAAAAAGGACGACGCGGCAAAAGCGTTGCGCGAAGTCAGTTCCGCGTTCGACAAGGCCGCAAAGCAAGGCACAGTGCATCGCTCGACGGCCGACCGGAAAAAATCCCGTCTGTCTGCGCGTCTGGCGAAGGCGGCTTAACTTCTTTTCGGAAACAACTTCGATTGCGCCAACCCCATCCGGGCGAGGCGAAACTTCAACGCCGTCGCAAGACAGCCAAAGCCGTAGCGGATGCTGCGGCGCAGGTTGATGGACGATGCTTCGGGAAAATATTTCGTCGGGCAACTGACTTCGGCGATCGTGTAGCCGTGCCAGAGAATTTGCGCGAGCATCTGGTTGTCGAAGACGAAATCGTCAGAGTTGTTCGCGAGGTCAAGCCGCTCCAGGATTTCCTTCGAGAACGCGCGATAGCCGGTGTGATACTCGGAAAGTTTCGCGCGCAGCAAAATATTTTCCGAGAAAGTCAGGAAACGGTTTGCGATGTATTTCCAGAGCGGCATCCCGCCGCGCAGGGCGTAGCCGCCCAAAATCCGGCTGCCGAGCACGCACGGATGCAGGTCGTTGGCAATGATCGAAGCCATCGCCGGAATCAGCTTCGGCGTGTATTGATAATCCGGGTGCAGCATGATGACGATGTCGGCCCCTTGCTCCAGCGCGAGACGATAACAGGTCTTTTGATTCCCGCCGTAGCCTGTGTTGGTGTCGTGGACATGAACGAGCACGCCGGGCAGAGTTTTCGCAATCGCGACGGTTTCATCGCGGCTGCGATCGTCCACGAGAATGATTTGGTCCACGATTTTTTGGTCGCAAACCTCGCCGTAAGTTTGGCGAAGGGTTTTCGCCGCGTTATAGGCGGGCATCACAACGACGATTTTTTTATCGTGGAACATGGGTTGAATAGAAATTAAAAATGAAAAAATGAAAACGAAAAAATGGTCGGTGCCGTCGCTGGTGATTTCAAATTTGTGGCCTTCATCTTTAATTCTCCGGAACCGGGATTATGCCTTTGACAAACAACAGTGAAGACGGGAGTGCAATTTCACCGGAGCGCGGACGGTCCCAGTCTGCGGCACGCGACGCATATCACAACGGCTTTGAATTTTTCAGCCAACGCGAAGCAAGGACGAAGTAGGGGAATTTCTTACAACCAAAGTGATGTTTTCCCAATTGTTCGCTGATGCGGTTGCTTGATACTGCTTTTCATTAAGAGATTATGCCTTTTACAAACAACCCTGAAGGTATGAGCGCGGACGGTTCCAGACCGCAGCACGCGGCGTATCTCACAACGGCTTTGATTTTTCGATACTTTGGCATGGTGTGCCGCTGTGAGCCGGGACGGCTCGCACTCCGGTCGCTGCCACAAGCTTTGTTTGTCAAAGGCATAATCCCACCAGTAAATGCTTGCAATTATAGGAAATTCGCGAGATAGTAGCATTGTTCCCGGAACAAAAAATGCGCCAACTCGGTAATATGAACGCCAGTTCAAAAAGTCCGACAAAGGCTTTTACGCTCATCGAACTGCTGGTTGTCATCGGCATCATCGCGATTCTTGCCGCGTTTCTACTTCCCGCTTTGACTCGAGCGAAAACAAAGGCCCAACGAGTCGCCTGCCAGTCAAATCTCCGCCAGCTCGGTTTGTCGTGGGGCATGTATTACAGCGACAACAACGGACTGCTTGTAGAGTCGTATCCGGTCAACAACCCGAACCAATGGGTGCAGGGCGACGTGAAGTTTGGCACGCCAGATAGCCTGAACCTAAACAACATCATCAACGGCAAGCTCTACAGCTACAATCCCAACGTGAACCTCTACCGCTGCCCGGCGGACAAAAATAATTACAAAGGCAAACCGGCAGCGCGGAGCTTTTCGATGAATTCGTTCATGGGTGGACGAAGTTCTCCGGAAGCGCCGCAAACTGCCGTTCCCGGAACTGCAAGCAGCTATGTGCCGTTCTTTGCGAAAGATTCCCAACTGCGACTGCCTTCCACGTTGTGGGTCCTGATTGATGAAGACGAGCGGAGCATCAACGACGGATTCTTTGTTCCCGACCCGCCGAACACAGCCTCAGGCCAGTCCTCCATCTGGTATGACTTTCCGGCAGACTCTGCCTATCGGCACAACTACACCTTCGCGCTCAATTTCGCTGACGGTCACTCGGAAGTCTGGCGTTTCCTTGATCGCCGCAGTCCCCAAGTCCGCGTCAATCGCACGGAACAATCGGGCAATATTGATTTGACCCGGCTTGGCCGCGCGTCGAGCCTGCTCAAATAACGCGGCTGTCCGCGGAAAACAATTCCCGCTTTTTCAACTCTCGCCTTGCAACGCCGCCGCGATTCGCCTAGCTTGCCTGCCGTGAGCAGACAGCTTCACACACACATCCATGTTGAGGGTCAATGCTCCGGCGGCGGGGTTTGTCCGTTGAGCCGATGCGAGGCTGGCGCGGTCGTCTCCATCAAGCGGCTCTGCGCCGACCCTGACCTCACCGACCGCCTTCGCGAACTCGGTTTGTGCGAGGAGCAACAGATCAAGCTCATCAGCCGCCAGTCCAATTTCATCTGTGTGGTCTGCAACGCCCGCCTGGGCATCAGCGAACAACTGGCTGAAAATATTTTCGTCCAGCCGGTCGCCGCGCAAAACCAGCCCGCCAGGAATGTCTGACGCCCCCACACCGCTCACTTCGCTCGCCCTCGGCGCGAGCGCCGTTGTGACGGAAATAAAACTTCCGCCGGAAGCGCGCCCGCGCCTCATGGAAATGGGTTTGCTTGTCGGCAGCGCCGTCCAACTCGTCCGCTTCGCGCCGCTCGGCGACCCCGTGGAGATCAAAGTGCGCGGTTACAACCTCACGTTGCGTAAAAATGAGGCAGAGCAAATCCTCGTTCGTCCGAAATAATTTCTGAGCAACGTGGCCGACTTGCCAACATCCGAGCTTCCAACAAAGGCGACTGCTTCCGCCGGCCTCGCCCGTCATTATGTCATTCTGACCGGAAATCCCAACTCCGGTAAAACCACTTTGTTCAACGCCCTCACTGGCCTTCGCGCCAAAGTCGGCAACTACGCCGGCGTCACCGTCGAGCGCAAGGAAGGCAGACTGCTCAACGCGCCTGCTGAACTGGGCGCGCGCGTCCTTGATTTGCCCGGCACTTACAGCCTCAGCCCAAATTCGCTCGACGAACAGATTTCGCGCGACGTCTTGCTCAATCGCCTGCCGGAACTTCCGCCGCCGTCGCTCATCATCATCGTAGTGGACGCGTCGAACTTCCAGCGCAACCTCTACTACGCCACGCAGGTCATTGAGCTTGGCCACCCCACAATCGTCGCGCTGAACATGGTGGACGTGGCCGAGGAAAACGGTCATCGCATTGACGAAAAAAAACTTTCCGGGAAGCTCGGCGTTCCCGTTGTGCCGGTTGTCGCCAGCGCTGGCAAAGGCGTTCCGGAGTTGCGCGAAAAAATCGTGGCGATGCTTCAGGACAGACCGGTGATGAAGCCGGAATTGTTCTGCCAGTTGCCCGGCTTGTTCCGCATCGAGGCGACGGGACTTGCCGATCTGCTCGCGGAAACTTTTCAGGAGCGGCGCTTGCAGGCGACTGCCGAAGCTCTGCTCATCCTCAGCAACGAAAAGGCGCTGGCCTCCAGCACCACGCACTACCCACAGAAAATCCAGGACGCCGTCGCCGCAGCGCGCAAGCGGCTTGAAGCTCAGAAAATTGAATGGCGCAGCGCGCCAATCGAATGGCGTTACGCGCGCATCGCGGAAATCCAGCAGGCTGCCACCGTGGAGATATCCCCGCCCGGCGAAACGCTGAGCGACAGATTGGATAGCGTCCTCACGCACAAAATCTGGGGCACGCTCATCTTTGTCGCAGTGATGCTGGTGATGTTTCAGAGCATTTTCACCTTCGCGCGGATTCCGATGGACGCGCTGCAAGCTGCGGTGGATTGGCTCGGCGGCAAGGTCGGCGGTGTGATGCCTCAAGGCGATTTGAACAGCCTGCTCGTGGACGGCATCATCGCAGGTGTCGGCGCGGTGATTGTTTTTCTGCCGCAAATTCTTTTGCTCTTTTTGTTCATTGGATTTCTCGAAGACACCGGCTACATGTCGCGCGCGGCGTTTTTGATGGACAGGCTGATGAGCAAAGTCGGCCTGCACGGAAAAAGTTTCATCCCGATGCTCAGTTCTTTTGCGTGCGCCATTCCCGGCATCATGGCCACGCGCACCATCGAAACACCCAAAGACCGGCTGGTGACAATTCTCGTCGCGCCGCTGATGAGCTGCTCGGCGCGGCTGCCGGTTTACACGCTGCTCATCGCCGCGTGCATTCCGAACACGTCGGTTTTTGGTTTTATAAAACTTTCCGCTCTGACGATGCTCTCGATGTATCTGCTTGGAATCATCGTCGCGCTGATCATGGCGTGGCTGTTCAAGAAAACCTTGCTCAAGGGCGAGACGCCGCTGCTCATCATGGAATTGCCGCCCTACAAACGCCCGCTTCTGCGCGTCGTGGTGCGGCACATGTGGGACCGCTCGAAGATTTTTCTGCGCCGGGCGGGCACAGTGATCCTCGGCATTAACATCATCCTGTGGTTTTTGGCGAGTTATCCGCGCAACGCAGCGATTGAGAAGGATTTTCAAACGAAGAAAGCGGCGATTGATGCCGCCCAACTTGAAGCCTTGAACGAAGGCAATGATATCAGCGCCGAAAGCCAGATGAAAATCGCCGAACTTGAAAAAGAAAAAGCCGGCGCGAATTTGCGCCATAGTTTCGCCGGACGCATTGGCCGCGCCATTGAGCCGGCCATCGCGCCGCTGGGTTTCGATTGGAAGATGGGCATCGGCATCACGGCCTCATTCGCCGCTCGCGAAGTTTTTGTGAGCACCATGTCCACCGTTTACAACGTCGGCAACGACGAATCGAGTCAACAGAGCCTTGTGAAGACCATCCGGGCGCAAAAGCGTCCGGACGGAACGCTGGTTTACACGACGCTGACCGGCATCACGTTGATGGTCTTCTACGTCTTCGCGCTACAATGCGTCAGCACCGTCGCCATCGTCCGCCGCGAAACCAATTCCTGGAAATGGCCTGTCTTTCAATGGCTCTACATGGGCGCGCTGGCGTGGGTGCTCGCGTTTGTCACTTATCAGGGTGGACGGTTGCTGGGATTCAACTAGCGACGACTTTAAAGCAATCGCTTCAAAAGCTGATCATATTCCGCGTGTGTTCCAACCCAGAATCACACGATCAAATTCCCTCGCCGACGCCCAACGGCACGATAGTTTTGGTTGACGCGCACAGACCAGACATCGCGAATCAAAGGTTTGAAATGCAACGCGGGATTGAAGGCGTCTGATCGCCAGAGATGAAACTTTTCCCGGGCCAGTTTCTGAATCTCGTCTGGCAATGCGTTATAGCACAACCAGAAATCCGCGTTGGTCTGGGAAATCACGGAAGGTCAGAAAACTTTCCCGAAGCGATGTCCGAATCCACCTTCTTGAGCACCTTGTCGAGCTTGCCCGCAGACAAGTCGCTCTTCATTTGCTTGTCCCAATCATCGTCCTCCCATTGATGCAGGCAACGCGCCACTTCCGCGCGCTCGTCCAACGTCAGTTTGGGAATGGCGGCTTTGATTTCCTGCACTGTGCTCATGGGAATAAACTAGCCGGATTCCGCGACGAAACAAGGTTTGTTGTGCGTGATGATGATGAACTGCGAGTGCGCTCCCGCCGTGGCGGGACAGCACGCGGATGAACCGGTTGATGTTCGATTCGTCCAGTTTACCTCGCCGTTGCTGCGGAGGACGGGCGGCGCGTCCAATTCGTCCAGCACGCAGAACGGACTCGGCTTGACCTGATAAATCGAAAACAGCAGCGACACCGCCACCATCGTCTGCTCGCCGATTTATGGCCAATCATCGCCGTGATCGAACTTCGTCCAATCCGTCGCGCGAAAGGCCGAAACAAAATCCGCGACGAACTCATCCTGTCGTTTCTGTGGCAATGTCACCCTCAGTAACTTCAATCGCGCAGACGGCGCACCCTGACGCACATTATTGGCGAAGCCGGCATCGCGGGTGAAGCAAAGGTCGAAGCTCTCGCGGGCAAATTGATAAAGTTTTCCGTTGTCCAACCCTTGCATCCGAAGCGTGTGGACCGATTCGACTTCGTGACTTTCCGCGCGCAACGCCGCGACGAGTTTGCGAGGCAGATTCTCGTCGAGCAGAATCTTCACGCGTGTTGCGGTTCTTGTTGATGCGCCAGTTCAGCCAGGACGCCACGCACCGATTCTTCCGTCAGGCTGGGATAAGCGTCCACGATTTCGGCCACGGACATCCCGGCGGCGAGCGATTCCAGAATGAGCGCCACGGAAATGCGCGTGCCCCGCACGCGCGGGCTTCCGCCCAAGTGCTCCGGGTCAGTCACAATCCAATCTTTCATACGATTCATCTTAACTCATCCAACCGACTGCTCAAGCAGGGAAATCAGTCGCGCGAAGGACGCGAAGGCTTCAAAGGAAAAATTTCTTCGCAGACTTCGCGGCCTTCGCGCGAAATATTCCGGCTTGTTGTGCGTGATGATGATGAACTGCGAGTGCGCCAGAAACCGTTGCAGCACCCGGATGAACCGGTTGATGTTCGATTCGTCCAGCGGCGCGTCCAACTCGTCCAGCGCGCAGAATGGACTCGGTAAAACTTACGGGACGATCACCGCGCGATAATAGCGCTGCGTGTAGAGAACACTCACAGCATCAGTGAATGAAAACGGCGAAACGTTCGTGCGTAGCGAAATCCAGTTGCCTAATGTCAGGTTGGAAGAAGCCTCAACCGCATAGTTGTATCCCACCGCACCGGCAACTGTGAGATAAAATTGCCCAACCATTGAAAAGCCGGGGTGTGACACGGTCGCCGATGCATCCGGCGGAATGACGAGCAGCATGGCCACGGAACTCGTTGCACTGCCCGAGTCGTTCGTGACGACGACGAAATAACTACCGGTATCAGTGGATTGCGCGTTTGTTTTAGTGTAGGCGGTGGACGTCGCTCCACTGATGTTTGTTCCGTTAAATCGCCATTGATAAATCAGCGGCTCTGTGCCATCGGCTGCGACGGTAAGGGTAAAGTTGCTGGCCGGCGCCACGTATTGGCTTTGCGGCTGACTTGTGATCACAGGAGGCAGAGGACTCTTGGAAGCTTGAGCGGTGTTGCCGTAATAGCCCATGTTCACACGACCGCCATTCGGAGCGGGTTCGTTTGAATAATCAAAAGTTGGATCACCCGCATCTATGCACGGACTCGTAATTGAATCAATTACCCAACCGTTGGTGGTCCAATGGCCAGCACGTGACTTCAAATGAAAATCTCCCGCAACAGGATCAACGAATAGCGGATCGGCGCTGATATTGTTCGAGCCACTGCCCGTCCAGCCACCTTGGATGTCGGAGTAGCTTACCGTTCCTTGAACCTGAATGTCGTTGGTATTGCCGGACTGATTCCCCCAGACGATACAGTTCGTGAAGGCGGCACCGCTGTCATACTCGTTGAATAGAACCGCATACTCAGCAGCCGAGTTTCCAGAGAACGTGCAATTCACGAATTTCTGGCTTCCTCCAACACCGTATATCGCCCCACGATTTCCAGCGACGCCTGACGCAATCAGACAATTGTCCAGTCTGAGTGCGTGATCCCCATAGTAGTATATCGCGCTGCCGTTAGTCGCACTGTTTGAGACAAACACACAATTGGAAATTCCAACGTCAAATGTCGGGGCGTTAAGCCCACCATAATATTCCTGAATGTAAATTGCGCCCCCCCAAGCGTATGCAACATCAACGCACCTATTTGATATAAACGAGCTGTCAGTTATCTCGACAGGAAGGGATTGAGCAAAAATTGCCCCTGTGTAGAGGGACGTATTCTCTTGAAAGCTGCATTTCCGAACCGTCAGTGCGCCATGATACGCCTGCCCCGGACCTGGTGAGCCGACGTATGCACGAAGAACGCTCGGACCACTATTCCCGTAAAACCAGCAGTTCGAGATTACGGCAGGTCGGCTGCGAGTATCGATGCCGCGGTTGTAGTTCGTTATGAAGTTGCAGTCTAAAATGTTTACTGGTTCTAACCCGTCACTATCAATATTCACGGCACCGTTCTGCACATCGCCGTTTACGAATGTAAACCCGGCGATTGTCGTTGGGCCTGCGGTAACGGCAAATGCCCCGCCCTGCCTGTTGCAGTCAATGATGGTCGTTGACGCTCCCGCCGCTGATTCGATAGTCAGCGCCTTGTTAACTCCCACGCCGATGTTATTTGTTCCTGTATAGTTTCCACTCGCGACCCGCACCGTATCGTTTGAACTTGCCGCGCTAACCGCAGCTTGAATCGTCAGCTTCGGCCCACTTGACCCATTCCAGGCAGGAGCAAGTCCGTTCCACGAATTATTGCCGTTCGTCCCGTCCACATAATAAGTCGTGGCGACAGACAATGCGGTTGAAGTCAGCAACGTAAAAACCGTGAAAAGAAATTTCCGATTTCCATTCCGCCGTAAGGCCAAGAGAGCCTTTGTTGCCGGGGTTTTCATCAGCGCCGTTATCCCAGAAACGTCAGAAAAAAACAAGAACGATATTCGGTATCTACCAACTGCCTCTCTGCGTTGAAAGATTCTACTTCGCCATCACAATCTCCAGCGTCCTCGGCGAGCCGTAACCCTGTGAAGGCTGCTCCTCGCGCTTGTGCGGCGCGGTGTCTGTTAGCAAGAAACAGCGCGAATAGAAACTGCATTGCCAAACATTCCAAACCGCTGCAAAGTATTGGCGAATAGTATGAGCTACAAAGGCAAAGTTAAAAACGGCGTCGTCGTGCTTCCGCGCAATGCCAAGTTGGCTAACGGCACGGAAGTCGAAGTCACGCCCGTTTTAAAGCCGCAAGCGAATGACTTGACTGACATGCTCGTGAGCGTCGCCAAAAAGGTTCGCGGCTTGCCGCGGGATCTCGCGGCGCAACATGACCATTATCTTTACGGCACGCCCAAACGATGAAGGCCGTCTTTGCTGACACGTCCTTCTTTCTCGCTTCGTTAAATCCCGACGACGAGCTTCATGACAAAGCAATCGCTTTAAGCCGCCAAGTTACCGCACTGCGTCTCACCACTGCGTTTGTCCTTCTGGAAGTAGCCAATTCAATGAGCCAAGCGGGGCAGCGGTCGCAGTTCGTGGAATTTTACACGCGACTCAATGAGCATCCTCGGGCCCGAATTATTCCTGTCTCACAGAAGTTATTCGACCGGGGTTATGAACTTTATGCCAGCCGCAAAGACAAGGACTGGTCACTGACCGATTGCATTTCTTTTATCGTGATGAGTGACGCGGGAATTACCGAAGCATTAACGCACGATCACCATTTTGAACAAACAGGTTTTACAGCGCTCCTAACGTAAGTTGAGTCGGGCGGGTTTGTTTACTTCGCCATCACAATCTCCAGCGTCTCCTCGCGTTTGTGCGGCGCGTCCTCTTCCGCTTCCACGCTCCGACCAGTCGTCGGCGTCTCCAGCGAAATCGGTTTGTGGTCCGTCACCGCTTCGTCGCTCTTGTGGAATTTCACGCTCACGATCTTGCTGATGCCGTGCTCCTGCATCGTCACGCCGTAAAGCACGTCCGCCATCCCGATCGTCCGCTTGTTGTGCGTGATGATGATGAACTGCGAGTGCGCCAAAAACCGTTGCAGCACGCGGATGAACCGGTTGATGTTCGATTCGTCCAACGGCGCATCCAATTCGTCCAGCACGCAGAACGGACTCGGTTTGACCTGGTAGATCGAAAACAACAACGACACCGCGACCATCGTCTGCTCGCCGCCGGACAACAGTGAAATCGTCTGCAATTGTTTTCCCGGCGGACGCGCGACGATGTCAATGCCGCTTTCGAGAACATCGTTTTGGTCCTGCAAAATCAAATCCGCTTTGCCGCCGCCAAAAACGTCCGCGAACATCGCGCGGAAATTCTCACGGATTTTTTCAAAAGTTTCGGTGAACATCTGCCGCGTTTGCACATTGATCTTGTTGATCACTTCCAGCAATTGCGCCTTAGCCGAAACCAAATCATCGTGCTGCTTGCTGAGAAATTGATGGCGCTGCTCGGTTTCCTCATATTCCTCGATGGCGACGAGGTTCACCGGCCCCATTTCGTCGAGCCGCTTTTGAAATTCTTCCACTTGTTTTGCGACAGCATCCCAGTCCGTCGCCGCACCGCTCTTGGCCATTTCGTCCGGCGTGAGCGTCTCGACTTTCGCCGGCCCTTCATCCGCGTAAGTGATCGTGATGCACTCGCTGCGGATGTCGTCGAGATTAACGTGATACTTCTGCTGAATCCGTTCGCGCAAATTCTGCACTGACATATTTTTCTGCGCCAACTCGACATCAATCTGGCTGCGCTGCTGCTGAACTTCCGTCAAACGCTTCCGCGATTCGCGCAACTGTTCCTCCTTCTCGTCAATGCCAATCTGCTGCGCGTTCTTTTGCCCGATGAGTTCGCCAATCTGCGCATTCACCTGCTCGCGCTCGACTCGCAACGTCTCAATCTGCTTTTGCGATTCGGCAATCTCCGTTTCCGCCTGCGCCTTGCGTTCGACGAAGGATGAAATTTCTCCTTTGCGCTGCTCAACCAATTGCGCCAGTTCCGCGATACGCTGCTCCAACGGTTGCTGCTGCTGACGGAACGACGCGCACAATTGTTCCTGCGTCGCGAGCGCAACCTTGCTTTCGGTCAATGCAGCGGTCGCCGCGTCGCGATTTTGTCGCGTCGCTTCCAGTTGCTCGGTGAGTCCGGCAACTTTGTCCTGATGCGCTCGCTCGCGGTCTTCCAGCGTGTCCGCTTCCTGAGAGAGCTTGGCGCGTTTCTGCGAACCTTCCTGCTCCTGTGCAGCCAGATTTTGAATTTCGTAAACGACCGTCTCAATCTTTTGCTCCAGCACGCGCGAAGAATTCTGGAGGGCGTTGAACTCGCCTTCGCTTGTGGCGATGGCTACTTCCTTTTCATGAAGCTCGGCTTGAACTTGCTGCAAACTCGCCTGCAATTCTGTTTGCTCGCCTTGCAATGCGCCTTTGCGCCGGCTCATTTCAGCCACGCGCTCCTGGACTTTTGTAAGTCCTGATTTGAGATCGATGATTTGATTCTTACGGCCAAGAATCGAAGCCGCGCCTTTGCTGTCGCCGGTTCCGTTCAAATAACCGCCGGTGTAAATGCCGTGACGATTCAGCAATTCGCCCGTGAGCGTGACGAAATCGAAACCTGCATGGCCGTTCTGGGATTGCGCGGTGGCTGTGGCGAGATCAGGGACGATGACTGTTCCCCCGAGCAGCGAAGCAAGCAGCGGTTGCACTGATGTGTCGGCTTCGATGACGGCGAGCGCGGGCATCAAAGTAGGAGATGCCTCTTGCCTGTCCAGGGCAGGCTGGAAGCCTGCCCTACTTTGAAGACGCAGCGCCGCAATGCTCGCGCGTCCTCTTTTGCTTGCGCTCAAGTCTGAAAGAATCTGCTGCGCCGAGTCGGGATGCTCCGTGAGGACAAGCTGCAAGTGGTGGCCGAGCGCCGTTTCAATCGCGACAACGTATTCATCCGGCACGCGAATCTTGTCCGCGAGTGAGCCGATGACATGCTTGGCGTTCTTCAACGCAGCCTGCGCGCCTGCGCCGAAGCCTTCGTGCTCGGCATGAAGCTGTTCGAGCACATTGAGCCGCGAACGATGTTCGGTCTGTTGCTGCAAACCGCCTTCCTGCTCTTTTGAAAGCTGGCCCAGCTCCGTTTCGAGTTCGTGCAAACGGATTTGCCGTTGTTCAAGCGTTCCAAGATGCGTTTGGACGCTGAGCTTTTCCGCTTCCACGTTCGCCGCAAATTCATGGAGTCGCGTTTCCAATCGCGTCCGTTCTTCTTCAAGCTGGATTTTCTCCGCGGAAAGTTTTTCAAGCCGAACGGTGTTGCCTTGCTTTTGCAAATCGAGCGCAGTGATTTCGTTTCGGACGCGACTTAACTCCTGCGCCGCGGCGAACGCATCGGCTTGGGATTGCTTCAAAGTTCCCTGCAAATCGCGAAGTTCATTCTCAACTTTTATCAGCGCTTCCTGCCGCGATCGCAGTGTTTGCTGGTTCTTTTCGAGCGCGGCAGAAGATTCTGTAAGCCGCTGACTGACTGCGGCCAGTTCGTCCTTCGCCGCGAGGCCGCGCTCCTCGGCTTGAGAAATCTCCGTCAGCGCCGCGCCTTGTTGCTTTTGGATTTCAGTCAACCGCTCGTTGTTGAACTGAATCCGGCTTTCATGGCGGTCAAGCTGGTTCTTCAAATCGTGGCCGCGATGTTCGCTCTGGCTGATTTCCTGTTCGAGTGTCGTGAGCTTTTCACGCAGTTGCGCAATCTCCTCTTCTCCGCGCAAAACGTCCGCAGAAGTCGTTTCGATTTCTGCGCGAAATTTTTCCGCGCTGGCCTGACGCTCGTTGATCTCCGCCTGAAGCTGGTCGAACTGATGACGCGCAAGTTGCGTGTCGAGATGCTGAAGTTCCTGCGCGATCTGTTTGTAGCGGCGCGCTTTGCCGGCCTGGCGTTGGAGCGAACCGATCTGCCGTTTCACTTCACGGACGAGGTCGGCGACGCGCAGAAGATTTTGTTCGGTGTATTCCAGCTTGCGAAGCGTCTCGCGTTTTTGAGATTTGAATTTCGTGATGCCGGCGGCTTCCTCGAAAATCATCCGGCGATCTTCAGGTTTGCTGGAAAGAATTTGCGTGATGTTTCCCTGCGCCATTATGCTGTAGCTCGTGCGCCCGACGCCCGTGCCCATGAAAAGCAGTTGGATGTCTTTGAGGCGGCACGCAGTCTTGTTGATGAAGTATTCGCTGTTGCCGTCGCGGAAGACGCGGCGCGTGATCGTGACTTCGTTGTAACCGAGTTCGACTCCAGCGGCGACAAGTTGCTCCTGATCCACGTTGCCTATCGTGAGAGAAACTTCCGCCATGCCCATCGGCTTGCGACCGTCGGTGCCGTTGAAAATCACATCCGCCATTTCGCCGCCGCGCAAAGCTTTGGCGGATTGCTCGCCAAGAACCCAGCGGATGGCGTCGGAGACGTTCGACTTGCCGCAGCCGTTTGGCCCGACGATGGCCGTGACGCCGGGCATGAAGTTGAGGGATGTTTTGTCCGCGAAGGACTTAAATCCAAAAACTGTCAGGTTTTTGAGATACATGATTTGCCTTTGATGACACTGGTTTTCTAACCGCCTGTCCAGCAAAAACCACTAGATGCTGTGGCGGCATCGTGTCGGAGCACAATTTATAGAGGTGAGGAACCGAACTGGTTTATTGTGCCCTCTACCGACTAACGCTTTTAAATTCCATTTCCCTTGCTGCAACCGGTCTATTTTCTAATCGAAATCGTGCAGAAACACAACATTTTTTCAGAAAAACTTTACAGACCTGAATCGCGACCTCATACAGGCCGTCTCTCATTCGATGTTTCGTCCAACCCTGAAAAAAATCCTGGCGTTGTTCGGCCTGCTGGTCACGGTTTCGCCTGCCGCCGGAAGTTACAAGCCGTCATCAATAGTTCCACCGAACCCGGCGCGCGAATTTCGCGGCGCGTGGGTGGCGACGGTCGGCAACGCCGTCTGGCCCTCACGAAAAGATTTGAGCACGGCGGAACAGAAAGCGGAGTTGATTGCAATTCTGGATCGCGCGGTCGAACTGAATTTGAACGCGATCATCTTTCAGGTTCGTCCAGCGTGCGATGCGTTGTATGCGTCCCAGATCGAGCCGTGGTCTGAATTCCTCACGGGAAGGATGGGCGAAGGGCCAAAGCCGTTCTACGACCCCCTGGAATTCGCCGTCGAAGAAGCGCACAAGCGCGGATTGGAATTGCACGCGTGGTTCAACCCGTATCGCGCGCGAACGGCGGCAGACAAGCCCGCGTCCGCAAATCACATCAGCCGAACTCATCCCGAACTCGTGCGGCAATACGGAAAATTGCTCTGGCTCGATCCGGGCGAGAAAGCCGTTCAGGATTATTCGTTGGGCGTTGTCATGGATGTCGTGAAACGCTACGACGTGGATGCTGTTCACTTCGACGACTATTTTTATCCCTACAAAGTGCAGGATGCGGCGGGAGCGGATTTGGATTTTCCCGACGACGCGAGTTGGAAAAGATTTGGCGTGGGCGGGAAATCGAGCCGGGACGATTGGCGCCGTGAAAATGTCAACGCGTTCATCCAGCGCGTTTATCAGTCCATCAAAGCAACGAAGCCGTGGGTGAAATTTGGGATCAGCCCGTTCGGAATCTGGCGTCCGGGATTTCCCGAGCAAATCAAAGGACACGATGCCTACGCGAAGTTATATGCCGATTCGCGCAAGTGGTTGCAGAGCGGCTGGCTCGATTATTTTTCCCCGCAACTCTATTGGGCGATAGAGCCTAAGGCGCAAAGTTATCCAGTGCTGTTGAACTGGTGGGCGCAGCAAAATTCAAAGGGCCGACATCTTTGGCCGGGACTCAACGCCACGAAAACCAGTGTTCAATCCGGCTCTGAACGTTCGCGCGAAACCATCTGGAAGCCGGAGGAAATCATCAATCAGATCCGGCTGGCGCGGAAACAATCCGGCGTGACCGGAGAAATTTTTTGGAGCATGAAAAGCCTGCTGAGCAGTCGCGGCCCGCTGGGAGACGCATTGGAGCAGGAAGTTTATACCCAACCGGCGCTCGTCCCGGCATCGCCCTGGATTGACAGGCAATCGCCCGCAAAACCAAGTCTCGCCGTGGAAAAGTCCAAAGTGACGTGGCGTTCCGCAAACGGGAAAAAAGTCTCGCTCTGGGTTTTGCAAACGCGACAGGACAACAAATGGACAACGCGAATCCTGCCGGGCGAAAAAATTTCTGTGACGTTGGCGGACAAACCTTCCGTGATTGCGATCACGGCGATTGATCGCGTCGGCAACGCAAGCGCGCCAGCCGTGTTGCAGAATTCAACCAAGCAACCTCAATGACCCTTATGAAAAACACCATTGCAACAATTCTCTCCGGCCTTGTGCTGGCGGCATCATCATCAGTCTGCGATGCCGACGTTCTCATCTACAAAAACAGAATCACCTCCGCCGAAACCGGCGTCGGGGCGATCACACGCCAGGCCGTGACCGGCTGGACAGTCGTTGACCCGCAAACAGCCGACGTTGTCCGGATCAACGCCTCAGCCAGACGGGGCCGCTTCACAACCGTAACTCCGTCCTGGACGTTCATCCAGGTCTCCGGCGGGATTGGCAAGAATTACACCGTCGCGTCCGACGCTTACACGGATTTTTTCGACGACGACAGCCAATACCTGCTCTCCACGGTGCTGAAGGGCGTCAATGTTGAACTCGACACGTTCACAACCGAGATCTACACGGCGCCGAAAGTTCTTTCGTTTGTGGAGCGGGAAATCACTTCGCTGTTGAGCGGCGAGCAACTCATCACCGAATCGTCCGGCAAGCTGACGTTCGACAAGATCAACACACAAGACGCGAACCTGTTCGGCCTGACTTTGGAGGAAACCGTGAACGCGCTCAAAGATTTGCTCCTGCAGAAGGGCTACCTCGAAGAGTGAATTTCTCGCGACCCAAAGCTGCATGAAGAAATAAAGGTTGCTGGAGCGGCGCTAAACTCATTTGGCCTGCGTCAACTTCTTCTAAAACCGCCCTGTATTTCCCCGGGTTCAAGCCACTTCCGCGTCCTCCACTGGCACGCCGATAGCTTTTGATTTCGTGGGAAAATAGGCCAGAATACAGTCTCCCATCAAATGCCGTTTGGCGGAGCCGATGATAATAAACGCAGCGTAATCTCCGAGACCGATGAAACGAAACAACGCGTTCAAATTCGCCGCCCTCGCGACAGCTGCGATCATCCTCCTTCTAGCTGGAATATTTCTCTTCCGAAGCGAACCTGCCGCCACTGCTCAACCTGTCGCGGCGGCTAAATCCGTCCGTGCCACAAACGCTTCAGTTGCCCATCAACAGTCCCCCGTCGTTGAACCAACAGCCGCTGCGCAGGGGATTTTTCTGACTCCCGATGTCCTCTGGCAAAAACCGATCACCGAAGAAACGTTCGCGCGTTTTCACGATTGGGCCGAGCGATACCGCGCCGCCGGAGTTGCAGAACGAGCGACCCTGGAAGCCGAAGGTGTTGACCTGGCGAAGGCGAGACGAAAAGAATTGGCTGCGCTCATCAAATCAGACCCGGAACGTGCGCTAGAGCTGACAGTGCCGATAGGCGTGCGCCGCGAACTGCCTGCGCCCGTCGAATCTTTGCTCGAGGAGCGCGTGAGCGGGCGCGGAAATTTTTTAGTGCTCGGCGCGCTTGCCGAACCCGGCAAGGAAGACGAAGTGAGACCGAACATCCGCACGGTGCAGATCGGCGCTCGCGAATTCGATTCCTACGTTTACGGCTGGCGGCTGGGCGAACCAACGCGCATGATGATTCCACTTAACGGCATCGCGGTGGACAACCTCATGGCCGTCAGCGCGAACTCTGTCCGCATTCTTGAGCCTGAAGAATGCTCCGCAGCCAAGGCACAGGTCAAAGAAGCCGTTTGCTCTGTCTCCGGCCAGCCCGCCGACGTGATCGGCGAGGAAGTAGCGGCGGACATCGGCGGCGAAGTCACTTTCTTCTGCCGTCGTCTCCACGCGGAAAAAACAAACGAGCAAATCACCGCTGCGGAAGGCGGCCCACCGGGGCCAGCAGCCGATGGCGGAAATCCTGAAGCGTCCACCTGGACAGAAGGATTGAAGAAAATGATTTTGATCCGCGTGGATTTTCCCGACCTTGCCGGCGCGCCGCTCTCGGACACAACGGCGACAAACCTGATCAACAACCTCAACAATTTTTACACCGAGATGTCATACGGGCGCGCGGGTTTTTACTTGAACGGCAACGGCTCGGATTTCACGCCGACGTTTCGCATGTCGCAACCGGCTGCATACTACGGCACGAACAATTATTACAACCAACTCCGCACCGAAGCGCGCAACGCGGCGACGGCGGCAGGATATGTCCTCGGCAATTATGACCGCGACGTCATCTGCATGGGCGCAGTGCCGGGCTTCGGCTGGGCGGGACTGGCTTACGTCGGCTCGGCGGGCGTGTGGTTGCGAAACAGTTTCGGCACCGGCGTCGCCGGCCACGAACTCGGCCACAACTTGGGACTCAACCACGCGAATTACTGGGACACCGGCGGCGCGAGCGTCATCGGCACCGGCACGAGCGTCGAATACGGCGATAGTTTCGACACGATGGGTTCTGCCAGCGCCGGCAACAATCATTTCAACGCGCGCTACAAAAACTATTTGAACTGGCTGACCACGAGCGAAGTGTTGACGGCGACAACAAACGGGGCTTACAGGATCACCTGCCACGACAATACGAATTCGACGGGCATTCGCGGGTTGAAAATCGTCAAGAACAGCCAGACGAATTATTGGGTCGAGTTCCGTCAAAAATTCACCAGCAACAAATGGCTCACGAGCGGCGGCGGGCTGCGCTGGGCGCAAAGTGGAAATCAAAAAAGCCAGTTGCTCGACACGACTCCCGGCTCGACCGACGGCAAAAACGACGCGGCAGTCGTCGTCGGACGCACGTTCTCGGACAAGGTTTCCAACGTTCACATTACGCCAATCGGCAAAGGCGGCACATCGCCTGAATCGCTCGACGTCGTCGTGAATCTCGGCTCATTTCCCGGCAACCAACTACCGACGTTGGGACTCAGCACCAGCGCCACCAACGCCGCCACGGGCGTGACAATCAGTTTCGCCGCGACCGCCTCCGACGCGGACGGCGATGCGCTGGCTTACTGGTGGGATTTCGGCGACGGCAGTTTTGCGACGACCAACAGCGCGGTCGCGAACAAAAGCTGGAGCACCGCCGGCGAATATCTCGTGCGCTGCGTGGTCAGCGACATGAAGGGCGCTGTCGCGAGTCAATCAATCATCGTCACCATCGGCTCGCCGACGACTTACCGGATCGGCGGGCAAATTCTATCGGGCGGCACGCCGTTGCAGGGAGTGCGAGTTTATGTTTCCACCACACGCATGGCTTACACGGACAGCGACGGCACTTACACCATCGTCGCTTTGCCTGCGGGTTCATACACGGTGAGCGCGAGCCTGGAAAATTATTCGTTCGCGATAAATGGCTTCACCAATCCCGTCAGCGTTGGCCCGAACCGAACGGGCGCGAATTTCGACGCCACATTCGTCAATCCATCCGCGCCGTCCATCACCACTCAACCGATCAACCAGACCGTAAACCAGGGCGCGAGCGCCACTTTCAGCGTCGTCGCGAGCGGCTCGACTCCGCTCACCTACCAATGGCGGTTCAACGGCGCGAACATCGCGAGCGCTACCGCCAGCAGCTACACCAAGTCCAATGTGCAGAGCACGAACGCAGGAAGTTATTCCGTCGTCGTAAGCAATTCCTTCGGCACCGCCACCAGTGCCAACGCCGTCCTCACTGTCAACACGCCGCCTTCCATCATGTCGCAGCCGCAGGGATTGAGCGTGATCGCAGGCAGCACCGCCACTTTCACCGTCACCGCCAGCGGCACTGCTCCTCTCGCCTACCAATGGCGGCGCAGCGGAACGAACGTCGCCGGCGCGACCACCAACAGTTACTCACGCACCAACGCGCAACCCGCTGATGCCGGCAGCTACACCGTCGTCGTCACGAACAGCCTCGGCTCGGTCACGAGCGCGCCGGCGGCATTGGCCGTGAATTACACGCTCAACGCCAGCGCGACGGCAGGCGGCACGGTTTCAAAGTCGCCGAGCCAAACCAACTACGCGCCCGGCACACTGGTCACGCTGACGGCGACACCGACGTCGTCATTCCCGTTCGGCAACTGGTCGGGCAACGCGACTGGCACGAATAATCCGCTGACTGTGACTTTGACGACAAATCTTGTCATCGTCGCCAATTTCATTTCGCCCGTTGCAGACCTGATCGTGGACAATCCTCAAGCAAGTTTCACCGGCACATGGGCGACAGACACAGCCGCGCCAGACAAATTCGGCGCTGATGACCGCACCGCAGCTTCGACGGCGAGCACGCCTTCTGCCACCGCGACTTTCACGCCGAACATCGCCACCGCCGGCCGCTACGACGTTTATGCGTGGTGGCCGACGATCTCAAAAGGCGCTGCGGCAGTGCCGTTCCTCGTTTCGTCCAGCGACGGTGACGTGACGGTGAACATGAACCAAACCAGCGGCAGCGGCAGTGACTGGGTATTGGTGACCTCGGGAAAAATGTTCGCGCAAGGGACGAATGGCTTCGTTCGCATCGGCAACAACGTCGGTCAGGGCGGCAAAGACGTCGCCGCCGACGCCGTGCGCTGGGTTTACGCCACGACCCAGGATGCCGCGCCGCCAAGCATATCGGCTCAGCCGACGAATCAGACTGTCGTCCTCGGTTCAAATGCCGTTTTCTCCGTCGGCGCTGTTGGCGCGCTGCCGCTGAACTGCCAGTGGCGATGGAACGGTGGCGACATCGCCGGAGCCACCAACGCCGCGCTGGCTTTGAACAACGTTCAAACCAACGATGCCGGTGGTTATTCCGTCGTGGTCGCGAACAGTGGCGGTTCTGTCACGAGCGAAGTCGCGACGCTCACAGTGCTTGTGCCACCGCAGATTTTGAATCCACCGCAACCATTGCGCGTGATTGAAGGAAGTCCCGCCACCCTGGACGTCACGGCAGATGGAACAGCCCCGCTAAGTTATCAATGGCGCTTTAACGCAGGACAGATCGCCGGCGCGACCAACTCCACGTTCGCCCTAAGCAACGCGCTGGCCGCGAACGCTGGCGACTACGATGTGACAATCAGCAATCCCGCCGGCTCTGCGACCAGCTTGCCTGCAACGCTCGTAGTCAGCGTTCGACCGATTCTTGCACCCTCGTTCTCGAACGGAATTCCACAGCTTACGCTGACAGGCACACCTGGAGATTCATACGCGCTCGAAATTTCGACCAATATGATGGACTGGTCGGAGGCCGCGACGCTGACGAATCTCAACGGCTCAGTTCAATTCATGGACGGAGCAGCAAGCACCCGCTCTCAGCAGTTCTACCGCGCACGTCTCATTCAGTGAGTGGTTCAAAAAGGCGTGGCGAACAGGGTGCTTCGCAACAAAAATGGTTCTGGACGAGGCGTCTTTAAATCATCGGGACGTCCTTGATGCTGTCGCTCCTAGCGCAACTTGGTTGAAGTGTCCGGATCCGCATTGCTCCCATTATCTTTCAGCCTGAAACCTTTCGTTCAATTCCCCCGTCTCTCAATTCTC
>CAYMCQ010000028.1:0-42911 GCA_964389025.1 uncultured Verrucomicrobiota bacterium
GATCCCGGCAACCCGGGCGTGAACTGCCGCGGGGAAAAAACACCCATCAGAGCACCTCCGTTGGCTGCGCTTCACCCGCGATAAATCACAAGCACGCCGTAGTCCGTCAGGATTTTTTGCGTGCCGATGTCCACGTGCGAGTAGTTGACCGACGTGATGCTGATGACGTTCGACTCGCCGATTTTGGCGAGGAAATTGGTGACGACCTCGTCAAATTTATCGTGGCCAACTTCAATGCATTCAACTCGGCGGATGGTTTTGGCCTTGATTCCCTTTTCGGTTTCCTTCGCGGCGGCATCCAGCGGCGGACGAGGTTTTTCAATGAGGCTTTCAGTTTTGCTGTGGACGGGCACCTTCAAGTGCATTTCCACTTTTGCCGCGGCGGAGGCCGCGATTGGATTGATGACTTCAGCGCCGCGCGGGCGTTCGCCTCCTCCTGCCGGGGCGTGCGGAGTTTTCCCGGCGGGGATGGTGATTTCTTCGCCGCAGGCGGGACAGGCAATCTTGGAGCCGGCGCCCGAACTGTCCACTGACAATTCCTGTTCGCAATGAGGACAATTAAAAATGATGTCCATAAAATCGGTTGGTTTTGCGGATACGGGCGAACACTAGATGGCTCACGGCGGCATGGCGAGAAAAAAGTTTTGGCGGCGCAGGGCCAGTCAAGGTCGGGCTGTTGAAGCAGGGTCGCCAAAAAACGATCTGATCGTCACGGCTGATGCAGGTTTTCGCCCAGGAATCGGAATGTCCCAACGCCGTTGATCGTGTGCGGCCCGTCGAAAAATTCGATCGCCGTGCGGTCAGGAATTCCCAGTTGATCGTAGAGTCGGCGCACCTTTGCATATTCGTAACCGACCCATTCGTCCAGACCCACGCCGTCGTTGTGGCCGCGCTCGACCATGAACGGGCGGGGACAAATCAGCGCCGCCATCTCCGCATAATTGAACGTGTGGCCAAGATCCCACTCCGGCATCTCGTATTCGCCGGTGAACATGTAGCTGCCAGGATAATCCACCGATACGTTCTTGCGCACCCATTCGTTGAAGTCCGCCGAGCAGATCGAGAGCGCATAACGCTCCAGCACGGCGGGCACACGCATCGCGGTCTTGCCGCCGTAGGACAATCCGTAGAAACCGATGCGTTTGGAATCCACGAATGGGAGTTCCGACAGCCAGTCCAAAATCCGGTCATGTTGCGCGATGATGACCGAGAAAAGTGATTGCTTGAGCGGGTTCGCTTTGCGCTGCAACACGCGGAAGCTGTCGCCGCCGCGATACGGATTGTGCGGCGCAAACACCACAAAGCCGCGCTCCGCCAACTTTGCGGCGAAGGATTTGTAGTAATGGTAGCCCTGGCTGGCAGGATCATCGGTGACGACATCGGCGGGAACGCCTTCCAATCCATGCTGGCAAACGACAACTGGGCGGCGCTCGCCGGGCTTGATGTCCTTCGGCACGAGCAGATACCCCCAGACGAAAACATCCGGATGCACGTCGAGCATGACTTCGTAGCCTGTCCATTTCGGTTTGTCATAGAGCTTGCGGCTTCGTGGATTGGCCGGAATTGAGGCGGAAGACAGACGGCCCATGGCTTCCTCCCAGAAAGTTTGCCTGAACGATGCGTTTGATTGCGCCCAATCCTCCGGTGAAGATGTCTTCCGCTTGTTCCAAAAGAAATCCGCCCGCGCGCGCTCCGAATCTCGGAACAGAGTCTGGGTGAAATTCTCCAACTGCGCGATCTGACGATGCTGGCGCTCGCCCGCATTAAATTCCTTCCGCCGATCGGCGGGAGGCGCGGCAGACAACTCGAGTTTTTCCACAGGCACGCCGAGCGCATTGAGCAAGGCGACCAACGCACGGTCTGCCCCCGGCCCGGTGGTCTTTCCCTCCGGGCCGCTGATGAGCTTCAACTTGTCAAACCCTTGCGACCTGCCGGCCGCCAGCAGTCCGCGCGCGCGATCGAATTCCCTTTCAACCGATTCGAAATCGGGCGTGACCAGTTTTCCCGGCGCAGCGCCGCCTCGTCCGTCATGCGGTTTCGGCGGACCATCAACATCCGGCACTATGCTGTGTTCAATCACCAACGAGCGCGGCGCGACCAGCGTGGCGATTTCCGCGTCGCCGAATTCATGCAGCAGGCCGAAGACGTTTCGGTAAATCGGCTCCGCCCACACGCGCTGGCGCAAGTCGAAGTAACCGCTGACGAGCGCGGCCTCGATGCGTGTGTCCAGCGCGGCAGAATAAAACGCAACCAGCCCGCCCTCCGCGTAACCCGCGACTCCGATCTTGAGGCTTGGGACTTTGGACTCGGGACTTTGGACTCGCATTTGATCGAACCAATCCACCGCCGCGAGCACTTTCTGCACTTCGTAGCCGATGATGTGGCGGCCCATTTCGTAGGCTTGTCGGTAAATCCACTCCCGATGCGGTTGATTTGTGAAACGTTTGATCTTTTCGTTGCCCGACCAGGTGTCGTCGCGGTTGATCAAAACCGGCACGAGGACTTCGCAGCGATTCTCGGCGAGACGACGGGCGAGTTGTCGTTCCGGTTGCAATCCCGGCGACAAACCGACCAGCATTTCCGGCGTCTGGTCGGCGTCTGGCAGCACGACAACCCGCGCAACCGGCCCGCCTTTCGGTTGAAGCCACAAGCCCTCGCCATAAACTCCCTCGAACACCGCCCAGCGCACGGCATGGACGGAGTAAAGTTCAGCCTCGGCAACCGTGGCGGGGCTCGTCGTGTTGCCGACAAATTCCAGCCCGGTTACTGGCAGCCGCGGGTCAACCGCGCCGATGATCTTGCGGAGGCGGTCGCGATTTGGTTGAACCGATTTCTCGTAGGCCTCGCGCGAAGAAAAATCCCGCTGCCAGAATTTTTGCCGTTCGCCGACCGACCGCTCGATTTCCCGCGTGAGGAGTTTATCAATGCCCGTGACCATCTGGGCCGAGAAGTCGCCCTGGAGCGTCAGCGCTTTTGTGCCGGGCAACGAAGTTTGCTCTTCGGCTGTAATCGTCGCCGCAAGCACGACTGTGAAAAGCAACGCGACTGGCGTTTTCGTTGGCATGAACGAATCGAATCATTTGGCAAACCTGGCAAGGTGTCCAGTGAAACTCCGCTTCACATCCGACGCTCCAGGCTCTTACTTCTTCTGGACGATGTAGCCGATCAGGTCGCGGATTTGCTGCTCCTTGAGCGCATCCAGCAATCCTTCTGGCATGAGGGAGACGTGCGAGGCTTGCAGCGAAGCAATCTGCTCGCGCGCGATGACAATCGAGTGCCCGGTCGTGTCCAGCAGCGTGACGGATTGGGGCTTGTCCTCGGTCAGGAAACCGGTGAGCGATTCGTCGTCCTTGGTTGTGATGTTAAAGGCCGTGAACTCTTCGCGGATGGCGAGGCTGGGATCCACAATGGCAGGCAGCAAGAAATCCAGATTATCGCGCTCGTAACCAGTCAGCTCCGGACCAATCTTGCCGCCTTCGCCGAAGAGCGTGTGGCAACTGGCGCAGGATTGTTTGAAAACGGCGTGGCCGGCTTCCAGGTCGGCCTTGCCTGTGGCCAGCAGTTTGCGGACGTCGGCGATTTTTTGATTCTTGTCCCCGGAGCTTTGCTTGAGATTGCCCCAGTATTTCCGGATGAGTTCATCGCAGCGCGGGTCGTGATGGTTCTGGATGGCGAGGAGATTGACCACCGGCATCTGCTCGCGGGCAATCATACCTTTGTTCACGGCCTCAAGCAACGAGCGCGACCAATTCACGCGGCTGCACAGGACTCCGCGCGCGAGGTCGCGCAAC
Source organism: uncultured Verrucomicrobiota bacterium (assembly GCA_964389025.1). Lineage (GTDB taxonomy): Bacteria > Verrucomicrobiota > Verrucomicrobiia > Limisphaerales > CAYMCQ01 > CAYMCQ01. The sequence goes on from CAYMCQ010000028.1 coordinate 3,792, forward strand.
TCCGCGCTCATGCCGGGATAAAGTTCCAGGAGCGTTGTGGGAATCCGCCCGTCGCTGAAACGCTGCAAATGATTCAGCGCTTCGAGTTGCAGACTCTCGCTCTTCTCCCTGCGCAAGAGGTCCAGAAAAACTGGCACGGCGACGGCGACACGGCGTTCCGCAAGCAGCGCCATGAGTTTTTTCCGGAATGGCTCCGGCGTTTTCACATCCACGAGCAGGTCAAGCGCGGCGGTGGCGGCGTCCGCGTTGCCGAGTCGCGAGGCGAAGCTGATGAGCGCGGGAGTTTTTGGCCGGCTGACCCAGACTGTCGCGACGCGCTCCTGCATGGCGGGCGGCACGGATTTTACGGCGTCGCCCTGCAAACCTTCCTCCATGCCGCGAACCAGCTCGTCCACTTCGTGTGCGGACGGTGCCATCGCCAGCAACTGCGCGGCAGTGTTGAGATTCTCGTCGCTCCTCTCCGCGGTGAACCGCTGGCCGAGCCGCGACACGATGAACTTGCTGACGATGGGCGTCTGCCAGAGCGCAGTCTTACGAAACAGATCGAGCACCAGTTCGCGGTTCTGGGCGCACTTGCTCTCGATGGCCCACCAAAGGAGCAGGGGAATGTGCGTGTCGTTCACGTCCTCGGCGCGGAGCAACAGTTCGCGAACGATGGGCAAGCCGTCCGCTGCCGGAAGACGTTTGCAGGAACTGGCGAGCTGGCTGCGAACTTGCGAGTCGCGCTCGGTGCGCGCAAGCTCCGCCAGTTTTTTCTGAAGCGCGGGCGAAACTTTTTTTCCATCGCCGATGAGCCGGACTGTCCAGTAGCGAACGAAGGGATTTGCATGGTTCAACGTGCCGAGCGCAAAGTCTTCGGTGAATCCGCCGCTGGCATTCACCGCCCAAAAGGCTTCGAGCGCGACCTGCCCTGTTTCATTGGCAACGAGTTTGCGCAACGCAGGAACGGCCTCGGCATCGCGGCGGTCGTAAAAAATGCGAAGCACGGTCTGCCGAAACCATTTGTTCGGATGGGAGAAATACTTGATGAGTTCGCTGGTTTTGAGTTTGGAGAGATCGAAGGCTGGCGCGGGCTTCGCGCCGATCGCCGAGAGCCGGTAGATGCGGCCACGCTCCTTGTCCCAAGTGTCGTTCGGATCGAGGTGGCTGAGGCGGCTGTCATACCAATCCGCCATGTAGATCGCGCCATCGGGTCCGGTTTTGGTGTCCACCGGACGAAACCAGCGGTCGTCGGTGAGGACGATGGCTTCGGTGTCCTCCGTGCGCCAGGTTGAAGTGTCGCGAATCATCTTCGCCGCCTGCACGCGATTCACCAGCGACATGCCGGCGATGAGTTGCCCTTCGTAGCCAGGAATCGCGCCGCCTTCGTAAATGATCATCGTCTGCGGGAAGCGCGGCTTGAATCCAATGCTCGCCATGTGCTCGAACCAGCCGAACGAGTAGGGATTCATCAGCGGGCCGTGTTTGCCCCAAGTCTTGATGTAAGCGCCGCCTTGCGCATAATGCAGGCCGCGCGTCTCACCGTAGTTGCTGCCGGAGTAAGTCAGCCCGTGTGCGTCGAACTCCAGGCTGTAGGTGTTGCCGCCGCCCTCGGCGAAAACTTCAAATTCCTTCGTCACCGGGTGATAACGCCAGATGGCCTGGCCGAGAAACTTCACGCCCTTGATGTCCGCTGTGCAAGTGCTGCCGTGCGCGCCGTAAAGCCAGCCGTCCGGCCCCCACGCAAGACTGTTCGCGCCGCTGTGCGTGTCTTCAAGACCAAAACCGCTGAGCGCGACTTCCGGCGGGCCGTCGGGAATATCGTCGCGATTCTTGTCCGGGTAGAACAACAGGTAGGGCGGATTCAAAATCCACACGCCGCCGCGCCCGCAGACAACGCTCCGCGCGATGTTCAAATCGGAGACGAAATCTTTGGCCTTGTCGAAGACGCCGTCGCCCCGCGTGCTTTCGAGAATGGTAATCCGGTCGGCGCCCTTGATGTGATCCGGCGGCGGCGGCGGCACTTTGTCGAAAACCGCCCGCAGATACTGATCATATTTCACAATCTTCAATCCGGCTGGAAACGGATACTGGAGATATTGCACAACCCAGAGCCTGCCCCGCTCGTCGAAGTGCAGGTTCAGCGGCTGGCGGATGGTTGGCTCTGCGCTGACCACTTCCATCTGGAGGCCGTCGGCGAGCTTGAAGTGTTTCAGCGTCTCCGCCGGCGCGAGCGGCTGGGAACGGTCCGTGAGCGCGCCGCCGCTCGTGAACGTCTTGAGGTAGCGCTCGACGTCGGGAGAGAAGCGATTCGATGATTCAGCCGCAGCGGGCGCAAGATGGCCGGCCAGCATCGCGAACGCTGCGACACGAAATGATGAGGCAAGGCGGGTCATGGAATCCATGTGATCTCGCGCGAGCATAATGCGCCCGCGACGGCGGACACAAGGCAGGGTTCGAGAGAAGCAAATGCAAGTCCTGACTTACCCAGCCGCCTCATTTAACTTTTGGCTGTCACTCGTAAGTTTTTTCAAGCTGCTTGATGCGCGGATAAATCGGCGAGTTCGTCAGCGTGCGGGTTTTGACTTCGGCAAAAATGCGCTTCGCCTCCCTCGGATCGTCACGCGAAAGCTGCACCGCGTAGTCCAGTTCAATCCAGCCTTTGCGCGGGTCCTGCACGAGATGGCCGTAAAGCTTGAGCCAGTTTTTCATCGCGACCGACCCGGCTTTTTGCGCGGCCTGCAGACTGGATTCGAGTTGCTGGGTCAAACCTCCCAACTGCTCGCCGCTGGTGATTTGCGCCGGAGCCTGCTTTGCCTTCGCCGCGTTTTCGAGCGAAACTTCGTCCCACTTTTCAAATAGTTTCCAGCCGATAAACACAACAACCGCAATGATCAAAATCCAAAGCAGCTTGTTGATCATGTCTCCTCGACTCGCTCGATTCGCGCGCCGAGCTTGCGCAATTTTCCGTCAATGTTTTCGTAGCCTCGGTCAATGTGATAGACGCGGTTGACGTGCGTCGTGCCTTTGGCGGCCAGTCCCGCGATGACCAGCGCCGCCGACGCGCGCAAATCGCTCGCCATCACCGGCGCGCCGCTCAACGGCTTGCCGCCTTTGACAATCGCGCTCGGCCCTTCGATTTCAATGTCTGCCCCGAGCCGCGACAATTCGCTGACGTGCATGAAGCGCGATTCAAAAATCCGTTCCGTGATGATCGAAATCCCCGGCGTCATCGCCATCAACACCATCATTTGCGCCTGTGCGTCCGTGGGATAACCGGCGTAGGGCAGCGTCGTGATGTCCACGGGTTTCAATTTTCCATTTCGCTTCACGGTGATCGCCGCGCCGCGCCGGTCAACCTTCACGCCGGAATCAGCAAGCTTGTCCAGCACCGCGTGCAAATGGTCTGCGCGTGCCCCGTGCAACGTCACTTCGCCGTTCGTGGCGGCGGCGGCGATGGCGTAAGTCGCGGCCTCGATCCGGTCGGGAATCACTTCATGCTCCGCGCCATGAAGTTTTTTGACGCCGGTGATCGTGATCGTCGGGCTTCCCGCGCCGTGAATTTCCGCGCCCATTGAGGTCAAAAAATTTGCGAGATCAACCACTTCCGGCTCGCACGCCGCGCTTTCGATGATCGTCACGCCGTCCGCAAGCGTCGCTGCCATCATCACGTTCGCCGTCCCGAGAACCGTCGAACCGGCGCGGCCGCCGAGAAATACTTCCGAGCCGACGAGCCGTTTCGTTTTCGCGTGGACGTAGCCGGCTTCGATCTTGATTTTCGCTCCGAGCGCCTGAAAACCCTTCAAGTGCAGATTGATTGGCCGCGCGCCGATGACGCAGCCGCCCGGCAGCGACACCGTCGCCGCGCGCAACCGCGCCAGCAGCGGCCCCATGACGCAAATCGAGCCGCGCATTTTGCGGATGAGGTCGTAGTCGCCGACGCCTTGGATTTTTTTCGCCTGAACCGTGACGCTGTCGCCATTGAACTTCACGCGCGCGCCGAGCCACGTGAGGATTTGCGCCATGAATTTCACGTCGCTCAGGTTCGGCACGCGGCGGATGGTGCAAGGCTCCGTCGTGAGCAGCGTCGCCGCGAGGATGGGCAGCACGGCATTTTTCGCGCCGCTGATTTGGACTTCGCCATGCAACGGCACACCGCCTTTGATCATTAAACTTTCCATGTGATTTTTTTAGAGCCTCGCAATCAAGATTCTTGGACGGCGAGTGTAATCCTCGCGCACCGCTTCGACAACCCACTTTTCATTTTCAAAAATTTTCCGAATCGCCTCGGCCTGCCCGTCGCCGAATTCCAGCATCAACTTGCCGGTCGGCTTCAACAATGGTTTCGCCTCTACCGCGATTCGCCGGTAAAAATCCAGCCCATCCGCGCCGCCATCCAGCGCTCCGCGCGGATCGAAATCGCGCACCTCTGTTTGAAGTTTTTCGATCTCCGCCGTCGGAATGTAGGGCGGGTTGCTGATGATAAGGTCGAACTTCACCTCCCGGAGGGGCGAGTTACACGAGTCCCCATTCAAAGCTTCAAATCCATCGCCTTGAAAAAACCTGACCCGCCCGGCGGCGCTGTTTCGAGCGGCATTTTGCTTCGCGCCCTCCAGCGCTTCCGTTGAAATGTCGGCGGCAAAAATCTCTGCGTTCGGACATTTGACCGCCAGCGCGATCGCGATGCAACCACTGCCCGTGCCGAAATCCAGCGCCCGGAGGGGCGAGTTACACGAGCCCCCAATTTCATTTCCCGATTTTTGATTTGGGTCTCGTGTAACTCGCCCCTCCGAGATTTGGTTGAGAAACTTCCACCCTTCCTCCGCGAGCAATTCAGTTTCCTGTCGCGGAATCAAGACGCTGCGGTTCACGGCGATTTCAATTCCACAAAACGAAGTCGAGCCGGTGATGTGCTGCAACGGTTCGCGCTGGCCGCGCCGCTTCACGAACTCGCGCATCAAGTTTGTTTCCGCGTCAGAAAGTTGCCGCTCGAAATTCAGATACAACTTCATTCGCGGCAGCTTGAGCGCGTGAGCCAGGAGCAATTCGGCCTGAAGTCGTGGCGAGTCCACGCCCTTCTTCGACAGAAAATCCGCGCTGCGCTGGATCGTTTCGAGGACGGTCACAGCGGCAATTTAGAGACGAGCGTCTGACTGCAAAGAAGAAATTCGGAATTCACGTCCCTGCCCGGCCTGTTTCATTTTGCATTCCTGATTTTTACTCCAGTCATCCGCTTGTGCCACCGGAGCAACTTTGGATGTTCGGCGGGCAATTCATAATGGCCGGAATAAAGAAAATCGCCGAGCATCCCGAACAGGTCGAAGTCCACAAACCGCGGGCGCTCATCAATCAAAAAATCTTTCGCCAGCAACATTTCCTCGAACGGCAGCAATCTCCGCGTCAGCTCTGCGAGCATTTTAGGCTGCTCCTTGCGCCACTGTTCGAGGCAGCCGCGCCCAAATTTGCGCTCCTTGTGTCGAAGAAACCGGAGTTGATCCGACGGCTCGACAAATTCCTTCCAGTAAATGTCCGTAAGCCGGAAACCGACATCTTCAATCTCGTTTTCGATATAGCGCCAGATGATGGATTGCACACCTTCGAGTTCCGCCGGAAAAAGTCCGAGCTGAAATTTTGCGTCGAGATACTTCGCGATGACCTGCGAATCGCCGTCCGTCTCGAAGATGACCTGTCTGCCGTCCTTGATGACCGGCACCTGATAGTAGCGTTGCTTAGTGAGTTTCCAGACCAGCGAGCGCTCGCCGCTCGGGATGTTGATGATTTTAAACTTAGCGCCCGCGAATTCAAGGATGCGCCTCTGGACGATGCAGAATGGACTCCACGGAAACTGGATTACTTCGATCATGTAAAAGTTGTTTCGAGCGATGGGAATTTAATTTGTTCTGTGGAACAGTGACAAGCGGAATTCAGGACGGCGAGAACGAAAAAAATTCCACGCGCCGCTTTACACCTTTTCCCGCGAGGCCTAAACTCCCGTCATGCCTACCGATTACGATGCCACTGAATTCGTGGACAGCGATTTCGAAGCGGCGCAGAAAACTTCCCATTCCGCTTCCAGCGCGTCCGCCCACGCCCAACGCGCTCCGTCGCGCGAGGAAGTTGACTCGCGCGTGAGCGATGCGCAGCAAAAGCTCGCCGAGCTTCGCCGCGAGCAGGAGGAATTGGAACGCGAGCGCGCGTCGCTCGAAGAAACGCGCCGACGCCAGACTGAATTTCAAAATGGCCGTCAGGAAATGATCCATAATCTCACGCGCGGCCTCGGTTTGCTCGAAGAAGCCGAGTTCACCGCCCGCCGCGACGCCGAGCAGATGGCCAAGACCCTCGCCGATTTTCGCGCCGCACTCTCAAAAATCGAAGCCGTCCAGGAAGAAACGTGGACGAAGGACAATTTCAACGTCGAACTCACGCGCGCGCTCACCGCCATCGAAAACGCGCGCATGGAATGGAATTCCGCGCGGCTGAAATTCTCCGTGCTCAACGGCGAAGCGGCGCAAGCCGCGACCCAAACCGCGCCAGGAAAAAAATTGGAGCAATCGCTTTTCGCCAACCGCAACTTTGCCGAGCTTTGCAAACTGGGTCTTGCATTGACGTGGCCGCTGGCGGTTGTGGCGGCGCTGGCCTTCGCTGTGTTGCTCGCGGTTTTGCTTCGTCACTGAGTCTGCCGCATGACTTTGTTCAAAAAAAAAGCTGATCCCATTTCCGCGCGCAAGCGCGCATTGAACGCGGAGATCGCCGCGCTCGAGGCAAAAATCCAGAAGCTCGGCACGCAGGTCAACCAGCCGACATCCCACCCCCGTCTTCGCTCGACGGCAATGCCGCATCGCGCCGGCCCGGCAGTTCATGCCGTGCCGCCGGTGCCTCAACCCGTCCCCGCCGAACCGGTGTTTGAAGAAGTGGATCAAGACAAATTAAAGGCAAAGAACGAAGCTCTGACGACGCCCAATCACTACAACGATCTGGGCGTCCGCAAATATGATTTCCACGCGTTCGTTCAGCGGATCAAAAACCATTTCAATCCGCCGCCAGCGTCAGATCCCAGATTGTTGACCTACCTCGCCGCCGGAAGTTTTCAAGGGATGCGCCCGTTGCGATACGAGAAGCGCGTCGCGCGAAACCGTTTCATCCTGCTGGTCACGATTTTCTTTCTGGTGTTGCTTGGAATTCTGCTTGTCTTCTTGAAAAACCATTGACTCCGAAAATATATGGTCTCGACCAAAATCAAAACATCTCAAGGAACTTTCATTGCAAAATTCTCCAATCGCGGATTGGCGCGGCTTGAATTCCCAGGCCGACGAAGCTCGCGCCGGATGGGAAATCCCCTCACCCGGCGAGACGCCACTCTCCCCCCATCGGATGGGGAGAGGGACGGGGTGAGAGGCTTTCGCCATTGGCACATCGCCACCGCCAGAGCCTTGAAGCAAACCCTCGCTGGCAAAACTCCAAATACTTTGCCGCCGCTGGATTTGGCTTCAGGAACAGGATTCCAACGCCGCGTCTGGTCAGCTCTTCAAAGAATTTCTACAGGCCGGACCCGAAGCTATTCCGAAGTCGCTGCCACGATTGGAAAACCCAAAGCCGCCCGCGCCGTCGGTTCAGCCTGCGGCGCGAACCCCATTCCCGTCTTGATTCCCTGTCATCGCGTGCTGGCGGCAAACAAGAAGCTCGGCGGATTTTCCGGCGGATTGGATTGGAAACGCACGCTGCTGGCGCGCGAAGGTGTTACCGTCCGGCAATAGATCTGCCTTGCATTCCATGCCTTACCTTAAATAACGATTTGACACATTTCGTTGTTTGGCGAAATATAGTCAGAATGCGTGGGTTCATGGCCATCACGAAAGCATTGTCTGATTCCGGACGTGTCCGCATTTTGCTGGCGCTGCGGCGCGGCGAATTGTGCGTCTGCCAGATAACCGAGCTGTTCGGCTTCGCACCGTCCACGGTATCCAAACATCTTTCCATCCTGCGGCACGCCGGGCTGATACAGTCGCGCAAGGCGGAGCGCTGGGTTTATTACCGGTTGCCGGACCAGACCGCGCCGGTGGCGGTGCGCGAGGCCTTGGATTGGGTTCACAAGTCGCTCGCCAGAACGGATGAAGCCGCCGCCGACACGAAGAAGTTGAAACGGATTTTGAAGATGGAACTCACTGAAATTTGCCGCCGTCAAAAATGTTAAAGCGAAGTCCCTGCGCCATTCAAAAACAAGCATGACCAACCAGAGTTCGCCTAAACGTCTCGCCATTTTTGAGCGTTACCTGACGCTTTGGGTTTTCCTTTGCATGATCGTCGGCGTCGCGCTGGGCAAGGCTTCGCCCGGCATGACGGCGGCTTTGAGCAAGCTCGAATTCGGCCAGGGTTCGCAAGTGAATGTTCCCATCGCCGTGCTCATCTGGCTGATGATTTACCCGATGATGCTCAAAGTGGACTTCACATCGTTGCACAGCATCGCGCGCAAACCAAAGGGCCTCGCCGTCACGCTATTTGTCAACTGGCTGGTGAAGCCGTTCAGCATGGCGTTCCTCGCGTGGTTATTCATGCAGCACGTTTTCGCCAACTGGATTGACGCGGAGGCGGCGAAAAACTACACCGCCGGCCTCATCATCCTCGCCGCCGCGCCTTGCACCGCGATGGTGTTTGTGTGGAGCTATCTCACCGACGGCGATCCGGTTTACACGCTCGTGCAAGTGGCGGTGAACGATCTTATCATGCTTGTCGCGTTCGCGCCCATCGTGATGTTCTTGTGCGGAGTTGCAAACGTGATTGTGCCGTCGAAAGTGCTCATCACCTCGGTCGTCGTGTTCATCGTAATCCCGCTGGCGGCGGGTTGGTTGACGCGCGTCGTGCTCCTCAAATCACGCGGCAAGGATTGGTTTGAGAAAAACTTTCTTCCGAAGTTTCATCCCGTGACCATCGCGGCGTTGCTGATGACGCTGGTTTTGATTTTTGCGTTCCAAGCCGAGAACCTGACCACGCGCTGGCTCGCCGTGCTGCTGCTGGCCGTGCCGATTGTCATTCAGGTTTATTTCAATTCCACGCTCGCCTACTTGTTGATGCGCAAACTGCGCGTGCCGCACAACGTTGCCTCGCCTGGCGCGCTCATCGGCGCGAGCAACTTCTTCGAACTGGCGGTGGCCGTTGCCATCACATTGTTTGGGCCTGCATCCGGCGCTGCGCTGGCAACAGTGGTCGGCGTGCTGGTGGAAGTGCCGGTGATGCTCTCCGTGTGCGCGGCTTGCAACCGGACGCGGCATTGGTTCGCCGAAGCAGACGGTGGGAAGGCGATTGTGAAAACTGAAATTGAACGCCCGTTATGAAACTATCTGAATTCAAAAACATCCTCACGCAGCACAAAGACAAAACGGTCCGCTTCATTTTGCCCGATGGCAGCAACATCCCGTTTCACGCTCATGTCACGGAAGTGGCGCGGATTGACAAACTGTTCATTGATTGCGGTGGGACGCATCGCGCCGAATCGCACTGCCGGTTGCAAACATGGGTTGCAAATGATTTCGAGCATCGCCTGAGTGCGGGGAAACTTTTGGACATCCTCAACAAGTCCGCTTCGTTCATGCAGACGGAAGGCATCGAAGTGGACGTGGAACATGAAGCGCCGGTGATTTCGCAATTTCCCGTCACTGCAGTTGCGCCTGATGACAGGACATTGGTCGTGAAATTGGGAACGCGGCACACGGCTTGTCTGGCGCAGGAAAAATGTCTGCCGCCGCAGCCGGTTTACCGATCCATCCCAAGTTTTCGCGAACCTGCGGCGCAATGCTGTCGCTGAAGTATGGCTGATAAACCACTCATCCTGATTCTTTGCACCGGCAATTCCTGCCGCAGTCATCTGGCGGAAGGAATTCTACGCGCCGCGTTGGGCGATGGTCACAACGTGCAGAGCGCAGGCTCGAATCCCGCCGGATACGTTCATCCGCTCGCGATCCAAGTGATGAAGGAAATTGGTCTGGATATTTCCAAGCATCGTTCGAAGCACTTGAGCGAGTTTCTAAACCAGAAAGTGGAAACGGTCATCACGGTTTGCGGCAACGCTGACCAAGCCTGTCCGATGTTCCCCGGTCAAGTGAACCGTTATCATTGGGGTTTCGATGACCCGGCGAAGTTCGAAGGCAGCGACGAGGAAAAGCTGAAGGGCTTTCGCCGCGTGCGGGATGAAATCAAACGCGTGTTCGAGGCTTATGCGGCCGGGCGACTGGGTGAAGCCAAGCGAAGGTGATTTTTCCAGTTACGGAAACAGTTGACCCACGCAATTTCTAAACGGTGCGTTTTGCAATGAGCCGCTGCTTCCGCATCACCATCAGCATCGCGAAGGCGCCGATGAACCCAAACCCCGCCATCGTGGGATACCACACGCCCCAGCCGTATTTGTCAATGAGCCGCCCGGTGATCGGCAGCGCGATTGCAGTGCCGTAGTATTGAAATGAATCAATCACGCCGGTGGCGAACCCGGCCATTTTGCGCCCGCCGATGTCCATCGGTGCCGCCGCGCCCACGATCGCGTGAGTGGAATTGGCAGTCAATGATACCAACACCAGAAAAAGACAACCGAGAAAAATGCCCATCGGCGTCGGCCCCACGACGCCCATATAGATCACCATCGCCGCGCAAAGAATGACGAGGCCTTCCACAAAATAAAGCGTCATCGCCACCGGCGAACGGTGGCCTTTGAAAAATTTGTCCGAAACCAGACCCGCAGTGAATGAGCCGAACACGGCGACAATCGGCATGAGAAAAAATGTCCAGCCAACAGCCTTGCTCGTGGCGATGTCGAGGTGGAGTTTTTCCACAAAGTAAAGCACCGCCAGTTGGTCGGAACTGTTGCGCACCGCGCCGGTGCAGGCATAGGCCAGCGCGTAAAACCACACCAGCGGATGCGTGAAGATCGTGATGAACGATTCCTTGATGCTCGCACGCGTGCCGCTGTCCTCCTTGCCGTCGCCATCGCTCACCAGCCCCGGATAACCTGCGGCCTCCGGCGATTCCTTCGGGATCAGCACCAGCAGGACCGCCATGATCGCCGTGAAAATCGGCGGGATGCGGAATATCCAGCGCCACTCGCCCTCCGCCACCACAAACGCGCCGATGGTGAAACCGCCGAGGATGACGGGCGCGAGTTTGTTGATGCTCACCTGTCCCATCTGGATCATAAAACCGAAAATACCGGCGAACGTCCCGCGTTCGCTGCGATTGAACCACGCGGCATTGATCTTCACCATGCCGGGCGCGCCGAACGATTGAAACCAGCCGTTCATCAGCCAGATGAGCGCGAAGGTGGAAAATGTTCCCACGAACGAGCCAAAGCCGAAGAAGAGGTTCACCACAATCGTGCCCACGGCGCCAATGAACATGGCGGCCTTGCCACCAATGCGGTCCGTGATCAGGCCGTTGACAAGTTGCCCCGTTCCATAGGCGATGGACCACGCGCTCAACATGTCGGTGATGTCACTCTTGCTGAAACCGAACTCTGCGATCATCCCCGGCGTTGCGAAGCGGAAATTGTAGCGGCACATGTAATACGACGCATACATGAGACCAAGAATGAACCAATTCAATCCGCGCCGCTGGCGGAAGCCGGGAGGATAATGGATGCGAGCAGGAGACGTTGAAGCAGCTTGGGTCATGCGCGATGAATTTCGGCGAAACTAGCAGAGTTGTGTGCGCGGTCAAAAGATTTCTCGTTTGCAGCAAACAATGTCCACATACGATTTGGTGGAATACCTGGCGTCGTTGAGCAAGGCGAGTTAAGAACGCGAGCTAGGAAATCTCTCCTGTTCTTATTCTTGATCTTTCTCTTAATCGTAGCAGGCGTTCGCGTTTCAGTAGATTTGTTCGCCGGAAGACGTATAGTTTGGGCGAGAAGCTTTACGTTGCATGAAAAAAATCGAACCACCAGATTCGCATTATCTTTCGGCAGCCGTCGGCTGGCTGGAACTGGGCAGTCCGGCTGAAGCGCTGGCCGAACTGGAGCGCGTCAGCGCCCGTCTGGAGAAAAATCCCGACGTGCTGGAATTGCGCTGGGCGATTTGCGCGGCTCAAAAAAATTGGGATGATGCGCTGAGAATTGCGCGAACGCTCGTCGCCGCCGCGCCGCAACGCGCGTCCGGCTGGCTGCACTTGTCGTATTCGCTGCGGCGTGTGACCGATGGCGGCGCTGAAAAGGCGCTCGAAGCCTTGCTGCCGGCGATTGAAAAATTTCCACAGGAGCCGACGATTCCCTACAACTTGTCCTGTTACGCCTGCCAGGTGCGCCGACTGCCCGAAGCGCGCGCGTGGCTGAGGCGCGCTTTGGAAGTTGGCGAACGCGAGCGGATCAAAAAAATGGCGCTGGATGACGCCGACCTTGAACCGCTCTGGCCGGAGATCAAGGAATTTTGATTTTGCCGTCGCGTTTCACAGCTCCCGGATCCAGATGTTCCGATACTTCACCGGGTTATGATGGTCTTGCAGTGCGAGTGATTGCTTCAACGGATGCGCCGTGTATTTCGGATGGCCGGCATGTGAAGTCGTGCCGAGAATTTCCACGTGGTCCTGTATCAGCACGCCGTTGTGCAGCACTGTCATCGTCGCAGGCTTCTCCACCTTTCCTGCCTCGTTGAATCGCGGCGCGTGGAAGATGATGTCGTAAGTCTGCCATTCGCCGGGCTTGCGGCAGGCGTTCACGAGCGGCGCGTATTGTTTGTAAACCCCTCCAGCCTGGCCGTGGAAGTAAGTTTTGTTGTTGTATGAATCGAGCACCTGTATTTCGTAACGGCCTTGAAGATAAACGCCGCTGTTGCCGCGATCTTGCCCCGCGCCTTTCACTTCGGCAGGCGATGCCCACTCGACGTGCAACTGGCAATCGCCAAATTCCTGTTTCGTCTGGATGCCGCCAGTGTTGTTGACGGTCGCGACGCCGTCCTTCACTTCCCATTTCGCTTCAGCGCCATTCTCGCCTTTCCACTTGGACAAATCTTTTCCGTCGAACAAAACAATCGCGTCCGACGGTGGCGGGCCTGGGTTGATGATTTTCGGCTCGTCTTTCGGCGGGGGAATTTCCTTTCCGTCGTCAGCGGCGAAACAAAAAGGTGCAAGAGTCAGGACAAACAGCGGCGCGAGAATTTTTGCTGGAGTTTTCATGTTGCAAAGCGAATAGCAGAACGCGCGTGATTCGCCAACCGAAAACGCACACGCCACGAACTGGTGGTTTCAAGCAACCGACGTGAAATCTCCCGAATCCTGGCGGCACGATCTACCGCGTGAACATCATCGTGTGCCCCGGCGAATAGCTGAACAGCTTGTCTCGCTTGATGATTTCCACGATTTGCGCGGGGACTTCCTGCTGCCATGAGCCGTCGCCGTTCTGGATTTTTTTCAACACTTCGCGCGAATAAATTCCAAGATAATCGGGATTATAGTTCTTGACCGGCTCGACGAATTTATTTTCCAGCAGGTAGACGTAGAGATGACGCAGGTGCGGCGCGACTTCGAGGGTTTCAGCGGTCGAAACCTGGCCCGTCGCCGGGTCTTTGAAGGGATGGATGTAAAGTTTGACGTTGTGTTTGCAAAGTCGGCCGATGGATTCGAGCAGTCCGCCTTCAAGATCGGTGTAAAATTTTTCGTCGAAAATTTCCTTCATGCTCGGCACGCCCAGCGCGATGCCGATTTTTTCCTGAGTGTAGCGCGAAAGATAGCCGACGAGCCGGTAGTAGCGGCCAAAGTTTGAGATGAGCACCATTTTGCCGAGCGCGCTCAGGATGTCCACGCGCGACAGGAAATCGCGATGGTCAATGCTCTCGCCCGAAGTCAACTGGCGCAGCGTCATTTCCAGAAACACGACGGGTTGTTTGTCTTTCACGTCCGGGTCTGCAAGAAATTGTTCCTGCGCGCGCTCAAGCAGGTCAAGCACGGGATGAACGATGGGACGAAAACTTCCGCGTTCGACAAGCACCGGTTTTTTGTAAAGCACGTCGGCGGGAATCACCACTTCGCCCGAAGCGGTGAACATCGCGGCGTCGCTCAAACCTTTTTGCACGAGTTGCAGCGCCATGAGGCGGTTGTCCACGTTGGCGAAGGCTGGGCCGGAAAAATGAATCATGTCAATTTCAACGCGCTCGCGCGAAAGCTCGTCCATCAATGAAACGATCAATGCTTCCGGCTGCGCGAACTGATTAAACGCGCCGTGAATCAAATTCACGCCCAAAATGCCGATGGCTTCCTGCTCGCGCAAAACTTCCGTGTCCAGCACCCGCGCGTGGACGAGAATTTGCGACGGCTCGGCTCGCGGCTGCGTTTGAAAACGGATCCCCATCCAGCCGTGGCCTTCGCCTCCGCTCGCGTAGTTTCGTGTCGCCACGGTGTTCGCGTATGCAAAAAAGGTGCTTCTGTCGCCGCGCCTGGCGTCCAGGCGCTCGACGAGAAGTTTGTATTCGTAAGCCAGCATGTCTTCGAGTCGCTGGCGGCTGACGTAGCGGGCGGTTTTGCCGTAAATCGCGTCGCTGACTGACATGTCGTAGGCTGAAATCGTTTTCGCGACCGTGCCCGACGCGCCGCCCGCGCGAAAAAAAAACCGCGCCACTTCCTGCCCGCCGCCGATTTCCGCGAACGTGCCGTAGCGGAGTTTGTCGAGGTTGATGGCGAGCGCCTTTTGGCTCGTGTTGGGTTTTTCGTCCGGCATTTGGAGTAGCGTGTTGCGCGATGCCTGTTGCGTCAAGTATTTGCAGGCTGAAAAATTATTGGCGCGTTCCGCCAGCGCGTCCACCGTTCAATACTTCAGCACCTTCGCCAGGAAATCTCGGCTTTGCGGCTGCCGTGGATTTTCAAAAAGCTGCCCGACCTTTCCAGCTTCGACAATTTTGCCGTCAGCCAGCAAAGCAACAACGTCGGCAACTTTTTTTGCGAAACCCATCTCATGCGTGACCAAAATAAAATTGCGGCCCTCGTCGCGTAGTTCTTCAATCATGTCCAAAACTTCAGCCGTCATTTCAGGATCAAGCGCGGAAGTCGGCTCATCGAACAGCAGCAGCTTCGGTTTGATTGCCACGGCCCGGGCAATGGCGATGCGCTGGCGCTGGCCGCCGGAAAGTTCAGCGGGCTTTTTGCGCGCGTGATTTTCGAGACGGAATCGTTTCAGAAAAGTTTGCGCGGCTTCGTCGGCTGCGCTTCGCGAATAGCCATGGACTTTTTCGAGCGGCAGCGTGATGTTTTGCAGCGCCGTCAAATGGGGAAAAAGATTGAAGCCTTGGAAAACGGTTCCGACGGTGCGGCGGTGCTTCAGCAAAAAATTTTCTTCAAAGACGATGCGGTCGCCGTTGATTTCGATTTCGCCCGCGTCAGGAAATTCCAAACCCGCGACGACCCGCAGCAAAGTTGATTTTCCACCGCCCGACGGCCCGATCAAAACCAGCGTGTGGACTTTCTCCAAATCGAGCGACGCGCCGTCCAAGGCCGCGTGGCCATTGAACTTTTTCGTGATCTGGTTGAGGCGCAATTTCACGTTTCAAATTTCACGCGCCGTTCCAGCCACCGCGTCCAAAGCGAAATCGGCAGCGTCAAAATCAGGTAGCCCACGGCCAGCGGGATGTAACTTTCCAGCGTGCTGAATGTGTAGGCGTTCACCTCGCGCGCGTTGAGCGTGAATTCGCTGATACCGATGATGGAGAGCAGCGACGAATCTTTGACGAGCGACGCGAATTGTCCCGCGAGCGGCGGCAGTGACTGGCGCAACGCCTGCGGGAAAATCACGAAGCGATAAATCTGCGCGCGAGTCAGGCCGATGGCCATGGCGGATTCCAGTTGCGATTTGCCGACGCTCTCGATTCCAGCGCGGATGATTTCTGTGATGTATGCGCCACTGAAAATCGAGAGCGTCAACACGCCGACGACGTAGCGGTTCTGCAATCCGAACGCGTCGGCGATGACGTAGAAGAAAATCAAAATCTGGACAAGCAATGGCGTGCCACGAATGATTTCGACGTAGAATTTGCTAAAAAATTTCAACGGCAGAAAATGACTGCGTTGCCCAAGCGCGGAGACAAAACCAATGAGAGTGCTCAACGCAAGCGAACTCAACGAAAGTAAAATCGTGACGAGCCAGCCCTGGAAAAACTTTTGCCGGTAATCCGCGACGATGCTCCAGTGCCAGTGATAGTTGAGTTGATTGAAGGCGAAATAAAAAACCAGCGTGACCAGCAGAAAGACGAGCGCGGCGTTGAACAATTGAACCAGCCACGAAACCTGGCGCTCGGCGAAGAAAAGCCGTTTCACGTCAGAAATAAAACGGAAAGCCGAGTTTCTGGAAAGCTTCCTTTTGCTCCTTCAAATGTTTGTCGCCTAGTTTTTCGAAGCCGCCCTGCTCGCGAAAAGTTTTCAGGAACGAGTTCACTTTTTCGCGCAACTCGTCGTTGCCTTGGCGGATTCCGATTGCCCATGACTCCTGCTGAAATGGTTGCAAAATCGCGCGCGTCGTGTCGGGATTGCGCCGCCAATGTTTGAAGACGGACATCTGGTCGTAGATGAACGCGTCGGCTTTGCCCTGCACGACTTCCAGCACGCAGGCATCTTCCTTGTCGAGGACGAGGACTCTTGCGCTCTTCAAATTTTGCCGCGCGAAGTTGTGGCCGGTCGTGGCTTGTTTCACGGCGACCGTCGTTGCCGGCGAATCCAAATCGGCTGCGGATTGAATTTTGGAATTTTTTCCGGCGAGCAAACAAAGTCCCGTCTTCAAATACGGCTCGGAAAAATCAATGGACTTGGCGCGCTCCTCCGTTGCCGTCATCGAGGAAATGATCAAGTCAATCTTGCCGGTCTTGAGCGCGGGAATGAGTCCATCGAACGGAATGTTTTCGACAACCAGTTTCCTGCCGAGCGAACCCGCGAGCGCCTGCGCCAGATCCACGCTCACGCCAGTCGGCTTGCCTTGCTCATCGCTCATCTCGAAGGGCGGATAGGCCAGTTCCATTCCAACAATCAGTTTGTCCGCGGATTTTTTTGCGCAACCGAAAAGCGCGGAGCCAAAGACAAGTGCAGCGAATAAAAATCGTGCGTTCATGCGGTCGCAATTCAATCGCCAAGCAGTTTTTTCAGTTTTTCCCGCGCGGAGTCTTCGCGTGAACTTGTGCCGGTGCCGGTCCATTCGCGTTTTGCCATTTCAAAAAATTCGCAGAAGTTCGCGCGGTCTTTGTCCGCGACTTCCTCGGCGCGGCGGTCGCTGCATTGATACGCCACTTTTGGGTCGTGACTGATGCAGTTGAGGCAGACGCGCAAATCCGCGCCGCAGCGCTCGCACGTTTCAGCACGGCCTGGCGGGCGATTGAATGTCCATATCGTCCCGCATTTGAAACAGTGGCGCGTCATCAGAAATCTTTTCCTGATTGTAAATCAAAGCGGACGCGGTTCGAATAAAAAAGCCCGAGGTGGATCGCCTCGGGCGTAAAAGGGACTGTGCCTCGCTTACGGAGTTTCCAGTTTGTGCGGGAAATTGGCGTCCGAGCCTAGGCTACATACGGGATCCGTGCTCACCTGGTTGATGGTGTAAGTGCCGCTTGAAGGACACCTCGGATACCCTTTGTTGATATAATTCCCGACTTCAGTTGCACTCGGCTCGTCGGCATCTCCCTTCTTGTTTTCCGTTGCCCATTGCTGTTTGGCCGCATCAATCATGCGAAGATTGTTGATGCAAATGCTTCGCTGGGACTGTTTGCGCGCCCGGACGAAGTTCGGGATGGCGATTGCCGCCAGCAACCCGATGATGGCCACAACGATCATGATTTCCACGAGCGTAAAGCCCGCTCTGCTTGTATTTTTAATTTTCATTATTTCCTTTCTCTGCGTCGCGATAAAACACCTCGCGGTTTGTTTGGTTGCGCCGACGGTTTTCAAGTCGGGTTTATGCTCGGAGAATCACCCCAAGACATTCTCAGTAAAACATATTTGGGGCGAACTGGCCGTAACAATGGGCAGCAGTCTGCCAAAGAAGGGGGGAATGTCAATTCAGCGTGCCGCCTGAACTTGCTCCCCGGAAGTCCCCTGGACTGAAACCTTCCGGTAATAATCGTAGTGAACTATCAGCGATTTTTGAAATTGCTCGTATTTATCGAGCTTCGCTGAAACGTTGGCGGTTTCGCTCGTTTGGCGGAAAAGTGTTTTTACGCCGTCATTGGCCATTTCGAAAACATGCACGCGGCCATCTCTTGGATTTTCTCCCGGCTCGTTGTCTTCGAGGAAGTATTTTCCGCCGGAAATGAACGCCCGCTGGCGGTAGGAATTGAACCAGATCGTCCGGTTCGTAGCGGCGGATTCGTCGTAGAGCGACACGCCTTCATACAATTCGCCCGCCGGTTTCGGAATGCTCATCACGTCCAGAATCGTAGGCAGCACGTCAACCTGCGAACCGACCGTGTAATTGACGCGATAGCCGGGCCGTCGCGGATCCATGATGATGAGCGGCGTGTTGCACAATTCCGGTTCGACCTGCCAGCCGTGGCCGAGCTTGCCGTGTTCACCGACCATTTCGCCGTGATCGTTTGTGATGACGACGACGGTCGAGTCGAGAAGGCCGAATTGCTCCAGCGATTCGATGATGCCCGTGATGATCCAATCCATGTAGAGAAGCTGGTTTTTGTAACGGCCAGTGTAATTGCCGTCCATGATTCCCGCGCCGTTGTCGAATTTGTCGAACTCCTTGGACGGCGTGTCGAATGGCATGTGCGGCGCGACGGGAAAATAACTGACACAAAAATTTTTCCCGGATCCGGCATACTGCTTGAGCTGCGCCCGGATCGCTTCCATCGTCACGGTTTCCAGAACACCCCAGGACACGCCGGGATATTTTTCTTTGCCCGGCATGTTTTCGGAATCGTAGAACGCGTCAAGCTTGCGGTGTCCCATGAAATCCACCTCGCGAACGTAATTTTTCGAGCATGAATCAAACATCGCATTCACGTAGCCGTGGCTGTGCAAAATTTCATAAAGCGTCGGCACTTCGATTTTTGGATTGAGGTAGGAGACATATTCCTTCGGCGCGAGCAGACCGCTCAACACCGTGAACCGCGCGTGAAATGAATTCGGGAAGTTGGAAAAAAAGTTCGGGAAAATCTCCATCCGGTCGCGGTATTTTTTCAGGAGCGGCTGCGTTTCATCTTCAGCGCCGAACAGCGAAAGGTATTTGTTGTAGGACGATTCCATCACGATGACCAGCACGTTAAGTTTCTTTCCGCCGACGTTCGCGCGAAGGCCGGCAGGCGATCCAGAAACAAAACCAAGTTCGCGCGACACGCGTCGAAATTCTTCAGGCGAAAGTCTTGCAACTGACAGTCCACGCGCCATCGGGCTTGTCGTTGCGATATTGAACAGCGCGGAATGTTTCGCCTTGTCCGGCTTCACCATTTTCGGCACGACGAACGTGAGCAACCCGAGCAGAACCGGCGCGACCAAAAATGCGGAAGTCGAAAACGACGGAAGAGCATTGGAGCGCCGCGCAAATTTTGCCGCGAGTTTTGTCACGCCGAGATAGGCCGTGATGATAACAAACAGTCCCACAGCCACCCAGCCCACGAACGGCTCGATTGTCCGCCAGAGAAATTTCACGTTATTTACCACAACGAACGCGTTCCAATCCAAGCGCGCGTCCATCTGCGCCGTGATTGCGAGGTCGGCCACCGCGACAGCCAGGAGCAGCACCGCAGCCGCGTCAAAAAAAAGTTTCGCGATGCGTGGAGTGAAACGATGCAGCGCAACAACCGCGCACAATAGAATCCCGACGAATAAAAGTTCCTCGATGAAATAGCGCGCGACAGTCAGCCCGCAGACCATCAGCCGATTGTAATTTCCCGAGAGCGGCGCCAGGCGCGTTGAGAACAGCAGGAACGCCAGAAAATAAAACGGAAGAAGATGGCTCATCTCGGGAAAGGACTTGCCGCGCCGCCCAAAAAGATAAGCGGCGACATAAAAAATCACAGAGACGCCAAGAAGAATCAGGAAGCAGTCGTTCGGCCTTCCAAAATCTGCCGACTCGCGGCCAAAAAGGAACCACACCGGCAGCGTCAGCAGCGCGGGCACGAAGTGCAGCAGCCACGGCAGGGGACGGCTTGCGCGAAGCGCGGCAAAAATTGCGAGGAGGCCGATGCAATTCACGACGGCCAGTTGCCCTCGCAGTTCAACAAGCTCGAACAGGTTCAAGAGCCAATACACAACCGACATCACCGCCAGAACGTAAAAAATAAGATGCTCGCGCCGCGTTCTCGTCAAAATCCAAAACACCAGCGCAAAGATGATCAAATAGACGGCGATGAACGGCTGCCCAAAAAAGAAGTTGTATTCAAGGTAATGCCGGATGTCCAAAATCGAAAGCGTTCCCGACACCACCGGAAAGATGTAATTCCATTGGCCCTGATGCAACCCCAACACTGCAAACATCAGCCCCGCCACCGCGAGTCCGGCGCTCAGTTTTCTGGTCTCACCGCGCGGCCATGATTTCGCTTTGCGGCCAAGCAGGACAAGCGTTCCTGCAATGAGCACGATGGAAAGACCGAAATTAAAACAGTCCAGCCAGTTTTGTCCTTCAGCGCGCAGCCGGGAGTGGGTCTGGTAAATGTCCTTGTGCAGGCCGGCCATGAGCAGCACCTTCAGCACGACGAGCAACAAAATCAGCGCCGCCGCCCTCGGAAAAAATTCCCGGGCGGACGCACGGGCGCGGTTCAGCAAACCGCCGTTTTCTGTCCAGTTTGTTGCCATTGTCGTTTCAGGTTGATGCGAATGAGCCGCAGCAAATCAGGTAAAACCAGAGTGTTTGCTTGCGGCGCGTCCAAAAAAAGCACCTGCCGAGCCAATTCAACCAGCCAGGCGAAGTTACGGCTTGCCCGCTTCCTTCGCGAACGCGTCCACGGTTTTGATTCCAGCCCCCCTCACCGCGTCCATTACTTTGAAAAACTGGCCGACTGGCGCGCCCCTGTCCGCGCTGATGGCGACTTTCAGTTGGGAATTTGTTTGCGCCCGCGCGACAAGTTCGTTTTTCAACCGGTCCGTCGTCACGGGCAGTTTATCCGTGCCAAGAAAAAATTGTCCGTTCGTCGTGACGGCCACGACCAGCGGCGCATTTTCCGACGCGCCGCTTTTCAGCGCCGTGCTCGATTCCGGCAGCGCGAGTTTGAGCGCGGGCTGCTGCTTGAATGTCGTCGTCACCATCAAAAAAATCAGCAGCACAATCAGCACGTCAATCAGCGCGACGATGATGACCGTCGGCGTCTGGCGGCGTTTGCGGATGTAGAAACGCATGGCAAAGTTTCAATCAGCGATAGGCAATCGGCGATAGGCAATCGGCGATAGGCAATCGGCAATTGGCGATTGGCGATTGGCGATTGGCGATTGAAAAATGGTTCCTCACTTCTTTTCCTCCCGATATTGCCTCCGCAAAAATTCATCGCACAATGTCTCCATCTCCACCGCGAGCATCTCGACTTTTTTGCTGTAATAACTCCAAGAGATGAGCGCCGGAATCGCGATGAGCAAACCGATGAGCGTCGCCCGAAGGATGAGCGCTATGCCCTGCGCCAGTTTCGCCGCATCAATCTGGCTGGCCTGGCCGACGTCGCCAAACGCCGTCATCATGCCAACGATCGTTCCCACAAGGCCAAGCAGCGGCGCGACACCGATGATGATTTCCAGCACGACCAGCCCGCGTTCGAGTCGCACGATTTCATGGCGCGCGCGGGTTTGCACCGCAGTTTCCGCCTCGACTTTCGGCCAGTGCAAATGGTCGGCGGCAACCAGAAGCAACCGGCTCAACGGCGATGAAACTTGCTGGCAGGCGTGCCGTAACTTTGGCAAATCATCTGTCTTCCAACATTCCTCGACCGCCTGCTCGACGCGCGGCGGAAGAACTTTTCCCCAGCGCAGCGCAATTCCGCGTTCGATGATGAAGGTGACGCCGACAATCGAAGTCAGCACGAGCAGAATATAAACGAATATTTCCATGAGTTGAGCTTGACCGGCAAAAACAAACCGGCGTTCAGTTGTAAAAAAATGTAAACTTGATTTCCCGATCTTCTCCTATCAGCCGCCGCATTTCTATCGGCCACTTTGCAAACGGCGCAGGATCGAGGATCGCGCGCTGGCAAAGCAGGCACAGCAATTCGTCCACGGTGTTCTCCAAAACTTTCATGTCTGTGACCCGTCCGTCCGGATGCAAATGAAATTCCAGCGCAACCTTTCCCGTGCGCTCGCCAGCAAAATTCCGGCCTTCGAGCAAACCATACCAGCGGTTCTGCACCGCCGCGATAAGCATCGCGTCATACGCGCCGAAAGGCGTTGCTTTCACGTCAAGCGATGAGAATTCCAACGTGCGTTTCACGCCTCCGTCCTGCTTCATTTTTTGTCCCGCGAGCGGATTGCTCTGCGGTTGGCGCGCCTTTGCTTCAATGATTGTTCGCGGACGCGACTTCGCGGAATCGCCATCGTCCTTTCGTAAAACGGAATCCGGTTTTGCCATCGCCAGATCACCGGGCGTTTGGGTGCGTCTTTGTTTTTCCTCATCTTGCTGGGTTTGCGACTGCGGAACGGACGGCTGCAATGGAAATGCTTTCGAGCGCGGCACATTTTCAGTCCTCACTATTTGTTCCTGCGCGCCGTCAAATTTGGGAATGTTTGAATCCAAATCCGCGTTCGGGTTCGCCGCTTTGGAATTCTGGCTCGAGTAAAATTTTGCGTCCTTCGGCGGTTCGGGAGTTGCGACGGCGGGATTCACTTGCACGAAAACCAGCGGCATCTCGTTTTCCATTTGTTGCGGATTTTTTTTCGGCTGAAGGACGGTCAACTTCTGCTGGATTTTTTCGAGCCACGCCGGCAGATGGAGATAATTCAGCCAGCCGAATTTTTTGTTTGCCTCGTATCCGCCGTAAATCGCGCCGTGCAGAGCCAGCGAAATTACGAGCGCCCACGTCAGGCGGTCGAGTTCGGCAAAGCGCGAGCGTAGCCGCGGCGTGTTGAGTCTGGTTGCAGACATTGATTCAAGGATGCAACAGGAAAAACGTCGGAGCAACTTTTCTGTTTCGGAGGGACGAGTTACACGAGTCCCCGACTTTTTGTGGTGCTTCGGTTTAGGGACTCGTGTAACTCGCCCCTCCGAAATCACGGTTTCGCATCCACCACATTGATCCGCACCTCCGCGCCGTTGCACCGAATCTCCGGCACATACATCGCGTGGCCGACGACGGGCAGCGCGTGAAATCGTCCCGGCACCTCCGCGCGCAGGTCGTAGCGGATTTCCCAGACACCTTCGGGAAGCTTGTCGAGGAACAAGGCGACTTTGCGGTCGCGCAATTCCTGATAAACCCAGCGCGTGCGACCAGTGTAATCCGTGTCCTCAACCGGCTTCGGGCGAGGAATCACAGCGCGTTTGTTGGCCGACTTTGGACTTTGGATTTTGGACTTTGGACTCACGGGCGTCGCATTCGTCGCGGCAAATTTCCTGTCCACCGCGCCGGACTTGAGTTCGTTCGCGTAAAGCGATTGGCCGCTGCGGACTTCCACGGCTTCCAACCCGGAGGGCTTCAAATCTTCGAACACAAGATACTCGTAATTGTTCTTCGCTTCGATGGTCAGCAACGTCTCGACGCGTTCGCCGCTCTTGACAGTTTCGCCGTCTCGGAGCGGCTGCTTGTCATAGACAAAACCTTTGAGCAGCGTCGGGCGGCCAACGAGCTTGTAATACTCGCGCTTCACAAAAATTTCATTTCCCGCAGGCGTGATTGGTTCTTCGAGACTGAAGAATTTTCCTTCGACAGCGAAATAGACTGAGCCGTCGCCCTTTCGCTTGATCTGAATCTCATTCGCGTCCTTGATCAACTTTGGATCAATCGTGAAACGGCTCGGCGCATTGAAAACTTCCGCGCCGCGGATTTTCTTTTTGGCGATGGAACTCCCGTTCACGATCAATTCGTATTCGATGTCCGTCTTCAACTCGCCGCTCACGCGCAGGTAATCGTTCATTGCGAGGACGACGATGGCGGTGTCGCGCGTGTTGCTCCATTGCGCGCCGCGACGGTTTTTGATGAGCCAATTCGAGACCGGCTCGATGAGTTTGTTCTTCGGATCAATCGCCAGCAACGCGCGCAACGCAAACGCCGTCGCTTCCACGCCACCGTCTGACCAGCGCCAGTAAATTCCGTCTTCGCCCCAGTGCGCAGTGCCTAGAACGGTATCAGGTGCGGAGTGCGAGGTGTCAGGTTTGATCAGCACGGATTGGTCTGGCCGCTCGTCGCGCTTCACGCCGTTCTCAAGATTTTCGATGAGCGTCTTGGCTTCGTTGGGTTTGCCGAAGTAATGCGCGCTCAACGCGAGCAACGCGCGCGTGTAGGCATTCAGCTTCTCGCGGTTCTTCCAGAGATTGTCGAAGGCTTTCGGCACCGACTTGCTGGTCAACTGGTCTTTGTAAGGCGCGTAATAGACTGCGAGCGCGTGAAGCATGAACGCTTGCATGTCGTGGTTTTCCTCTTCCTCAACCAAAGTTTTCGACAAAAAGTCTTTTCCGCGGCTAAGCACGTCTTCCTTGATTTTGATTTTCGCGTCGCGCGCCAGCGACAACCCCCACACCACATACGCCGTCATCCAATGATCGCTGTCGCCTTGTTTCCACCAGCCCCAGCCGCCGTCGCCGTGCTGAAAATCATAGAGCCGTTCGAGGCTGGCTTTCGTGATGGTGTCCAGCTCGGCCAGATGTTTTTTGCCTTTGGGATGCGTGGCGGCGGCGGTGTTCGTTTCGATGCCGCCAAAAATTCGGCCCATCACGTCTTCGGGTTGCAGGCCGAGGTCGCGCAGAGTTTTGGCGGTGATGGCGGCAGGCAGGAAACGGCTCATCGTTTGTTCGGTGCAGCCGTAGGGATAATCAATCAGATACGGCAACGCATCGAGCATCGTCACAGCCATGCTCGGCGTGACTTGGACGGTCAGCGACGTGGAATCAGCCTTGCGCTCCTTCGGCAAATCGAGTTTCACGGTGATGTCGTTGCCGCGCGCCTTGCCGGATTTGGAAATGAATTTCTCGATGCCGTGTTCGTAGGCGATGAAAGTTTTTTCCATGGCGTCGGCAAGAGAAAATTTGTCGTTTCTGACTTCAGCTTTTAATTTCACCTTGCCGGGTTGTTTTACTTCAACAAGACAATCGAATCGCGCTTCTCCGTTAGTCGGTAAATTCGTCGAATAAGCGGCTCGATACAGGGAATTCGGATTTCTACCGCCCAAGTCAACTTTTACTTCCAAACCTTCAACTTCAATTTTTGGATAAACGATTACGTCATGCTCGGTATTGTTGTTCACGACCGCCGAAATCGTCACCGTATCGCCCACGACAAAAAATCTCGGCGCTTGAAGGCGGACGATGAGCGGCATCTTCGTGCGTGTGGTCGTGTCGGCGATGCCGAATTGGTTGGCTGCAGTGACGGCGCGCGCGGTGGCTTTCCAACTCGTGAGCGAGTCGGGGTATTTCACTTTGACCGTCGCCTTGCCGTTTTTGTCCGTCACGATGTCCGGCTGCCAGAAAACCGTGGAGCGAAAATCACTGCGAACGACCACGGCGGGTTCATGGCCGGGCGGAGTCATCGGAACAACGCCAAGATTGAAGCCATCGGCCTTGCCTTCAAATCTTCCCCCGATTGCACCGACGGATTTCATCATCCGTGCTGGCGCTTCTGCGGCCGCGGAAGCAGGCTGCGCAGCGTTAACATAACCGACAATGTTTGCGCGATAAACATTTCCTGATTTCGCTCTGGAAAGAGATTCTTCGCGATCAGCGAGCACTCCCAAGTCATCCGATCGTCCGTTAAAATCCTTGTCAGCGTAGTCGTAATACCACTCTGTCCCAGCCTGCCTCGCTCGCTGAACTTTCTGCCCCCCCAAATCCCTCTCATCCATCAACTGCTCATTCTCACCCTCGACCAGCTTCGCGTAACTCTTGTGGTTCATCGTCGCCTGCGTCTGGATTTGCTGCTCGCGTTTCG
Organism: uncultured Verrucomicrobiota bacterium; assembly: GCA_964389025.1. GTDB lineage: Bacteria > Verrucomicrobiota > Verrucomicrobiia > Limisphaerales > CAYMCQ01 > CAYMCQ01. The sequence goes on from CAYMCQ010000028.1 coordinate 29,768, forward strand.
TGCCGAAATAAAACTGGCGTGGGTCGCCGGCGTAGTCCTGCTGGATGTAAAACACCGATTCGTCCACGAGACCAAATGCCAGTTCCGCCGCGACTGGCTTACCCGCGTCGTTCTTCGTCGTGATGGTGAATGAGCCTTCTTCGCGCGGCTGATGTTGTTCGCGGTCAGGCTTCACGTCCACGGTCAGGAAATTTTTCGTCGGCGGCACGATGATTTGTTTCGTGTCGGCAAACATTTGCCGGTCGCTCAACAGCGTCGCGCCGAGAAAAATATTCGGCACATGCTTTTCCTCGATGGGCAGTTCAATGAGCTTCACCGTGCCCGTGACGTGAACGAGTTGATAGCTGTAAAGCTCCTCGCCTTCGACGGTGAACAGCACGTAGCGATCGTTCGTCGGCACGACGAGCATCACGGGCGCTTTGCTGCCGACGCGGAACGTGTCCTTGTCCGCGATGATCTCAACGCCGCCATGACGATAGCCCAATTCCGTCGTCGCGCCGCTCGCGACCCATACGGTTGTCTCGGCTTTGATGGGATTGGCTATTTGCGATCTGCTCTTGGCTATCTTGTCCTCGCTCGTCCACGAAACGCGGTAGTAACCATCCCGCTCCGGCTTGAATTCAATTTCCGCGACGCCATTGGTGTCCGTCTTCAGCGTCTTCGTGAGAATGTCGTCGTGCTGGTAGCCGCGGAATTTTAATCGCCAGCCAGGTTCGTTCGGTTTCGTCGGACGCGGCGGCCAGATTGAAGATTTGTCGCGAAGCAGACGAAGCTCGTCACCTTTGACTTCTTTGCCCGCTGGCGAAATCCAGATTTCCCACCAATAATCCCGCGTGATTTTGACGTTGCCCTCGGTCTGGACTGACTGCTCGTTCGCGTCGAGCGCCTTGAAATTCACATGCACTTTGTCCTGCGGGCGATAGAGATTGTGGTCGGCGTTCGCGTAAACGTAATAGCGCTGGCGCGTCACGCGGACGCTGCCGTTGCCGGTGATCTCGCGGCGCGATGAATCGGTCACGCGTGCCTCGACTCGGAATTCCAAATCCTGCCCGCCACCCTTCGGCGTGTCGAAAGTCAGCTTGGCCTTGCCCGTCGCGTCAGTCTTGATGGTCTCGCGCTTGATGATCTGGTCGCCGCCGTATCCGCGATTCCAGCGACCGCTGTAAGGTGAATTGCTGTCCATGTCCTCGTAAAACCATGGGAAGTCGCGCGGCTCATGCCAGGAGTGGAAGAACGGACTTTGATGAACGAGAACTTCGACTGTCGCATTCGCCACCGGCCCGCCAAAATAATAATCCGCCTGAATCTCGACTTCGACTTTGTCGCCGAGCTTATAGGACTTGCGCTGCTTCGTTCCGTTCGGCGCATCTTCGTCCGGCATCTTCACGCTGACTTTGAACTCGGGTAATTTATATTCTTCGAGACGGAACAGTGTGGCGCTGCCGATTCCATTCTTGCGGCCATCGTCCCAGAACTGAACGCGATATTCGCCGAGCGGCATTTGCTCTGTGAGTTCAACTGAACCCCATGCGCTGCCGAAAGTGTTGAGCTTGGCTTTGTCCGAGTTGATTTTCGTGCCACGCGGATCGGTGATTTCAAATTCGATGGTCTGATCCGACGGCGTGGAATAAACCGAGCCGTTGTAACGGCGCGCGATGAATTTCCAGTTCACCGTCTCTTTCGGGCGATACGCAGGCCGGTCGGTGAATGCGTAAATTTTCCACGGCTCGTCCTGCCGGTGATACCAATAGCTGTTTCCCGTGCTGAACGCCTGTCGGTCATTGCGGATCGCGCTGGCGAAGAGTTGAAGGCTGCTATGGCTCGCAGGATGAGTGAGATCGAAAACCGCGATGCCGTCCTTGTCCGCGTTTTTGGACTGCTCTCGGACGTGCCATGAATTGTTTTCATGCCACCACTCCCACAACTTCACCTTCGCGTCGCCGAGCGGCGAGCTGTCCAGCGCATTCGCAAAAAAGGCGAGCGCTTGTTTGCCGGAAGTTTTCAAAACCAGCGCGCCGTCGGAAACGAGAATCAAATCCCGCGCTTCCTTGCCGCCTGCCTTCGCTTCGATGACGTAAGCGCCGGGTTTGAGTTTATCAATGCGAACCGTTTCGTTGCCCGGCTTGTAATCGTTTTGTTCCGCACCATCTTTGGTAGGGACGCGTTGCTGCGCGTCCCTGACTTCTGGGCCGAGCAGCAGCTCGGCCCTACCGGATTTTTTAGGTTCGCGTGTCCACGATTTGATTTTTTCGCCGAGCGTAATTGATTGAAGCCAATTCTGTTGCCCTTTGCCCAACTTCACATCGCGGTTCAGGTCGACGGGATAAAGCGCCAGTTCAATCTTCTTAACATTGCGCCAGCTCAGGTAGTATTGGATTTCCGAGTCCGGCAAAAAAATATTTCCAGCGCTCACGCCGACCTGCGGGTCAGTGATGTTTTTGATTTGTTGCTGCGCGTTTTCCCAGTGACGCGATTCGCCTTTCCTGAACTCCTTCACAAGCCGTCGGAAAATTTCCAGCGCCTTCACATAGTCCGGCTCGACGGTGTAATTCCCGTTCTTTTGATAAATGATTCGGCCCTGGCTCTGAAGCCAATCGCCGTGGTTGTAGAGTGCGTCATCAAACCAATCGGTTTTTTTGCCGAGCTTGATGGCCGCGTCGAACTCGTCCACGACGCGCTGGCGGGTTTCCGGGTCGCCAGCCTGCTGGCGCAACGTCATCGCGAGAAGGAAATGCGCGTGCGCCTTGTCCTCGTCCGATTTCGCGATCTTCAAAGCGTTTTCCAGAACATCGAGCGGGATCATGTTGCCCCAGTAGCCGTAATAGTAATAGCGCTCGACTTGCGGCGGCTTGGCCATGCGCCAGACTATTTTCAGATAACGCTCGCGCGCCAGTTCGATGTCCGCCGCGCCCGCCCACCAATCCAATGCTCGCTGGTAATACGGCCACGCCTGTCCCCAATTGTTGTTGTGCCGCCGCGTCCACCAATAATCCGCCAGCGATTCCTGCACTTCGACCCACACGCGGCCGTGTTCGTCCTCGCGCGCGACATCGCGCACAAGCTTTTCCAAACCGCTTCGCGCCTGATCAATCTTCGTCGTGTCAGATTGCTCGGTGGCGAATTGCGACCGCCATTGCGTGTCCGCGAGACGAAACTGAACCCAGTGCGATTCGCTGTCGGGAAGAATTTTTTTCGCGGCTTGCTCATAAAGCTCGTGCGCCTTTGAAAACGAAGCATCGGCAAAAAACTTTTCCGCGTCCGCCTTGAGTTGCTCGTATTCCGGTCGCAGCGCGGAGAAAGAGTTGGGAGCGAGAGTGAGCGTCAGGGCGAAGATTAAGCGCAATTTCATAATGTCCTTCCCGTTAGACGGAGTGATTTGGAAAATGCTCCGGTCAATTGAAAGTGGCGAGACCAATTGAAGATGAACACACTAGAAGGCGTGCAGAAGATAGCCAAGGTTCCAAAGGAGACCGCGAACCGAGTTGCCTTCAATTCGTGGCGGTCTTAACGGTTTCGGCGCTGTGATGCTTCTTTGGGTGATGATGCGAGTGCGTTTCTTTCTCGGGGGAGACTGCGCGAAGCTTGGAAATTATTTTTGGCAAATGCTGCAAAACGTAATCCACTTCACCCTCGGTGTTGTAGATGCCGAGGCTGAATCGAATGCTGCCGCGCGCGAGGGCCGGATTCAGTCCCATCGCAATCAAAACGTGCGACGGATCGAGCGAGCCTGTCGTGCAGGCAGAGCCGCTCGAAACGCAGATGCCGAGCTGATCGAACATCAACAAAATCGCTTCGGCCTCGACACCTTGAAAGGCAATGTTCGAGGTGTTCGGCAGGCGCGGTTCCTTGCCGCCGTTGCGAATCGCACCGGGGATGTTTTTGAGAATTGCATTTTCGAGTTTGTCGCGAAGATGGCGGATGCGGGTTTGTTCGTCTTTGAACGATGACATCGCCAGTTCCGCAGCTCGTCCGAAGGCGACGATGTTCGCGACATTTTCGGTGCCGCCACGGCGTCCACGTTCCTGATGCCCGCCAATGACGTAGGGCAAAAACTTGGTGCGCTTCTTGACGTAAAGCAGTCCAATACCCTTTGGCGCATGGAGTTTGTGCGCCGATAGCGAAAGCATATCCACGTCCAAATCCTTGACGTCAATCTTGAGTTTGCCAGGAGTTTGAACCGCGTCGGTGTGAAAGAGAGTGTGCTTGCTCCGGCAGATGGCGGCGATTTCTTCGATTGGGAATATCACACCCGTTTCGTTGTTGGCCCACATGACGGAGACGATTGCCGTGTCCGGGCGGATTGCTTTTTCGAGAAGATGGATGTCAATCGCGCCGTCGGATTCGACCGGCAGGAAAGAAACTTCATAGCCGCGCTTTTGAAGATAGCGGCAGTAATTGATGTTTGCAGAATGTTCGACCGCAGTCGTGAGCACATGACGTTTTTCAGGATGAGCCGCGAGTGCGCTGTGAAGTGCGGCGTTGTTGCTCTCCGTTCCACAACTCGTGAAGACAATTTCGCGTGGATCGGCGTTGACCAAGGACGCGACTTTTTCTCTCGCGCTCTCCACATCTTTATTGAGATGCTTTCCAAAATGGTAGGAACTGGACGGATTTCCCCAGCGCTCGGTAAGAAAGGGAAGCATCGCTTCGACAACGTCTGGCGCGACACGTGTGGTCGCGTTGTTGTCGAAGTAATACAATTTAGGCTGGCTCATTGGCGACTTGCGATTTTTAACAGCGCGCAATTCTGTATCGAATCTTTTTCGGGGAGCGGATATTATGCAGATATGCGCTGCTCGCAAAGGCATTATTCATTCGGCAAATCACGCGGCTTCACGAGCAATAAATGATTTGACCAGCGGCATCCATTTTGCAACATTATTAAGTCCAGTGGCTCACTTATGATTGAAGATGATCAACAAATACAGCCAGAATTGACACATAACGAGGTGATCAAGGAAGCAATTCCCACGCTCGCGGGCACCATCGCGTCCGCACTGGCCAATCCCGCCGCCGTTTCTTTTTCCGGCGACGACAATCAATTCCTGAAATTTCACGGCTGCTACCAGCAGGACGACCGCGACCAGCGCGCCAGCGGCAAGAAATACATCATGATGATTCGCGCCCGGATTCCCGGCGGCGTGATGACGCCAAAACAATGGCAGGTTTTCGACGAACTCGCTTGGCTTTACGGCAACAACACTCTGCGCATCACGACACGCCAGAGCATCCAATTTCACGGCGTCGTGAAGGCGAACCTGCGGCTCGTCATCAAAAAAATCAACGAGTGCCTGCTCTCGACTCTCTCGGCTTGCGGCGACGTGAACCGCAACGTTCTCGCCCCGCCCACGCCCGCTTACACTAAGGCGCGTGACCAGGTGTATCGCGATTGCGCGCGCGTGGCCGATGCGCTCAAACCACAGACTCGCGCGTATTACGCCATTTGGATTGACGGCTTCCAACTCAAGATTGACGACCCGTTCAATCAGGCGTTTGTTGATCCGCTCTACGGAAAAACATATTTGCCGCGCAAATTCAAGACCGCGTTTGTCATTCCGCCGGTGAACGACCTCGACGTTTTCACAAACGACCTCGGCTTCATCGCAGTCGTGGAGAACGACAATCTCATCGGCTACAACCTCGTGGTCGGCGGCGGTATGGGCCGCACGCACGGTAACAAGCAAACCTATCCGCGACTCGCGAGTGAAATGGGATTCATCGCGCCTGACAAATTGATTGACGTGGCCAAGGCCGTGCTGACGATTCACCGTGATTTCGGCGACCGCACTGACCGCAAACACGCGCGCTTGAAATACGTTGTCGAGGAGCGCGGCGCGGATTGGACTCGCGCTGAAATTGAAAAGCGGGCTGGTATCAAATTTGAAGCGCCGCGCTCATACAGATTCACTACCATGGGCGATCTTTACGGCTGGCACAAACAAGTGGATGGCAATTGGTTTTTGACGTTGTTCGTCGAGACCGGGCGCGTCAAGGACGTGGACGGCCATCGGATGAAAACTGCGTTGCGGCAGGTTGCGGACAAATTTCCGAACATCGAATTTCGCTTGTCCGCGAACCAGAACGTGATTTTGGCAAACATCGCCGAAGCCGACAAATCCGCCATCAACTCGCTGCTTGTGTCGCACGGCGTCAAAACGAGCAATCAAGCCAGCGTGTTGCACGCCGCTTCGATGGCATGCCCCGCCCTCCCGACGTGCGGCCTCGCGCTCGCGGAATCCGAGCGCATGTTGCCCGGCTTGATTGACCGCATCGAAAAGCTTTGCGATGAACTTGGCCTTGGAGGCGAGGAAATCATCATCCGCTCGACCGGCTGCCCGAACGGTTGCGCGCGGCCTTACATGGCGGAGATCGCGTTCGTCGGCAAGTCGCCCGGACGCTATCAAGTGTGGCTCGGTGGCAATACCGCTGGCACGCGGCTCAATCGCGTCTGGAAGGACGTGGTCAAAGACCCGGACATAGAGAACGAACTTCGTCCCGTGCTCGCGCGTTTCGCGAAAGAGCGCAACGCCAACGAGCGCTTCGGTGACTGGTGCGACCGAGTATTTTTGAAAGAAACAGCCGCAACAAACTAATGCCCTTTTCTAAATCACAAAAGAAATCCATCAAAGGTAACCGCGAGTGCCTTTGGTGCGGATGGAAGCAATCCTTCTTGGATGGAGTCCATCTTGTTGACGAGATTGACCAGCCAGCCGAGAACGGAGTCTGGCTTTGCAAGAATTGCCATTCTGTTTTTGAAGATGTATTTCGACCGCGTCTTTTCAAAGCGTTAGTTGCTTATGGAATTCCACCAGAGGAGTTGCCGCCTTCTTGGAAAAAATCAAATAAGATGAGTTCGGAATAAATTTTCCCAAATGACACCCGACCAAATCGCCAAAGCCAACGCCGAGTTGCGAAACAAGTCGCCGCTTGAAATTGTGAAGTGGGCCATCGCACAGGCCAAAGGCCGCGCCGTCGTCTCGACGAATTTCCGGCCCTACGAAGCGGTGATTTTGCATCTGGCCACGCAAGCGCAACCGGATATTCCGGTTTTGTGGGCTGACCACGGCTATAATCGTCCCGCGACTTATCAACACGCCGAACAGTTGAAAAAATTGCTCAAGCTCAACATCAAAGCCTTCGTCCCGAAGATGACCGCCGCGCATTACGACGCCGTGTTCGGCGGCGCACCCGCGCCCACGCCGGAGAACGAGGAGCGCATCAAGGAATTCAGCGCCGTGATGAAGCTCGAACCGTTCCTGCGCGGCATGAAAGAACTCGCGCCGGCCATCTGGCTCACCGCGCTCCGCAAAGTTCAGAACCCGAACCGCGCCGGTCTGGACATCGTGGTTGAAGACAAAAATTTCAACACCATCAAGGTCAGCCCCGTGTTTTATTGGAGCGACGCGGAGATGGAGAATTACCTGGAGCAACACAACCTTCCGAACGAATGGGACTACTTCGATCCGGCCAAGGCTGACGAGAAACGGGAGTGCGGCTTGCACGCCGCGTGGGGTGGAGAGGCGGCAGCAAAAATTTAGACACGGATTGCACGGATTTTCACGGATTACTTTATGTCTGAATTGCTCTACAAAGATGACACGCATCGGCTCATCGGCCTGTGCATGGAAATCCATCGCGAGTTGGGCAAGGGCCATGACGAGGTCATTTATCAAGATGCGCTTGTCGTGGAGTTGACCCGCGCGACAATTGCTTTTTCCCGTGAGAGAAAATACGAAGTGAAATACAAGGACGTGATCCTGCCGCACTTTTACTACGCCGACTTTGTGATCTCGGAGAAAATCCTGTTTGAAGCCAAGGCCGTGGAAAAATTGGCTGACGCACACATCAAACAAGTTTTGAATTATCTGGCCGCTTCCAAATTAAAACTGGGACTGCTGGTCAATTTCAGCGGGGATTCACTGGACTGGAAGCGAGTTATCTTATGAATCCCTGCCAATCCGTGAAATCCGTGTCAAAAATATGACGAGTTATCACTTAGACCATCTGCAATTTCTCGAAACCGAGGCGATTCACATCATGCGTGAAGTCGCGGCGGAATTCGAGCGGCCTTGCCTCATGTTTTCCGGCGGCAAGGATTCCATCTGTCTTTTGCGCCTCGCGGAAAAGGCGTTTCGCCCGTCAGAGATTCCGATGCCGCTGCTCAATGTGGACACCGGCCATCACTTCCCTGAATTGAACGACTTCCGCGACCGCCGCGCAAAGGAGCTCCGCGCCAAGCTCATCATCCGAAAAGTCGAAGACGCCATCGCAAAGGGCATCGCCGTTCCCGCGCCCGGAGAGACGAGTCGCAACCGTTTGCAGATTCCAACGCTGCTCGCGGCCATCGAGGAATTTCGTTTCGACTGCGCCATCGGCGGTGCGCGTCGCGACGAGGAAAAATCCCGAGCGAAGGAAAGATTTTTTTCCTTTCGCGATAGTTTTGGGCAATGGGACCCGAAGAATCAGCGCCCCGAGATTTGGAACCTCTACAACGCCCGCATCAATCCCGGCGAACACATGCGCGTGTTTCCTCTCAGCAACTGGACGGAGATGGACGTGTGGGAATATATCCGCAAAGAAAAACTCGAAGTGCCGACGATTTATTTCAGCCACAAACGAAATTGCGTCCGGCGCAACGGCCAATGGCTGCCGGTCACGCCGCTTCTCCCCGTCAAACCAACCGAGCAGATCAGGGAACTCACCGTTCGTGTCCGCACCATTGGCGACATCATCAGCACCGGCATGGTTGAATCGCCGGCGAATTCCGTCGAGGACATCCTTGCTGAAATCGCCGCCGCGCGTGTCACCGAACGCGGCTCGCGCGCCGATGACAAAACTTCCGAGGCGGCGATGGAAGATCGAAAGAAAGCGGGGTATTTTTGATGCATCCTCAACACCCAATTGACATTCTCCGCTTCAACACCTGTGGCAGCGTTGACGACGGCAAATCCACGCTTATCGGACGTTTGCTTTACGATTCGAAATCGCTGATGGAAGACCAGATCGAGGCGCTCGAACGTTCCGCCGACATCACGGGCGGCGGCCAGATCAATCTTGCCAATCTCACCGATGGACTTCGCGCTGAACGCGAGCAAGGCATCACCATTGATGTCGCGTATCGTTACTTCGCCACGCCGAAACGAAAATTCATCATCGCCGACACTCCCGGTCACATTCAATACACGCGCAACGTGGTCACCGGCGCGAGCACCGCAAACCTTTCCATCGTGCTTGTGGACGCGCGCCTCGGCGTCATCGAACAAAGCCGCCGGCACACTTGCATCGCGTCGCTGCTGCGGATTCCGCACCTCGTCGTGGCGGTCAACAAAATGGATTTGGTGGACTGGAGCGAGGAACGCTTTCTGGAAATCCGCGATCAGTTCGAGGAATTTCTTCCGCGACTGGAGATCAAGGACGTGAAGTTCATTCCCATGAGCGCGCTCAACGGCGACAACGTCGTCGAGCCGTCGCCAAAATCGCCGTGGTATGAAGGGACAACGCTGCTTGCCCATCTCGAAACAGTCCACATCGCCAGCGATTTGAACCTGAACGGATTTCGTTTTCCCGTCCAATGGGTCAATCGCCCGAACAACCCGCAAGACTCCACTCTGCATGACTTTCGGGGGTTCAGCGGCCAGATTGCCGGCGGCATCGTGAAGTCCGGCCAGACTGTGATGGTTTTGCCGGGCGGTTTGAAAACCACCGTGAAGGAAATCTGGACTCACGACGGCCCGCTGCCCGAAGCGTTTTGCCCGCAGTCCGTCACCCTGGTCCTCGCAGACGACGTGGATGTCAGCCGAGGCGCGATGCTGGTCGGACTCGACAATTTGCCCGGCATGAGCGCGGAACTTCACGGAAGAATTTGCTGGATGGGACAGCGTCCGCTGCGTCCGGGGGCGCGACTTTTCCTGAAGCACACCACCCAGACCGTCGCCGCCGTCGTGAGCGCTATTGAAAGCCGCATCAACATCTCAACCCTCGAAGCCGAACCGGGGCCGAGGGAACTGGCGTTGAACGACATCGGCGAAATCCGCCTCAAGACCGCCAAACCGGTGGTCTTTGACGGCTACGCGGCGAACCGGCTGACCGGCTCATTTATTTTGCTGGAGCAGGGGACGAATCAAACCGTCGCCGCCGGAATGCTCAATGCACCGACCGAAACCGTGAAGCCGGAATACACCGACTTTGCGATTTGATTCTGCGGCACGAGAGAGAATAATGCCGAATCAGATTTTTCTGGTTCTGGTTTGTTTTCTGATGCGAAGGGAAACAAATTAAAACCTACGGAAGCGGCGGGGAAACGCCGCGATAGAAACGGGGAGGAAATGGAGGAGTGTTCGTGTCGTCAAGCTCCGCGACGCCGTTGGTGTTGGTGGTGTTCGTTCCAATGGTTTGCCAGTTGGTCAAAACATTCGTGGTGGTTTGAAAGCCCCAAAGCTGGCCGGGATCAGCAAAGACTTTCAGGCGCATGGAACCGTTGGGCTGCTTCTCGATGTTGAGCGCGGGCTTCTGCGAATACTTGATGGTGACGAATTCCGTGCCGCCGTTGGTTGTGGCGCTGTAGCCGGTGACATAGACGTTGGTTTCATTGTCCACGACAATGCCGGTGGCGATGTCGTCGCTGTGGGCGGGGCCGTCGTAACGCTGCACCCAAAGCTGGTTACCGTTGTTGTCGTATTTGACAGTGAAGATGTCCAAACCGGAGTTCGTTCCGATAGAATTGCCTGTGACGTAGATATTGCCTGCAGAATCTAGGGCAATGGCGGTGCCTTTGTTTTCTCCTATCCCAGGCCCATGATACTGAGTGAGCCACGCCTTGTGTCCATTTGTAAGCTTTAGTGTATAGCATACCTCGTCGCCGGTTATTAGCCTAGTGCCGGTTAAATAAACTTCTCCGTTCCCGCTTACTGCTATTGCTCGTGATTCGGGACCTGTATAATTGTAGCCGCCATCTAAATCCAAAGACCACTCCCAAAGCCGATCCCCATTTGAATTCAGCTTGTCCGTAGCATAGGAAAGCCAGCCTGGAGAATCTGCGAGAACGTAAATGTTTCCAGGCTGGTCTGAAGTGATTCCTCGCGCAATCGTTTGGTATCCACTCGCCGCAAACATGTTAGTCTGCCAAAGCGTAGTTCCATTGAAATTATATTTAAAGATTCTAGCTCTCTGATAGCAACCCGTCCTGTCGCACATCCAGGTTTCAAATCCCGCAATATAAACATTCTCGTCACTATCAGCGCAAATGACCTGCGATATGTCTGTCTGCCCGATTTTGTCATAGATTCTCGTCCAAACATTGCTGCCCATCGCGCCAGTAAGTTTCGCGGTAGCGAAGTCTGTTTCAGAAAAGCCGGTCACATACACATCACTGTTTGTGCCGCTTGCCATGGCTCTTCCGCCATACGGCGCGTTCCACAGCAAGTTTCCGTTAGTATCGAATTTCGCTGTCTTCGACGTGCCGGTGAGAACAACGCTTCCTGCTTTGTCCACCGTCATGCCCCGCAACAAATCACTTCCATTCGTTGGCGAGTCGTAACGCACAAGCCAGGTTTGAGCGCCACTCGGAGCATATTTGATTATGAGGTAATCCAAGTCGCCATTCGTGTTCGCCGACGAACCGGCGACGATAATGTTTCCGTCCGGCGCTAAAGCCATCGTTGTTGCCTGATTCGTTCGGTCGGACACCAAACTGTAGCGGTTTACCCAAACTTGCGTGACAGCGGCACCGTGATAAGCGATGAACATCGCAAACAATGGCGTGAAAAATAATTTTCTCTTCAGACAAGGCCTCTTCATAACCAATCGAAATGCTCTAATTGAAAGAGCAGGCCGTCAACACTTCGTTTGCTTTTAGCTTGGTAAAAATTGTCGTTGGCAGAGTCGAACGCGGACAGGAAACAGATATTTGTGGCTGCGCTTTTCCGGGTTGCAAAAGCACTTGGCGTTCGATCCGCGATTTGGTTGCGGACATTTGAGCGGTTAATCAGAATTCAAAACCCCGCGCCCTTCGTGTTTGTCTTGAACCGGCAAAGCGTGTGCGCCGTGGTGACGTAAAGGGTCGTCCCATCATCGCCCCACGCGCAGTTCGTGGTGTAGGCGGCGATGAAAATTCTGCCGAGCAGTTTCCCTTGCTGGCTCAAAACAAAAATTCCGCCGGGGCCGGCGAGAAAAATATTTCCGTCCCTGTCCACTTTCAGGCCGTTGGGCAATCCCTGTTTCGCTTTTGCAAATGGCGCGGCGTTGAAGAAAATCCGTCCCTTGCCCGTTGTTCCGTCTGCATTCAAATCATACGCCATCACCACGGGCTTTTGCTCGTCGGAAACGGAGACGTATAAAGTTTTTTCGTCCGGCGAAAGCGCGATGCCATTGGGCCAGGTCAGGCCGCGGGTGAGCACGGTCAGCTCGCCGCTGCTTGAGAGACGATAGACGCCGTTGAAACCAAGTTCCTTGTCGGGGCTCTCGTTTTTGCCGGCCAGTCCGTAGGGTGGATCGGTGAAAAATAAATTCCCGGTCGAGTCCATCGCCAGGTCGTTCGGGCTGTTCAACCGTTTGCCGTCGAACTTGTCCGCGAGCGTGGTGAACGAAAGATTGTTTTCGATGCGGAAGATTTGGCGCGTGCTGTGTCCGGCGATGATGATGTGTCCGGTTTTGTCCATCAGCAAACCGTCGCCGTGGAAAAGATTCTGGCCGGCCTTGGAGATGGCGGTTGAAAAACGCATCTGCGAAACGCCTTTGTTTTCCTTCCATCGGAAAAGCGCGCGGGGTCCCACGTCGGTGAAAAAAATGCACCCGTTCGTTTTGTCCCAGCCGAGTCCCTCGGCCCAGCGAAGCCCGCGCGACAATATTTCAAGCGTCGGTTTTGGCGGGAGAAGTTTGTCGAATGCAGGGTCTTTGGCTTCGGTCGGGAGTGGTGAGACTTCAGCCCCGAAAGCTTTCGGGGGTCTCGCGGCAAAACCCCGCTCGCAAAAAACAGAAACAAGAAGCGACAGGCACAGTCTGAAAATACTTTGGCGTGTCATAATGTTTGGAAATCGCTTCAGCAGTAAACACATTTGCGTCGAGGCGCAAGACAAAGGTTTAATGGCTCGGAGGGCGGAGTTCCACGACGCCCTGACTTTTACGAAACGAATTCAGGGCGTCGTGG
>CAYMCQ010000029.1:0-42642 GCA_964389025.1 uncultured Verrucomicrobiota bacterium
GCCCTGACTTTCCTTTGAATTTAGGGCGTCGTGGAACTCCGCCCTCCGACGTTACTTTTCTGGATAGCGCCAGACCCAGTCGCCTTGTTTGAAATCCACGCCGCCGCCTTTCGTGAGGACAACTTTTCTGCCGTCATCCGTTTCGTTCCAGCCGACGGAATACAAAATGAATTGCCCATCATCGGTGCGGCGATATTTCAACGGCTTGCCGCCGATGATGTCGTGCGGAATTTTTTCCATGAACTGTGGCGACAGTGCGTCGAGCGTTTCAGGAAAATTTCCGTGCGCGAGACGATAGCGTTCCAGCGCGATGGCAATTCGCGCCATGTCGGTGAACGATTGCGCCCAGACGAATTTCTTCCACGTTTTGTTAAGCCCCGGCAAAAGCAGACGTGCGAACCAATGGCGAAACGACAATTTTTTTTGCTCAAAGTCGGCGAAGGCTCTGTCCGCCCGCTTTTCGGCATCGGATGAAAAAGCGCGCGTTTCCAGATTTACAATTGGCAGAACGTATTCGCTGTGAATCCGAGCAATGCCGACTTTGGCTCGCTCGAACCAACCGCTTGGAATTAGAAAAACTGCGAAGACCTGAAAATCCGTTTTGCTCACCCGAGAATGCTTGTTGTCCTCATCAAAGCCCCATCCGGACAGGGCAACAAGTTCTGCGACTTCTTTTCGATTGCGGCGCAGGAAGTCCAATACCCCAATACCGAGAGCGCGCTCGCCTCGCATGGACAATTGATAGTCGGCGAGAAAATCCAGCTTCCCAAATTCGGCATCGAGCGCGGCGAGTTGCGCATCGTTCCATTTGTGGTCTGCCAATCCTTCCCAAATTGGTTGCAAAGCAAGTTGCAACATGGTGATCCGAACGATGTGCGGTATCAGAAAAGGCTCGCCTCGCACAGAATCTATCAAGCGCATCGAAAGTTTCACATCTTCGAAGGCTTTTTCAGCTTCACCGAGTTCCAGCTCTGCTGACGCGTGTAGTCGAAAGAAGAGACTACACTGGTTTATCTTGGTTAAATGCGGCAGCAAGATGCCGGAGGCCGGCTCGGTATTATAATCAATCGAAAACCGGGAGTAAGGGCGCGAGGCGGCTGCACGGAGTTGCGCCACCTCGGAATCAAATCGGCTCAATGCAAACAAAACGTCGGCGGCAGGACTTTGCGGCTCCGGCGAAACGGGAAAATAATTTGTGAAGTATGGCTTGCCGCGCTGAGCCTGTTGGAGGCGGAATTGCCCGTCCGTAGCATCCGGTCGGCGGTAGTAGTCCTGCCAGGCCTTTAGATTTGTTTTCTCAGTTTTTTGCCAATTGCCTGTCGCCGGCTGATCTTTTTCAGAAACAGGGCGATAAATATTTAGAACCAATGGATCAACAAAGTTTGTATTACCACTCATGGCTTTCCGTTTCGTCTCATCCCAATACCAGGCCACCGAATCCACAAAAATTTTTGCCATTGCGAAATTTTGTTCGTCCGGCACGGGCGGCGGAATAATATCGGCGAGGTCGAAGTGTTCACCTTTGGCTTCTCCTTCGGCCTTGAATTTTTTCCACGCGTGTTTACCGCGCCAATTTTCCTCGGCGTAAAAAAGCGCAATGACTGTGACGAGACAGGCAACGCCAAAAAGGAATCGGCGGAAATTTCGCCAGCAACAGAGCCAACGGATGAACAAAATCACCGCCGCGCAAAAGATGGCGATGACTGTCCCAATCACGAGCCTTACTGAAACTGGCAGCGGTTTCGCTGTCGGATAGCCCGCCAAATAAGTCATCACGAAAACGACGACCGCGAACAACGCGAGCCATGCCATGACCTTGCGCAATCCTGTCAGCGGCTTTTTCCAGATGCTTTTCGGTTGTCCGTTCATAATTTTTTAGGTTGTGAGATTGGGGCGTGCTTTCGAAATCAGATGGGTGGCACAGGCCTCCGGCCTGTTGTTTCGGGCGTCCCGCCCGAAACCGTTGTGGGGTGTGCGCCGACTTTTGTTTCCACGGACAAGCAGCAGCGTGCGGCATCTGACGAAATCCGGCGGGACGCCGGATTTGACGGGCGAGACGCCCGTGCCACCATTTTGAAAACACGCCATCATCAGCTTATTGCAAATTCATTCCGCAATTCGCTGCGCGGTTTGGGCGGGAACAATTTTCGCGGCCCGGCCATCGGCGTTTCGCGCGGCTCGATCAACTCGGCCAGAATCATTTTCTGCTGCTTGAGCACCATCCGCATTTCCGGCGTAAGCGGGGAAACTTTTTTTGTGGCGGTTGTTGAATCGTCGCGCATGGAAAAATTCACGGCGAAAATCACGAGCCAGACTGCGGCGAGGCCGGCCCAGGCGCGGGGATGAGGCCAGAGGATGGAAGATAGAAGATGGGAGATGGGAGATGGAAAACCGATTTGGCGCGGGGCGCGGGGCGCGGGGCGATAGGAATTTGCCGAATCAAGAATCTCCTCGCGCCAGTCCGCCGGAATTCTTCGCGGCGATTGGCGCTGCAAACGTTGTTCGAAATTGTCTGGTTTCATTTTATCTCTTCGTAAAGTGGACGCAGACGCTCCCGCAATTTGTCTATCCCGTAGCGATAACGGCTGGCGGCGGTGTTTGCCGGAATTTCAAGCGCGGCGGCGATTTCCTCAAAGGTCAATCCCTCCCAAAGTTTTAAGTGGACAACGGCGCGCTGGTCGGCGGGCAATTCGCGCAGGGCGTCGTCGAGCGCGTTGCGAAAGGATTGTTCATCAGGATCGGACGTGGCGGCGAAGAATGAAATTTCCCCGGCAAGTTGTTCGTAATTTTTTTCGCGCGTGCTGCGGCGGCGGATCAAATCAATCGCCGCGTTGTGCGCGAGACGGATCAAGAAGGCGCGTTCATCGCGGACGTTTGCGAGCAAATCCGGCTGGCGCGCGAGCTTGACGAAAATTTCCTGAAGCAAATCGCGCGTGTCAGTTTCGCCGCGCGTGAGGTTCAGCAGGAAGGAAAAAAGCGGCTGGGCGTGGTCGTCGTATAGACGTTCGAGGTCGAGTGTCGCCCGCATCTTTTGACAATGACGCGCGCGGCGATGGAATTTGTCTAGCTTCGAATTCTCCGGAGGGGCGAGTTACATGAGTCCCAAATCAAAGGCGAAACCGAGTCAGGGGCTCGTGTAACTCACCCCTCCGAATTTATCCCGCCGCGCAATCCGCCCATCCGCTTCCGCAAAAATGTTCTGACGGCGTGGATCCGGCTGAAGTTGATCGAAGGAAAAATCGCCAAGTGCGCCGCATGACGGCGGCGATTGGACATCCGACGGTGCGATTGATTCGCGTGCGAATCGGCAGCTTGCGTCTGGAAAATTTGGCCGTGGGAAAATGGAGAGAGATGAAACGGGAAGATGGTGATGCTGCTTTATCCCGTTAAATTACTTCCAATTAGCCATTCCCCAAATAAATCTCAGGAATATTATCGTCCATACGCTAGTCCAAACAGCGCCGCCAACAACTCCTACGGCTGCAGGCGGTAAACCGCGTAGTTGATGATTAGATCGTCGGATGCGAACAACTGCAACTATTCCAGCAATCAACGCAAAAACGCCAGCGGCAAATGAACGAAATCACGAAATGCCCAAACGCCAGCCAGTCTGTGCCGTAAAAAAGAAATGGTTGTGTCGTGTGGGTATCGTTCAATGCCGCGCGAACTTTGAAAATCCACTGAGCCACGGCTGAATTCGACTGCTCGTCCGCGCCAAAAACTTTTGCGAGCGTGTCAACTTCCCATCGCAGCGGAATCGCCGTTGCTCCGCTTATGACCAGTCCAAAAATGAACAGCCAGGTGACAAGGCTCACTCGCTTTTTCAATTGCGCGGCGCGGTTCATGTTAATCATTGACCCGACGTTTATTCCATTGTGTATCGGATGACTTCAAACAATCCACCCAGTGCGTGATGAAAAACTTTTTCTCCGTCGGGAAAAAGTTTTCAGACTTGCCGAGAATTGGCCGCAGCGCCGTCGTCATTTGCAGCATCACGAGGATGAAAATCAGCGCCCAAACGCTTAAACCGGACTGCGATTTCGCGTTCGAGTGCGAAAAAGCCGCGTTGAAAAACCGCAGCCCGAAACATGTCGCGATGAACCAGAACGCGATGTGCAACGTGCCCATCCAGTTCAGCGATTCGGTGGAAGTGGAAAAAATCAGCGCGACGGGCGCGAAGCCGACCAGCAGCAGCGTCAGCAGCGTCAGCAAGCCCGCGAGAAATCCGAAGACCTCGCTCAACCGCGCCTGCGAACCGCTCAGGCACGCGAAGATGTAGAGGCTCGGCAGGCAAATCAGCGCGGAAACCATCAGGCCGCCCGCGATTTTCACCGGCGCAATCCACAATTGATCGCCACGCGAAAATGTTCCGACGATGACGCCATAAACCACCGCGCAGACGACGCTGACAAGCAGCATCAAGGCGATCAATTTGCCCGCGCCCGGCTGGCGCAGTTGAAAAATCAGGCGTCGCGGCTGGCGCAAAATCGCTTCGACGGCGGCGAAGGCGTTCTGGATTGGCGTGCGCTCCTCGGCGTTTTCCCCGAGCGGCGTGGCGCTCGGCGGAGTTGGCCGTGGGATTTGTGGCGGGATTTGCGGGGGCGGAGTCGGGTTTGTGTTGTCCATAATTTTATTTGGTTGAGGTTGAGATCAGTCGAACGAGAGCAATTGTTTCGCGGCGCGGAAAACCGTTTCGTAAAAATTTCCCTGGAACGCCGTCTTGCGCAAAAACTCCACAGGCAAATCCGGCGAGCCGATGAATGGACGCAGGATCCAGGTCAACTGGCTGCCGAGAAATAGATTTCCCGCCAGCCACGCGAACAAAACACGCCGCGCGATCCGCCGGCTGCCGCTGAGTTGCTCAAGCAGTCGAACGAGCCGCAAATTCGCCACGACTCCCGCAAACGCGATGACGAAGACGTGCGTGAGTTGAATAAATGAATACGTCCCCGAT
The DNA here is from genome assembly GCA_964389025.1 of uncultured Verrucomicrobiota bacterium. GTDB lineage: Bacteria > Verrucomicrobiota > Verrucomicrobiia > Limisphaerales > CAYMCQ01 > CAYMCQ01. Next base: position 4,955 of record CAYMCQ010000029.1, read on the forward strand.
GCCTGCGCGTTGACGATAGATGGCGAGTTCCAAACCAGAAACGCCGCAAGCGGACTGAATGAACCAAGAATCACGCTGGCGATCGTGAAGCTCATCAAAATGGCGAGGAACGATTGCCGGAAGGAAATGTTCAGCCCAAGCAGCGGCGCGAGCATCCCATTGAGCAGCGCATTGCCGGTCGTGACCAGCAGGATGATGAGCGGAAACTTGATCGCGACGAAAAGCGCGTTCAGTGGGTCGCGCCATGCACCCATCGCCGCGCCGTAAAGTCCCGCGCCCAAAAAAATGACCGCGAGATAAACAACCGTTCTTCGAGCGTCGGAATGTTCGATCCAGTCGCGGATCTGGCCCGTCTCACCGCGCAGCAGCACGGTGACACCTGAGAAGTTTGTGTTCGTTGCTGTCATCATTTTATTTCAGCGAACGCCACAAGAGAGTTCTCCAATTCAGCGATTGGCGATGCTTCACGCTCAAGCCACGCCTCGACTTCGTCAATCACCGAATCCGGCGTGGAAGTCCCCGCGGTGATTCCCACAACGTCGTCCGCGCGAAACCACTCCGCCCGCAAATCTTGCGTGGTCTGGACGTGGTGAACGCGCGGACAAAACCGGCTGCAAGTGGCAACAAGCTCGCGCGTGTTGTTGCTGTTCGCGCCGCCGATGACGATGACTACGTCGCACTGTTGCGCGAGTTCGACTGCGGCGCTTTGACGCTGCTTCGTCGGCTGGCAAACGGTGTCAATGAAACGGACTTCAGAATTTGGAAATCTCTGTCGGATGAGTTGAACCAGTGCGCGAACCTTTTCAATCGGCTGAGTCGTTTGCGCTGCGATGCCAAATCGCGGGCGCTCTTTCAACATCAGCACGTCCGTTTCACTCAAAACAACGTCGAACTCCCGCAAATCTTCCGTCAGCCCGCGAACTTCAGCGTGGTCGCGCTTGCCGATGATGATGGGATGAAAACAGTCGTGAACCAGCTTCTCGACCGCGCGATGCGCGACGTGAACGAGCGGACACGTTGCTTCGAGAAGATTCAGTCCGTGTTCGCGCGCTAAATTTTTACGCTTCTCTGACGCACCATGCGCCGTGATGATTGCGTTTTTCGTGGCGACCCGCGCAGCTTCGGCTTCGACGTGGATTCCTTTGGCGCGAAGTTCAGCCAGCACAGTTTCGTTGTGGACAAGTTCGCCAAGAATCGTGACGGGTTCAGTCGCAGCTTGAGAAATGGCAAGCGCAATGGCGTCGCGCACCCCGAAACACATCCCCAAATGTTCTGCTCGAATGATTTTCATACTAACTTTGTATTACAAAGCTTGAGACTGTAGTGGTTCAAGTTCGTTCAAAGTATTTTTAACTATCCTTGTTTTGCTGAACTATCTGTTCCAGCAACGTGATGTAGTTCGCAAACGCTTTTCGGCCAGCGGCAGTCAGCGAGCAAGTGGTGAGTGGACGATTGTTTTGATATGACTTCGAGACGGACACAAAGCCTTCCTCCTGCAACGTGCGCATGTGCGATGTCAGATTTCCGTCGGTCATATTGAGCGTGTCGCGCAGTTCGGTGAACGAAAGCTCCGGCGAGGCGGCGAGCGCGGCCATGATCGCCAGCCTGCCCTTCTCGTGGATCACACGGTCGAGCTGAAGAAAAAGTTCCGGGTTCACGCCGCATTCTTCCCTTTCTCGGTGAAGTAAAGGTAAATGCCGTAAGCCAAGTGCGCGCCGCCAAAAATCGCACCCATCAACCAATGCGGAGAGAAATTTTGCACTTTCTCGTCCAAAGCATCCATGCCAACAATTGCCAAGCCTGCCAATAGAAATCCCCATCCGAAAAGCCGAATGCCACGTTGCATGAAAAACCCTGCCGAATGCAAAGCCAGCCCATACAAAATTGTCCAAATGATCACCAAACAGAACGAAGCCGCCTGATCACTTCCTTGAAACGTTACCCCGACGACGACGCCCAAGACCAGTCCCACGAACAATGGTGGAATAATCGCCTGCGCGATTCTGCGAGTCGGCGGTGACCAAAATTTTTCTTCGTGCTTGAGCGCTTGCCGGCGCACAAGGACAAACGCCCCGGCGATTCCAACCAGACTGACTGCCATCCAATAGATTGAAAATGCTCCAACACTTTCAATTTTCATTGTCCAGCCGACGAGGGCCGCAACGATGCCGATGACGCCGAGGAACGTTGCAATCGGCGCGAGTGCGCGGCGGTAAAGCGCCGAGCGCTCCATTAAAGTTCGGATGACTTGCAGGTTTTCAGCCGCCCAATTCGGTTGCATGGGCAGACTTTGTATTACAAAGTGATTCTTGGCAAGAACTTTTTTGGGGTGGCACAGGCGTCTCGCCTGTCGTTTCCGGCGTCCCGCCGGAAACCGTCGGCTGGTTCAGGCATTTCCGGCGATCAACAACTGACGACCAACGTATCTCACGACGAAATTCGGCGGGACGCCGAATTTGACGCGCGAGACGCGCGTGCCACCCTTCAATCCGATTCGGAAACTGGCTCGAACGGTTCTACGAGGACTTTGCCCAAAACTTTCCGTCCTCGAAGCGCTGCAAAAGCTTTTTCGGTTTCGGTCAACGGGTATGTCGAATCAATCACCGGTTTCAACTTTCCAGCCGCAGCCCAGTCCAAAGTTTTCTCGAGGTCAGCGCGGTTTCGTCCGTAGCTGCCGACGAGCCGTTGTTGCTTCGCGAACAGCGGCCAGAGACTGAGCGTCACTTCGCGCCCGATGGTCGCGCCGCAAGTCACAATCGCTCCGTTGCGCGCCAGACATTCGAAACATTTCAGCAAAACTTCCCCGCCGACGTGCTCGATCACCAAATCCACGCCGCGCTTGTTCGTGAGTTTGCGGATTTCGGCGGGCCAGTTCGCATCGTTGGAATCAACGACGAAATCCGCGCCAAGATTTTTGGCGAGAGCTTGTTTTGCAGGCGAAGAAGCGGTGGTGATGACGCGCGCGCCGAGTTGTTTGGCGATTTGAATTGCCGCCGAGCCGACGCCGCTTGCGCCGCCGATGACGAGCACCCAGTCGCCTTCGTGAACTTGCGCGCGGTCTGTGAGCATGTGCATTGCGGTGCTGCCAGCCAAAGTCAGCGCGGCTGCGGTTCCGAACGGGACGCCACGTGGCAATCGCACGAGTGCGCGCTCCGGGACGAGGGCTTTTTCTGCAAAGCCGCCATCGCGGTTGACACCAAGAAGTTCGCTGCGCAGACATGATGAATCCTCGCCGCGCCGGCAGAATTCACATTCGCCGCAGAAGATGTTTGATTGCACGGCGACTTCATCACCGGGCTTCCAATTTTTTACGTCGCTGCCAGCTTCGAGAATTTTTCCCGCAATTTCACCGCCCGGCGTGCGCGGAAGTTTGATTGGAATCGGCAGGCCGGCTTCTTCGAGCCAGAGATCGAGATGATTCAAGCCACACGCCTGGACCTGGACGACGGCTTCATCGGGCGCGGGTTTGGGTTCGGGCAAATCGCGCAGTTCAAATTTTCCCGGCGCGCCGTTGGCAATCAGTTGGAAAGCTTTCACGCCGGCAGTCTAACGCAAAGGCGCGAACGCGCAAAGCGGGAGAAAGAGAAAAACATCGAGCATCCAGCGGGTTGGAAACCTGCGCCACAAAATCTACGTCCACCGCGGCACGGACAGGTCAGTCATCAACAACAGACCCGCCTTCGCATCGCCGACGCGCGCCGCGGTGTTGACAAGTGCGGCGACGGTCGCTTGATCACCAGCAACGCCGCCGTCAATCCGCATGTTGAGCGACGGCTCACCTTGTATTTGCGCGGCGTCGTGGGGGTTCGGCGCGTCGAGATACATTTTCAAATCAAGGGTAAGCGCGACGTTGCCGTTCATCCCGCCGAGGCGGGACTCGGCGTGCTGATGCAGGCCGCAAGTCTGGCCGGTTTTCACTTCCAGAAATTTTGTTTTGATGTCGTGGTCGGCGACGACGGCTTTGCACGTCTCGGAAATATCCTTTGCCTCCCATCTCATGCAATGCGCGATGAGTGCCAGGGATTCCTTCAAACCGGCATGGCCTGCGCGGCCTTCGGCAAATTTTTTTTCGAACTCGGCGGGCGCCAGACCGCTGCCGATTTTTCTTTGCAACGGCTCCCGGCGCGTCGCGGCGTTGACGACACGCTGGATGTGGATGGCGCGAACGTCGCGGCAAACGCCGGTCAAACACACGGGCAAAACGTCCATCACGAAGCCGGGATTCACGCCGGTAGCAACGACGCGCGCGTTCGACTCTTTGCAGATTTTGTCGAGCTGCGCCGCGAGCGCGGGCTGGAGCAGTTGCGGAAAAATCAATTCCTCGCAAGACGACACGACGCTGATGCCGCTCCGCGCCATCGGCTCGATTTGATCGAACGCAGCTTTGAATTTGGAAACGGTCGTGTGCAAAATCACGTCCGGCTTTGCGCGCGCGAGCAAGTCGTCCAGCGATTTGCAAATCGTCTGGCCGCGCAGATTTTGGATTTGGCTGAATTCTCCAAGGTCTTTGCCGATTTTCGCCGGGTCAATGTCCACCGCGCCGACGATTTCAATCCACGGTTTTTGCGCGGCAAGCTTGAGGGATTCGACGCCGATGGGGCCGAGGCCAAATTGCGCGACTTTGATTTTTTTCATGAGCGCGAAGGTATAAAACACCAACCGCCAAAAACCAAACACCAAATAAACACCGAGCTTCAAAAAAAATCTCAGGCTCACGCCCGGCTTTCGTGAATTGGTGTTTGAAAGTTTTTTGATGTTTGGTGTTTGTTTTTTGGTGTTTAATCCGGCGACATGAAATTCCTGACTACGAGCCTCGCCCTTGTTCTCGCTGCGACTCCCATTCTCTCGCAACAAGAATTCTCCGCTGAAAATGCCGTCGCCGAACATGGCATGGTTGCGAGCGTGGATGCGATTGCCACGGACATCGGCGTGAAAATTTTGAAGGACGGCGGAAACGCGGTGGACGCGGCTGTGGCGGTCGGATTGATGCTCGGCGTGGTGAACGGACACAACTCCGGCATTGGCGGCGGTTGTTTCATTTTGATCCGGACTGCGAAGGGAAAATTCACCGTGATTGACGGGCGCGAAATGGCTCCGGGCGCGGCGACGCGCGATATGTTTATCCGCGACGGCGTTGCCAGACCGGAGTTGAGCCAGACCGGAGCGCTGGCTAGTGGAGTTCCGGGCGCGCTCGCGGCTTACGAATACGCGGCGAAACATTTCGGGAAGAAAAAATTCAGCGAACTGGTTTTGCCTGCGGCGAAAGTGGCGGAGGACGGTTATGAGATCAGCGCAACTTACGCGGCGCGGTTGAAAGCCACCGAAACCGACCTCGCGAAGTTCGATTCATCGGGCGCGATTTTTTTCAAGAGCGACGGCAAGATTTTTGAAAAGGGCGATGTTCTGAAACAAGCTGACCTTGCCAAAACTTACCGGAAAATAGCGGAGCAGGGGAGCGACTGGTTTTATCGCGGCGAGTTTGCGGCGGCGGCGGAACGCTGGATGAAGGCGAACGGCGGGCTGATGACCGCTGCGGATTTTCGGAATTACAAAATCCAAGTGCGCGAGCCGATCACCACGACGTATCGCGGCTATAAAATCGTGACCGTGCCGCCGCCGAGTTCGGGCGGACTGCAAGTCGTCGAGACTTTGAACGTGCTGGAAAATTTCGGTCTGAAAAAATATCGCGACGACCGCGCAGCGTTTCTGCACATCGTGGCCGGGGCATTGAAGCTGACGTTCGCCGACCGCGCGTTCTGGGCGGGCGACCCGGCGTTCGCGAAAGTCCCGCGCGGATTGATGGACAAACAATACGCGGCGCAACTCGCGAAGAAAATCAGTGTGGACAAGGACGTTGATGTGCCGACGCACGGAATGCCGCCAGACGCGGCGGAAGATTTTTTTGGCAAAAAACACACGACGCATTTCTCCGTGGCGGACGCGGATGGAAACTGGGTGGCGATCACGGCGACGGTCAACACGTCGTTCGGCTCGAAAGTTGTGATTCCCGGCACAGGCGTGGTGATGAACAACGAAATGGACGATTTCGCGGCGCAGCCGGGCGTGCGAAACGCTTTTGGCTTGATCACCGGCGAGGCCAACGCCATCGCGCCGGGCAAACGCCCGATCTCGAACATGAGTCCGACGATTGTTTTGAAGAATGGCGAGCCGATCATCGCCGTCGGCGCGGCAGGCGGGCCGAAAATTGTTTCGCAAGTGATTTTTCATCTCGTGAACATGCTCGACCTTGGAATGTCGCCCGCCGAGTCGCTCGCCTTGCCGCGTGTGCATCATCAGTGGTCGCCGAACACGCTGATGGTCGAGGAAACGCTGCCGGCTGAAATGAAATCTGCGCTTGCCGGACGCGGCCACAAACTTGGGGAGATGACTCCCGCCGGAGTCGGCGTGAGCCAGATCGTGGCGCGCAGTCCCGACCGCAAAAAATTTCTCGGCGCGGCGGACCCGCGCGTTGGCGGCAAGGCTGCGGGCTGGTAGCTAAACAAGACGGCATCGTTATAGGCGTGGTCTTAGAGCGGTTTAAATTAAACCGTAGCCACTGGTCAGCGCGAATCACTCTCCCTCACTCTAACCCTCTCCCGCTGGGAGAGGGAACACCGCAGGCGCGCTCTGGTTTTTCCGATGTTGACCCGCAAATCCAGCCGTCCGCCTGGGCGGGATGTGACGGTGAACGATTCTCCCTCTCCCAGCGGGAGAGGGCCGGGGTGAGGGAGAACACAATGATAAATCTTCGGCCACAGAATTTTTTAAACCGTTCTAAATAAGCGTCAACCAAGCCGGAAAAAATTGCGGGCGTTGTCGTGCAGCATCCGCTGCGCGAGGCGCTCGGCTGCGGCGCGACTGAAATATACGCTTGAGAGCTTTTCATCCAGCACTTCGGCAATCAGCCGGCGCGCCGTCCTCATCGCGCCGTAAGTTTCCTCGACGTGCCAGTTGTCGCCGCCGAGCATCATGCGGGATTCATCGGGCAACACTTCGATTGCTTCGTGCAGCGCCAGCTTGAAGTGCGACGGACTTAGCAGGAACGACCACGTGAGATCGAGCCAGATGTTGCGATAGACGAACGCCATCCCCAGCAGGTCGCGGCTCCACGGATACGCAAGATGCATTAACAGAAAGCGCGTGCGCGGGTGCCGCTCAATCAACCCGGCGACACCGAGCGGGTGCGATCCGCGGATAATCCCTGTGCCGAGATGCATTTGCACCGGCAAGTCGCGCGCCGCAGCCACCTGGCACAAATGATCCACGACAAAATCTCCGAATGCTTTCCGCTCGGCCGGTGATGGCGCGGCCTTGCCCCACGCGGCGCGGGCCAGCCGTTCGTCCGGCTCGTCGAAATTCACGTCTCGGTCGTAAGCGAGCGCGTTCTTGAGCGCGACCTGACCGCGCGACGCCATGCCAGCCACGAGTTTTTCCAAACTGGCGAGATATTCATCGAACGAACCCGCGCCCAGGCCGACGCGCTTCAACAACTCGTGCGCGCTGTTGCCGTTGTGATCGCGCGAGTCGGGATGCCAGCCGAGGGCGAGTGAGTTGGTGCGCATCACGGAACGGTAATTCGCCCCGAGCGCGGGTCGGGGATCGAGCAGCGGATCGTTGTAGGCATCCGTGATGACTGTCGTGATGCCCGCGCGCTTCAGGATTTCCTGGCGCCAGTCGGGACGGCGATGAGCCGCGCGCACGGCGGCGTCGAGCGCCTGCCAGTTGTCGCGCGTGATCTCGGGTTCGCCACTGCCATGCAGTTCCACGACGGCGCGGACGAGATTGCGGACGAAGGAATTCGAGCCGCTGCCTTCCACAAACGGCGCGAGCGCTTCCCACGTCGTTGGGCCGGCCGCAGCGAGCATGGGATCGGCGGCGCGTGATTCGGACGGCAGGCAATAGGGTCGCGCCTGCGTCCAGCCGTCGTAGCTCTGCTGGAACAATTGCAGCAGGTTGACCTCGCGCTGAAGGATGACCTCCGGCAAATGATGCTCATGCACGTCCACGATGGGGAGGTGCTCGACGAATTCGCTCATGGAGTTGTTCATGACCGGCGCAGAGATTTGACGTGAGATAGAGGCGTGTGTCAACGGCGCCTTCGGAAATGGAAACCGTTATGACTGACGGCCTTTCTTGTTTTGCTGGTTTACAAATTCACTCCTTCGCCGTCGGTTGTTTCCGCGTGATGAACATCGTCACGTCGGTCGGCGCGGCGTCTTCGCGCCACGGCACTTCGTAGATTTTCACGGCGTCGCGGATTCCTTTGACGGTCACAGGCTCAAGCGGAACGCAGGAGACGGCAAGTTTTTGGTCTTCGCGATAAACTTCCTGGTAAGTCGCGTCGCTAATGACGATGCGGCCGCTTCCCGAGACACCTTCAAGCCGGCTGGCAAGATTTACGTCGCGGCCAAAGACGGTGTAGTTGCGAATCTGCTCTTCAGAGCCCATCAACCCGGCGGTCACAACACCGGTGTTGATGCCGCTGCCAAGCTGAAGAACCGGCAGCAGCGGCAGGAGCGGCAAACCCGAGGCCGCACGCTGTTTGTTTTCTATTTCAAGCAATTCATTTTGCTTCACGCGCTGCACGTTCAATTCATGGATGGCGCGTTGTGCTTCGATCGCCGCCTTGACTGCGGACATAGCGTGGGTCGGATCGGGCGCGGGCGCACCCCAAAATGCCATCACGCAGTCCCCGATGTATTTGTCGAGCGTGCCGTTGTGCTTAATGACGATGTCGCCCACAAGCCCGAGGTAAAGATTGACTGTGGCCAGCGTTTCCCGGGCCTGCTCCTCGTGGACAGCGTCGGCAGCCGCTCCGCGAAGGTTTTGCGCCTTTATGTAGGCTTCGGCGCGGTCGCGGCTGGCGTCGGTCAATTGCGTGAACCCACGAATATCTGCAAACAGGACGGTTAATTCGAACCGCGCGCCGCCGAGTGAAAGTTTTTCCGCGCCGAGAAGTTCAGAGACTATGTTCGGCGAAACGACTTTCGAGAAAATGGCTTTTATGTGCCGCTTTTCCGCCTGCTCGAACACGACACGCCACGTCACGATGAGCGCGTGCATCACGAGCATTGCACCGGCGACCGGCAGGACTATGGGCAGCCAGAGCCGCCACAGCACGAAAAGGTAGGCGCACGCAACGACGTAAATCCCGGCGAGAACCAGCACGCCGCACAGCGACGAAAGCGCGCGCAGTTGCCATGCGAGCATCGCAGTGACCGCGCCGAGAAAAAATATCAGCGCCATATCCATTGCGGGCGACGTGCGGCGGATGAAGCGCCCGGTGATGACGGAGTTGGCCACGTTCCAATGTTTGCTGACGAGCGCGGTGTTTTTTTCCAGCGGCGTCGCGCCACGGTCGGTCAGCTCGTTGCCGGTGGCGATGGAGCCGACGATGACGATTTTATTTTTCCACGGTGATTTGGGGATCTCGCCATTAAGCCGCGAGTTGTCGTTCGCAAGCAAAAGCTCGAAGGGTTGGGAGAAAAAACGCTCTTCGCTCGCGCGCAATCCCCAGTCCACGTAAAAATATCCGCCGGCGTCCACGGGAATCGTCCGTTGAACGCCGCCCTCGCCACGCAAAATGATTTTTCCGCCGGACAGATCAACTTCCGCGTTTGCCAGATCGAGTTTCAATTCCTGCGCTGCGAGGACGATGCCCATGTGCCAGACGCGTTCGAGCGTGAACGGTTTGTCGTGGCGTTTCCAGCCCGCTGGAATTTTATCGCCGACGAAATCGGCGAGGTCGAAATTGCCGTCCTTGTCGAGCGCCACGGTGGCGATCTGGCTGTCCGGCGTCCGCAAAATGATCCGGTCGTGCTGCACTTCGGCGTTCGGCAGATCGAGGTCGAGTTGCCGGGCGAGCTGCTCGAAGGCGCGGTTCCATTTGCGGTAGAAGCTGAACGCCCTCGCGCGGCGCAACACGCCGTCGGAATCCTGGTCGGTGGAAATGTCGGCGATGGCGAGCGCGTTGGTGCGAAACAGATCGTGCGGGAGGACGTTTTTTTCAGCGGCCAGGATTACCCGGCTGGAATTTTGCAATTGCCACGCGAAAAAGTCATCGGACTCCACGGCGGCGATCTCATCTGCGAAAGTCACCGGCTCATTCGGGTGCAATCGCGCCAGAAAATCCAGAACGCCGGGAAACTGGTTCGTGTTCACAAGCGTCGCAGCATGGTCGGGCCGCAACTCGCCGAACAGAATGTCGAAGCCGACAGCCTTCGCGCCTTGCGCAGAAAGTTCGCGGACGGCGCGGCCATAAATTTGCCTCGGCCATTTCAGCCCGAAGCTGTAACCGAGCGAGCCGTCGTTGACCGCCTTGATGGTTTTGTCCTGGATGAAAACGAAACCGAGATTCGTCGCGATGGGCGCGCGAAAACCGGGCGTCTGCCGCACGCGCCAATCGTAAGTTTTGGCTTCGAGTTCCTCAATGGCAGGGATTTTCAGCAGCCGGACGGCACAAACGACCGCGATGACGCCAAGCGCGACGAACAGCGGGACGGCTTTGAAGGGCTTGAGCTTCATTGCGGGAGACGTTCACAAAAAAATCAGCGCGAGACAAGAACGCGTTGCGAAAGTTCCAAGCTCCATGCTCCAAGCTCCAAGCTCCAACATCCAAGCACCAGAGAAGCTCCAAACACCAAACTCCAAACAAACATCCATCGGTCGGTTTGGAGCTTGGCGCTTGGTGTTTCTCTGGATGTTGGAGCTTGAAATTTGGTGCTTTTGTTCGGCTTTGCATTTCCGCCGCGCGTCCATAAACTTTCGTCCGATGAAAGGCATCATTCTCGCCGGTGGCGCTGGCTCGCGGCTGTTCCCGCTGACCCTCGTCGCCAGCAAACAGCTCCAGCCGGTCTATGACAAACCGATGGTCTATTATCCGCTGACCACGCTCATCGAAAACGGCATCCGCGAAATCTGCCTCATCTCGACGCCCCACGACTTGCCGCGCTTCAAGCAACTGCTCGGCGACGGAAAATCGTGGGGCATCTCAATTGAATATCGCGAGCAGCCCAAGCCCGGCGGCATCGCGCAGGCATTTGTGATCGCGGAAAGTTTCATCGGCAAAGATGCCGTCACGCTGATTCTCGGTGACAACATTTTCTACGGCGGCGAATCTTTTCAGCGCGCGTTCACAGAATTTAAAACCGGCGCGACGATTTTTGGGTATCACGTTCACGACCCTGAACGCTACGGTGTCGTCGAGTTCGATGGCGATGGCCGGGCGATTTCCATCGAGGAAAAACCGAGGCAGCCCAAAAGCAATCACGCCGTGCCGGGGCTTTATCTTTATGACAGCAACGTTGTGAGCATCACAAAAAACTTGAAGCCGTCCGCACGCGGCGAATTGGAAATCACCGACGTGAACGTGGAATATCTCAAACGAGGACAGTTGCGCGTGCATCTCCTGAATCGCGGCTTCGCGTGGCTGGACGCCGGCACGAGCAGCAGCCTGCACGACGCGAGCGCCTACGTTCAAACGATTGAAACGCGGCAGGGAATCAAGATCGGCTGTCCCGAAGAAGCCGCGTTCCGGCAAAAGTTTCTTTCGCTCGAGAATTTCCAAAAGCTGACGGCGGCGATGCCGAATTGCGAATACCGCGACTACCTTCAACGCGTCGTCGCCGAAGCGAAGCGCAAAATGTAACCACGGATTACGCGGATTATGGAATTGCTTCATAAAGAACTGACCGGGAAAATCATTGGCGTGGCGATGGAAGTTCACAAGGAACTGGGCTGCGGTTTTCTGGAGGCGATTTACCAGGAAGCGATTGAGCTTGAGTTGCAGCTTGCGAAGATTCAATTCGTTCGTCAGAAGCCGCATCGTATCGTTTACAAGGGAATCACACTTCGGCATCCCTATATTCCTGATTTGATTGTGGAAGGTAAGGCTGTGGTTGATTTGAAGGCCATTCGCGAAATTGGAGCGCTCGAAGAAGCGCAAATGATCAATTATCTCAAGATCACGCAATTGCCAGTTGGTTTGATCATCAACTTCGGCGGCAGATCGCTCGAATGGAAGCGACTGATTCTGACGGAAACGTCCGGCGATAAAATATTCAATCCGCGAAATCCGCGGTTCCAAAAAATATGATTCTTCTTCTTGGCGCGACCGGTTACATCGGCCAGGCGTTCGCGCGCGAATTGCGGCGGCGCGGGAAAAAATTCCTTCCGCTCTCGCGCAGCGAACTGGACTACACGCGCTTTGAAACGCTGCTCGAAGTTTTGCAGCAGACCAAGCCAAGTTTCGTCATCAACGCCGCAGGCTACACGGGCAAACCAAATGTGGACGCCTGCGAAGAACACAAAGCCGAGACGCTCGCGGGCAACACGCTGCTGCCGCAGACCATCGCTCAAGCTTGCCTCGTCACGAAAACGCCGTGGGGACATGTCTCGTCTGGCTGTATATTCAGTGGCGCGAAAATCGTCGAAGGCAAAAAGACGCGCGTAGAAAAAGACCTGACGAAGCCGGCGTTGCGGAAGCTGATCGAGAAAAATCCGAAAGCGATTCGCGGCTTCACCGAAACTGACGAGCCGAATTTCACATTCCGAAATCCGCCCGTCAGTTTTTACAGCGGCAGCAAGGCGCTTGCTGAAGAAGTGATTTCCGGAGTCGGAACAAATTACATCTGGCGGCTGCGGATTCCGTTCGATGAATTCGACAACGCGCGGAATTACCTGAGCAAAATCCAGCGTTACCCAAAAGTTTATGACAACGTGAACTCCATTTCACGCCGCGACGATTTCGTGCGTGGGTGCCTTGACCTTTGGGAGAAGCGCGCCCCATTCGGAATTTACAACGTCACGAATCCCGGCTACGTCACGACGCGGCACGTTGTTGAGTTGATCGAAAAGATTTTGAAACCGAAGAGGCGATTTGAATTTTGGGCCAGCGACGAGGAGTTTTACAAGCTCGCCGCCAGAACTCCGCGCTCGAATTGCGTGTTGGACGTGACGAAGCTCTTGAGAGCTGGTGTGAAAATCCGTCCGGTCGAGGAGGCACTGGAAGATTCCTTGCAAAACTGGAAACCGGAATAACTTTGAACCTTAAAATTTAAACCTTGAACCTACTCATCACAGGCGGCGCGGGATTCATCGGCTCGAACGTGATTCATCGCGTCATTGGCGAGCCGCAAATCAAAAAATTGATCAACCTTGATTGCCTGACTTACGCGGGGCATTTGGAAAGTCTCGCTGCTGTCGCGAAACATCCAAAATACGCTTTCGAGAAAGTGGATTTGCGAGACAAGCTCGCAGTGCTCGACGTGTTGCGGAAACGCGAGATCACCCACGTCATGCACTTGGCGGCTGAATCGCACGTTGACCGCTCAATTTCCGGGCCGGCGGATTTCATCCAGACAAACATCGTCGGAACTTTCAATCTGCTCGAAGCCTGCCGCGCCTGCTGGCTGCCTAACGCCTCACGCCCCGCGCCTCACGCCTTTCGCTTCCACCACGTTTCCACGGACGAAGTCTATGGCAGTCTCGGCGCGACCGGATTTTTTCTGGAGACGACTCCCTACGCGCCGAACTCGCCTTACTCCGCGAGCAAAGCCTCCAGCGACATGCTCGTGCGTGCGTATCATCACACCTACGGCTTGCCGACGGTCATCACGAATTGCTCGAACAACTACGGGCCGTATCAATTTCCCGAGAAGCTCATTCCAGTCGTCATCCAAAGCGTGCTGGCGCGAAAGCCGGTTCCCGTCTATGGCGACGGCATGAATGTGCGCGACTGGCTTTATGTGCGCGACCATTGCGAAGCGTTGTGGGCGGTGCTGACGCGCGGAAAGCTTGGCGAGACTTACAACATCGGCGGCCACAATGAATGGCCGAACATCAAGATCGTGGAATTGATCTGCGATCTGATTGACGAGTTCGCGCCCAAAACCAGTGGCAACTCACGAAAGCTCATCACGTTCATCAAAGACCGTCCCGGCCACGACCGCCGCTACGCGATTGACGCGACAAAAATCCAGAACGAACTCGGCTGGACGCCCGCGCACACGTTCGAGACGGGAATTTGCGAAACAGTGAAGTGGTATCTGGACAATCAGGCGTGGGTGAAAGCTGTTTTGAAGAAATAGACGTGCTTCCTGTCGCGCTTGCGTCTTGGACTCGCAGTCCTCTGCCGCTTTGGGAACGTCGGAGTCAGGCAAAAAAGCGCCAGAGGACTGGCGCACTCCAAAACCTTGCGGGAGATCGCAGCTTATTTGAACGCTTTGACCGTCTCCGCTTTTGCAATCCGCCAATCTCCGTTGTATTTGCTCAACGAGAGCCGCACGTCATTGATGCCGTAATCGCGCTGCCCGGCCTGGCTCACCCTTGCCGTGAGTTCAGCGGTGGCGCCTTCTTTGTTCGCATCAATCCTCACGACAACATCCTTGAATTCCACCTTCACGCCGCTGGCGAATGGATCAACCCTCGTCGCCGCGATGAAGCGCACGATTTCCGGTCGGCCACTGATAGACAAGTGGCCGCGCTCGGGAATGTCCGCTTCAATCTCAGCGGTCGGCGTGAAATAACTCGCGATTGAGTTTGCAGCGGCCAACTCAGACCACGATTTTCCACTTTGGGGACGGCTGATGTCCTGCTCCAGATTCGAAAGCATTTTGCGAATGAGCTTTTCGTTGTTCGGAAAATAATGCCGCCAAATCAAAAACCCGAGCAGCGCAAGCACTGCGATGGCAACACACAATTTGAAATATTTCACCAGAGCACCCTTCCTAAAATTTGTTTTGAATCTTTCACGCCGAAATAATGACCTGACGACGCCATCCCTCGATTGTCGCCGATGACAAAATATTCGTTGTCGGCCAGCGTGCGCGCTGGAATCTGCCACGGCGCGCGGTTTTTCACATAAGGCTCGGCCAACGGTTCGTCGTCAATGAAAACAATCCCGTCGCGTATCTCGATCGTTTCGCCGGGCAGGGCGATGATGCGTTTCATGTAAACGGGGCGCACGCGCAACTCCGAGAACCGGAGCGCCACCACATCGCCGCGCTGCGGGTGGGCGCGCGCGAACGCAAGGCGGTTCACAAAATTAAAACTGCGGTCGTGATACGTCGGCTCCATGCTGATGCCGGAAATCCTTACCGGCATAAGGATGAAACCAAAGACGACGAGTGAAACCACGACAAGAATCGCCATGCGAACCAGCGTGCGCTTCGGATTTTTCCCGATGAGGATTCTCTGCCAAACGGAAGGGCGGGCTGGCATCGCGATTTGATTTTCTGTCGGCGTTGTCACCTGGAATTGTAACACCAAGATGTGGTTATCGTTCCGCGCCGGCCAGAATCGTCTGAAAGTGTGGCGGATTCTCCTCGCGCGCGACGACGCTGATCTCAATTTTTTTGAAACCAGCGTCTTCGAGCCATCGGTGCAAATCACTCTCGGCAAAACCAAGCCATCGGTCGCCGTAAAGCTCGCGGGCCTTTTCGAAATTATGTTTCAGCAAATCGAGAATCATGATTTGTCCGCTCGGTTTGAGAATCTTGTGCGCGGCCTGGATCGTCTTGACCGGTTCTTCGGCGTGATGCAACGCCTGGCTCAAGATCACGAGGTCAACGCTGTGCGCGTCAATCGGCGGGTTCTGCAAATCGCCGAGACGGAATTCCAGATTCTTCAACCCATTCTTCTTCGCCTTGGCCGCGCCGAACGCGATGATTTTTTCCGAATTGTCCACGGCGATGACTTTCTTTGCGCGACGCGCGAGCAGCTCGCTCAACAGACCTTCGCCCGCTCCCAAATCTGCAATCGTCAAACTCGGAATGATGCGCAGCAGCAAATGTCCGAACGCCTGCCACGAACGTCCCGGTCCGTAACTGCGGTCAAATCTTCCGGCAACTTGATTGAAATAAACCTGTGCCTGTTCTCGTCGGCGATTGAGGATGCGTTTGAGATTGATCTGGTCGCTGGCGTATTCCGGCAATTCCTTCGCGCCGCGAATCGCGAGTTGGATGAATTCTTTGGCGACGTTGTCTGCGTGGGAATTGAGTTTGTAGAAAGTCCGCTTGCCCTCGCGCCGCGATTGGACGAGGCCGGAATCCTGAAGCAAGCCGAGGTGTGTCGAGATGCGCGACTGCCCCATGCGCGTGATCTCCTGCAACTCGTTGACGGAAAGTTCGTCGCGCTCCATCAACGCCGTGATGCGCAGCCGGGTTTGATCCGACAGCGCGCGCAATGATTTCAATGTCGAGGACATGCAATAAAAAGTTCCAGAAAACTTGTTGACGCAATGCTGTCCTGATATATCATCTTATCCTGATACGTCAATATGACATTTTAACCACAGCAACAACGCATAATACATGAGCAACCGTTACATCTTTTCTTCAGAGTCCGTCGGCGAGGGACATCCCGACAAAGTCGCCGATACCATTTCCGACGCCGTGCTGGACGCCTGTCTTGCGCAGGACAAGTTCAGCCGCGTCGCCTGCGAAACCTATGTGAAGTCGAACATCGCCATCATCGGCGGCGAGATCACGACCAAGGCGAAACTCGATTTTGTGAAGATCGCGCGCGACGCCATCCGCGAAATCGGCTACGTCAACGACGACGACGTGTTCCATGCTGACAAAGTTTTTGTGAATGTCATCGTCACGCAGCAATCGCCCGACATCAAGCAGGGCGTGGATGCTGCGAAAGCCAAGGGCAAAAAAACCGCGAAGCAAGGCGCCGGCGACCAGGGTTTGATGTTCGGCTACGCCTGCAACGAAACCCGCGAACTCATGCCTGCGCCGATCATGTTCGCGCACCGGCTCGGCAAAGAGCTTACCCGCATCCGCAAGAACGGTGGCCCGGCGTGGCTGCGTCCCGATGCGAAGTCGCAGGTCTCGGTGGTCTATGAAAACGACAAGCCGGTTGGAATCTCCAACGTCGTCATCTCCACGCAGCACAGCGCGGATGTCGAGCATCGCGAGATCGAAAAATTCTGCATCGAGAAGATCATCAAGAAAGTTTTGCCGGCGAAGTTGCTCACGAAGAAAACGGAATTTCTCATCAACCCGACCGGACGTTTCGTCACAGGCGGGCCGCAAGGCGACACCGGCTTGACCGGGCGCAAGATCATTGTGGACACCTACGGCGGCATGGGTCGTCACGGCGGCGGGGCGTTCTCCGGCAAAGACCCGACGAAGGTTGACCGCAGCGCCGCCTACATGGGACGCTGGGTCGCGAAGAACATCGTGGCCGCCGGGCTCGCCACGCGCTGCGAACTGCAATTCGCCTACGCCATCGGCCATCCTGATCCCGTCAGCGTCCACGTCGAAACATTCGGCACGAACACTGTCGCCGACAGCAAAATCGTCCGCGCCGTCAACCGCGTGTTCAGCTTTCAACCAGCCGACATCATTGATCAACTGAACTTGCGTCGCCCGATTTATTCCAAGACGACGAACTACGGACACTTCGGCAAGAGCGACAAAGCGCTCACTTGGGAGGCCACGGATAAAATCGCCGCGCTCAAAAAGGCGCTCGGATGAGTTTCAAGTTTCAAGTGTTCAGTTTTCAGTTCCGGCCTGAAAACTTGAAACTTGAAACTGAAAACTTCGCCTATGCCTTATCAATCGTTTGAAGAACTTGAAGTATGGAAACGCTCTTGTCGGCTTGCAGTCAATGTGGCGCGCGCCGTCGCGTCATCAAAGCAGTATGCGCTCAAAGATCAAATGCAGCGCGCAGCCGTTTCCATTTCGTCAAACATTGCCGAAGGATCGGAGCGCGACAGTCGGCAGGACTTCATTCGCTTTCTTCGAATCGCGAAAGGTTCTGCTGCCGAGCTTCGAACTCAATGTTACATCGCATTCAAACTGGAATTATTGAAAAAGGACGAAACAGAAAAATTTGTGCAAGGGACGAAAGAGCTTTCAGCGATGCTGCAAGGATTGATTCGTTCTCTTTCTCTTTCTCCGAAACTGAAAACTGAAAACTGAAAACTTGAAACTTATGATCAAACTCTCTCCTTCACGCGTGAAAATTGGAAAGTCGTCCGCTAAAAACGCCAACGGCAACGGCAAGGCCGCGCAAGATTTCAAAGTCCGCGACCTCTCGCTCGCCGAGTGGGGGCGCAAAACCATCGAAGTTTCCGAGCACGAAATGCCTGGCCTCATGGCCATTCGCAAAAAATACGGAACACAAAAGCCGCTCAAAGGCGTGCGCGTCACCGGCTCGTTGCACATGACCATCGAGACCGCGATCCTCATCGAGACGCTCGGCGAACTCGGCGCGAATGTTCGTTGGGCAAGCTGTAATATTTTTTCGACGCAAGACCACGCCGCCGCCGCGATTGCGAAAGCGGGCATTCCGGTTTTCGCGTGGAAAGGCGAGACGCTCGAAGAGTATTGGGATTGCACGCTCGACGCGCTCACGTTTCCAGGCAACAAAGGCCCGCAACACATCGTGGACGACGGCGGCGACGCCACCCTGCTCATCCACAAAGGCTACGAACTCGAGAACGGCAGCGATTGGGTCAACACCAAGAGCGCCAGCCACGAGGAGCAGGTCATCAAGGATTTGCTCAAGCGCGTCGCTAAGGAGCGCCCCGGTTTCTGGCACGCTGTCGTGAAAGATTGGAAAGGTGTTTCCGAAGAAACGACCACCGGCGTTCATCGTCTTTATCAAATGCTTGAGGCTGGAAAACTTCTCGTGCCCGCCATCAACGTCAACGACTCCGTCACCAAGTCCAAGTTCGACAACCTCTACGGCTGCCGCGAATCGCTCGCCGACGGCATCAAACGCGCGACCGACGTGATGGTGGCCGGAAAAGTCGCCGTCGTTTGCGGCTACGGCGACGTCGGCAAAGGCTGCTCACATTCATTGCGCGGGTTTGGCGCGCGCGTCATCGTGACGGAAATTGATCCCATCAACGCATTGCAAGCCGCGATGGAAGGTTTTCAGGTCACGACCCTCGAAGACACGCTCGGCGACGCGGACATCTACGTTACCACCACCGGCAACTGCGACATCATCACGCTCGAACACATGGAGAAGATGAAAGACCAGGCCATCGTCTGCAACATCGGCCACTTCGACAACGAGATCCAGGTTGACCGGCTCAACACCGCCAGGGGCGTGAAAAAACTCACCATCAAACCGCAGGTGGACAAATACACATTCGCCGGCGGCAACAGCATTTACATGCTCGCCGAAGGCCGTCTCGTGAACCTCGGCTGCGCCACCGGCCATCCGAGCTTCGTGATGTCCAACTCATTCACCAACCAATGCCTCGCGCAACTCGACCTCTGGAAAAACAAAGACTCGAACAAAGTCGGCGTCTATCGTCTGCCCAAGAAACTCGACGAAGAAGTCGCGCGCCTGCACCTGGAAAAAATCGGCGTGAAACTGACCAAGCTCACCAAGAAACAGGCTGATTACATCGGCGTGCCGGTTGAAGGGCCTTACAAGCCGGAGCATTACCGGTATTGAGCGGTAGGGATGCGTTGCTGCGCGTCCCCGAAATTTTTGGGTGGCGCAGCAGCGCCGCCCTGCCAAAAAAGGCGAGCGGGAAACGGATTTTGCATTTGCCGTCGTGCGCTCCTTCGGTAAGCTCGCGAGCAATCCTGAACGCACTAAATGTTCGCGCTTGCTGACGCTTCCAATCTTTGGCCCTTCGCCATCCTCGGCATTTGTGTCGCCGCGATCATCGTGCTCATCACGAAGCTGCGTGTTCATGCATTTCTGGCGTTGGTCGGCGTCGCGATTCTCGCCGGTATTCTCGCGCCGCGCGGCACTCTGCCGGGTGAGCCGGAGAAAAGTCACTGGGTTCAGGCCGTGGAAGTGACGGCGTCCGAACTGGGCGTGGTGTGCGGAAAAATCGGCATCGTCATCGCGCTCGCTTCCATCATCGGCGTCTGCGTGATGGAAAGCGGCGCGGCGGACAAGGTCGTGCGGCGTTGCATCGCCGTGTTCGGCGAGCGTCGCGCCGGGCTTGCACTGGTGACGGGCGGATTCCTGCTGGGGCTGCCTATTTTCTTCGACACGTTTTTCATGCTGCTCATTCCGCTGGCGCGGGCGCTGCGGTTACGCACGGGCAAAGACTACACGCTCTTCGTGCTGGCGATTTGTTGCGCGGGCGCGGTGACGCATTCGCTCGTCGCGCCACATCCGGGGCCGCTCGCCATGGCCGAGACGTTGAAGGTGGACCTCGGCTGGTCGGTCATCGTGGGCGCGCTGGCGTCCATTCCGCCGGTGATGATTGGCTGGCAAGTGGCGAAGTGGTTGAACCGCCGCTGCGACGTGCCGTTGCGGGAAACGCCCGGTCTGCCGCTCGCCGAACTGCAAAGCATCACGAGCAAGCCCGAATGCGAACTGCCATCATTGGCCGCCTCCGTGCTGCCGGTGTTGCTGCCGATCGTCCTGATTTCAACGGCTTCATTTCTCGCCGCGTTTGGCGGCAAAGCAATTCTTGGTTCAGTGTATGCCCTGATTGAATTCATCGGCAACCGGAACATCGCGCTGCTGATCGGCGCGTTGCTGGCCATGACGCTCGTGGTGCGGCAGCGCAAGTTGTCGCACGCCAGTCTGGGGGCGCTGCTGGGCCCGGCACTGGAAACGGCAGGCGTCATCATCCTGATCACCAGCGCGGGCGGCGCATTCGGACTCATGCTCAAGCACGCGGGCGTGGGCGAGGCCATCCGCCACTTTGCGACGGGGCGCGACATCAATTTGATTCTGCTCGCGTGGGCGGTCGCGGTGCTGATGAAGTTCGCGCAAGGCTCGGCCACGGTTTCAATGCTCACGACGGCGGCGATGATGGTGGGCATCACGCACGGCGCGGCTCTGCCGTATCATCCGATGTATCTTTTTCTGGCCATCGGCTTCGGCGCGCTGGGAATTTCGTGGATGAACGATAGCGGCTTCTGGGTGATCAGCCGGCTCAGCGGAATGACGGAGCGCGAAACTCTGCGCACATGGACGGTGCTGGCTTTCGTCATGTCGTTCGCCGGGCTGCTTGAGACGTTGCTGCTGGCGAGCGTGCTGCCGCTCAAGTGAAGTTTCGAGTAAAGCGTCAGAAGGACCGCGAGGTTTTGGACTGCGCCAGTCCTCTGGCGCTCTCGATTGCCCGGCAAAAGATCCCAAAGCGCCAGAGGACTGGCGCACTCCAAGACGCTGGCGCGGCATCCAATGATTCTAACGCGGGCGCACGAGCATCTCCTCGACGATAACGTTCGGCGGAAGGTTGATGCACAACATCACGCAGTCCGCCACATCTTCGGCACGCATCATCTTCGCGCGGGCGGCAGCATCGGGCGGTTGCGGGCGCTTGTTCAACAGCGGCGTGTCAATGTCGCCGGGAAAAATGCCGCAGGCGCGAATGCCGTTGGCGCGTTCCTCGGCGTTGATGCTTTGCGTCAGACCGGCCAGGCCGAACTTGCTCATCACGTAGCCCGGGCCCGCCTTGGGCGACGCCTGTTTGCCCGCGTCCGAAATGATGTTGATGATCGTGCCGCTCTTGCGCGCGCGCATTTGAGGCAGGAAAGCCTGCACACAGTAATACGCGCCGTTGAGATTGGTGGCGATCATCGCGTGGTAATCATCCAGCGATAAAACGTCGAGCAATCGCCGTGTCGCATTCGTGCCGGCGGCATTCACGAGCAGTTCAACTTCGCCGGACTCGGAAAGGATGCACTTACTCATTGCTGCAACTGCCGCCGCATCGCCGACGTCGCAGACGTGGTGCGTGATGTGTGATGCGTTAGCGCCGGCGAGTCGGCTGGTTTCCTGAAGCGCCTCCGCGCGTCGTCCGACGATGGCCACGCGCCAGCCTTCTTCCGCGAGTTTCAGCACGATTGCGCGTCCGACGCCGCTTCCGGCACCTGTGACAACAGATGTTTTATTCATAAATGATTTGCGTCGTTCACCTCCACCCACGCTCGCGCCTCCGCCGATTTCACAGCGGCATCCATCACCGCTTGCGCGCGCGCGCCGTCGTGAAAATCAGGAACGCACGGGCGCTCGTTGCGGATCGCGTCCACAAACTCCCAGGCCTGATCGTAACGAAACGTCACGAGCGGATCACCTTGGTTCACGTCACGAGGCGAGCCGGGTGATTTCCAAAACTCGCGCGGAATCTCGATGGTTTCCAATCCCGGTCCGCCGACTTTGCCAATCTGGAGCTTGTTCCATTCGCCCGTGATGAAAACGAACGAGCGCTCGCTGCCGTTGATCTCCACGTAATCGAGACTGCGCCAGCTTTCATTGCGGCCGCTCGCGAGCTTGCTGCTTTCCAGCACGCCCGTCGCGCCATTTTGGAAGTCCGCGAGGATCGCCGCCCAATCGTCGAGATCATTCGGCTGGCCGCCGCGCACGGGATGCCATTGCTTCAAGTTCGCTACGAGCCGTTTCATCGGGCCGACGAGCAGCTGCGCGAAGTCAATACGGTGGCTGAGCATATCGCCGAGTTCGCCAGTGCCGGCGAGTTTTTTGACCTGCCGCCAGCCGAGATTGCGCGTGCCCCAGTCCTGCAACCGGCAGGAACGGAAGTGATACGGCTGGCCCAAATCACCGCGCTTCGTCAAATGTGCCAGGTATCGCATTGCAGGCACGAAACGGTAGGTGAACGCGGTCATGTGGCGCACGCCGGCGCGTTCAGCGGCATCAGCCATGGCCTTTGCATCGGCATGATTCAACGCCAGCGGCTTCTCGCACAAAACGTGTTTGCCGTGCGCGATGGCGTCCAGCGCAATGGGCGCATGAGTGAAGTTCGGAGTGGCAATGATGACGGCGTGAACGTCCTCGCGCTTCACGATGTCTTCGTGCCGTGTGGACGTGATGGCAACGCCGGTTTGTTGACGCGCACGTTCGAGCGAGGCGGCATCTGAGTCGCAGAGCGCCACGACCTTCACGTCCTGGCACAAGGCGAGACCGGGCAGATGATTTTGCAACGCAACACTGCCGCAGCCGATAATGGCTACATTTATGACGCTCGGTGACCGCATGGCGAGACGAGTATGGCGTGGCACTGCGCGGAGGCAAGCATCCCGGCTTGGCCGCCCGCCTGCACCTCGAATGCATCGGCGTGAAACTGACCAAACTGACCAAACTGACCGAGCTTACTTGCCACTCCACTTTTCACCCTGTAACTTTCCGGCATGAGCACAGTTCAAGACATTGAAGCTGCTATTACTCGATTGCCACGCGCCGAAGTCGAAAAAGTGCGCCAGCTAAAATAATTTATGGCTGGCAAATCTTTGATTATTTCTGTCGCCGGAATTCTCGTTCTGTTCGCTTGCGGTTGTTCGAGTTTTAATCGGGAGTGGAGGAAGGCGGCGCAAACAGCCGTCGCTCCCGATTCGATGGAAGGACGCTGGCAAGGACGCTGGTTGAGCGACGCCAATGGGCACAATGGAAAATTGCGCTGCATCGTGTCGCGGCGGGAAGATGGCGAAACAGCGGCGCGGTTTCGCGCGACTTACAAGAAGGTGCTGAATTTCAGTTACACCGTGCGGCTGAAGGCAGAACTTCAGGGTAGCGTATGGCATTTCCGCGGCGAAGAAGACCTCGGCAAACTGGCAGGCGGCGTTTATCACTATGAAGGAACTGCAACGCTAACGAATTTTCATTCCACCTACCGCTCGAAATACGACCACGGAGTTTTTGAGATGAAGCGGCCCGTGCGTTGAGACAGCGCACGCTATAGCTTTCAAAGTTCTGTAGACAGCGTTTCGTCCTGCCATATTATTCGCTCTGAACTCAACCCAAGGAATGTCATGAAGACGAAGTCTTGTTTCCGAATCATCGGTGTCTGTGCCATTGCGTTTTCCGCCTGCTCGCAAATTATTTCCATCGCCCGCGCCGAATCGCCCGCGAAATCCGCCCCGCTCTTTGATGGCTTGGGCAGTCATCATCATCCCATCACCACGGCATCGCCGAAGGCGCAGCGGTATTTCGATCAGGGGTTGACGCTTTGTTTCGCGTTCAATCACACCGAAGCCATCCGCTCGTTTCGCGGCGCGCTCAAGCATGACCCGGATTGCGCGATGGCGTTTTGGGGGATCGCCTACGCCAGCGGGCCGCACGTGAATCGCCCGATGGACGAGGACGACAACGCCCGCGCCTGGGATGCGTTGCAAAGGGCGTTCGCGCTGAAGCCCAAAGCCAGCGCGAAGGAGCAGGCTTACATTGAAGCAATGGCGAAACGGTATCAGGCCGAGTTCGCGAAAGACCGTTCCGCGCTGGACAAGGCTTATGCCGCCGCGATGCGCGAAGTAACGAAACAATTTCCCGATGATCTCGACGCGCACACGATTTTTTCCGAGGCGCTCATGGACACGATGCCGTGGGATTACTGGCTTAAGGATCGTTCGCCCAAACCGGAGACGGAGGAGGCCTTCGCGGCGTTGCGCTATGTCATCAAGCGCAATCCGAATCATCCGGGCGCGAATCATTTCTACATCCACGCGGTTGAAGCCGGGCCGCATCCGGAACTGGGACTGTCATCAGCGGATCGGCTCGGTGGATTTGCGCCGCAAGCGGGGCATCTCGTCCACATGCCTGCGCACATCTACATGCGCGTCGGCCAGTATCGCGACGCGGAAATCGCCAACCAACTCGCCGCAAAGGCAGACCGCGCCTACATCCGGCATTGCGCGGCGCAGGGTTTTTACCCGGGCGCGTATTATCCGCACAACGAACATTTCCTCTGGTATGCCCGGTTGTTCCAAGGCGACAGCGCTGGCGCATTGACGTCGGCGAACAAAACGGCGGAAGTGGCGATCGAGAATTATTGCGGACCGAAGAAGGCGGTCGAAGGTCCGCGCCTGCGCCATCTGCCGTGGTTGACGCTCGCGCGGTTCGGGCGCTGGGATGAAGTATTGAAAGTTTCGCAGCCGCCTGCGACGAATGATTTCCTGATTGATCGCGCCATGTGGCATTTCTCGCGCGGGCTGGCATTCGCGGCGAAGTCGCAAGCCGGTCAGGCAGCAGTCGAATATGCGGAAATGGTGAGGCTGATTGATTCCGAAGACGCGAAGAAACTGAACCATCCGGCGTTCCCGGCAACGGATACGATGGCGGTGGCAAAGCATTGGCTCGCGGGAAAAGTTGCGGAGGCCAAGGGCGACAGCGCAGCAGCGGTCGAGAGTTTGCGGAAGGCGGTCGCGGCGGAGGATGCGTTGCCATACATGGAGCCGGCGTTCTGGCCGATTCCAGTCCGCCCGACACTGGGAGCGGCCTTGCTCAAAGCCGGAAAGCCCGCCGAGGCAGAGCAGGTCTTTCGCGAAGATGTGCAGCGATGGCCACGCAACGGCTGGGGACTGTTCGGGTTGGAACAAAGCCTGCGCGCGCAAGGGAAAATGGATTCCGCGGACATTGTGGAGCAGGGGTTTGCCGAAGCGTGGAAACGTGCGGACGTAAAACTAAAACTCGCGTGGTATTGAAACTGGCGGGCCGAGCTTACCCCGATGTGCCGCCCGAAGGCCGTTACAAGCCGGAGCATTATCGGTATTGAAATACCTTCTCCGCCTCGACCGGGGAGAAGGTCAGGATGAGGTGTCGAAAACTTTCACAAGCGCGTCAGCGATGGCGCGCTTTTTTTTAACGCAAACCCGCCAAAGTTGCCCTCACCGCTGTCATGCGCAAACTCATCGTCCTGATGAACCACATCCTTAAAAATCCCACCTTTGAACTCCAAAACTAAATACCGTTGCTCCCCGGTCGAGGCGGAGAGGGTGAAGGGTTCGCGTGGTTTGCGTTTTTCGCGGTTCTACTTTGCGTCTCCGCGCCTTGGCGGCTTTGCGTTAAACGGAACCAGCGTTCATCAGCGCCAATCAGCGGTAAAAGTTTTTGCGTTCCATGCGTTCTATTGCGGCAAATCCTTTCGCATAATTGGCGCGGTTCGCGGTTTCCTTTGCGTTGAAATGATTCGACTGCTCGGCCCGCGCACGTTGTCCGCGTGATGTCCGCCTGCAAGCTGGACTCACGAACCGGTTTTTAATCGAATGTCGTGGCGCGTTCGATTGGAAGTGTTGCCTGAGTGGAAAACATTTTTCCCCGGCGGTGAACTTTGGCTTGTTTCGGGCCGCGATCTTGATACAAACAATGTAACCGTCCCCGATGATGAACTCGCGTTCCATGTTCGTGAATCAGAAAACGCTTTGTCGAATTCCGCGTTTGGTTGCGTGCGCGGCTGTGTGGATTGCGTTGATCCAAACCGCTTCCGCGCAGCCGCCGCAGATCACCGTCCAGCCGCAATCGCAAAATGTTTCCATCGGTGATCCGGCCAGCTTTCACGTCGAGGCGGTTGGAACGCCGCCGATTTTTTTCCAATGGAAACGAAACGGCGTGAACATTCCGGGCGCGACGAATGTTTCCGTGCAAGTTCCCGCGACGGATGATTATTCCATTCAAAGCGTCCAGCTGGCGGACGCGGGAAATTACAACGTGGTGGTTTTCAACAGGGACGGCGCTACGGACAGCGGCAGCGCTGTCTTGATCATCACGAATTTCCCCGTCCTGCCTTTTGGCGACGACTTCGCGAATCGCGGCAGCATCGCTGATTTTCTGGGCAGCGCGCGCGGCAGCAACTTCAACGCATCGGGCGAATCGGGCGAGCCGTTTCACGGCAAAAAACCCGGCGGCGCATCGGTGTGGCTGAAATGGACCGCGCCGTTCAGCGGCATCGCCACCTTTGACACGCGCGGCAGCACGTTCGACACGACGCTCGGTGTTTACACCGGAGCGGGATTAGCCTCGCTCGTTTCCGTGGCGCAGGATGACGATCGCGGAGGTTATCTGAACAGCTACGTGACGTTCAACGTGCAGAAAGACACCTCCTACGATATCGCCGTTGACGGTTTTTACGCGGATCAGGGATACATTGTGCTCAACCTGGCGGCGGAGAACACGCAAGACTTTTTGCCGGAAATCGTGACGCAACCGGCGGGCAAAACTTTGCCGCCGAACAGCCCCATCACTCTCAGCGTTCAAGTGGCTTCCAACACGCCGCCGTCCGTGAGCTTTCAATGGCGGTTCAACGAATCGGATATTCAAGGTGAGACGAAATCTTTTTTGTCAATTCCCGCCCTGACGCCGGCCAGAGTCGGCAGATATAGCGTCCAGGTTTTCCTGCTCGACCAGTCAAGGCCGCGCACGAATATGTCCGACACGGCAGAACTCCAGATCAATGTTCAGGACGGCGCATCCAATGGAAGCGCCGGCGCGCAACCGAAATTTCGCGAGGCTGCGGACCCCGATTTCCTGCCCAGACTTCCATTTCGAGGCGGTGGCAAGTCCGCCGCGCCCGCCGGCGGGTTCACCGGCACCCAGATTTTCAGCACGTCCGGCGCGAGCAAGGAACCGGGCGAGCCGAACCATTGCGGCGAAGCGGGCGGGGCGTCCTACTGGTTTTCATATCAAGCGCCGGCCACCGGCACGCTCAACGTGGACACCGCCGGGACGACGTTCAACAACGTGCTGGCCGTTTACACTGGGCCGAATCCAATCCTGAATTTTACGGATTTAGTTTCGGTGGCTTGCAGCAGTGTCAGCGCGGTGCCGGGCAATGAGAGCGTCGTTTTCGCTGCAACCAGCAATTCAATTTATTACCTTGTCAGCGACGGTGTTGGCGGTGCGATGGGAACAGTGAATTTGAATTACAGTCTGGCGGCCGCGCCTGTCATCACCACGCAACCGACGAACCAAACAGTTTCCGCCGGGGCGAATCCCGTTTTCATTGTCGGCACCACCGGCACGCCGGTCTTAAATTATCAATGGCGGTTCAACTCCACCGACATCGCCAACGCCACGAGTTCTTCATTCGCTGTCACCAACGCACAGGCGACGAACGCAGGCAGCTACACCGTCGTGGTGACGAACGGCGCGGGTTCGGTGACAAGCGCCGTTGCGACATTGACGGTGAACGGCCCGCCGTTCATCACCACGCAGCCGACGAACCAGACCGTCGTCATCAGCAACGATGCCACGTTCATCGTCGCGGCCATCGGCCCGCCGACGCCGCGCTATCAATGGCGGTTCAATGCTACGAACAATCTGGCTGGCGCGACAAACGCGATGCTCACGGTCACAAATGCGCTGACCGCGAACGCCGGCAGCTACACCGCGCTCGCCACGAATTCTTTTGGCAGCGTCACCAGTTCAGTCGCAACGCTGACGGTGCATGTTCCTCCTTCGATCTCTTCGCATCCGCAAAGCCAGACTGTCGCGCCCGGAAGCAACGTGACTTTGACCGTGGTCGCGAGCGGCACGCCGTCGCCAGATTATCGGTGGCGAAAAAATGGAGTCGGCGCCACCAGCAGGACGAATGCTTCGACGACGATCACAAATTTTCAGTCGTCGGATGAGGCGGGTTACGATGTTGTGGTGACGAATGTCGTCGGCGCGGTCACGAGTTCGACGGCAACCTTGTATCTGAATTCGCCGCTGCGTTTCACAAACCTGACGCGACAGTTGAACGTGCATTTCACTTCGCTGCTCATCGGCGCGGCGAACACGAACTACGTGATTGATTATTCCGAGGACACGACGAATTGGTTTCCGATCCGGACAAACAGTTCTGCAACGGGGCTGATCAACTTCAGCGACACGAACGTGTTGGGGCATCCGCAGCGCATCTATCGCGCGTCTCCGAGGTAACAGGAATGTGCGGAAGCGTGGCAGCGTTTTGGATTGCGCCAGTCCTCTGGCGCTTTCTGCCGTGATGTCGCACCGTGTGAGAGCGCCAGAGGACTGGCGCAGTCCAAAACCTGGCGGCACGCCGGGCGGTTCAAGTGACCTTTTGTGCGCCCGCCGTTTCCGGGAGATGTTTGACGCGAACAAGAAATTGCCACGCAAGCAGCGCCGCCACGAGCGAAATGCCCGCGCAAATCAAATAGGGCAGGGGCGGCACGTAATGCAACAGCGTCGTCGCGAAAACCGGGCCGAGAATGCGGGCGAGACTTCCCGCGCCTTGAGCGACGCCGATGGTCGCGCCTTGCTCGTTCGCGGGCGTGAGGTTTGAAAGCAGGCCGAAGAGCGGCGGGCGGGTCAGGCTTGAGCCGATTGCCAGCAGCGCGAGCGCGAACAACATGCAAAGCCACGGGAAACCTTCGTGCTGAAAAAGAATTTTCCACGAAAGCTGCGTCGTGCCTTTGATGAACGGGAACAGTCCGAGGCTGACCGCCGTCAAGACGAGGCTCGTCGCGATGAGTTTTGGCTCGCCCATTTTTTTTACGAGCCGGCCAATCGCGCCGCCCTGCACGAGCGCGCCGATGATGCCGCAATAGGCGAAAAGATAAACGACCGTCGCGGCTGACGCGCTGTCATTTTGCATGTCGAGGTGAAAATTATCGCTGACGAGCAGCGGCAGCGTGCTCTCGAAACAACTGAAACAAAACGTGGCCAGAAAAAACACGATGACGAGCAGGCCGATTTTTGGCTGCGTCAATGTGTGCGCCCATTGAGCGAGGTGCGGGCGTTGCGGGACGTGCTCGGAGGACGGCTTGCGGCTTTCGGAAAGAATGAGCAGCGCGAGCAAAAAATTCGCCGCACACAACGACGCGGCGACCCAGCCGGGGCCGGCTCCGCCAAAATATTTCAGGCTTACGCCGCCGATGATTGGCCCGAAAATGAACCCAAGGCCGAATGCCATTCCAATGAGACCCATTTTTTTCGAGCGTTGTTCGGGCGGTGTGATGTCGGCGATGTAAGCCTGCGCGACAGTGATGTTCGCCCCGCAAATTCCGGCGAACATTCGCGACGCGACGAGCAGCCAAAGGGCGGTGGCCGGGTCTTGAATCTGCGCGCTGAAAGCGAACAGCACATACGACAAGGCCGCTCCAAAAGTGCTGACGAGCAGAACAGGTCTTCGTCCAATGCGGTCGGAAAGCCGTCCCCAAACCGGCGCGAAGATGAATTGCATCGCCGAAAATGACGCGATGATGACGCCAATGACGAATCCGTGCGCGCCGAAATTCCGGCTGAACAGCGGCACGAGTGGCACAACGATTCCAAAACCGATGAGGTCAATGAAGACCGTGAGGAAAATAACTCCAACGGAAGGCTTGCGGTTCATGGAAAAGTTTTAGCCCTGTTGCGCGCCCGAATCAGAAATTGTCTTGAATGACATGGCGGGAGTTTATGGAGGGCGGTCAATTCGTCAAGGAGGCCGACGTTTGCGAAGATGCGCTAACGACGCTATTATTCAGGACAGTGCCGCAAAAATTTGGACAGGCCGAGGTTTCGATACTGTCTTTAAATTGTTTCAGCGGATGTTTTTCGACATTGAGAAATTACGGTGTAAACGAACATAATCTTTCCGAACCAACAGGTCTCAGGTTGCGCGCGAAAAAATTCCTTTTAAAATCAGATGCGGCACGTTTGCTGATAACAAGCGGACATGCCGTTGACGGTATCCCATAAAGCAATGACGCCGATGCGACAACCGAAGCAGAAGAAATCGAGGATCCTCCTCGTGGACGACCACGCGGTGGTGCGCTTCGGCATTGCGGCGCTCATCAACCGCCAGGTGGACATGGAAGTCTGCGGTGAGGAGGAGGACGGGTCGCGCGCGATGGACGCGATTACGACGTTGATGCCGGACCTGGTCATCGCGGACATTTCCCTCAAGGACAGCAGCGGACTGGAACTGATGCGGAACATCAAAGCGCAATATCCAAAAATGCCGGTGCTGGTGGTGAGCGTTCATGATGAAACGATTTACGCGGAAGTCGCCTTTCGCGCGGGCGCGCTCGGCTACCTGAACAAGGAAGAGGCGATTGATAAAATTTTGACTGCGATCCGGCGCGTGTTGAACGGAGAAGTTTACGTGAGTGACGTGCTCAGCGCCAAGCTGCTCCAAAAGCAGGTGCGCGGCGGCGGCAGTGACATTTCGAACGGTTCGCCGGTGAAAAGTTTGAGCGACCGCGAGCTGGAAGTTTTTCAATTGATCGGCCAGTGGAAAGGCACCCGGCAAATCGCAGACGAACTTCATTTGAGCATCAAGACAATCGAATACTACCGCGAGCAGATCAAAAAGAAGTTGAATTTGAAAAATGCGGCGGAACTGACGCAATACGCCACGTCCTGGGTTCAAAGGGAAATCCCCACGTAAGATTAGTCCAACGCCCAAACTCCAACGTCTTTGCCCGACTTTAGGCTTTGGACTTTGGACTTTGGACTCCTTCATTCCCGGGTAATCTCCGGCCTTGTATTCGTAAAACTCTCCGGGTAAAACTTCGTTACCGACCTGATTGTGGCCGGGTAAATCAGGAATTACCTTGTTCAATCGGGAGTGTTCACCAGATGAATGTCGAAGGCCGAATGACGATTGCGGAATTTCACCGGGCGCATCGCGCGAGGAAATTTCACAGCTTCATTCTGCTTTTTGCCTCCTGCATTTGGGCCGTCGGCGGTTTCGCGGCTTCAATCGAGTTGCAAGGCCAGAACAAGGGCGACACCAACACCTGGACGATGAACAATCTGATGGGTTGGGGCGAACTGGATTACATCCCGTGCCGGGTTTTCTTCAAGAGCGGCCCCGTCGTCAACCAGCGCATCACGATTTTTTTCCCGCACTTGCGGGGCACAACGCCCGGCATTCAAAATCTCTCCAGCTTCACGCCGTCGCCCAACGC
Organism: uncultured Verrucomicrobiota bacterium; assembly: GCA_964389025.1. Classification (GTDB taxonomy): domain Bacteria; phylum Verrucomicrobiota; class Verrucomicrobiia; order Limisphaerales; family CAYMCQ01; genus CAYMCQ01. Next base: position 36,520 of record CAYMCQ010000029.1, read on the forward strand.
GGTCATCACGTCGGTGCCGGCGTTGACAACCGATCCATCAGGCACATGGTCATACGCGTTCACAGTCAGCGTCACAAACAACAGTCCGGGTTACGTCCGGTTCAGGGCGCGCCTCGCTGCCGGCTCGCATCTCAATTCCGGCAGCTCGCTTCAACTCGACGGCGACCCGCAGTCCATGGGGCAGTTGCAAATCCACAAACCCGGTCCCGGCGCGGCGTTGCCCGACCTCGCCATTGTCAAAACCGGCCCGCTGACAATTCCGCAGGGGGAAATGATAACCTACACGCTGGCCTACACGAACAAAGACGGCGCGATAACGAACACTGGGATGGGCGTGCAAATCTGCGACATCCTGCCGACGGATATTATCGTCAATCCCAGCTCGCTGCCGCCCGGCGGCGAACTGGTCGGCAACACCATTTTTTTTGACCTCACCAACATCGCCGCGCACGCCAGCGGACAGATCACGTTTCAGGCGCTGGTTCCGTTCGCAACGCCCGTTGGCCGCGTGCTCACGAATTTTTCCCAAATCCTCTGTTCGCAAGACGACGCCGATTTCAGCGACAACACATCAACATGGCTGACGACGGTGATCGGTGGCTGCGTCGCGCCCACCATCACGAGCAATCCGGGCGACGCGATGAAATGCCCGGGCGACTCGGTGACGTTTACAGTCGGCGCGAGCGGGACTGCGCCGTTGTTTTATCAATGGCGGAAAAATGGCGGCGAAATCTCAGGAGCGACAGGCAGCAGTTACACAATCATCCCTGTCGCCGCCAATGATTCGGGAACTTATGACGTCGTCGTGACCAATGCGTGCGGCTCGGCGACTTCATCCGTCGCAGTCTTGGACGCGAATGACACGACACTGCCGACAATTTCCTGTCCCGCCGACGTGATCGTGGCCGCGAACGCCGAATGCACTGCGACAAATGTTAATCTGGGAACGCCGATCACCAGCGACAATTGCAGCGTGACCGCCGTGACGAACAACGCGCCGGCAATTTTCCCGCTTGGAACAAACGTCGTTACGTGGACGGTCGTGGACAGCAGCGGGAATCTGAATAGTTGCGCGCAGCGAGTCATTGTGCGTGACGAGACGCCGCCTTCAATCACTTGCTCAAGCAACTTGGTGTTCACAGCAGACGCAGGCCAATGCAGCCGGAGCAACATCACGTTCATCATCGCCGCAAGTGACAATTGCGGCGTCGCGAATCTCACAAGCGTGCCTCCCAGCGGAAGCACCTTGCCGATTGGGACAACGACCGTGACCAATATCGCCACCGACGCCAGTGGCAACACCGCAACTTGCACTTTCACCGTGACCGTCACCGACAACGAACCGCCCGTCATCATTTGCCCCACCAACATCGTCGTGGGCGCGGACACTGGCGAGTGCATCCGCAGTAGCGTGTCGTTTACAGTCACGGCGACGGATAATTGCAGCATCACGAACCTGACGAGCACGCCGCCCAGCGGAAGCACGTTCCCCGTCGGCACGACAACGGTGACGAACGTTGCGACCGACGCCAGCGGCAACACCGCGACTTGCACTTTCGCCATCACAGTAGTTGCGGAGCCAATCGTGACGATACCGCCGGTGGATCAAACCGTTTGCGAAGGCGACGCGGCGAGCTTCAATGTCGTGGCGACGGGCGCGAGCCTGACTTATCAGTGGTTCAAAGGAACGAACCTCTTGAGCGGAGCAACAAACAGCAGCTTGGCGTTATTGAACGTGACCACCAATGATGCCGCTGAGTATTGCGTCAGAGTCAGCGGCGCATGCGGCAGTCCGGTCACAAACTGCGCGTCGCTGACCGTCAATCTTCCAGTCACCGCAACCAGCCTGACGAACCAAACCGTTTGTCACGGCTCCACAATTGTTTTCAGCACTGTCGCAGGCGGAACAGGGCCGTTCAGCTATCAATGGTTTCAATTCGTCGGTCGTTTCAATTTTCCATTGCCCGGCGAGACGAACAACACTCTGCTGCTACAAGACGTCAGCCTGAGAAATGCTGGCACCTATTCTGTCATCGTGAGCGGCGCATGCGGTCGCGTGGCAAAGAGCGCGTCGTTGACCGTGAGGGAGCTGCTCACGGATGGGCTCATTTTTAGCCACACGAATTGTCCCGGCACCACTGTTCAGTTGGAAAGATTTCCCGCCAGCACCGATCTGAGTTACCAATGGTTCCAAGTTGGTTCCGACTTGGTGATTTCGACCAATCGGGTTCTCACGCTGACCAACATCACCGCGGACGACGCGGGAACATACACTCTGATTGTCACCGGCCCGTGCAACAGCGTGACCAACAGCGCGACGCTCACGGTCAACGAGCCAGTGAGTGCAACGGGGCCGTCCGACCAGACGAATTGCGTGGGAACCATTGTGACGTTCAGCACGGTTGCGCACGGAACGGGGCCGTTCACTTACCAGTGGCGCAAGGATGGAGAGAACCTTAGGAGTCGGACGACCAGTTCCATTGAGATTTTTGCCTTTGGCACCGGCACCGTAGGAACTTATTCAGTAATCGTTGGCGGCGCGTGCGGCAGCGTGACGAACAGTGCTACGCTGACGGTTATTCCACGCCTGGAACAAATCGCCCTGTCGAGCCGCACGAATTGCGAGGGCACGATGGCGACATTTGCGACACCTCCGGGGCCGGCTTTGACGTATCAGTGGTATCACAATGCCTCCGTCCTCACGGATGAGACCAACAACTCCGTCACGATTTCAAATGTCACTGTGGCTGACACCGGAACTTACAGCGTCGTTGTGGCCGGCCCATGCAACACCGTGACGAACAGCGGGACTTTGACGGTGAATTCTGGCGTGGTCGTCATCGCGCCGCCGCAAGACCAGAACATTTGTCCGGGTGCGCCGATCAACCTCAGCGTCGTCGCGAGCGGGACGGGACTGGCGTATCAGTGGTTCGCCGGAAACACCCTGTTGCCCGGTGAAACGAACAGCAGCCTGACTTTGGCCAGCGGTTCTTCCGGTGAAATGGTCGTATTTACCGTGGTCATCAGCGGCGCGTGCGGGAGCGCTGTGACGAACAGCGCGACGGTGACGTTCAAGGAATTGGCAGGCGCGACACCGCTGGCGAACTTGTTCCAAAATCCCGGCACGACGGCGACTTTCAGCACGACGGCGAGTGGAACCGGGCCGTTGGCGTATCAGTGGAAGAAGGACGGAGTCGCAATCATCGGCGAGACGACCAATTCGCTGGTGTTGGCGGACATCACGTTCGACAGCGCGGGGACTTACGCCGTAGTCGTGAGCGGGCCGTGCGATTCCGTCGAGCGCTCCGGCACGTTGACCGTCAATCACCCTCCGGAAGTTTCCATTCTGACGCCGACCAATGGCCAGGTATTTAACGCCGGACAAAACATAAGCATCGTTGCGAGCGCAAATGACAGTGATGGCAGCGTGACGAACGTGGAAATTTTCGTCGGCACAAACACGCTGGCAGAAATTTCAGCGCCGCCGTATGAAACGACATTAACGAATCCGCCGGCTGGAATGTATGAGTTGCGCGCGCGCGCCACGGACAACCTTGGTCTTGCCGGAACGTCCGCACCGGTGAACATCAGCGTCATCGAACAGCCTCCGTTGATCATTCTCACGAACATCTATTTGAACCGGCAGAGCGGGTATTACGAAGAAGTCGTGCGCGTGTTTAACCCCACGGCGTTCGCATCAAACACGGTAGGCGTCCTCGTGTTTGGCGTGCAAAGCCCGATTCAAGTCGTGAACTACACCCTGTTGATCAATGGAATTCCTTATGTGCAAAACGGCAATGCGATCCCGCCCGGCGGCTTTGCCGACATCAAAATAAAATTCTACGTCCCGCTCAACGTGACGAACATTCCGCCGCCGACGTTGGTGGCAATCGTGATGCCCGCAGTCGCCACGGCCAGCGTCAGCGGCACGCCAGTGGAAATCACGCGCTCGCTCCTTTTGGCCGACGGCTCGATTTTGTTGAATTTCAAAACGGTGCTCGGCCCGACTTACTTCGTTGAATACAGCGGCGACATGGTTCTTTGGACGACATCGCCGCAGACCGTCGCGGGAACCGGCTTCACCGCGCAATGGATTGATGACGGCCCGCCAGCCACGGGAACTTTCCCGCCGCCGTCGAATACAAGGTTCTATCGGGTGAGTCGCGTGCCGTAAAAAGCGCTTCGCCCCGATCCGGGGACATTCCACCAAACGACCACCGGGCGGCTTCTTGCGCCGCGTTGAGAACGATGCCGGGGAAAAGTCCCGGAGCAACCCCGGATTGAGACTGCCCAAAGCGCGGACTAGAGTTGTCCAGTCGCAAGACACACAAAGAGACACAAGAAAAATGAACATCACAAAACCAGTTTGCCTGCGGCTGAAAATTTTCCGTTCGTCATTCAATTTTCTGGCGTCGGTTATTTTGTTGCTGGCGTCATCTGCGGCCAGCTTCGGCGCGCCGATTGATTTGCAGGGGCAGAACAAGGGCAGCACCAACTGGGTGTCAGGCAATCTGACGGGATGGATCGAGCTGGATTATATTCCGTGCCGCGTTCTTTTCAACAACGGCAATGTGAACAATCAGAGTGTCCGGATCAATTTCCCGCATTTGATCGGCACGACGCCGGGCTTTCAAAATCTTGACCAGTTCACTCCGTCATCCAACGCCGTGATCACTTCAGGCCCGACATTGACTACTGATCCCTTGGGCACCTGGTATTACACGTTCACCGTCAGCGTCACGAACAACAATCCTGGCTTCGTTCAATTTCGGGCGCGACTCGCTGCGGGCGCGCACGTCAATACCGGCAGTTCGCTTAAACTGGATGGCGAACCGTCATCCATGGGAACTTTGCAAGTTCATAAACCGGGTCCGGGTCCCGGTTTGCCGGATTTGGCGATTACCAAAACGGGCACCGCGTCGGTGGCGCAAGGCGGAACGATTTCCTACACGTTGAGCTACACCAACAAGGCGAGCACAACGAACACCGCCGTCGGCACGCAAATCAGCGACATCCTGCCGCCGGGTGTCATCGTCAATACCAACACGCTTCCTCCGAACGCGGACCTGGTCGGCAGCACGATCTTTTTTGATCTGACGAACGTCGTGTCGCAGCAAAGCGGCCAATACACTTTCTCGGTTCAAGTTCCATTGGCGACACCGCTTGGGACGTTAACCAACTTTTCCCAGATACGCAGTTCCGAAGACGATGCCAACAACCTCGACAACACCTCGACGTGGTTGACAACGGTGACTTCCGCCTGCACGTCGCCAACCGTGACGAATAATCCCACAGGCGCGGTGAAATGTCCGGGCGACTCGATCACCTTCACCGTCGGCGCGAGCGGCACTTCTCCGTTGCGTTATCAATGGCGCAAAAACGGCAGCGCGATTTCCGGCGCCACCAACAGCACCTACACCATCGCCACCATCGTCGCCGGTGATTCCGGCACCTACTCCGCCGTCGTCACCAACGCTTGCGGCACGGCGACCTCCTCCGGCGCGGTGCTCAACGCCAACGACGCAACGCCGCCAACCATCACCTGTCCCGCCGATGTGACCGTTTCCGCCAACTCCGGCTGCTCCGCAACCAACGTGACTTTGGGCATACCCGTGACTGGCGACAACTGCGGCGTCGCGACTGTAACGAACAACGCGCCGTCGAGTTTCGCGGTGGGAACGAACGCTGTGACCTGGACGGCTGTTGATATCAGTGGCAACACAAACAGTTGCACACAAAAAGTCGTTGTCCTCGACACGGTGAATCCAACAATCATCTGTCCTGATGACGTAATCGTGTCGGCCAACTCCGGCTGCGCCGCGACGAACGTGGCGTTGGGCGCGCCCGTGACCGGCGACAATTGCTCCGTCGCGAGCGTGGCAAACAACGCGCCCGCAAGTTTTCCGCTTGGAACAAACACCGTCACCTGGACCGTCACCGACGCCTACGGCAACACCGCCAGTTGCGCGCAACAAGTTGTCGTCCGTGACACCAGCAATCCCGTGATCACCTGCCCTGAGAACATCATCGTGAGCGCGGACGCGGGAAGTTGCAGCAAGAGCAACGTGACTTTCCTGGTCACGGCGACGGACAACTGCGCGGTGAGCAGCATCGTGAGCGAAC
>CAYMCQ010000030.1:0-41441 GCA_964389025.1 uncultured Verrucomicrobiota bacterium
TGACACTCCGATTTTGACACTTCCACTGACCAACAACTAATGACACTTGCCCGATTAACACGGACGGACACGGATTAAAAGAAAGTAGCAGCCGATGCAGGGAGGCTCATTCTCGAAAGTTAGAGCCTCCTTACGTCGGCTGCTACGAATTTGGTGGAATCGCCCACTGTCCGTCAATCATCGAAGCCGAGACGCCTCCTTTGTGTTGAACGACCGCGTTGAATGTGTCGGAAACTTTTCCTGGAAACGGAATCGTGATGAAATCCGCCAGCGCGTTCGTTGAAAGCTCGCCGGCCTGTCCTTCCAGGTTCAGCGCGCGCGCGCCGTTGACGGTGGATATTTTCAAGATCGTTTCCGCCGAGACTCCGGGGTGCTTTTTCGCGAACGCCCGCATCTCAGAAAACAGGTTCAGATCCAGTTTTTTGCCGCGAGTTTTTTTCACGGTGGCAAGGCTGTCCGTGCCGAGGCAAATGTTGACGCCGGCGTTTGTCAGTTCGTCAAAAGGAAATTCACGGTGCGAAAAAAAATCGTGGCTGCGCGGGCAATGGGCGACGCTGACGTTTCGTTTCGCGAGCAGTCGCGCATCGCCGTGCGCAAGGTAATTGGCGTGAACAGCCAGCAGATTTTTCCCGAGCGCGCCGGTTTTTTCCAGATGCCGGACGGGAGAACGCAAACCGCAATCGGACATCGGACGCTCGTTCCGGCGCATCCACTTGAACATCGCGCCGCGCGCCTGCGTGAACATGTCGAACTCCTCGGCGGACTCGGCGACGTGCGTGCTGACAAGCCAGTTGCGTCCAGTGGCAGTCTGGCTGCTGAGGCGCAGCAGTTCAGGCACGGTGGAATAAGGCGCGTGCGGCGCGAGCGCGGCGACGCAGCGGGGGAAGTTGCCGAGCGAATCAATTTTTTTTACCGCTTCGTCAAGAATATGTTGCGGATCGCGGCGACTTTTCACGCCGGTCATTTCAAGGAACGAAAAAACGCGGAGCGGCGTAGCGCTCCAGACTTCCGGCAAAAGTTCGGGTGTGTTCTCGAAATCGCCGACGGTCGTGGTGCCGGTGCGCAGGAGCATTTCCGCGCCGTTGAGCCAGGACTGCGCGAAGTCAGAGTAAGTCCAGCCGCCTTTCGCCGCAGTAATGAGCTTGATCCAGTCAGTGAAACTTTTCGGCGGCAGAAATTCACCCGCCATGTCGGTGTAATCAAGATGGCAATGTGCATTGATCAGACCCGGCAAAAGAATGACTTCGCCGAGGTCGTGAACATTTTCCGGCGGGTGACAAGAAAAACCATTCCACGCTCCGACGGCGCGGATGCGATTGCCTGAAATCAAGACCGCGCCGTTTTCAATCGGCGGGCTTGAGACGGGCAGAATGATTCGGGCGCGAAGGAGCATGGATTTTTAATCGGAGGGACGAGTTACGCGAGTCCCTAACTCTGGTCTTTCTGGTCTTCTCATTTGGGACTCGTGCAACTCGTCCCTCCGAACGATTGCTTATCCCGCCATTTGCCGCGCGAGTTTTACGCGGGCGGGAGCTTTTTTCTTGAGCATCTTGCGTTTGCGATGGCGCTTGCGGAGTTGCTGCTCGATCTTTTTTATCACCGCGTCAATGGCCGCGTAGAGGTCGCTCTCCCAATCTTCGGCGAACAGGTCGGGGCCGCGCATGGAGATTTTCACGGCGCAGGAAAACTGCGTTTCCGGCGCGCGTGTATTGTCGCGTTCCAGCGTGACGCGCGCATTGATGGCGTGATGGTCGAGGTGATCGAGTTTGTCGAGGCGGGTCAGCAGGTGGTTTTCGATTGATTCGGTGAGTGTGACGTTGTGGGTGGATAAAATCAGCTTCATTCGGTTTCTCCTGAAGCAAAATAAAACGTCGCGCGAGGAAAGCAAGCGCGGACGCCAATAGCTCCAACATCCAAGCACCAATCTCCAGAGAAATTCCAAGCTCCAAATTCCAGAGCATGACGGCAATCCAACGGGCTGGATTTGAAGCTTGGTGTTTGGAGCTTCTCTGGTGCTTGGATGTTGGAGCTTGGAGCTTTTCCACTGAAACCTTGAACACCGTGGCGATATTGCATTAAATCCGCTCGTGCCAACGACCATCATCGCCGTCGCGAACCAGAAGGGCGGCGTGGGAAAAACCACCACCACGGTGAATCTCGCCGCGTGCCTTGCCGCGCTGGGCAAAAAAGTTTTGTTGCTCGACTTTGACCCGCAGGCCAACGCAACGAGTGGGCTTGGGTTGGAAAAAATTGAAGGCGCGAGCGCGTATCGCCCATTGATGGGCGAGGGAAGCCTGATGGAAAAAATCAAATCCACGCCCTATGAGCGGCTGGAAATTATTCCGAGTGAAGTTGATTTGTGCGGCGCAGACATCGAACTGGCGCGACTGGAAAATCATTTGCAAAAACTCGCGGAGACATTGAAGCCAGTCAGCGAGTCGCAGCGGTTTGAAATTGTTTTGATTGATTGCCCGCCGTCACTGGGAATTCTCACGCTCAACGCTTTTGCCGCCGCCGATTCGGTTCTCATTCCGCTGCAATGTGAATATTACGCGCTCGAAGGCGTCTCGATGATGAACCGCATCATGAGCCAGCTTCACGACACCGGCGTGAATCCGCGCCTGAAACTTTTCGGCGTGCTGATGACGATGTATGACGGGCGCACAAAACTCTCGCAGCAGGTCGTGGATGAAGTCCGCCTGCATTTCGGCGAGGCAGTTTTTGAAACTGTCATTCCCCGCAGCACAAAGCTTGCGGAAGCGCCGAGCTTCGGCAAACCTATCGTGGATTACGACAAATACAGTTCGGGCGCGGCGGCGTATCAATTGTTGGCGATGGAAGTGTTGAAACGGATGAGTAGTAATTCGACTGCTTAATAAAATTCTATGAATGTTTTAAAACGTTTGTTCACCGGCATTGTTTTGGTTTGTGCAACTCCGTTGTTCGCCGCCGAGTGGATCCAATATCGCGGGCCGGCGCACGACGGCTCATCGCCCGAAAGAATTTCAAAAAAATGGCCGAATGAAGGGCCGCGGGTGATTTGGAAAGCGCCGCTGGGCGACAGCTTTGGTTCGTTCGCGGTCGCGGGCGGCAAGGCGTTCTGTTTCATCCAGCGACCTACAGACGGACAGGACAAGGAAGTCGCCATTGCGCTCGATGCGAGCAGCGGCAAGGAACTTTGGGCTGTGCCGCTCGGCGAGCCGACCTACGACAAACAAGGCGGCGACGGCCCGCGCTCGACACCGACGGTGGACGGAAACTCCGTTTATTTTCTCGGCGCGCATTTGAAATTAAGCTGTCTCGACACCGCGACGGGAAAAATCAAATGGCAACGGGACCTCGTGAAAGAATTCGGCGGGAAAGTCATTCAGTGGAAAAGCGCCGCGTCGCCGGTGCTCGATGGCAATTTGATTTTTGTGAACGCAGGCGGCGCGGGACAGGCATTCCTCGCGTTCGATAAAACGGACGGAAAGGTTGTATGGAAATCTGGCGACGAAACTCCGACTCACGCTTCGCCGACTCCGGCCACAATTCTTGGCGTCCGCCAAATTATTTTTTTCAGCGTCAGCGGTCTTGTTTCGCTCGAGGCCGCTTCAGGCAAAGAACTTTGGCGTTACCCATTTCGCTTCAGCATCTCCACTGCGTCCTCTCCGATTGTTTACAACGACATGGTTTATTGTTCCGCAGGCTACGGAGTCGGCGCCGGAGCATGTCGAATTTCAAAGAATGGAAATAACTTCAAGGCGACGGAACTGTGGCGTCACGAAAACGATTTGATGAATCACTGGACGACGCCGGTATGCAAGGATGGTTATCTCTACGGAATTTATGGGTTCAAAGATTTCGGCAAAGCGCCGCTCAAGTGCGTTGAAATTTCAACCGGAAAAGAAGTGTGGTCGCAACCCGGTTTCGGTTCTGGCGGCGGAACAATTCTCGTCGGCGACTGCGTGCTCGCACAGAGCGACCGCGGCCCGCTGGTTTTGATCGAGGCAACGCCGAAGGGCTATAACGAACTGTCGCGCGCGCAGATTTACGCCGGCAAATGCTGGACAATGCCCGTCGTCAGCAACGGAAAAATTTTCGCGCGCAACACGAAGGAAGGATTTTGCCTCGATGTCTCGCCGCAACAGGCGAAACGGTGAAATTCTTCTTCCTCTCCCCGCGACGAAGGAGCGGGGAGAGGATCGAGGAGAGGGGCATCTCAACAAAAACGATCCTCCTCTCCCCGGCCCTCTCCTCCATCTGATGGAGGAGAGGGGGTTTTTCATCGAGAGCAAATCGAGGAAGTTTCTTTGACCTCGCCCAAATTTTGCTCTACAACCAAGTCGCTTTCACCGTCTTGAATTATGCCCAAGCCAATCACAGAAATGGCAATCGAAGCCGCGCTGATGGAATTGTCGGACACAAAAACCATCCGCCTCAAATGGCCGGAGGGCTACGACATGGACTTCAAGACCGGCCAGTTCATCACGCTTTTTTTTCCTGATACGCCGGGTTACAAACGCGCGTATTCCCTCTCATCGTGCGCGCTGGATCGCGGTTTTTATGAAGTCACCGTCAAGCGCGAAGGCAAAATGGGCACGCGCATCGTGGACTGGTGCAAGCCCGGCGACAAGATGATGGTCATTCCTCCCGTGGGAAAATTTCTTCCCGTTTACGAACCGAGCAAACATCTCATCTGCATCGCCGGCGGTTCGGGCGTGACACCGTTTCGCGGTTTCGTGCGCGAGGCGACTCGGCGCAAACTGGAAACCAAAATCACCGTTCTCTATTCCGTGCGCACCACGAACGACATCATTTTCAACAACGAGTTCCGGGAACTGGCGCAGCAGAATCATCATTTCAATTTCCACGTCACCTGCACGCGATTGCATCCCGACGATCCGTGGACTGGCCGGCGCGGCCGCATCAACGCCGAGTGGGTCAAGGAGCACATCCACGATTTGCCGGACACGATTTTTTACGCCTGCGGCCCGAACGAACTAGTCGAAGCGACGGAAAAACTCGTGCTCGAAGATTTGAAAGTGCCGAAGGAGCAAATGAAGGTGGAGAAATGGGGATGAGCTTATGACAGAAATGCGAAAGTTCTTTGTAATATTTTCGGTGTGTATGGCACTGATTACATCAGGCTGCCAATCGTTAAAAATAGAACGATTGGTCAAGCTAATCGACACCGAGCAGAATCGTCCAGCGGCTAATAAAACTCTCTTCTTTAACGCCGAGACTGATCCGTGGGGCGCACATTGGGTCAATGTCGAAGTTCCGCTTGACGGAAATGGTGAATCCCGCGTTCGGCTTCGCTCCCTCCGTTGGACAATAAATACGTCGCTCACCGACCAAAAGTTTAACTACCCTGAAAAAATGTGTGGCACCGCTATCTTGCCGTCAGAATTTCAAAATGGTGGCGTGTTCAGGCTCTATGGTCGTCCTCCTACCCCAACGGATACTAATTTGTATCCTTCAAAGTTCCTGCTGGAAATCCGCCAACCCTAACCATGTGTCAGATTTTTCAATTACGAGGACATTGAATGGGCGAATCCGCATTAAAACGCACACCACTTTTCTTCGCCCACCAAAAACTCAACGCCCGTCTCATTGACTTCGGCGGTTGGGAAATCCAGAGCGATACAAGAAACGAGGATGAATTTGACGAAGATTGCTTTCTAAAAAATCAGCGGTAACATAACAAACATGAGCGCAACACAGGTCATCGAAGAAATTCAACGGCTGCCCGACAAGCAGGTCGAGCGCGTTTATGAATATCTTTTTTCCACGGAGCGCGAATTGGATCGTGTGCTGTCTTCGTTCGATCATTTGCCGCGCAAAAACCGCCTGACCGAAGAGGAAATTCTCTCCTTGCCGCGTGCGCGCCGTTCTCGATAGCAACGTCTGGCTCGCTATCTTGACGACAGACGGTTCCTGTCGGCGCATGTGGCGGTTGGCGCGCCGCTCGAGCAAATTCATCGCCTCGGCATTCATTCTCGAAGAGATCGAAGAAAAACTTGTAGCAAAATTTGGTTTTTCGGCCCGACACGCCCGGCTGATGGTCTTTTTCGTGAAACGCCAGACGGAATTAACTCGCACGAAGTCATCTGTTGCCGTTTGTCGGGATGCGGACGACAACCACATTCTTGCGACGGCACTGGACTCACATTGCTCTCACCTTGTCACCGGCGACTCCGATTTGTTGGACTTGAAAAAATTTCAGGACGTTGAAATCGTCACGCCTCGCGAGTTTTTGGAATTGGTTTCAAAGATTTGATTATGCTCAAACGCACACCACTTTTCTTCGCCCACCAAAAACTCAACGCCCGTCTCATTGACTTCGGCGGCTGGGAAATGCCGGTGCAATACACCAGCATCACCGACGAACATCTTGCCGTGCGCAACGCCGCCGGGATTTTCGACATCTCGCACATGGGCGAAGTCACCGTCAGCGGAGCGGCGGCGGCGGATTTTCTGAATCATCTTCTGACGAACGACATTCGGAAACTTGCGCCCGGCGAAGGCCAATACACGTTGATGTGCAACGAGCGCGGCGGCGTGATTGATGATCTCTACGCCTACAAACTTTCCGAGGGCGTTTATTTTCTGGTCATCAACGCATCACGGATCGAGGCTGATGTCGCGTGGATGCAGGAACAAGCCGTGCAATTTCGACGGGGAAGCGAATTGAAGCTCAACGATGCCTCGCACAATTACGCAGCCGTCGCCGCGCAAGGGCCACGCGTGAAGGATTTCATTAACGACTGCATTCCCGGCGCGTCAAGCTCCGCAATGCGTGTGGGCTGCGTGACTGACTTGAAAAAAAATCAAATCGGAGGTTTTCATTTTGAACAAAACGGATTGCTGGTTTCGCGAACCGGCTACACCGGGGAAGATGGATTTGAAATTGTCGGCGGCGATGAGGCGATTCTACACGTGTGGAATAAAATTCTGGAAGTTGGCCAGCCGTTTGGAGTCAAACCCTGCGGCCTCGGTGCGCGCGACACGTTGCGCACGGAAGTTTGTTACCCGCTTTACGGCCACGAACTGGACGAGAACACCACGCCCATCGAAGCCGGCGTTGGATTTTTTGTAGCGCTCGACAAAGGCGATTTCATTGGCCGCGAAGTTTTGGCTGCGCAAAAAGCAAATGGCGTTTCCAAAAAATGCGTCGCGTTCAAGATGACAGACAAATCCGCGCCGCCGCGACCGCATTACGCGATTTGGAGCGGCGACAAAAAACTCGGGGAAGTCACGAGCGGCACGCAAAGTCCGTCGCTCGGCATCGGCATCGGCATGGGCTACGTCCCCACTGAATTCGCCAAGCCCGACACCAAGATCGAGATCGAGATTCGCGCCAAACGTTTCGCCGCCGTCACCGTCAAGAAGCCGATTTACAAAAAAGTGAGACACGGATTGCACTAATTTACACGAATTCAAAATCAGCAAACTCAATCCGTGTTAATCCGTGCAATCCGTGTCTAACTTTCTTCTTTGCGTCTTCGCGTCTTGGTGGTGAAATCTCCGCACATTTTATGAGCAACGTTCCATCCGATTTGAAATACGCCAAGTCCCACGAATGGGTGCGCGTCAGCGGCGACACTGCGACCATTGGCATCACCGACCACGCACAACATGAATTGACCGACGTGGTATTTGTCGAGCTGCCCGAGGTCGGCAGGAAACTGAAAGCCGGCGATGCGTGCGCAGTCGTCGAATCCGTCAAGACTGCCAGCGACATCTACTCGCCCGTCAGCGGCGAAGTCGTGGAAATCAACAAAGCCGCCGCCGACAATCCCGGCCTCGTGAACACCGAGCCATACACAGGCGGCTGGTTTTTCAAAATCAAATTGAGCAACACCTCCGAACTCAATTTGCTGCTTTCGCCTGAGGATTACAAGAAGCAGATTGGGGGTTAGAGTTCGTTTTGGATAACGTGTAGATATGCCACTGCTTGAACAAATGGCGGAAGAAATACGCGCCACACCCAGATGGTGGCTTTTCCCAACAGATGGAGAAGTAAAAGGATTCCTTGGCTCGTCTCCGATTTTCTTTGTTGGCGACCAACCCTCTCACAGTGAATGGGGGTCAAATCATCCGAGTCGAGTTGCGTTCTACAGTGCTTTGCTGTCTGTGGGTGCAGGCAATGCCCATCTAACCGACTTGTATAAAAAGCGCGGCGAGCGCAGCGAACTCAGAGAAGGGTTGCCGAGAGATTTTATTCGTCACCTTCGATTTTTCCGCAGGGAAGTCGACTTACTGCAACCGACTCGAATAATTGCCTTGGGAAGACTCGCATACAAAATCCTCTGGAATGAAACGCCTGAATTACGACCAAAATTACGACGCGTCTGGCACTTTGCTTACGTCGCCCGAACACATCAAATAGATGTGTATAAACGGCAAATCCGGTATGCAATGAATTGATGTTGGTTATGAAAATCCGCCTGTTCATCAAACCGTATTGCGGCTGGTGTCACCGGGCGATGCGCGGGTCGGCGCTCAGATTTTCCGCTTTCACCTCTCCGGTTCGTGCGCTAGATTGCCGCCGTGAAAACGCTCTTCGATTATCACGTTGTGTGTCATCGGGAAGACAACGGGAGTTATGTCGCCTATGTTCCAGCGATTGACGGCTGTCACGCGATTGGCCGCACGCCGGAAGAAGCGCAGCACGAACTCCACAATGTTTTCGACATGATCACCGAGGAGTTCGCCGAGCGCGGCAAACCGCTTCCCGACGACGTGGAACTCACCGTGGCTCATGCCCGCTAAAGCGAGGGAACTGATGCGCGCTGCCGAGCAACTCGGTTTCGTGCAGACGCGGCAAAAGGGCAGTCACGCCCGCTGGCAGCACAAAGATGGACGTGCCACGACAATTCCTGTTCATCCCAGCACTGAGATCGGTGGTTGGTTGTATCACCAAATCTTGAAGCAACTGGGAATTCGCGAGGAAGAATTTCGCAAGTTGAAATAAAATTGTTCCGTGAAAATCCGTCTCTTCATCAAACCGAGTTGCGGCTGGTGTCACCGAGCGATGCGCTGGCTCGACGCGCGGGCTGCGCAAACTGAAGGTTTGCCAGAAATTAGCCGGGGGTTGAGTTCCACTTCTGATTGGAACGATACCCCCGGAAATCGGTTGGTAGAATCCACCACCCTGAAAGGGTGGCAGAGAATCCGATTGTTCCTAAATTCTCTAGCACCCATTCAGGGTGCGAACGTTTTTGCGCGAGTTCCGGGGGTATCGCTCGCCGGCTCCCTCAACCCCCGGCTAATTTCTGCCATCCCTTCGGGATGCTTTTCGAGATTTGCGCTGACGACACGATGAAAATCCGTCTCTTCATCAAACCGAGTTGCGGCTGGTGTGATCTGGTCATGGACTGGCTGGATGAGCGCGGCGTCAAATACGAATTGATTGATGTGTTCGCGCGGCGCGGCGCGTTTCAAGAGATGGTGGACCTCTCCGGGCAGACGCGTTCGCCAGTCATCGAGGTGGACGACAAGATCCTCGCTGACTTCGGCCCGGAAGAGTTGGAAGAATTTTGGAAACAATTTGAGTGAGACACGAATTGCACGAATTCTCACGAATCAAAAACCAATTAGTGTAAATTAGTGAAATTCGTGTCTCGCCTTTGAAATGACAATCATCGAACAAAAACCTCGCCCGCGCCTTCCTGATTGGCTGCGAACGAAGCTGCCGACGACGGAAAGTTTCTCGCGCACGCGCGCGTTGCTGGACGAACTGAAACTCCACACCGTCTGCGAAAGCGCCAAGTGTCCGAACCATTGGGAATGCTGGAGCAAAGGCACGGCGACGTTCATGATCGCCGGTGACCGCTGCACCCGCGCCTGCGGCTTTTGCGCGGTGACAACAGCCAAACCGTTCGCGCTCGAAGCCGACGAGCCGGAGCGTGTGGCCGAAGCGACTCGCCGGATGAAGTTGAACCACGTCGTCATCACCGCCGTGGCACGCGACGATCTAGCGGACGACGGCGCGGAACATTTTCGTCGCACCATCGAAGCTGTGCGAAAACTAAATCCCGGCATCGTCATCGAAATTCTTGTTCCAGACTTCAACGACTCGGATGAGGCCATTGAAACCGCGCTCTCCGCAAACCCGCACATCTTTAATCACAATTTGGAAACAGTCCGCCGCCTCACGCCGCAAGTCCGTTCGCGCGCGACTTATGACCGCTCGTTGAGCGTGCTTGCCAAAGTGAAAGCCCAGCGCGGCAATTCCGTTTACACCAAGTCCGGCGTGATGCTCGGTTTAGGGGAGACTGAAGAGGAACTTTTAACTGCGATGGAGGATTTGCGGCGAGTCAGTTGCGATATCCTCACACTCGGCCAATATCTTCAACCGACGTTGAAACATTTGTCCGTCGTTGAGTTCATTCGCCCGGAAAAATTCTCAGAATACGGCGAACGGGCGCGGCAGATGGGTTTTGTCCACGTCGCCAGCGGCCCGATGGTTCGCAGTTCCTACCACGCTGACGAATTTTCGCTCCCTTCAATGTTGCTGTAAAATCTGCGGGTTTTTTCGGAGGAGATAAATCGCGGCGAAGATCACAAAGATGGCGAGTAAAACGGCGATTCCCATGGCGATAAATTTCAACACGCGCGCCTGCCCGAAAATCCGCTGCGTGCTTTGCTTCTCCGCTTCGATGAACATCGCAAATTCCTTGTCCGCTGAAATGGCTTCGATGGCCGCGTCGTCGCGTAATTGCAGCGCCAGCCACGCGCCCGGAATATTTTTCCAAAGCGCGGGAAGTTTCTGAAGCGTTTCGTCTTTGGCAGGATTCAATCCCGTGCGGCTCCAAAACGGCGCGCGCTCCTGAGTCCATATCCGGAACAAGCCGTGATTGGTCGCGACGCTTTGAAGCCGTTCCCAAAGAAGCGGACGAAGCTGGTCAGCGAGCGCGAAATCCTTGAAGCCTTCGCTGTGAATGCGCCCCTGCTTCTCGACAAGTTGCATTCCGACCGCGCCAAGAAATTTTCCATCGGCGGACTCGGCGACTTGAAATTCCGTGAGGCGATTTTGCAATTCGGCTCCCGGCAAATTCAACGTGCGCCAAAGCTCCTGCAGCTCTGGCAGGTCATCAACCGTTGCGCGGCGAACTCGGAAATTCGTTGCGGTCATGGCGCGAGAATAAGCAGGCCAAATGCCGGGGTAAAGTGTGTTGGCAGCCCCGCGAACAGGCAGTCACGAAAAATTCGCAGGGAAACCAACGTTCGTTTCAATGCCGATGAAAATTCCTGGATTCAAACGTCACATTTCTTCCAAAACTTTTCATGACCATGCGAACGTCCGCGTTCGGCTGCGACTCAACATAACGCAGACCGCGTTGCGCGCCCAAAACACAGACTGCTGTCGCAAAACTGTCACTTCGCGTCGCGTTTGGCGCGATGACCGTGGCTTGAACCCGCTCCGTCAAGCCGAGTCCGGTTTTTGGATTCACGATGTGCGAATAACGGACGCCGCCGATTTCAACGAATTGCTCCGCGTCGCCCGAAGTCGAGACGCCGCAGTTGCGCAAGAACAAAACCTGCGAGGTCTGATTTGTTCCCGAGTCCATCGCAGCGACGCCAATTTTCCAGCCGCGCTCGCGCGGCGGCGATTCTCCTAGTGCGATGTCGCCGCTGGCCGCGACCATCGCGCGATTGATTCCATGCTTTTTCAAAATCCGCATCGCCTCGTCCGCGGCAAAACCTTTTGCGATGCCGCCGAGGTCGAGTTTCATGTTCGGCGCGAGCAAGGTCGCCGTTCGATTCTGCGAATCCAATTTGAGCTTTGTCCAGCCGACGGCTTTGCGCGCTTCGCCAATTTTATTTTCGCCCGGCAAAACTTTTGTTTTCCACGCCGTTCGCCACAGTTGAATCATCGGGCCGACGGTCACATCAAATGCACCGTCGGTTTGCGCGGAAAGTTTTTGCGCCGTCTGCAGAACCGAAAACAAATCGTCGCTGACGCGTGTCGGCTCGCCGACTGGCCGGCGGCAAAGCTGCATCAATTCACTCTGTGGATCGTAGTCGCTCATGGCGCGATCCAGTTGCTCGACGCGCTCGAACGCGGCGACGGCGGCCGCATCGGCGTTTGTTTTGTCCGGCGCGAAGAGCGTGATCCGAAACACCGAGCCCATGTGAAGCTCGACGTATTGGAAACGGTGGAGCGAATGAACTTGCGGCAAGACAGACGAACAGCCGACGATGAAACACCAAACACCAAACACCAAACACCAACAAAACACCAAGCCCCAAACTCCAACTCGACGTGCGCAGCGCCAAGAGCCTTTGAGGGTTGAAATTTGGAGCTTCTTTGGTGTTTGTTGTTTGGTGTTTGGTGTTTTCCTGCTCACACCGACTTCACCACCCCCACCACCGGCGGGTCTGCAAAAATGTCGTGCGCGCCCGGCATCGGCGGCGTCAACGTGCGGAAATTTTCCCACTTCATTTTGTCGCAATTTTGATAAAGCATCTCCGGCCCGTAAACGAATTTGGAATTCAGCGCCGTGTCCCAATTCACTTCGCGCCCGCTGTAAGCGGCTTCGCGACCCATGATCACGGTAAGCGTGCTGTCGGTGATTTGTTTTGCTTCGTTCAATTCGGTGTCGTTGAGAATCGCCTTGATGAGGTTTTGGTGCTCGATGACGTAGCCGTTGTCCTGTTTGATTTCGCCCGGCTTCCAGATTTTTCCGCCCTTCGGTTTGATTGTGTTGCGGCCATCGTGCAACTCCGCCGAGCCGTTCGCGCCGACAACAGCTTCGCTGACCGACGACCACGAGCGTTTGATCTGGCCGCAGTAGCTGTGCAGCCGCACGCCGTTCTCGTATTGAAATTCGACGGCGAAGTTGTCCCAAATTTCCCCGGACTTGTGCTCCACGTCCAATTGCTGGCGCGCGCCCATGCCCCACGCCTTCACCGGATGGCCTTGCATCACCCAGTTGCAAACATCAACGTTATGAACGTGCTGCTCACTGATGTGGTCGCCGCAAAGCCAGATGTAGTGATACCAATTGCGAATTTGCCGCTCCAACGCGGTATCGCCATTGTCGCCGCGATGCCAGATCGGTCCGCCATTCACCCAATACGCGCGCAATGCCGTCACGTCGCCGATCTCGCCGCCGTGAATCCGTTTGATCGTCTCGATGTAACTCGGACGATGGCGGCGTTGCGTTCCCGCGGCAACTTTCAGATTTTTCTTCTTAGCGTCCTCGGCGGCGGCATACATGATCCGGCAGCCCGGCCCGTCAACTGAAACCGGCTTCTCGGTGAAAACATGTTTGCCGGCGTCAATGCACGCCTTGAAATGAACCGGGCGGAATCCCGGCGGCGTCGCGAGGATGCAATAATTCACGTCCGCGACTTCCAGCGCCTTCTTGTAAGCGTCGAACCCGCTGAAACATTTGTCTTCGGGAACTCCCCACAAATCTTTCCCGCGTTTCGCCTGTTCGGGGAAAATGTCCGCGACGGCGACAATTTTCGCGTCCACATCCAGGTCTTGCGCCGCTTTGAGGAAATCCCCGCCCGCGCCCCCTCCGCGTCCGCCGACGCCGATGACGATGGCGCGGAGCGGACGCTTGTTGTCCGCGTGAAGAACCGACGGAAAATTCACCGCAGCGGCAGCGGTCGCAGCGGCCAGCGAAGACGTTTTCAAAAATTGTCGGCGCGAAAGGTCGGATTGGGGAATTGAGTTCATGCGTTCATTGAATGAGTTTTGTCAGAATGCACAAGAGAAAAAATCTGAAACGTTTGGAGGAGACGTTGAGTCGAAGCTCCAAATTCCAAGCTCCAACATCCAGAGAAATTCCAAACTTCAAGCTCCAATATTGTGTGCCGCCAATCTTTTGGTGTTTGATTATTGGTGATTCTCTGGTGCTTGGAGGTTGGAGCTTGGAATTTTTTTACTTGGCAGGCTTCGCGGATTTTCCCGCATCATCCGCTTCACGCACAACCCTGAACCCCACAAAATCCGCCGACGCCAGCCACCAGATGCTCTTGGGATTCTGCGGGTCGAGTTCGTTCCACTCCGGCGTTTCAATCATGCGCGCGGAACTGCGCATCTTGACGACCGGTTCGGAAAATGCGCCGCCGCGCGCGATTGCAGGACCGCTCGCCGCCGAACGCGCCATCCATTCCGTGACGTTCTTGGCGTCGCGAGTATCTTTGGCGTGCCAGCCCAGGTCGTTCGTTGACGCGCGCGCCACCCATTCCGCGACGTTCCCCACGATGTCGTAAAGTCCGAACGGGTTCGGTTTTTTCTTTCCGCAAGTCTGTGTTGTGCTGTCGGAATTCTCAATTGACCAGCCGTAGTCGCCGGCTTTGCTCGCCTCGTTGCCCCAGAAATACGCCGTGGTTGAACCGGCGCGGCAGGCGTATTCCCATTCGTCCTCCGTCGGGAGACGATATTTTTTTCCCGTTTTCCACGAGAGCCAGAGGCAGTATTCCGACGCCGCAAGATTCGACATGCCGATGGCCGGATAACCCTTCTCGCCGCGCTCGCGGTAAATCGAGCCGTAGGGCTTCGTCGGATGCGTGATGCCGTCGAGTTTCCCCTTTTCGACTTCCGCGTTCTCGCTGAAAACCCAGAGGACATATTCCGGCCAGCTCAGTTCATACTTCTCCATGTGGAAGGGCTTGATCTCGATTTTCCTGTCGCCCTTCTGCAACGTGCCGCCGGGAATCGCAACCATCTCGAACTTCACCGTCGTGCCGGGGATTTGCTCCGTGTAGTTCGTGAACGTTAAATCTGCTGCCAGGCAAAGCTGCTGCAAACACCAAACACCAAACACCAAACACCAACAAAATCCCAAACTCCAATTCCCAAACACCGTGCGCAGTAAAATTCTTTGGCGCTTGGTAATTGGTGTTTCTTTGGTGTTTGGTTTTTGATGTTTGGTGTTTTCAGTCATGTTGTCCACACACCGACGCCCGCATTGACGCGGCTATTCGATGAGCGGGTGATTGTTGAATGTTGCCGGGCTTTTTGTCAATCTGCGGAGATGATGGCCAAAGACTTTCGGAAATTTCTTGTTCGCGGCCTTGTTGTGGCAATCATCGCGCTGCTCGGCTTTTTGTTTTACACGGTCACTCGCCCGCCGCCTCCGCCACCTCCACTCCCAAATCCAAATGGCTACGATGATTTTGTTAAAGCGGGAGGAATGGTGCCGGGGAACTTACTATTCTCAGAATACGCGGCGACTTCAAACGTGCGGCAATTGCGTTTTGTCATCTCGACCAATGCTGAAGCATTCAAACTGGTGCGGCTTGGGCTTGATCGTGAGTGCCGCGTCCCGCTTCGGAATTCAAGAAAGCAATTCGACGAGGAACACATGCCTGTGCTTCCCACGTTTAAGCGGCTGGCATATGCCTTCGAAGCAGAGGGTAAACTGGCCGAATTGGAAGGGCACCCAGCGGACGCGTTGCGGAGTTATCTCGATTGCATTCGATTCGGCCGGCAGTTGTCTCGGGGCGGGCTTGCCATTGATAAACTTGTGAGTGTCGCGGATGAAAACATTGGAATGAGAGCATTGCAGCGAATGGCTGGCAGCTTGGGCACAAACGAATGTCACCTGGCGATTCAGGCTCTGGCAAAGCTCGATTCAAACAATGAGTCGGCTGACGACTTTTGGAAACGCGACCGCAAATTCGGCAGACATATCTCTGACTGGCGAGAGTGGATTACTTCATTGCTGGCCTTTAATCAAAGGCGTCAGATACAACAAAAATTCCGAACGAAGCTGGACAACTGTGATCTGACCAGACGCCGTTTGATGCTCGACCTCGCTGCCCGCGCCTACGAACTCGAAAAAGGCGAGCGGCCCAAAACCATCGCCGACCTCGTGCCGGATTATCTGAAAACAATTCCGCTCGATCCGTTCACCGGCACAAATATCGTTTATCAACCGTGAGCAAGAAGCGTCAGTAAACCGTCCGAAACACCGCAAGGTTTTGGACTGCGCCAGTCCTCTGGCGCAGCCCAAGACGCTGGTGCGGCAATCGAAGCCCTGGCTTAATCGGTTCATCTCCCGATACTCGCGCCGTTTTCATTCATCTGGAGAAACCTTTGCTTCTCTCCTTTGCCACTGTTAAATGAACGGATGGATTCCGTTCTAAATTATCTCAAGCGAAACCAACGTCGCTTCATTGACGAACTCTGTGACTACGTCCGCTTTCCCAGCGTCTCCGCGCAGCCGCAGCATCGAAAAGATTTGCAGGCGTGCGCGGTCTGGCTCGTCCAGCATTGCAAACAAATCGGCCTCGACACGAGGCTTTGCGCGACGGAAGGAAATCCGATAGTCGTCGCGAAAACAAAACGACGCACTGGCAAAAAACATTTTCTCGTCTATGGCCACTACGATGTCCAGCCGCCCGAGCCGTTCGACTTGTGGAAATCGCCGCCGTTCGAGCCGCGAATCGTTGGCCGCAATCTGTTCGCGCGCGGCGCGAGCGACAACAAAGGCCAGAACCTCGCGCACTTGAAAGCTGTCGAGGCGTTCCTGAAAACGAAAACAGAATTGCCGTGCGACATCACCTTCGTCATCGAAGGCGAGGAAGAAGTCGGCAGCAAAAGTCTCGCGGGCTTCCTGAAAAAAAACCGACGCGAGCTGAACTGCGACGCCGTTGTGATTTCCGACACGGGAATGCCGGACTTGAAACATCCTGCGCTGACTTACGCGCTGCGCGGAATCATTTCCTTCGAGATCATTTTGCGCGGGCCGTCGCGCGACTTGCACTCGGGAATTTTCGGCGGCTCCGTTGAAAATCCCGCGATGGCGTTGAGCCGCCTGCTCGCGAAAGTCCGCGATGACAATGGCCGCGTCACGATTCCCGGTTTTTACGATGGCGTCGCGCCGCTGTCGGCTTACGAGCGGAAACAATTCAAACGCATCCCGCAAAACGACCGCGAGTATCAAAAACTTCTCGGCGTCCCAAAACTTTTCGGCGAGCGCGGATTTTCCTGGCAGGAACAGCGAACGTCGCGGCCAACGTTTGAGATCAACGGCCTGACCAGCGGCTATCAGGGCGACGGCAGCAAAACCATCGTGCCCGCGTGGGCGCGCGCGAAAGTCACCGCGCGGCTCGTGCCAAACCAAAACCCGGCGCACGTCCGAAAAGTCGTCAGCACATTTTTGAAGAAGCATTGCCCGCCGACCGTTCGCCTCGAACTGAAAGCCGGCCACGGCGCCGAACCTTACATCGTTTCGCCAACAAGCGCGCAGGCACAGGCGGCGTTGCGCGCGTTGCGAGGCGCATTTGGCCGCGAGCCGGTCTTGATGCGTGAGGGCGGCTCGATTCCCATCGTGAACCAGTTCAAAAGAATTCTGGGCGCGGATTCATTGTTGCTCGGCCTCGGTCTGCCCGATGATAATCCTCATTCGCCGAACGAAAAATTCAATCTGGATTGTTTCGCGAAAGGCCAGGCGATGAGCGCGCAGTTGTGGCGGGAGTTGGCCCGGGCCTAAATTTCCAACCAGTGGCACTACCACTTCAAAACTTGCAGTCCGGCAACTTGGTCAAAGTGGCTATCACGCGCGGCCAGTGGCAGTTGATACTCTTTGGCAAGCGCGGAAATCCAAATGTCGTTTTCAGGGATTGGCGTTCCGGCTTTTGACAACGCCGCACGTATTTGTCCGTAGTGGTCGGCTGTCGCTGCGCTCGGCGAGAGCAATATGACCGCAGAAAGAAAATTTGTGATCTCCTGCAATGTCTTTGTCTGATTCGCAGAAAGGTAAGCGCCGCAATAAAGTTCACCGAGGACAGTCTGCGGCAGGTAAAGGGTTGCTGCGCTTTGAAACCGTCGTCCAACGGCGGCGTCTTTTTTGAAGTAGGGAATGACAACCGACGTGTCCAACAGCACATCACCATTGGCTGGCATCAATCCTTTCGCAGTTTGCTTCGATGGCACTGAGCATCGAGTCCGCTTCTGATTCAGTAAGGCAGCCGAAAGCACGATTTAACGCGGTGCGACGCTTTGTGTCAGATGTTTCTTTCAAGCGATGAACATACTCTGCCGCTACCGCGAGTTTTGTCGGCGGCAGCGATTTGAGTTCTTCAACGATTGTTTCCAGTTTGCTCACGGCAAAAATATAAAAGGACAACCGGATGCTGGCAAGCGTTAGAGAGGGTGTTCCCACGACGTCAGCTCTTCGCGCAACCTTTCGATGGGCAGCCCGACGACGTTGGTGTATGACCCGGAAATATTTTCCACGATTTCGTTGCCCTGCTCCTGAATCGCATACGCGCCTGCTTTGTCGAGCGGATTGATCTGCATGAGGTAGCGGCGGATTTTCACCGCGTCGAGCGGGTGAAATTTTACCGAGGTCGTCTCCGAAAAAAGTTTTTGCCGGTGCTCGCGCAAATGCAGCAGGCAAATCCCGGTGACGACCTGAT
The DNA here is from genome assembly GCA_964389025.1 of uncultured Verrucomicrobiota bacterium. GTDB lineage: Bacteria > Verrucomicrobiota > Verrucomicrobiia > Limisphaerales > CAYMCQ01 > CAYMCQ01. The sequence continues at coordinate 18,373 of CAYMCQ010000030.1, forward strand.
GAGTCTGGCCGGAAAGTCGTTCGAGCATCGTGTAGGCTTCTTCAAGCGAACGCGGTTTGCCAAAAAGTTTTGTGCCGAGACAAACGAGCGTGTCGGCGGCAACGATGAGCGCGTCGGGAAATTTTTTCGCCACGTCGCGCGCCTTGCGGTAGGCATTGAGCTGGGAAATTTCCTGCCCGGTCAATTGTTCCGAGTGCAATTCAGAGGCGTTGCTCGGCACGATGCGAAACTCGCAGCCGATCTGGCGCAGCAATTCATTTCTGCGCGGCGACGCCGAAGCCAGAATGAGCGGCGGCAAGTTCATGTTCTCCGCAGCGCGTGCCATAACGCCCTGAAACTACCGCCATTTTAGAAACGACTCAAGCACTCGAATCAGGTCAAACTTCGGGAGTCCTCCGGCATAGCCGGAGGATTTCCTATGAATTAATCTGTCGGCAGGGGTGTCAACTGCCTTAAAGAGTTGATTGGGCTGACTGGAAAAATGTTCGCCGTTGTCAAAATGCCGAAGCGTGCGATAACTTCAGCGGCGATGGGCGCTTGGCGCAGTGGCTAGCGCGTCTCGTTTACACCGAGTAGGTCGGGGGTTCGAATCCCTCAGCGCCCACCATTTTGAACCCGCCTCTTTGCCCCGTTAGTATTGAGCGAAGGCTGGTGCGCGCGGCGGGGGTCGAACCCACAACCTTCAGCTCCGGAGGCTGACGCTCTATCCAATTGAGCTACGCGCGCGCGAAGCCAACAGTAGCCGGCGGGACTGAATATCTCAAATAGATTTTGGCGCGATCAGCCGCCGAGCAAACATGGATCGCTCACATCACCTTTATTGAAATCCACGTATTCCTCCGTCAAATCCGCCGCATACATCACTGCGCTTGCGTTGCCGAGATTCAAATTGATGTGCAAATCAAATTCTGCAAGCGCGGCGATCTGGCAAAAGGCTTTGAAGGAAGTTTTCGTCGGTTGGCCGCGCTTGAGTGAGAACAAAAGCTTGTTGCTACCGGGCGCGCTGTAAGCGATATCCACCTTCTCCTCCACGATTTTCGCCGGCGAATAGCCGAGCGCGTCAATGATGCGTCCCCAATTCGGGTCGCCGCCGTGCCAGCTTGTTTTCACCAGCGCGCTGTTGGCGACCGCGCGGGCGGCGGCATCGGCATCAGCAAAATTTCGCGCGCTATTCACGCGAACGGTCACGAAGCGGGAAACACCTTCGCCATCGCGCACGATTTTTTTCGCAAGTTCAAGGCAGACGTGGTTGAGGGCGGATTGAAAAACTTGCTCATCTTGTAGCAGCCGACGTGAGGAGGCTCTGAAATTCTTCCTGGAAGTGAGCCTCCTTACATCGGCTGCTACAATAGGAAGGTTTCCCGCCATTCCATTTGCCAGCACCAGCACCGTGTCGTTCGTGCTCATGTCGCCGTCCACGGTGATGCGATTGAAGCTTTGCGCGACGGCTTCTTCAAGAGCGACCTGTAATGTATTTTTCTCGATGGCGGCGTCGGTCGTGATGAAACAGAGCATCGTAGCGTGAAGTGGCGATGCGGCTGGACGCGCGCCGGTTGCGCTCATTCCCGGCTGGATCATTCCCGCACCTTTGCAAACACCGCCGATTCGGATTTTTTTCCCACCGAGCGAAAATTCAACAGCGATTTGTTTTGGTCGCGTGTCGCTGGTCATGATGGCTTCGGCGACCTGGCCGGCGTGCTCGATTGAATTTCCGAGAGCTTTCGAGGCGTCGAGAATTCCGCGCTTCACGTTTTGCATCGGCAGTGTGACGCCGATTCGTCCGGTCGAGCCGACGAGCACTTTTTTTGCTGAAAGTATTAATTGCTGCGCGGCGAATTGCGCCATCTCCCGCGCATCTGCCAACCCCTGTTTACCTGTGCAGGCATTGGCGTTTCCCGAGTTCACGACAATGGCTTGGGCGGCCCCGCCTTTGACATGCTCGACGCAAACTTTCACCGGAGCGGCGCAGACCTGATTCGTTGTGAACATTCCGGCGACAGTCGCGGGAACTTTGGAAACGATGAGGGCGAGGTCGCGTCTCTTGCCTTTGTTCGAGCCTTTGCCGGTGCCAAGGCGTTTGATATCGCAAAAAACTCCGCTGGCGAGAAAACCTTTCGGCGCGGTGATGGAGCCGGAAATGATTTTGAAATTTTTCATCGAAGCTGTTGACGGATTGCCGGGGGAAGTTGCGGCACGAACTGCGGATATTTTTCCGCGACTCGAATCAAATCCAGTTCATCCTTCTTGCGTTTGGAAAGTCTGCGCTGCGGGTCGCTCCACGCCCAGATTTTTGCCTGAACCAAGTCGGCAAGCGAAGCAACGCGCACTTGCAAACCTAATGTCTGCCGGGTTTCGGCCCGTTTTGGAAAGTCCGCATAACGAGCATCTTTGGTGAACTGAATCCGAAGTTCGCTTCCCGGGCGGATGGCGTTCAGCGAATGTTCGTGGTCTTCAACGGTGAACCCAAGTTTTTCGAGCCGTGTTTCGACCGCGTTCAAGTGCGCCGCCGCAAGCGCGAAGTCCGCGTCCATCGTGTAAACCGGCTCGACGTAGCAGTTGATGGCAAGCCCACCGATGAGACAGTAATCGCGCAGCGACTCGCAGACTTCGACGACCTGATGAAAGTCGTCGCCGCCCGAGATGGATTGAAATGCGGCGCTGGCCGTCATAGTCAAGTCAATCCCGCCGCTTCCTCAAAGCTGCACGCGATGTTCATGCTTTGGACGGCCTGACCGCTCGCGCCTTTGACGATGTTGTCAATCGCGCTCATGACGATGAGCCGACCGGTGCGCGGGTCGAGCCGCCAGCCGATTTCGCAGACGTTCGTTCCGACGACGTTCTTGGTGTCGGGCAGAGTTTTTCCTTCGAGCACGCGCACGAACGGCTCCTTCGCGTAGGCTTTGGCAAAAGCGTCCGTGATTTTTCCAGTGAGCGCGAACATCTCACTGGAATTTTTGAAATGCTTTGCGGGCGCGAGATAAATCGTCGTCAGGATGCCACGATTGACGGGGATCAAATGCGGTGTGAACTGGATTGTAATTTTTTTTCCGCCGGCAGAGGAAAGTTCCTGCTCGATCTCGGACAAGTGCCGGTGCTTCGGCACGCCGTAGGGCCGCACGCTTTCGTTGCACTCGACGAACAGGTAATCGGCTTCAACTTTTCGACCTGCACCGCTGACGCCGCTCAAGGAATCCGCGATGAGTGAATCAGGGTGAACAAGCTTCGCGCGCATCAACGGAACTGCCGCCAGCAAAACGCTCGTGGGATAACATCCGGGCGACGCGATGAGCGAAGCCTTCTTGATTTGCGCGCGATAAATTTCCGGCAAACCGTAAACCGATTTCTTCAGCAACTCCGGGGCGGGATGGTCGTGCGCGTAAAAATCTTTGTAAACTTCGGCGCTCTTGAGCCGGAAATCCGCGCTCAGGTCAATGACCGTGCAGCCAAGTTTCAACAGCGGCACGGCGAACTCGGCGGCGACTCCGTGGGGCAGCGCAAGAAAAATCAGCTTCGCAACTTTGGCGAGCGATTTTGCGTCCGGCTCGGTGAATTTCAGTTTCTTTGCCGACGGCAGGTGCGCGAACTTGGGAAAGATTTGCGCGACGGTCTGCCCTGCGTATTGGCGCGACGTGACCGCCGCGAGTTCGACGTGCGGATGATTCAACAGCAGGCGCACCAGTTCCTCGCCCGAGTAACCGGATGCGCCGACGATGCCGACTTTGATTTTCTTTTCCATTCGCTCTTGAATTGATTCACTAAAAACAAAAACCCCGCAAGTGCGAACCTGCGGGGCTTGGAAAGTTTTGGGGCGGTCGCAGACCGCCGCCACATTTTTAACGCTTCGAATATTGGAAGCGTTTGCGCGCCCCGGGTTGGCCGTATTTCTTGCGCTCCTTCATGCGCGAATCCCGCGTGAGCAGGCCCTCGGTCTTCAAAGCAGGGCGGAGATTCGCGTCGCTGGCGACGAGCGCGCGGGAAATTCCGTGACGCACCGCGCCGGCCTGGCCGGTGGGGCCGCCGCCGTGGACGGTGATGACCACGTCAAACTTGCCCACCGTGCCGGTGACGGTCAGCGGCTGGGTGGCGACGTTGCGCAATGTGTCGGTGGTGAAATAATTTTCGAACGCGCGGCCGTTGATGGAAATTTTTCCAGCGCCGGGCGCGAGGCGGACTCGGGCGACGGCGGTTTTGCGACGGCCAGTGCCGAGGAATTGGGTTGTTGCTTCAGCCATAATCAAAAGTTGAATCGTTAAATCGTGGATCGTTGAACCGAAATTATTTGGACGCGGCCAATTGAGCGGGCTGTTGCGCCGCGTGCGGATGCTTGTCGCCGCGATAAACTTTGAGTTTGGTCAAAAGCTGCCGGCCCAAACGATTTTTCGGAACCATTCCTTTGACGGCGTGATGGATCAGATTCTCCGGCTGCGTTGCGCGGACCAGCGCGACGGACTTGTATTTCTCGCCGCCTTTCCAGCCGGAGTAGGTCATGAATTCCTTCTCAGTCTCTTTTTTGCCGGTGACCTTCACCTTTTCGGCATTGATGACGACGACGAAATCTCCCGCGTCGAGGTGCGGTGTGAAAACCGGTTTGTTTTTTCCACGGAGGACGTTGGCGACCTGAGCGGCGAGGCGTCCCAGCACGGCGCCATTGGCATCAATGACATGCCACTTGCGCGCATCCAGATTAACTTTCGGCAAATGTGTTTTCATCTGAAATCAAAGAGCGGAGAACCTAACAAACAAAAAATCGAAGTCAATGATTCATTTCCTCGCCGGTTTTGAGTTTGTCAATGGGCGCAATCCCTGTATTTTCCCGCCGAAAATCTCCGAATGAGCCGAAAAACGAACCTCCGCATTGCGCTGATCGCGCTTATCATTTTGGGACTGGACCAGCTCACGAAATGGATCGTGCTGAAATATCTGCCGTCGATCTACGACGAAAAAATCATCGTGCCGGGCTTCTTCAAACTCGTCCACTGGGGCAACACCGGCGCGGCGTGGAGTTTGTTCACCGGCAGGAACGGGATTCTGGCGCTCGTGGCCGTGGTCGCGCTTGTCGTGCTTTTTCTGACGCGGCATCACTTCGATTCCGGCACGCGACTCGGGCGGCTGGCGTTCGGTCTCATCTTTGGAGGCATCGTGGGAAACCTCATTGACCGGCTTTTGCCCGCGCGCCAGCACGTCATTGACTTCATTTATTTTTACTTGAACCAGCGCGGGGGGAAGGAGATCGGCTTCCCGGCGTTCAACATCGCCGACAGCGCCATTTGCATCGGCGTTGGTTTGATTTTCATCATCAACTTGCGGAGCGAAAAATCTGACGCGCCTTTGCCGGACGTGAAACGCGAAGCATAAAACGTGAGGAGCGAAATCATCGTCGTCGAAAAAACTTTGCCGAACGAGCGGCTTGACACTTTTCTCCGGCAAAAATTTCCTGCCGCGTCACGCAGCGCCATCCAGCGGCTCATCGAAGAAAAAAACGTTCTCGTCAATGGCCGCGCTGTAAAACCGACTCACAGACCAGTTGCCGGGGAAAAAATCGAACTGCGCTGGCCAGAGCCACGCGTTGCCGAAGCACAGCCCGAGGACATTCCGCTCGACGTTCTGTTCGAGGACAAACATCTGCTCGTGCTGAACAAGCCTGCCGGGTCGGTCGTGCATCCGGCGGCGGGACATGAGGAACATACGCTTGTCAACGCGCTGCTGCATCATTGCGCCGGGCAATTGAGCGGCATCGGCGGCGTGATGCGGCCTGGAATCATACATCGGCTCGACAAGGACACGAGCGGCTGCCTCGTCGTGGCGAAACACGACGAAGCTCACGTCGCGCTCTCGGCGCAATTCGCCAGCCGCAAGGTGGAAAAAATTTATCACGCCATCGTCTGCGGCGAGTTGCCGCGCGACAAAGGCGAAATCCGCGCCGACATCGCGCGCCACCCGACGCATCGCAAGCGCATGGCGGTATCGGAACGTGGTCGTGAAGCCCGAACGACTTTCAAAATTTTGGAGCGGTTGAATTGCGCCACGCTCGCCGAAGTTGTCCTGCACACAGGCCGCACGCACCAGGTCCGCGTCCACTTCCAGCACATAGGTTTTCCCATCGTCGGCGACGACACTTACGGCAGCCGGCAAAACCGCAAGCTCGAAGGCATGACCCGATACAAAGCCCCCCGCCAGATGCTTCATGCGTTCCGGCTCGCGTTCATCCATCCACACAGCGGCAAGCGCGTCAGTTTCGAAGCGCCGTGGCCGGAGGATTTTAAGGATGCCGTCACGGCGCTGAAATGATTCATCATTTTCGTCCTCGTCCTCGGTTCAATCTAATCTCAAGGACAAAGGCAATTTTGAACGTCTATTGGCGGTATCTGTCATTTTTTGCGGAAAAGATTTGAAATATTTTCCCATTTCAGAACAATCAGCGCCGCTATGAAATTACGAACTATCACATGGATGACTTTCGGACTCGCCGCGTTTTGTCTTCGCGCCGACGACAAGGCCGGTTTCAAGGATGACAAGGAGAAAATCAGCTACGCGCTCGGGCTGAACGTCGCCAACAGTTACAAGCGCAGCGATGTGGATCTCGACATGGACACCTTCGTGCGCGGAATGAAGGACGTTTTTAACGGGGCGACGCAAAAACTTTCCGAGGAGGAAGTGCGCGCCACGCTGACGAAATACCAGCAGGAACTTCAGGTAAAGCAGCAGGAGAAACGCAAAGCGCTCGGCGAAAAAAATAAAATCGAGGGCGAAAAATTCCTCGTGGAAAACAAAACCAAAGCCGGCGTCATCACCCTGCCGAGCGGGCTTCAATACAAAATCATCACTGAGGGCGCGGGAGAAATCCCAAAAGCCACCGACACCGTTTCTGTGAATTACCGGGGCACATTGATTGACGGAACGGAATTTGACAGTTCGGCCAAGCACGGCGGGCCGGCGTCGTTTCCAGTCCGGGGTGTCATCGCCGGCTGGACCGAAGCGCTGCAACTGATGAAGACCGGTTCGAAGTGGCAACTGTTCATTCCGTCCGACCTCGCCTACAAAGAGCGTGGCAGCCCTCCGAACATTGGCCCGAACGCCGCGCTGATCTTTGAAGTGGAATTGATTTCAATCAAACCTTCCGCGCCGCCGCCGCCCGCGCAGAGTCCGATCACAAGCGAGATCATCAAAGTTCCTTCAGCCGAGGAAATAAAGAAGGGCGCGAAGATTGAAACAATCAAGCCCGAGGACATCGAAAAGGAAATCGCCAAGGAACGGGCCAAACAGCAACAGACCAACCAGCCCAAGAAATGATTTTATTGGCCGGCGGCGACGGAATCTGCCGCCGCTTTCCGAACGTGGATTAAAACCGGCAGCGACGTTGGATTTCCCGCTTGCGCGGCTTGCGCATAGGCAAGCCTGTCTGTTTCCGGAACCCATTTCGCCGCGCTTAGAAAAATTTTCCGCTCGCTCTCGCCTTTGGGAATCAGCACGCCGTTCAAGCCGATGTTGTCCACGATGACGCCGTGCGGAAGATTGTCCACCGTGAACGTGAGGACATCGTCGAAGCCGTCACGCCTGACTTTCAGCCACGCCGGGATGATTTGCCCCGGCGCGATGGTGAGTTCCAACAGCTTGTCTGAAATGGCGCGCTCGACAAAATTGCTGCGCGCCTCATCGTAAGGCTCAAGCGCCACCAGCAACTTCGGTTTCCCGCCGATCTTGATTTCGCCGAACGTATTCACGTCCTTCGTGATTTTTTTCCCTTCAACCATCGCCGTGGCCGTGATTTTGATTTTGTGCTCCTTTGGCTCTTTCGCATCCGCCGCGGCGTTGATTATGCCGCCCGCAACGAGATGCCCGGCTTGGATCACTACGGGCGTCGAGCAGGAAAAGCCTTCCGGCAGGCCGCTAATTTCAACTCGAATGTCTCCGTCAAAGCCGTCAATTCGATCCGCAGTCAGCGTGAATTTCTGCCCGCTGCCGGGCGATATCGTTGGCGCCGCGCCGCCGAGACTCACGCCGAAATCCGGTTTTGATTCTCGGACGACCAGCCGATACGCGAACCGCTCGCCGCCGTTCCCGCGTGTGTCGGTGACTTGGATCAAATAAGCTCCATCCGCCGGCGCGGTGAAGTGAACGCACGAATCCACTCCATGTCGTCGTTCGCCATCGTCGTCGTTAGCGTAGTAAAGCGTGAAGACCGGCAGACCGTGCGGCACAAGCCTCGTTCCCGGCGGATGCGGCTCGACGATATAGCACGGCTCTTCCACCGCGTGCGCCACGCTGCTTGTGTCGAAATAGCAGCGACGCTTGCCGCCGCGACTGAAAAGTTGAAAGCCGGAGTCCGGCCCCTGCGGCATCCGGAAAATTTTCCCGACCTCGCCGTTCATGTGTAGAAACTGCGTCAACTCCATCTCGCGCCAGTTCTCCACGCGCAGATCGTCCGTGTTCGAATCAATCGGGCGGAACGTGATGCTCGAATCGCGCACCGCTTGAAGCAGCAACCGCTCGATGGGCCGCCCATCGGCGTGCAGCACTTCGATCTTGGTGTCAATCGGCGAGCCGCGACGCGCAGCGTCGGTTTCAATCACTAGATTTTGTCCGGCCTTCGCTTCGAAATGAAACAAATCCGCGTCAGCGAACTTGCCCTTTGCCGGCCAGATCCTTCCGTTAGCGACTCCCGGCGTGGAAATTTTCGTCGCCTCGCCCGGTGAATCATTCGGCTCGCGCTCGGTCAACTCATTGTTGTCCGTCGCCAGCACTTTGAAAATTTTCCGGCTGCGGAACTTTTCCGGGTCAATCGGCACTTCCGCGTCGCCGGACTTCCCGACTTTCATTTTTACCAGGCTTTTCGGCGGCAGATTGAAACCGATCAATTCAATCCTGGCCTCCTTTTTTGCCGCGATGCTCAACGGAAAAATCCCCGCCACGACTGGCAATTCGCCAATGGACACGCGATAAAAATTGTCTTTCGAACCGGCGGCATTCGCCTCGTGGAGACGCAGGCGATACCGGGCCGAGACTGGAACTTTGAAATCAAACAGCGCGTCGCCGCCGTCAAATCCAATGCTGCCAGCCATGAGCGCGCCCTTTGCGTCAAACAACTCCATGACCACGCCCGCCTTCGAGCCGATGCTTTTTGCGGACGAATCGAAAACCAGATTCTGCCCGGCCTTCGCGTCGAACTCGATCTGGTCACTGTCACCGGGTCTGTCAAACGTTCCCCAGAAGTCCACCGGCAAGTTGACACGGGTAATTTTTCCCGATTCATCTTCGCAAACCTGCGGCAAATCATCCGCGTAGATTTTTATTTTGCCGCTTTCGCCGTTCGTGTTCGTCAGGGAAAATTCATGAGCGCCGCGAGTCAGATCAGGAGCAGCGGTGAGTTTGATCCATGTCTCAGTGTTTTTTTCTTCGTCCGGCAGCAACTCGCCTTTGAGTTTAGGATTGGAAATTTTCAACTGAAGCAAGTCCGCGAGGTTTGTGCCGGTGAGTTTGATTTTTGCTTCCGTGCCGCGCTGGATTCCGCGCGGTTCGATCTGTGCCACGTCTGGCTTGTCCGTCGGTGGTTTCACTTTTGCCATCCCCGACTTTTTCGGCGCGGCGAAAACCGCCGCGCACGGAATCAGCGTGCAAAACAAAATCAGCGGGGCAAATCGGACGGTTTTCATTTCGCTTCAATTTTTTGGGTGGCACGGGCGTCGCGCCCGTCAAATTCGGCGTCCCGCCGAATTTCGTTCTGAGACGACGATTTTTTTTGTTCGCTGGGCCGTCGCCGCAGCCCGACCCTTGCGACGGTTTCCGGCGAGACGCCGGCAACAACAGGCCGGAGGTCTGTTCCACCGGCAAAATTCGCCTTCGTGGACAAAATCAGTTTGCCGCTGCCTGAGTCGTAAATTCCAATCGTTCCGTCGAGCCTGCCGACGAGAACGGTTTTGTCGTTCGCGCCGAAGGCCAGCGCGCGCGGCCAGTCGGGTTGTTTTTCCAGGGCAAGCAATTCCTTCATCCCGTCAAAATTCCAAAGCTTCACCGTTCCGTCGTCAGCCGAGGACAAAAGCGTTTTGCCGTCGCTGGAAAAAACCAGGTTCAAAATCGCGCCTTCGTGCGCAAACTTGGTTTCGAGAATCGGATTGGTTGTTTCGGCTGCGGTTTCGCTGATTTCCCAGACGCGAATGCGGTTGTCAGCGCCGCCGGCCACAAGTTTTTTTCCATCCGCGCTGAACGCCACGGCAAATTGCTCCTTGAGCGGCTGTGAAAATGTTTCGCGCCGCTGGCCGCTCGCCACGTCCCATAATTTCACCGTGCGGTCTGCGCTCGCGCTCGCCAGAATTTTTCCGTCAGGCCGGAACACCAGACCGTAAACGCAGCCGTTGTGGCCCGACAGCGTTTTGATTTCCTTGCCTGCCTCAACATCCCACAATTTTATTTTCTGATCGTAGCTTCCCGTTGCCAGAATTTTTCCGTCCGGCGAAAGCGCGAGCGAATAAATCGCGTCGCGATGGCCTTCAAAGACGCGGACAAGTTTTCCGTCGGCGACGTTCCATTGACGGACTTCGCCGAACAGCGCCGGTTCGCCTGCGGCTGCGAAAATTTGCGAGCCATCGGCTGAAAACGCAACGGCGTTGACATTCCCACGCGAGCCGTCGAGCGCGCGTTGAAACGCGAAGTCGGAAGCAGAGCGCAACTCAACCCCACCGTAGCCGCCTACAGCCACTGTTTTTTCCGCGGGCGACTTTGCCAACACGTTGACGGGTTTGCGCGGCGAACCTTTGAGAGCGATTTTCGGGACGGCAATCTCCTTCGCCTTCACTTCAGTCGGCGGTTTCGCGCCGCCATCAATCCACGCCTTGATGAGCGCGATTTCTTCCGGCTCAAGTTTTTTGCGTTTTCCCGGCGGCATAACTTTTTGCTTGCCGTCCTTGTAGAATTTTCCTTCGATCATTTGGACAAGCAGGCTTTCGTCTCTCTTGCCGGGGACAACAGCCGCACCACTCTCGCCGCCCTTCATCGTCGCCTCAAAACTTTCCAAAACGAGGTTTGCTTCCGGCTCTTTTGCTTCGTGGCAATCGAGGCAGTGCTTCGTGAAAATGGCATCAACTTCGGCGTAATCATTTGCAGCCGCCTGCGACGAAAAAGAAGCACCAAACACCAAACACCAAACACCAACAAACCACCAACTTCCAAATCCCAAAGAATTGCGCCCGCTGCACTCGGTTTGGTGTTTGGAATTTATTTGGTGTTTGGTGTTTGGATTTTGGTGTTTGCTCATCAGTGATTGAACAAAAATTCCCTGCTGCTCAACACGGCCCAATAAACGTCTTCGATTGTCGCGCGCCGCTCGGATTCCGGCGCTGCGTTGAGCGCCCTCAAAATTTTTTCCTTCTCAGCCGCAGTCGGAAATCGCGACAGCGCACCCAAATAAACGTCCTCAACAATTTTTTCATCCGGCGTTTTGTCCGCGAACAACTTCGCGATGCGGCTGTCCTTCGCCTCAAGTTTTTTGTTGATCGTATCGCCGTTCACGATGTGGAGAACTTGCGTGATGCTCGGATCGGCGCTGCGTTCACATTCGCAGGTTTTGCCGCGCTCCGGCGTTCCGAACGCCTTCAGGAAATACGAATCCGTCTGCGTGTCGGGAAGCTGCAGCGCGCGGAAGCCGAGCGGATACGCCTCGCCAAGTCCGGCGTTGGCGTTGCGGCGGTCGCGGCGGAATTCCGTCGGCACGCCCGTGAGTTGCGCGATGGCGTCGTGCATCACTTCGGCCATGAGGCGCTTCGGGTAATAACGCGAATAAAACCGCGTCTCCGTTGAGTTTTCTTGCAATGCCACGCTGCTGCGCTGATAGGTTTCGGATTGAAGAATCGTTCGCATCAAGGCTTTCAAATCAAATTTCTGGTCGGCCAGATGTTTCGCGAGCGCGGACAAAAGTTTTTCGTTGCTCGATGGATTTGTGACGCGCAAATCATCCACGGCTTCGATCAAACCAACGCCCATGAAGTTCGCCCAGACGCGGTTCGCAATCGCGCGGCTGAAATACGGATTGTCGCGCGAGACGAGCCAGTCCGCGAGCGGCGCGCGGCGGTCTTCCGGAGAATCGAGCGGCAAAGATTTTCCGTCGAGCGGCGCGGGTGGCTGCGGTTTTCCGCGCAGGGGCTGGATTAAATCGCCTTTGTCGGAAACAAAAACGATGTTTTCGCCCTCGGTGTTTCCAGCTTTCATGCGGACGCGCGCGAAGAGGTTCGCCATCTGGTAATACTGGTCGTTCGTCCATTTCTCCATCGGATGGTTATGGCACCTGGCGCAGTTGACGGACATGCCGAGGAACGCCTGCGTTGTCGTTTCGGCCATCGCGCGCGGGTCATCGTGCAGCACGTAAAAATTTCCCGCGCCGTTTTCCATCGTGCTGCCTTGCGCCGTCACAAGTTCGCGGACAAATTTGTCCCACGGCGTGTTGGCGGCGACGTTCCGGCGAACCCAATTGTAGTAAGCCCACATCGCCTCGGGCTTGAGTTGCTTGCTGCCGACCAGAAGCAAATCGCTCCACTTGTAAGCCCAATAATCCACAAACGACTCGCGCTTCAGCAAATCTTCGATGAGCCTGTCGCGCTTCTTTGTGGATTTGTCGGCGAGAAACGCGCGGACTTCTTCGGCGCCCGGCAACACGCCCGTCGTGTCCAGAAATGCGCGGCGGATAAATTCTGAATCGTTGCAGCGCGGCGATGGCGGCAAATTCAAGCTCTGCAATTTTTCCAACGCGAGGTCATCAATGAAATTTCGCCGCCTGGCTTTCGAAAAAACTCCGTTCGAAATTTTGTTTGTGAATGGAACGCTGATGGTCGCAATTCCGATTTTGCTGAGATACCACGCCGTGATTGCGCCTTCGCCAAAACCCACGACTTTCGCCTCGCCGCGTTCGCCAATCTGGCAGACGGATTCGTTTGCGGAAGTGTATTTCGCCCAGCGCGTCACGTCTTCGGTGTGGCCGTCGGTGAACGTGGCGCGAACGGAAAGTTGTTGCGCCGCGTCCGGCTTCAACACAACGCGCTCCGGCAAAATCTCGATGCGAACGATGCGAACGTCGTTAGAATTTGGCGCGGGCGCTCCAGCCGCGATCCATTCGGAAAGCATCCGATAATCCGGCGAATCAATTTCAAATTTCTTTCCGCCTTTGTGCGGCACTGCGCCGGATGGTTTGAGCAACATCAAACTGCGTCCCGGGTCGCTTGGGATGATGCGTCGTCCGACTGCGCCGCGCGTCAAAGCAATAAAATCTCCCTCGTCATCGTAGCCGCGCAACGAGAGCTTGAAACCGTTCTGTCCGGCAGCCGCGCCGTGGCACGCGCCCGCGCTGCAACCATTTTTTGCCAGCACGGGCTGGACGTGGTTGCGAAAACTCCACTCGAACGGTTTGCCCATTCCTTCCACCGTGACCTGCGCCGACGCCGTTTGTTTTCCGCTTCTGACTTGAATCGTCGCTGTGCCGTTTTTCATCGGCACCGCAAGACCGTGTTCAATCTTCACAACAGAGCGATCGCTCGAACTGAAATTGAGATCATTCGTGAGTTGAGCAACCAATTGATTCTCGCGCAGTTGGCCGACGATGAGAAGCTGGCGGGCTTCTTTGCCGGTAAGCTTAATTTTGTCTGGGATGATTGCGATGGAATCTTTTCCTGAAACAGAAAAAACAGCCAGGACGCCAAGACACAAGGAGTAAAATACTTTCTGAAAAACCTTTTTCAAAACGGGCGCGGGCTTCAAAAGCATCTGTAAAACCTTGGCGTCTTGGCGGTTCAAAACAATTCGCGAATCGGCTGTGTTCCAAAATCCACAAGCGAGAACGGACGGTTTTGCGGGCCAGGCAGGTGCGCTTCCAAATCGAGACCGAGCGAATAAAAAATCGTCGCCACAACCTCGCCGGGGTTCACCGGACGTTCCGTTGGATAGCCGCCGATTTCATCGCTCTTGCCGACGACGCGGCCGCCTTTGACACCGCCGCCTGCAAAAGAAACCGTCCAGCACTGCGGCCAGTGGTCGCGCCCGCCGGCGGGATTGATTTTCGGCGTGCGGCCAAATTCCGAAAGGCACGCGACCATCGTGCTGTCGAGCATCCCGCGCTGGAACAAATCTTCGAGCAGCGCGCTGTAGCCCTGGTCATACATTGGCGCGACAATGTCCTTCATGCCCTCGATGCTCGTGAACGGTTTCGAGCCGTGAATGTCCCAGGAAATTTCGTCGAAGACGGTGATGAATGTGTTGATGGTGACGAAGCGAACTCCGGCTTCGACGAGCCGCCGCGCGAGCAAGCAGCACTGGCCGAAGCGCGTCATGCCGTAGCGGTCGCGGTTTTTCTGCGGTTCTTTGTTGAGGTCGAAAGCCTCGCGCGCTTTCACGCTGGTCATCAGGCGATACGCAGATTGAAAATTTGCGTCCATCAATTGCGCGTTCGGGCTGGCCTCGAAATTTTTCACCGTTTGATCAACGACTTCACGCAACTGACGTCGGCGCTCGAGCCGCGCTTCGCCGATTTCCGCCAGCGGCAACAGGTCCGGAACTTTAAAATCTTTCTTCGATGGGTCGGCATTAAGGATGAATGGATCGAATGCTTTGCCGAGAAAACCTGCGTCCTGACCATGAGGCATGTTGCCGCCGGTCGGCCCCATGGGAATGGGCAAAATGACGTTGGCGGGCAGTTCATTCTTGCGGCCCTTGAGAAATTCCAGCGCGCAACCGGCGTGCGGCGTGTTGATGCCGCCGGTGAAAAGCCGCCCGGTCTGCATCATTTGATGGCCGGTGTCGTGGACGGCGGCGGCTGTGTGATAAACGCTGCGGACGAGCGAAAACTTGTCTGCGAGTTTTGCGTGCTGTGGGAAAATTTCGCAAACTTGGATGTCCGGATTGTTGGTCTTGATGGGCTTGAACGGCCCGCGGATTTCACGCGGCGCGTCGGGCTTCATGTCGAACGTGTCGAGCTGGCTCGGCGCGCCGAGGTTGAAGATCATGATGCAGGCTTTGTCGCTTTTATCATTAGCGATCGCGCCAAGAGATTTCAGCGCGGAAAATTGCGTGAGGCCGAAGCCAAGCGCGCCAAGCGTGCCGACTTGGAGGAAGTCGCGGCGCGTGACGCCGTCACAAGTCGTGACTGAGCCTTGTCCGGTAACTTTCAGCATGGCGTGGCGAAATCAAACGTTGGTGGAATCGCCGGTTGAAAAAAATAATCGCGCGCGGATGAAATGTAAAACAATTTATCCACGCGAAATGCGGCGCGTCGAATAGTTGGTTGCGAGAAATTCGAAATCGCCCATATTGGAGCCAATCCGTTCAAAAAATGAGAAACGAGACACAACATTTTCCGCCGTTCAGCCTTGAGCGTTTGCTCAAAACGGTTTTTGCGCCCAAACCCGGCGAGCGCGTCGCCGTCCTCATTGACCTGGCCGAGCCGCGCGGGGTGAAAGACTTCGCGTTTCTCAAAGACAAATCGCTCGCGATTCAAAAACTTGCGCACGACATTTTTTATCAAGGGTTGAAAAATGGCGAACTGAAAGAATTGAATTTGCGCGGCGGAGATTTGTTCGCCTACAAAATCACCGGCGGCAGCAATCTCGATTTGCCCGAAGAAATTTTCGACACGACGGGACGCAAACTTACTTTCGAGAAAGACCTTTTTCCGAACTACGACATCATCCTGTGCATCTCGACTTTTTCGGCAACCGCGCCGCTCACTGCCGCCGCAAAGAAATTTGGCTTTCGCGGAGCAACATTACATGGGCTGAATGAAATCATCCTCCGCACCGGCCTCGCAGTGGATTACAACGAAGTCAGCCTCAACGCCGAGAAACTTCGCCTTGCGCTGACTCGCGCGGATTATTTCGAAGTGGATTTTGAAGTCGCCAGACAGAGGCTCACGCTCAAGTTGCTTTGTGGAAAACAGGAGGCGCAAAAGAGCCATGGCATCGTTCGCGGCGACCATCCCGACGTCGCAAATCTTCCCGCCGGTGAAGTTTATTTCGTGCCGACAGGCGCGGCGGGAAAATTTCCGCTGCGTTACGAAGATGGCACGATCGGCGTGATGGAAGTCGTCAACGGACGCATCCAGAACGCCACGCTTCTGTCCGGCAAGCAGTCGGTCATTGACGCGCACAATCAAAAACTCCGGGACGATCCGATGACCGGCGAACTCGGCGAGCTCGGTTTCGGCACGCAGGAGCTTCCGCCCTCTGGCCGGGACATTCAGGACGAAAAAATTCTCGGCACAATGCACGTTGCCACTGGCCGCAGCGACCATCTTGGCGGCCATCTCACGCCGGAAAAATTCCGCAACGCCAAAAACGCCACGCACGACGACATCTTGTTTTCGCCGACGAAAACACCGGAGATAATAATTTCGCAAGTTCGGATGTTCCGTGATGGAGGGATGCAAGTGGTTTTGGAGAACTTTCAACCGGCGAAATATTTGCGGGACGCGCTGGTGTCGTGAACGCAAACTTTTACGAAACCGACCGCGCAATCGCGGAATACCTGCTTCTGCATTACGGCGCGCGCGAAGAAATCCTGCCCTACAGCTTCGGTCCGGTCGACGCACTGGATTTTCCCGTTCGTTGCGTGACGGAGTGCGTGGAGGTAAAACGTCTGCTGCCACAAGCGCGCGCGCTGGATTTGGGCTGCGCGGTCGGACGCGCGTCATTCGAGCTGGCGAAACTTTGCGGGCAGGTCGTCGGCATTGATTATTCGCAACGCTTCATCGAAACAGCGCGGCAGCTTCAGCGCGATGGCGAAATTAATTTCCAATTCACCGTCGAAGGCGAGCTGGCTGAATCGGCCCGCGCGCTCGTGCCAAAGGACATTGATCGCAGCCGCGTTCATTTTCAACAAGGCGACGCGATGAATCTTCCAAGTCTCGGCGGATTCGATGTCGTGTTGCTCGCAAACCTGATTGATCGCATCCAAAACCCGCGCGCCTGCCTTGAACGAATGGGTGACCTCATCAACAGCGGCGGCCAGCTCATCATCACTTCGCCATACACTTGGTTGGAGGAATTCACTCCTCGAAAATACTGGCTCGGCGGATTTGTGCGCGGCGGCAAACCAGCCCGCGCTTTGGACACGTTGAAAGAAATTCTTCGGGCCGACTTCGAATTTGTGGGCAGCAAAGACCTGCCGTTCCTTATTCGTGAGCACTCTAGAAAATTTCAGTGGTCTGTCGCCGAAGCAAGCATCTGGATAAAAAAATCCTCAAAGTCTTTGGCCTGACCGTGGCATAAAACGGTCTGCGGCGGGGAAAATTGACTTTGCGCGCCGCATCGCTGAAGTTCCTGTGTGACAAGAAAGGAATAGTTTTTGGCAAAAAATGTGAAGCCGCTGTCCCAACACAACGCCACTGTATTGGCGCATGACAGACAACAATAAACCAAATATGACGACCTTGACCAAAACTCTTCTCGGACTTTCAGCAGCCGGCTTCGCCGCTGGTTTCACAACGGACTGGCTTTGGGGATTCGCCAAACCGGCAGGCGCGATTTTCCTCGGGCTGTTCCTGATTTCTAAAATGCTCGAAAAGGAAATCGCGAAGTTTGACGCGGAGGAGACGAAGCGCCTGAGCCTCGCCGATGATGTGAGCGCCGCAATGACCAGGCCGCACGAAGAACATCACGAGGAACGATTCCGCGCCGCTGCCTGATCAGACACCTGCAGACTTTTTTATCTCCTTCAACTTCTGAGATTCCGGCTTGGCGGAGTAATATTTGTCGAGCGGGTAACAGCCGCTGATCAGGCCATTTCTCGGAGCGGTCGTGCAGTCGCTGAACGTGCGGCAAATTATTTTTTTCTCCAACGCGCCCAGTTGCACCGCGTCGGTTAGCAAGCCCGGATACGCCAAAGCCATCCGGCCAAGTCCAACCATGTCCGTCCAGCTGTTGCGCACCACGAACTGCGCGACGTGCGGCAAGTATTCCTGCAAGTAACTGTAAGCGGTGCCGATAAGAATCAAATTTTGAGGCGCTTTCCTTTTGATTTCGCGCACGACGTTGATTTGCCGCGCCACGTCAATCAGCGGGTCGTGCGCGGGCTGGTAACCGTCGCTCGGCGGATACGCAGCGGGACGCTGGATGTGCGGGTTGTAATAAGGCGAGCCGGCGCTGAGATTCAAAATCTTCACGCCAAGCTGCGCGCAAAGTTCGACGAACTGAAACGTCTCGGTCAAATCGTATTCGACAGGATTGTTCTGGTTCACGCCAAACGCGTAGCGATACGGCAGACAATGCGAAAAATCTTCCGGGATGCCCGGCCCAAGTTTTCCCGGCGTTGAAAGCGCGGGGTCAGGCTTGAACGGGACGAAATCAAATGCGCTCAACCGCACGCCGATTTCAATTTTGTTTCCGCTTGCTCGAATTCCTGAAATGATTTCGCGCAAGATGCGCGTGCGGTTCTCGAACGAGCCACCATACTTTCCGGGCCGCGTGAACGCACTCAAGAATTCGTGCAGCAAATAGCCGTGGCAATGTTTTATGTCCGTGAAGTCCGCGCCTGCATCCCACGCAATCTTCGCAGCCTCAACGTATTTCTGGATGAGTTGCTCGATTTCGGCGTCGGTCCAAACCTGCGCGTCGCTCGTGACGCCGAATTTTTTGTCGAGAATCGGATGGCGATACGCCACGCGCGGCTCCATGCGTTTCTTGTCATTTGGTTTACAGAAACGGCCCGAGTGCGTGAGTTGAAAACCGATCACCAGGTCGTCCGTCGTGCCGTAGCGCTCGCGGTGCGCTCGCTTCAGAATCTCCACCAACTCCGCCAAATCTCTTTTGTTTTGCTCGACGATGATGAGTTGGTTTGGGTTCGCGCGGCCATCGGGGCGAACAGCCATCGCTTCGCCGCCGTAAATGAGTTTCGCGCCGCTCTCGCCAAAGCGCTGCCAGCGCCGGCGAACTTCCTCCGTCGCGCCACCTGTCGTCGTGCCGTCCCAGCCTTCCATCGGATGGATCGCGATGCGGTTGCCGATTTTTTTTCCGTTGATCGCAACATTTTGAATCGGCTGCGCCAGTGGTGATGCCGAGCTTGCAACAATTTGATCTTCGCACTGCAACTCGATTCCCAGCGACGCGACGTGCCTGCGAAAATCTCCCACCGTTTTGAGCGTCGGGACGCGAGTGAGTTTGAAGGGAGCGGAACTCATTTGGCAAGGTTTGGTTTGGCCGCTTGCACGTCGGCGGGGTTCACTAGGAACTCAAACGACAACGGACGATTGACAATGACTTCGAGAGAAACGGTCTTTGTTTCAGGCACATTGAATGTTCGCTTATAGATGCGTCCGCCTTTCGATGTGCCATCGTAGCCACCGCTCTCATGAAATTTGATCTCGTTGCCGTGCTTGTCGCGAAGCCGCAGCCAAATGTCGTCGTCGGACTGCGCGTTTTTTGCTTCGACAAGGACGAATGGAAGGAGGCTTCCCCAGGTTTCAATCGTCGTTTTTCCATCCGATGTGATTCCGTGGCCGGCGAAAAGATTTGTGGACATGCCGCGGCTGACTCCATTCGTGATGTAAAGCGTTCCCGCTCCACCGATCATGTGAATGGTCAGGTTCACTCCGCTGCAAACGGCGCTTTGGTCAACCCCAACAAATTCTCCTGTCACAGGCACGCTGAGGTTTGTCACAGTCATACGTTCGCTCTCGGCAAAATCCTGCGGACGCTCACGAAAAACTTGCGCGCACATTTTCCATGCAGGCTCAACGCGGGCGAGCCATTGCCCGTCATTGCCGCTGGCATCTTGAAAAGTCGTGTGGCGAACCGTCGCTTTTTCCCATGACGGGTTTGACGCTAAGAGATCCCATTTTGCCTTTATGGAATGCCACGAGTCGTTGCCGCTCTCATGCAATGATTGAAGCGTGAGCGCAACCGGGCCGTTTGTTTTCGTTTGCGGCAAAACTTGCGGCTGCCAGGCTGCGAATGGTCCATGAACTGGATTGGGAACTTGAAACGTTCCCAACACGACGCCGTTTTGATCCAGGAACTCGAATCGGAAATTTTTCTGCCGTCGCGGATAAGCGCGCAATGTCAGGCCATAAATTATTCCCGGGCCGGCACTGCCAAAACTGCAATAACCTCCGTCGCGCTGATAAACGAAACCGCTTCCGTCCAGCGTTCGGTAGCCGTCCCACGGCGTCGAGCCGCCAATCGCGGACGCTCCGCTGCTCGTCCGAAAATAAACGGTGATGCTGTTGGTTCCGCTGCTGCATGCGCCGCTGGAGGCCGCAGGAAGCCATCTGGTCATTCTCGGCGGCAAAATTTTTCTCAAAAATCTGTGCCAGTGTTTTTCTGTTGTGAACGTTGCCCCGCCCACAGCCGTGCCCAAAAGTTCGATGCGTGCGCCATTCGCGAGCGTAATGACCTTTGTATCTTCGTTGCGGAGCATCAGGATTGTTGCGATTGCCGCAACGACGACGAGTGTCAGAAAGATTAATGTCACGCGCTGCATCGGAAAAAATATCTTGGCCTGCTCACTTTGAACCCGCGACAGCACTGAAGAAAGTCAAATACGGCTCGCCGCACGCCTCGCGCAACAGCATCAGCCCCAGTTCAAGAGCGTGATAATCGCCCCACATCGAGCTTTCGCCGTTCGGAACTTTTTGGCCGGGTGCGATGTAGTCCCAGCCGTTTGGACGATGATAAACGGAATGCAGAATCAAACCTTGATGCGATGACTTCGTGGAAAGATATGGCTCGTCAAAAAGTGTTTTCACCACCGTCAATCCAGCCTGGCGATAACGCGCCCCATTTTTTCTGTCGCTCTTTGCGCTTAAATAATTTCCAAGCCGCAACAAACCCTGCGCCGCAATCGCTGCCGCAGATGAATCCACCGGCTCGAATTTATTGAACGGATTCGATGGTTTGCTCAAATAATTTCCGAGCCGACGCAAATTCGGTGCGCCTGTGTCCCACATCGGAATGCCGTCGGTGCAGGAATTTTCAACGTAGAAATCCGCCGTGGCTTTAGCGGCTTTGAGAAATTCTTTTTGAACTCCGGCATTTCTCAAACTGGAGAAAAATTCCAATTGCTCGGCGAATCCCATAACTGCCCACGCCAATCCTCGCGTCCACGTAGTAAAGGGCGAATAGCCCTGCTGCGAGTTCGGACAACGATAACTTCCATCCTTCACGTTGAAAACAGCTTCGTGCGCCGTGCGCCCGCGAGCATCGTAAGAGTCGCGTCCTTCGCCGAAATAAATGTTGTAGCGCGCCGTGTTGCTCGCGTGCTCAACAAGCCGCTTCAACAAAGAAATTTTTTCGTCGCGTTCGCCCATGAGCACGTGGCCAAGCTGATGCGCGACGGCCAGCGAGCGCAACGAACGCATCGTGTCCACGAAAAGCGAGTGCGGGCCGTTGAAGGAATAAATGTAGCCGGAGCCGTCAGCGGTCTTCGTCCATCTTGCGGCCTGAACTGCGCCGGAGATTTTCAACGCCAGTTCGTAAAAATCTTTTTCGCGCTCGTTGAACGGGATTTTCCCTTCGCGCATCAGCCGCAGCAAATTTCCGTAGGTCGAGATGTTGTTGAAACCGTGGTCGTGGACGCCGATGTGCGAGACGTGTGTGGCCATCAGTTTGATGGTCTTGCTGCGCCCGATCTCCAGAAATTTTTTGTCGCCGGTCGCGTCGAATTGCAGCAACGCGGAGCCGAATTGAAATCCCTGCGTCCATTCCGTCCAGCCGCGCGAGGTGTATTTGCCCTTGACCGTGAAGACCGGCGTGCCGTTCTCCGGCTTCCACGATTTTTCAATGGCGAGAATTTTTTCGCCGGACAGGTCGAACAGCCGCTCAATTTTCGGCAGCAGCTTTTTCGCGGTCAGTTGGTTGTCAATTTTGATCGGCATTTAGTTAGAGCCTTCTTACGTCGGCTGCTACAAGCGGCGAAGGTGAAACCCTCCGTCCACATTGATGACCTCGCCCGTGCTGAACGGCAGCAAATCCTGCGCGATGGCTGCAACAGCTTTGCCCACGTCCTCAGGTTTTCCCCAGCGCGCAATCGGCGCCAGGCCCTCTCTGATCAGCTTGTCGTATTTTCCCGTCACGGCAATTGTCATGTCCGTCGCGATGACTCCGGGACGGATTTCATAAACGTTGATTCCGTGCGCGGCAAGCCGCGCGGCGAAAAGCGGCGTGAGCATCGAGAGCGCGGCTTTGGAAACGCAATAATCGCCACGATTCACGGAGGCGGTGTAGGCGCTGATGGATGAGATCGTGACGATTTTTCCGGCAGCGTTTTGCCCGATCATCCATTTGGCGGCGAGTTGCGTCAGGAAATACGGGCCTTTGACGTTGATGGCGATAAGCCGGTCAAAACTTTCCTCGCTCGCGTCCAAAATGTCGGCGCGCACATCGGGCGCGACGCCGGCGTTGTTCACCAGCAAATCGAGCCTGTTGAAATTCTTTTTCGTGAACTGAATGAGTTTTTTCCGATCAGCAGATTTTGCGATGTCTGCCCGGCAAATCTTCGTGCGGATTTCTTTTCCTTCAGCCTTGGCCTGTCCGACACAATCTGCCGCCGTTTGTTTTGCCGCGGTGACATTGCAGGCGTAATTGATGATGAGATCGAAACCAATTTTTGCCAGTTCGAGCGCGATGCCCCGGCCAATGCCGCGGGAAGCGCCGGTGATGAGTGCGACCTGATTCATTTTATCGGATGGGTTACGATAAAAAAGCCGCTGCGCAATGCAACTCACCATTTGTTTCAATCCGAGAACAGTGGCGCAGCCTTCCGGTTTGCAAGTTGTGTTGCGCCACAAGAGCGTCCGACTTGCAGGCAGGCAAGACGCAGGCGGGCAATGTCTCGTTTACGCACAAAAATCGGCAATACCTTGGACATCTTCCTGTCAGCAGGAGGCGAATATCGGCGGGATGGGTGATTCCAGCGACGAATGGGATTTTTTCGGGGACAGATTTGAGGAAATCCGTCTGGCATCACGAGTGCTAAAGGCATGTCGCGGTTTGTGGCAGGCAATCAGTGAACAAACGCAGCACTCATGAATAAACCCGCCTGCCATGCTGTTCACGCCGCAAACAGAAAGACAAAACAAATGAAAGTCACAACCTCACGCAAGTCCG
>CAYMCQ010000031.1:0-41323 GCA_964389025.1 uncultured Verrucomicrobiota bacterium
GCAGGTTCTACCGAAATGAAATCGCTGTCAGGAAAATCTTAACGGGACAGCAGTGGCATAATATAATTTTGGTCGGAAGAATCTTTACACTCTGTTGAAGGAGTTAGATGCGCCGCTTTGAAATTTTGGCCTTCACTATCTACGATATAACCTGCGTCCAATCTTTCTGGAACAGCATTCAATCTCGAAGGTAAAACAGAACTTATTCCGATTAATCCTGCCACAAAAAATCTCCGAATTCGTGTGTGTGCGTTATCCGTCGCAGTCAGAAGTAAAGTTGCCTTCAAATCGGGAAAAATTGCACCCCACCTAGCCGCGGCCAAGGCTTGATGTGCCCGGAATTTCATGATTCGGTTATCGCAGAAAGCCAATGAAAAACAAGGAAGATATCGCGTGTGGGGCTTGGCCGTGCGCAACTTGACGCAGCCACCAGCCCGAAGAACACCCTTTAGGGTGTTGGAGCGGCAACAAGCTTTATGGTGGTAGTGGCAAGTTGCGCCTGACCGGAGATGGGGACTCCCATCACGCATGCTCATGTTCCGCCGCCGCGCGTTTCTTTTTGTATTCCTCGACGATTTTGTTCTCGGCCTCGCGCGGCATTTCTTCGTAGTGGCTGAAATCTTCCGCGTGGACGCCGCGTCCGCCGGTCAGCGAGCGAAGCGTGCTGGAGTAGCGGTAAAGTTCCTTCGCCGGAACGTGCGCTTTGATGACCTGAAAATTTCCGTCGGTGTCCATGCCTTGAATTTTTCCGCGACGGCTCGAAAGGTCGCCCATCACCTTGCCCATGCAATCTTCCGGGATGCGGATCTCGACGGTGTGGATCGGTTCAAGCAGACAGGGCCGCGCCGCCACGAATGCTTCCTTGAACGCGAAGTAGCCGGCGATCTGGAACGCGATGTCCTTTGAGTCCACCGGGTGCATCTTGCCGTCGTAAAAATCAACCTTCACGTCCACAACACGGTAGCCGGCGATGATCCCTTCCGTGCAAGCTTTCTCGACGCCTTTCTCGACAGACGGCACGAACACGCGGTCAACGTTCTGTCCAACAAGCGAATTGGTGAACTCCAAACCGCTGTCGCGCGGTCTCGGTTCGATGCGCATCCAGACCTCGGCGAATTGTCCAGCGCCACCGGTTTGTTTTTTGTGGCGATGCTTGGAATCACCTTTGACCTTGATCGTCTCGCGATAACGCACGCGCGGTTCGCCCAGTTCGACGTGGACGTTGTAGCGGCGGCGGAGCCGGTCGGCGATGACTTCGAGATGCAGTTCGCCCTGCGCGGAAAGAACAGTCTGGTGCAATTCGCCGTCAACCTGATGAAGGAACGTCGGGTCTTCGTGGTGCAACGCGGACAAGCCGGTGGCGATCTTGTCCTCTTCGCCTTTGCCTCCACTTTTGAGCACGGCATGGATATTTGGCCGTGGATATTGGACTTTCGGCAACGAGACAGGTTTCTTCGCGTTGCAAAGCGTGTTGCCGGTGTGCGTGTCCTTGAGCTTCACGACCGCGCCGATGTCGCCGGCGTTGAGACTCGGAACGCTCACGCGATTTTTTCCGTTGAGGATGTAAATCTGCCCGATCTTCTCCGTCGTGCGACGGTCGCTGTTGTAAAGCTCCGTGCCGAATTTCACCGAGCCGGAATAAATCCTGAAGAACGACATCTCGCCGAATTGCGCCTCGCTCGCGGTCTTGAAAATGTGCAGCACCGGATCGGGATCGGTGAGCACTACGCTGGTCTCCTTGCCGTTCGCGTCAACTGCCGGAACTGTTTTTCGGTCAACCGGCGACGAGCCATACTTCGCGATGAAATCCATGAGCCGCGCCACGCCGATGTTGTTTTCCGCCGACGCGCAGAAGACGGGAATGAAAAGTTGTTTCTGCACCGCCTCGTGGATGTGGGCACGCAGTTCGTCCTCGGACAACGTTCCTTCCGCAAAAAACTTTTCCATCAGCGCGTCGTCCGACTCGGCGATAAATTCGATGAGCTTCTTGTGAAGTTCGTCCACCCGGTCTTTCCACTTACCGTCAGCGGGTTCTTCCTGAAATTTTCCCGACTTGTCGCCCGCATAAGTGATGACCTCGCTGCGGATCACGTCGAGCACCTGATTGAAGCCCGGCCCGGCATTGATCGGGAGATTCAGCGGGAAAATCCGTTCACCAAAACTTGCCTTGAGTTGCGTGAGTGTGCCGTCGAAGTCCGTGTTCTCCTTGTCGAGCGCGTTGACGACGATGAATTTCGGGATGCCGTATTGCCCGGCGTATTTCCAGACCTGCTCCGTGCCGACGCCGACGCCGTGGTTCGCGTGGACGACGACGAGCGCGAAATCCCCGACGCGCAACGCGCCAAGACCTTCGCTGATGAAATCGAGATAGCCCGGCGTGTCAATGATGTTGAACTTCCGCCCGAGCCATTCCGCGTGCATGAGCGACGCCTGCACCGAAATGTGCCGCTGCTGTTCGCTCGGGTGATAGTCCGACACCGTCGAGCCGCCTTGAATAGTGCCCATGCGGTTGATGACGCCCGCGCACGCCAGCATCGCCTCGCTCAGCATCGTCTTGCCGGATGAAGCGTGGCCGACAATCGCAAAGTTCCGGATCTCCTCTGGTTTGTAGTCTTTCATAAATCAAAGTAGGGCGGGCATCTTGCCTGCCCACCGAGCGTGCCAGCGCGAGCAATTAAAAATTCCGCCGCCGACTTCGTCGGCGCGGGCAGGCAGGATGCCTGCCCTACTTTATCGCCCCACGCATATGTCCCGCGCTCGTCTCGTTCGCTGTCTCACTCATGCCGTTGTTCAAAATTCTCCGCGCGCCGCCGATCAAATGATCCCAATTCATCGCCGGGCCGGGATCGGTCTTGTTGGTCTGGATGTGATAGTGACCCAGCACACCCTGATATTTTTCCAATTCAGCATCGTCCAGTTTTTTTGGGATCAGGTTTCCGCCTGCGTCCTTCGGGTAATCACAGTTGATCTTCGGGAAAACTTTGCAGAGCGTCGCAGTCAGCTTGATCAGCGCAGCATATTGCTCGGGTGTGTAATCGTATTGCTTCAAGTCTTTCCCCTGGATGTTGCCTGCGACGATTTCCTTTGTCGCCGGCCTTCCGACAAAGTTTTTTGTCCACACACCGCCGTCGCCGAGTTTTTCGGGAATCGTGATGCGGACACCCGTTGCATCGTTAGTATACCAATCCCGCAACGCCTTACTTTCCTCGCTGCCATACGCGCCCATGTTGGCAATTTCGATTCCGACGGAGCGCGTGTTCGAGGTCGTCGCGTGCCATGCGCGCTCCTTCAGGTCGAGCGTCTGGTAAATCGTGCCGTCAATATCGAGCATGAAATGGACGCTCAAGCAACGGTTGTCATGCAGCACCTTGAAACACTGCCGGCTCACGCCGCAAACGTCGAAATGCAAAACGAACTGGTCAACCACGCGCTGCAACGTCGGCAAATCCCAGCCGCCGCCCCGCAACCGTTCGACCTCCTCGTCGCTCAACGCCGCTTTGCGGAGGCCGTAACGATTCGGAGTTTTGAGAAACTCGACTTCCTTTGACGATACTTCCCAATCCGATTTGTCGAACGGCGCGAATCTTCGCTCTACGCGATATGCGTCGTAACCACCCGGGTCGGTCCACAGCACCACGCGCGTGCCGGTATGAAACAACTGCCCTGCGACGACGATTTCATCCCCCGCGCGCTTGACCTGAGTGCCGGGGCGCGGGGCCGTGGCACAACCGGATAAGAGCGCGACTACTAGAAAAAAGTTTGCGAACGGGACGAGGCGGCAAAACGACAATCGCTTGTTCATAAGTGAGCGCGCGCAGTTTGTGCCGGGAACCGGGCGGCGGTCAAGCGCAAGTCTCCCGGGAAATTCAGGTCGCGATTCGCGATTGCAACTTTGAATCCGGCGTCCATACATTAACCCCGTGCTGTTTGTCGGTTACATCATCACGGCCATCGCCGCCTATTTTCTCGGCTCGATCCCGACGGGCTTTCTCGTCGCGCGCGCGAAGGGCATTGACATCCGCACCGTCGGCAGCGGGAACATGGGCGCGACGAATGTTTTTCGCACACTGGGAAAACCGGCGGGAATTTTTGTGCTCGCCGTGGATGTGCTGAAAGGTTTTGTCGCCGGTAAATTGCTTGCTCTGGCGGCAAAGCACATTTTCGCCGAGTCAGCCGGGCTGATTGTCACCGACAACCTTGCGATCATCGCGGGATTCTCCGCCATCCTCGGGCACAACTACACTTGCTGGCTTCACTTCAAAGGCGGCAAAGGCATCGCGACTTCCCTTGGCGTCTTGATAGCGCTGTTTTTGAAAGTGGCACTCATCGTTCTGGCGATCTGGATTCTTGTCGCTGCCATCAGCCGTTACGTTTCACTTGCGTCAATCATCGCCTCAATCTGGCTGCCGATCACAGTGATTTTTTGCCACTCCGTCTGGGGCGATTACAGCGGACGACTCGTCTGGATTTCAGTCATCATGGGCGCGCTCGCTGTTTACAAGCACAAACCCAACATCAAGCGCCTGCTCAAAGGCACCGAGCGGCGCATCGGCGATAAAACTCCGCCGCCGCCGGAGGACGCGCAATGAACGTGACGGTGCTCGGCGCGGGCGCGTGGGGGACGGCGCTCGCCAGACTTCTCCATCAAAACGCGCACGCCGTAACCCTTTGGGGGCATGACGCCGGACATCTCGACGAAGTCCGGAGCAGCGGGCGAAACGAGCGTTACCTGCCGGGAATTGAAATCCCGCGCGGTTTGAAATTTGAAACCAACCTGTCGCAGGCAATCTCCAGCGCCGAAACCATCGTCGCCGCCGTTCCATCAAAGGCGTTTCGCGAAGTCACGAGCCGGCTGAAAAATTTCAGCGGCATTTCCGTCAGCGTCACAAAGGGAATCGAGCAGGACACCGGCTTGACGATGTCCGGCGTTCTCGCCGAGACTGCGCCCAAATCAAAACCCACCGCGCTGTCCGGGCCGACATTTGCGCTGGAAGTGGCGAAGGAAATCCCCACGGCCATCGTCGCAGCGAGCCGCGACTTGAACGCGGCAGTGACGGTGCAGCAAATTTTTCACCGGCCAGCATTCCGGGTTTACACGAGCACGGATCTTGTTGGTGTCGAACTTGGAGGCGCGTTGAAAAATGTCATCGCCATCGCGGCGGGGATTTGTGACGGCGTTGGTTTCGGCGACAACTCGAAAGCTGCGGTCGTCACGCGGGCAATCTCGGAAATTCGTCGGCTTGGCGTCGCTTGCGGTGCGAACGCGGACACGTTCACCGGCTTGAGCGGGCTTGGAGATTTGATGGTCACTTGTTTTTCAAAATTGAGCCGCAACCGCGCGTTCGGCGAACGGGTTGGCCGTGGGGAAAAAGCGGCGGACATCGCGGCAAGCACCCTTGCTGTTGCCGAAGGTTATCCCACCGCGCGCTCGGCGCATCGGCTGGCGCAACGGCACAAAATCGTGACGCCGATCATTGATGAAGTCCACGCGATGCTCTACGAGAACAAGAGCGCCAAACAGGCGTTGCAGGATTTGATGTCGCGCGAGTTGAAGGCGGAGGATTGATTCTTCCGGGTGGCGCAGGCCTCCGGCCTGTTGATTTCGGCGTCCCGCCGGAATCCGTCGAGAGAGCGATGACTTTCAGCCAACAAACAACAACCACCGAACTGAGCCTCACGACGAAATTCGGCGGGACGCCGAATTTGACAGGCGGGACGCCTGTTCCACCCGCAATCAGGACTTTGCGTTTATGCCTGACGGCTCGAAGATCAACACCGCATCGCGCTTCATCCAGCCCACTCGCCGGCCGTCGCTCACCTGAAGCCATTCATCTTTGGAATCCAGCACGCTCAACTCCGCGCCGTCGGCGGCGCGAAATGCGATTTGCGATTCGTCGAGCGGCCCGTTGCGCACCACGGCTTCGCGCGCTGTAACGATGGCGACCTTGCTCGAATAAAAATCCTGGATGCTCAGGCCAAGCGGAATGGCAAGCAGCAAAAGAATCGCCGCGAGCGCGAAAATAAATCTGTTCAGTGTCCGTTTCAGTTCCGTGCGCCACTGAACGACTGCGAGCAGCGCGAACAACAGCCAAAACGTGATTGTAACCAGCGCGGTCCACTCGTTCACAGTCAAGCGGTCAAGCCAGTTTTTCCAGCGCTCTGTTTTCAGCGTCGCGCTGCCGGCCAGGTTTCTCGCGAACTGCAGGTTGGCGCGAACTTCGGGATCGCGCGGCGCCATTTTCTCCGCCTGACGATACGACGCGATGGCCTTGCCGATTTGATTCTGTTTGAAAAAAGCGTTGCCGCGATTGAAGAAGACTGCCGCGGAAACTTTTCCGTCTGCGATCAAATAGTCGTAAGTCGCGACGGCGTCGGTGAATTTGTTTTGCTCATAGAGTTTGTTCGCGCGCTCAAATTCGGTGGAGGCGAAATCGGCGCGGAGTGTCAAGCCGCCAACAAAAAGCAGAAGCAACAAGGCAAACAGCGCGTGGCTTTCTGTCCGTGAACCGTGCATGCTGCCGCGAGGTTTTGGACTGCGCCAGCCCTCTGGCGCTTTCAACTGGCCAGCGTCGCTCCAAAAGCGGCAGCGGGCTGGCGCAGTCCAAGACGCTATCGCGCGCTCGATATGTCTTCGTCCTTTCATTTCAATTTCAGCTTTTGCAATTCAGCAAGCGTCGTTTCGAGTTTTGAAATCAGCGATTCGAATTTTCCATGCGCGTGGCCGGGCGCGTAGCGGGCCTGGTTGCACGCCTGGAACAATTCGCGGAGCGACGCAAGGAGCTGCTCCGAAACAGCGCGCGGACGCAGTTGCTCTTCGATGACTGCCTCGGTGATGGACGAAGCAGGAACGTCGAGCCGCTCGCCAAGCTGCTCCTGCAACAAACGGAACGTCGTCGCAAAAAAATCTTCGGCAAAATTTTCGGCGGCGAAGTATTTCAGATCCTGCAAACCTTGGCTAACTGTTTGGGCAACGTGGCGTTGCCGTCGAAGACGCGGATTGTTTGCGAGATTGTCGGTCTGTCTGCGCCAGGCGACCAGTCCGAGAAACGCGAGCACGGGAATTGTTTGCGTGGCGAGAAACCATCCGCGCGTGATGATCGGCGCGCCGAGGCGTGTCGTCGAGCCGAGTCGTTGTTTGATGTGGACGATGTCCTGCGCGGGCGGCGCATTCTCGCTCTGCGATGCGGCAAATGATGGCAACACAATCGTGCCGCTCGGTTTGACGACCAACGGGACGGGCGCATTGGTCAATGTGTGATACCTGCGTTCGTCTGGATTGAAAAAGCTGAACGAGATGGGCGGCAGCGCGCTGATGTCAGGAGTTTGCGGGACGACGACTTGTTCGAAAGTCTTTGTTCCTTGCAGGCCGAACTGGTCGGTCGTCTCCAGTTTGCTTGTCGGCGGATATGTTTTGAAATCGCGCCACGCACTTTGCTCCGGCAGCGCGAGCGATTCCAGCGGGCCGCGCCCGGCGATTTGGATTTTTACGGTGATTGGGTCGCCGACGGTGACGTTTGTCGGGGTGGCGGAGACGTTGAGCAAATAATTTCCGATCGCGCCGTTGAAACTTGCGGGCACATTTTGTTTCGGCAGATCCAGAACCGTCAGCATTTCATTCGTAGTCGAAACAGTCACTCGTCTCAATTCTGCCTGGGAACCAAAGAACTGCTCGATCGGGGTCCGTCCGCGCGAATTGGACGGCAGTTGCAGCGTCATGGAAAAATCAACCGGGCCAACGGCGACTTTGCCATTTTTGACGGCGGTCAACGGAACGGTAATCGGCACAAGGCGAAAAACGGTGTTGCCGATGCGGACGTCGCGTTGCGCTTCTTTTGGGATGAGAGCTTTGCCGACATTCAGTCCGGCAGCCGGAATCTGCGGTTCCTGCAAGTCGGACACGTTTTGAACGATGCTCGACAAAAAAAGCTGAAGCTCCATGGTCACCACTTCGCCGACGAACATTTCCTTTTTCGGCAAAACGATTCGCATGAAGGCCAGTCTATTTTCAGCAGCAGCGTCGTTGATGGGCGGCGTGTTGTCGCGCGTGGCTTTTAGTTTCAACGGCTGGCTGGTGAGCGTTTGACCGCCGCCCTCGACCTTGAGCGCGGGAATCGTGTAGTCGCCGGGTTGGATCGGGGTCAGTTGAAACGTGTATGAAACCGTGGAGCTGACCGCGCCATTGATGATGCTGACCTGGCTTGACTGGCTGGGGTTGCTGACGCGGAGGTTTGGAATCGCCGGCAGAGTCGGGGTTGTTTTGGGCGCACCGCCCTCAAAGTTCAGCGACAGCGTGACGGATTCGCCCACGTTGACGGTGTCGCGATCCAAAGTGGCTGTGAATGAGGCGGCGAAAACCGGTGAAGCGAAACAAATCACCTCCGCGAACGCGATCAAGCGCGCGCAACAAACTTCTCTAAAAAGTTTTTTCTGGCAAATTAAATTCAACATCTTGAGCCGCACCGCCGTTTTCAACGGCGCATGAAACTATCATGGCATTATGGACAATGCGGAGGCAAATTTGTTCGCAGGAATTTCCCGCTCTGGGCGCAACACGCCCCCGCCTGCGCGCGAAGACATCGGCAGCCTACCTTTTGATTCGATGAAATTCGAATCGCGCCGGGCGGCTCGCGTCCGCAGCAAGTTCAGCCGTGAGATAGCCGCCGTCTTTCAAAAGTTCGATTCCAGCCAGCGCGGGGCATAATCGCACGCGGAAGGGTTTCCATTCCTTTGCCCGGCCAAGCGCCGTGGACATTCGTCGTCCGGCATTCCCAAGAAAATGAATCGTCGGCAGCCCGGCCAGCAGCCGGCTTTTCCACAAAACAAGATTCGAGTGCAGATGGCCGATGATGGTCTGCTCGATCTGGGCAATTTTGCTGCGAATAATTTCATCGCGGCCCAAAAACGGCAAAGCGGTCGGGTCATGGCAGAACAACAAAACGCGCTGGTCAGGTTTCAAAGCGGCAAAGGCGCGGCGGATTTCCTGGAGGTGTGCGCCGCGAAGTTTTTCCCACTCCGCGCGTTCTTTCGGCAGCAAGTCCGGCTCGAACACAGGCAGAGCGACGAGTGAGGAAACGATTCCCATCAAAACGTATTTGCCTAACTCGACGCGCCAGAAGGGTTCGAGTTGCAAATCGCTGGTCGCGCGACGCCAGCTTTCCAGCCGCATTCCGCCCTTGCCGGTGAACGTGCTGAGTTTGCCAAGCTCGTGGTCGCCGAATGCGGCCTGAAAACGGTTTGGAAATTTTTCACGGAGTTTGGTCAGACACTGTCGAGCGCTCTCGCGCGCGGCGGCGTCGCTGACTCCGACAAACGTGCTGTTGCACGAGTAATCGCCATTCGCGACGACAAAATCGAATTGACCGGCTTCAGCAAGAAATTTTTCAAGCAAATGATTTTGCCCGAGCGGATTGTGCATCCAGACGAAACGCAGAAACGCGCTGATTGTAGCGCGCCGAACCGGATTTTTAATTGCGCGATACTCGAAGTCGTTTCCGCGCGCCTGCTCTGCTGCGGCGGCGTAATGAATGTCACTGAGAATTCCGATTCGGAAAGTTTCCATCCCTGATCACGCGCGCAACGGAAAATGAATGCTGAAGGTAGTGCCTTTGCCAGGTTCGCTCTCGACGGAGATCGTCCCCCGGTGTTCCTGAATGATGCGTCGCGTGATCGGCAGTCCGAGTCCGGTTCCGTCCTTTTTTGTGGTGAAAAACGGCTCAAAAAGTTGTGGGATGTTTTCCGCCGCGATGCCGACGCCGGTGTCGCGGATTTGAATGCGCAATTGGTTTTCCGCATCTTTCGCCACGATTTCAGTGGCAACGCCGAGTTCGCCGTGCGGGCGCATCGCTTCAAGCGCGTTGAAGAAAAGATTGATGAACGCCTGCTCCAGTTGGTGCGCGTCGGCATGCACCGAATCGTTCGGCGCGTTGAATGACCGGTGAAGGCGAATCTGCCTGCCGTCGAGCTGGTGTTGGATGAGCCGGATTCCGTGGTCGAGAATTTCATGCACGCTCGTCGGCGAAAACGCGGCCTTCACCCGCCCGCCAAACTTCAGCATCTGGCTGACGATCGAATCAATCCGGTTCGTTTCGCGGCGGACGATCTCGCCAAGCTCGGCGTCCTGGTTTTTTTCGACGAGGATGTCCACGAAAGTTTTGATGGGCACGAGCGCATTTTTGATTTCGTGCGCCATGCTCGCCGAAAGGGTGCCGAGGGTGGCGAGCCGTTCGAACCGCCGCATGTTTTCGTCCAGCGCGGTCAGGTCATGCAGGAGAACCATGACCCCGGCGGTTTCTCCTTGTGAAGAATGCACGGGGATTGCCTGGGTGCGGATCGGGCTTTGTGTTTTGTCAGTCGCGGAAAAAACAACCTGCTCGTCTTGAAACGAAGCGGACTTTTTCAGTCCTGCGTTGACCATCTCGCCAAGCGCCGGTGGAATGGCTTCAAATGCCGGCGGCGCATTTTTGTTTTTCCATCCGATCAACCGCGCGGCCTCGGAATTGAACGCGGTGATTTTTTTCCGGTCGTCAAAAAGAATGATGCCGCAGGAGAAGTCGCCAGGAATGGTCTTCGCGACGGCAGGAGAATTCTTTCCCGAATCAGGGCTTTCAGGAGCGGTGCTTTTGCTTTGTCGCGACATAAAATTCGTTGCTCATCGAATCGCGGCCCGAATTATCGCCGACTGCTCCTGAGACTGCCACCCGTCCTTTTGATTTTTGGCCGGATTGTTGGTGCATCATCAGCGCATTCAAAACGAAAAGGCAATGGAAAAATTCTTGGAAATTTCTTCTAACTGTCCTGAATCACGGCGAAGGAGTCTCAAACCGGGGCAGATAAGCACCCGATTTTTGATTTCTTTCACGCAGTTCTTGGTTTTTCGACGTGCTGGCATCATCGCAGCTTAAAATTTGGCTTACATGAAACAACTCAAAGACGCTGTCCGCCTTCGCTCGCTCGGCGACGAACTGGCCGCGGTTCTTTTTTTGCCCGACGCAGGCGGGCGCTCGCCAGTTTTGATCATTTGCCACGGCGCGGGCGAGTTTAAGGAAAATTATTTCGAGCTGTGCGAATTGCTCGCCTCCAAAGGCGTCGCCACGCTGGCGATTGACATGCACGGCCACGGCGAAAGCGGCGGCGAGCGATACTACGTTAGCATGCGCCAGTGGGTCGCAGACATCCGGGCCGGTGTCGAATATCTTTTGCGCCATCCGAAAATTGACGGAAAGAGAATTGGCGCGTTCGGGCTTTCATCCGGCGGCACTGCGATTTTGGAAGCGGCGCTGGTCGAGCCGAAATTGCGCGCGCTCGTCGCACTTGACGCCACCGTCCGCAATTCACTTCATTGGTCGCTCACGTTTTTTCTGAAGGCGCTCGTTGGCCTAGGCAGGCTGAAGAAACGTTTGACAAAAAATGATCTGCGCGTTCCGCTCGCAAAAATGGGTTGCGCGTTTCATCTGGCGTCCGACCCCGAGGTCGAGAAGCGACTGCACTCGGACCCGCGCACGAGCGCTGCGTTCATGCAACTTCCGTTTCCCGGTGCCGCCGAAGCTTTTTTTGTGAACACGCTTCGCCGCGTTTCAAAAATCGTCGCGCCTACGCTCGTTCTTTGGGGCGCCGAAGACAAACTCGACCCGCCGGAATCCGGCAAGGCGCTTTTCAACGCGCTGACTTGCAAAAAACGGCTTCACATCATTGCTGGAAACGGCCACGTCGGGCATCTCGACCGGAACAGGCATGAAGTATTTGCATTGACTGCGGAGTGGGCGTTGGAAAACCTTCGGTAACCAGGCGCGCAGTGCGCACCCCGTAAATGGCGACCAAAATCATCGAAGGTCTGGACGCGAAATCTTTTTCTCGAAAGGAGAAATGGGATTTGCTTTCGCCGTTCCTCAAACAATTTGGCCGCGAATCCGTCTCTTATGCGACGTTGCAGGAGGGCATGGAATATTTCGTGGATGACCTCGGCTACATCGCTTACACGTCGGTTTATCATCCGGTATTCGCCCGCAAATGGAAACGCATTGTCCTGTCCGACCCGGTTTGCGAGCCTGAGAATCTGGAAAAACTTGTCCGAAAATTTCTCCAGCACCGTCCGCATGTCGCGTTCGGCGTCATTTCGGAAAAATGCGGAGAAACGCTGCAAACATTGGGTTTTAAGGTGAATTGCATCGGCTTTGAACCGGAAATTCCAATTCAAACCTACAACACCAAAGGTAATTGGAAGGAACTTGATTTGATCAAGCGCGCCCGCAATGAAGCCAGGCGTGAAGGCATTGTCATTCGCGAAGAAGCCGTTGAGAAAATCGATCACAAGGCACTCAAAGAAATTTCCCAGCGCTGGATCGGCACCAAGAAAGTCAACGACCGCGAGATTTGGATTTACGCGCGTCGGCCTGTTTTCGAGCACGAGGAGGACGTCCGCAAATTCATCGCTTACGACAAGGATGGCCGCGTCGTCGGATTTGTTTTTTACGACCCGATGTATCGCGACGGAAAAGTTTTCGGTTACTCCGCAAACATTTCCCGATGCGACGAGCGGCGTTACGGCAAGCTCGCGACCGCCGTGAACATGGTTGCCGCCGAAATTTTCAAAGCAGAGGGGAAGGAAACCCTCAGCCTCCTGCTCGCGCCGTTCATGAAGCTCGAAACTGGGAAATACAACGACGACTGGATGACGAAAATGTTTCTCAAACTCACCGTCCGCTATGGCAACGACATCTACAACTTCAACGGCCTCGCGTTCCACAAATCAAAATATCGCGGCAACGAAAAACCGATCTACTACGCGTCGAACAGCCTGTTTCCATCAAACGACGTTTACCTGGCTTTTCGTTCCGCAGGCATCACAACGGGCTATTTTTCGACTTGGGGACAGCTCATCCGAGGCATGTTTGCTGCTAAACGTAACGGAAAGACCGAATAAACCCGGTTTTGTTTCACCCGCAGTTCAAAAGGACTGTGGCTTTTTGCGATGCTAAAATATATGAAAACAAATATGTCCAAATTCGTGTTGCGTGTTGGCTTGTTGTTAATCGCACTGGCCTTTGCGCCAAACTCTGTCCGCGCTGAAGAACCGACTGAAAAGTCCGCTTTCATGAAATTTGCGGAGCAGGATTACCTGCTCGGCACGTGGGGCGGCCTGCGCCCAAATCTTTCCGCGCACGGTGTTGATTTCGAATTTTTCTACCTCGGCTCATTTCCGCGAAATGTCGAAGGCGGCATCAAAACCGGTGCGGAGTATCAGGGCGCGCTGCTGATGAGCCTGGATTTGAACTCGGACAAACTTGCCGGCTATCACGGCGGAAATTTCCACGTCAGTTCGGTGTGGCTCCATGGCCGCGACCACTTTTCTGACGAGCACATCGGCGACTTGAACAAGGTCAACCTTGTTGACTTCCCGAATTCATTCCGGCTTTGGGAGATGTATTATTCGCAAAAACTTTTCTCGGACAAGGTCACGGCCAAAGCCGGCCTCATGTCCGTTGACCGTGACTTCATCCTTCCTGAATTTTACAACTCCCTCGCCTCAATCAACTTCGTGAACCAGACGTTTTTTTATCCGACGCTTGCCTTTAATCTTTACGACGTTCCTGGTTTTCCGACCGGCAAACATGCGCTGCCTTCGACGCCGTATGGCTCGCTCGGCGTTCTCTTGCGCGTTGATCCGAACGAAAAAATTTACGCACAGGCCGCTGTTTACGACGGCAACCCCGACCCCAGCTATCATGGAACCGAGTTTCGCCTCGACGATGACGAAGGCGCGCTGGCGTATTTTGAGGCGGGCTACAAACTCAATCCCGGCACGAACACACCCGGCCTGCCCGGCAGCTACAAACTCGGCGCTTACTATCACACGGACAAGTTTTTTGACGCGTATCAAGGCGCGCTTTACGCGGTTGCGAACGCCTTCGGCGCGCCTTCCGTTTTCCCGCGCGCTCGTTCAGGAAATTACGGCGGCTATTTTCTAGCGGAGCAATATCTCTGGATGGAAAAGGGCAAGGACGATTCCGCGAAGCAAGGTGTCATGGGATTTTTCCGTCTCGCGGGCGCGCCGCCGGACCGCAACCTCACGCAATTGGGCGTGGACGGTGGATTGGTTTTCAAAGGACTGATTCCGTCGCGCGACTGGGACACGCTCGGCATCGGCGCGTCGTATCTTGAAATCAGCGACGACATCAGCCGCGCGGTGCGCGACGTGAACAAAGGTTTCGGAACAAAGTTTCGCCGGCCAGATTACGAAGGCGTCGTGGAAATATCCTACAAAGCGCAACTCACGGCCTGGTGGACGGTGCAGCCGAGTGTGCAATGGGTTTTGCATCCGGGCGGCCTGACGGATTTGGCGCATCAAAATTCTGACGCCGTCGCGTTCATCGTGCAGACGACGGTGCGGTTCTAAGTCAGTGATGAGTGACGAGTGACGGGTGGCGCGACCGGCTTGCCCGCTTCACTCGTCGTTTTTTTGGAATTAAAATTCTGTCTGAACGCGCGATTTGCCGCTAAAATGCGCCGGTCGAGAAACACAATTGGTGTGCGATTCGCTTTTTAGAAGACTCATTTCGATGGGTAATTCAGCCATCAAAGACAGTTTGATTGTTTGCCGGAACAGCCACGGCGAGGAACTGCGCGCCACGCTGCTGCGGCTGACTCGTTTCGTGGCTATTTTTGAGGTTTACAGCTCGGCGTCGCTTCTCCGCACCTCCGAAGTGCTCACCGACTTTCGCATCGTCATCGCCGAGCGGACGGTGTATTCGGGCCGCGCCGTCGTCAGCAACATTGTCCACAGCGGCACAGTGACGGTGTGCGAAGCGAAGCTGGATGAAGGCAGCTTGAACGTCGTCGGCTTCGCGCCGTTGAACGGTCATCTCAGCGTGGCCGACAGCTTCAGCAATTTTCTCACTGACTGGCAAAAGGTTTACAAGGTCGCGCCGGAATTCAAGGTTGTCGTCGCCGACATGCAAACTTTTCTCGCCGACATGCGGCTGTGGCTTGACCAAATCGAATTGGAATTTCGTTCGCAGCCCGATTCCAGCCATGCCGACCGTGAAAAAGAATTTCTCGACAAGCTCGGCCAGCCGATTGTCCCCGCGTTCAACGCCATGCACGAACGGCTGGAGGACCTTTCGGAAAAAATTGATGAAGAACTCCGCCCCGTCCACCAAAGTTTTGCGAAGCGGCAGTTGCATCCGCTGATGCTTTGCTCGCCGTTCGCGTATCGCACCTACCACAAACCGCTTGGCTACGCGGGCGACTACGAAATGGTGAACATGATCACGCGCAGTCCCTACGAAGGCGGTTCGCTGTTCGCAAAGATGGTGAACCTCTGGTTTCTGCGCCAGTATCCGTCCGAAGCCCATCGCAATCGCATCAAGTATTTGAAGGAGCGGCTCGTCGAGGAGTGCGCGCGGGCTGCGCGAAGCGGAAAACCGCTGCGCATTTTGAATTTGGGCTGCGGGCCGGCTGTTGAGATTCAGGAATTCCTTGCCGAAAGCCCGCTCTCAGACCACGCACAATTCACCCTGCTTGATTTCAACGACGAAACAGTCCAGCACACCCACCGCGTTCTGGAGCAGCTTCAAAGAAATCACGGACGCAGAACGCAGATCAAAATCCAGAAGAAGTCCGTGCATCACGTTCTCAAAGAAAGCGCGAGGCCGAGCGGCGAAAAATACGATTACGTTTATTGCGCCGGACTGTTTGATTACTTGGCCGACCGCACGTGCAAACAGTTGATGAACATTTTTTATGCGTGGCTCGCGCCGGGCGGCTTGCTCGTGGCTACGAACGTGGAAGCGTGCAAACCGTTCCGGCACATGCTGGAATTCGTGCTGGACTGGCATTTGATTTATCGGAACGAGGCCGACGGGGCGAAGTTGATTCCCGACGCGGCACCGGGTGACGCCGCCCGCATCACGAAGGATGTGACCGAAGTAAACATCTTCATTGAAGTGAGAAAGCCAGAAAATGGATAAACCACTCGTCAATCAGGCCGAGCTTGAGGCCGCGTATGTGAATTATGACCGCCAGCAGGCGATCAATAATTTCAAAGTCGCGTGCCTGCTCGGATTTATTCTGATGCCGGCGGGGACGATTCTCGACCGCTGGGTTTATCCGGACGCTGCGGGCGATTTCCTGAAGCTGCGTTTGCTCAGCTCGGTTTTGATCGCGCTCTTTTTTGGGATCCTCGTCACGCCGCTTGGCCGGAAATATTACCGGGTTCAGGGCGTCATGCTGTTCATGATTCCCGCGTCGTTCATCGCGTGGATGATTTTTTGGAAGGACGGCGCGGGGTCACCGTATTACGCCGGGCTGTATCTCGTCCTGCTGATGCTTGCGTTCGTGCTGCACTGGACATTCCGCGAAAGCCTCACGGCGTCAGCGCTCGTGCTGGTGATGTATGTCGGCGTTTGCGTGGCGCACGCGATTCATTTTCACGAGCCGATCGAAAAAAAGATTGCTGGCGAGTTCGCGAACAATCTTTATTTTCTCTCGCTCACGGTAATCATCGTGTCGGTCGGCAGTTTCTTCCACAGCAAATCGCGCTTCCGGGAATTTGCGTTACGCTTCGAACTCGACAAAAGCAAACAGACGCTGGAGCAGACCAATCAGAAGCTCGACACGCAAAACAAGGAGCTGGCTGACACCATTGAAAAACTGACCGAAGCCGAGTTGCAACTGGTGCAACAGGAGAAAATGGCCTCCCTGGGCGTGATGAGCGCCGGCATCATCCACGAAATCAACAACCCGCTGAATTTTGCCACGACCGGTTTATTCACATTGCGCAAGCAGGGCAAAAACCTCGCCCCCGAACGGCAGGCGGATTTTGAAGATGTTCTCAAGGACGTGGAGGAAGGGGTTTCACGGGTTAAAAACATTGTCTCCGACCTCCGCATGTTCACGCATCCCAATACCGACAGCCACGATCAGGTGGCGGTCACCGAAGTCGTGGAGCCCGCCCTGCGTTTCCTGAGCAACGAGCTGAAAGACAAAGTGCGCGTCGAGCA
Organism: uncultured Verrucomicrobiota bacterium; assembly: GCA_964389025.1. Taxonomy (GTDB): domain Bacteria; phylum Verrucomicrobiota; class Verrucomicrobiia; order Limisphaerales; family CAYMCQ01; genus CAYMCQ01. Next base: position 16,998 of record CAYMCQ010000031.1, read on the forward strand.
GCAATACCCGGAACACCAGACGGTTACTGCCAACAAGCAAAAACTAATTCACGTTTTCACCAACCTGCTGCAAAACTCGCTGGATGCGCTGAAGTCCAAGACCTTCACCGACGAACAACCGACGATCTGGATCGAAGGCCGCGTGGAAAACGACCGGAGCCTGCTGACCATCCGGGACAACGGGCCGGGCATTGAATCCCAACACCTGAGCAAAATTTTTGATCCGTTCTTCACCACCAAGGACGTGGGCGAAGGCATGGGACTGGGATTGAGCATTTGCTACCGCATCGTGCAGGAATGTGCCGGCAAGATTTCCGTCCGCACCGAGGCGGGAAAATTCTGCGAATTTACGCTGGAGTTTCCGTTGAAAGGCGAGAGTGTAAAAGCCGAACCCGAAGAGGCATGAGCTTTATGCATTCACCAGTAAAACAAATGGCCTTCTCCCTCTCCTCCATCGGATGGAGGAGAGGGCCGGGGAGAGGAGGAGCGCTTTCTTTGATCGCCCCTCTCCCTGACCCTCTCCCCACTCCTTCGTCGCGGGGCGAGGGAAGAATCTAAAATCTTATGCAACCATCATACGACTATAAAAAATTCGCGATCCTTTACGTGGACGACGAGGAGCGGTCGCTGAAAAATTTCGCGCGCGCCTTCGAAGACCGCTTCCGCATTTTCACCGCGCCGACGGCGCAGGAAGGTTTGAAACTGCTCGAAGAGCACAAGGACGACATCGGCCTGCTGATGACCGACCAGCGGATGCCCGGCGAAAAAGGCGTGTGGCTTTTGGAACGGGCGCGGCAGTTGCGCCCGCGCATCATCCGCATTTTGGCGACCGCGTATTCGGACATGGACGCCGCAATCGCCGCGGTCAACACCGGCTCGATTTATAAATACGTCAACAAGCCGTGGGACCCGCCGCAGTTGGAAAACACGCTGATGCGCGGGCTGGAATTTTTCATCGTGCAACGCGAGCGCGACACTTTGCTGAAGGAAAAAATGTCCGTCCTGCACAACATGATGATCGCCGACCGCATCGTGAGCCTCGGCTTGCTGGCGGCGGGCTTGAGCCATCACATCCGCAACTCGCTCGTGGCCGTGAAAACATTTCTCGACCTCGCGCCGGCCAAGATGCACGAGGAAAAAATGGACATCGAAGGCTTGCGCAACCCCGATTTCTGGAAGGACTATTACGCCAACGTCCAGACGCAGATCGAAAAGGTCAACGTGCTGCTCAAGGATTTGTGGACGGCGTCGGAGAATCCCGCGTTCGAGTTCAAGGATCAGGTCAACTTGCACGACGTCATCGAGGACATGCTGCGGCAGTTGAGCGGTGAGTTGCGCGCCAAAAACATACGCGCGAACAACCATATTCCCGCTTCGCTCCCGCTGCTGAACGTGGACAAGGCGAAATTTTACCGGCTGTTTGAATTGTTGTTGAAGGACGAGATCATCAACCTGCCCGACGGCAGCGAGATCACGATTTCCGCCGAGGCAGGCGTCAATGGCGCGTCGCGTTCCGAAATCCGCGTGCAGATTCGCGACAACGGCCCGGGCATCCCGCAGGAGGCGCTGCGGCTGATTTTCGATCCGTTCGCGTTGCGCAGCGACACGCCGCTGGAATACGGCATCAGCCTCATGGCCTGTTTCTTCATCGTCCATCATCACGGCGGAAAGATCGAGGCCGCGAGCCATCCGGTGGAGGGAACGACCTTCAAGTTGCGGCTGCCGATCAACCCGAACCAGGGTTCGCTCGCGGAGGAAAGCCAGGACTTCCTTCAGAAAGTTCTTCTAAACGAAACGATTTGGGAGAAGCTGATCTCGACGGAATAATTTCCCCTCCGTTTTTTTTCAGAGGCAAAAGATTCGGCAGCAAGCCTTTTGGAACGTATTTTCCCGGTCATCCTCGGAAGTTTTCTCCCGGAGAATCCCTGATTTTTCATGTTTGGGACAATTTTCGTTGCGCGCCGAGTTTGCAGGCTGCTATTGAACGCTCGCTCGCTCGGGAAGAATGGTTGACGTGCGGGAAAAAATATGAACTATCACATTTCTATGACGCACGCCTGATGAAAACCCTTCTCGTTATCGCCCAGCACCCAGAACTGGCCGAGGCGATCCGCGCCGCCGTCAACTCCGACAATTACCGCGTCATCCATCGCGCTGACTTGAACGAGGCCGAGCCGCTCCTCGCACACGGACTGGCCGAGGCCTGCGTTCTCGACGCCGACCTGACGAACGTTCAGGCGATCTGGTTCTTGGAAAAAATTCACCGCCGCGCCCCAAAATGCCCCATCCTCGTTTTCACCAGCGACAAACAATGGGAGTGGGAGGAGGAAGCGTATCTCAAAGGCGTCACGCAGGTTGTGAACAAACCCGTCCGCGCAAAAATGCTCAACACGATTCTTGACCGGCTCTGGACGAAGCCGACCCAATCCGCGCCCGCGCAACGACCGCCGCAACCAATTTCGTTGCCCGGCGAACCGGCCAGAACCTTTTCCACTCCTGCGCCAGCCGCGCCGCAAACCACGTCGCAGACGCTGCAAGTGCTTCGCGATTTTTCAGGCATCCTCACCCACTCGCTCAACGCCGAAGCGATGCTGAAACAATTTCTTCTGTTGCTCCGGGAAATCGTGGCAGTGAACCGCGCTGCGATTTTCCTGCGTCAATCAACGACCACGTCGCTTGATGCCACCGCGCACACCGGCGATGACAGCCGCCGCCTGCGCTCGGCGTGCGCCATCGGTTTGTCCTCCGGACTGCTCGAACATTTCGAGCTCTCGCTCGACGCGGGCATCGCGGGTCATTTGTTCCGCACCGGCCGGATTTTGCGCCGCTCCAGCGAGGAGTCCGTTTGCGATTTGGAGATGCAAAAAGAATTCGAACTGCTCGGCGCGCAAGTGGCTATTCCGATTCTCGACAGGGAAAGTTTGCTTGGCGTCGCTGTCTTTGATGGCCGCATCACCGGCGAAGCGTTGTCGAATCCCGAACTGGAATTGATTTTCCACCTGCTCGAACAGCTTGGCCTCGCCATCAAAAACATCTGGCTGCACGATCAGATCGCGACCAACAACGACATGCTCGCGGACATTCTGCGCGAACTCAGCAGCGCGTGCGTCGTCGTCAGCCGCGACCTCACCGTTCTTCACGCGAACAAAATGGCGCGGAAATATTTCACGCCGCGCAACCGCCAGACCGCGGAATTGGAATTCGCCGACCTGCCGCCGGCGCTCGGCAGCAAGGTCTATCAAGTCCTTCGCACCGGGGCCGCCATCGGCGCGTTCCGCCATCAGCCCGAGGACAGTCCCAACACGATTTTCAACGTCACCATCGCCCCGTTCCAGAGGCAGGGAACGGCGCTGCCGAACGCGGCGTTGCTGATGGTCGAAGACCTGACGCAAAGCGAGCAGTTGAAAAAACTCGAAGTCGAAGCCGCGAACCTGCGCCTCGTGAAAACGATGGCCGACCGTCTTGCGCACGAAGTCGGTAACGCGCTCGTGCCGCTCTCGACGCACCAGCAGCTTTTGTCGGACAAATACAAAGACCCGGAGTTTCGCGCGTCGCTTGATACCGCCCTGGCCGACGGCGTGAAACGCATTTCGCGGTTGACGAGCCAGATGCGTTTCCTAGCGCGGGACTCGCTCGTTTCGCAGGAAATTTTCCCGCTCGCGCCATTGATCGAGGAGGCTTATTTGGAAGCGCAAAAATATCATCCGGCCAAAACGCCAGGGCTCAAATACGACCCGGAGACGAAACCCATCGTCGTCAGCGGCGACCGCGCCGCGCTGAAACATGCGTTTGCCGAAGTGATGCTCAACGCGCTTCAGGCGAATCCCGGCGATCCGAAAATTGGCGTGAGGCTCAACGCCGGCGATGAAACCTCCGGCCTGAACATTGAAATTCAGGACAACGGCGGCGGCTTTTCCGCCGACGCGATGAAAAAAGCTTCAGCGCCATTTTTCACGACGCGTAACGTCGGCCTCGGCCTCGGCTTGACCGTTAGCCGGAAAATCATCGAGACGCACCACGGCAAGTTGGAAATCGTGGAGCCGAAAACCGGACATGCAGGCATCGTCCGCATCTCGCTGCCGCTGGAATCTTCTGTTTCGCTGCAATCCTGACGAAGACCAACGTCCAAAGTCCGACGTTCGACTTTGGGCGTTGCGGATTTCTGGCGCGAATCTTGTTTCTGCTTGTAGGGATGGTTGTTTTTTGTAGGATGCCACTGCGCTGGAATATTTCAGTTTATGATTTCACCTTCACCAAGAATTGAGGATCCAAAAAAAGCCGCCGCCATCCCCACCGCGCGCCGCGGGGCGCTGCTTGTCGTGGACGATGAGGAAGGCCCGCGCCAATCCATGCGCGTGATCTTCAAGGAGGAGTTTGACATGTTCACCGCCAGCGACGGCCCGAGCGCCATCGAGCTGGCGCAAAAAAACAAGATTGATGTCGCCGTGCTTGACATCCGCATGGGAGGCATGTCCGGCATCGAAGTTTTGGAGCGGCTCAAATACGTGGACCCGAACATAGAGGTCATCATGATGACGGCGTTTGAGACGGCGGACACCATGCGGCAGGCGCTGCGGTTGCGCGCGTCGGATTACATCAACAAGCCGTTCGACATCGCCACGATGCGCGTCGCCGTCCGCAAAGCGATGGAGCGTCGCGTGCTCGCAAGCGAAATTCATTCTGACGCGAAGCAGACGGCTGAGTTGCTTGCGGAATTGCAGAGCCACAAGGTCGAGGAGCAGATCGCCCAGACGCGCGGCGACATTTACGCCAGCATCATCCACGACATCAACGGGCCGCTCACAGTCATTTCCGGCTTCATCCAATTGATGAATCAGCGCATCGGCAATGCAACCCAGCTTCCCGTCGAGGATCTGGAATTCATCAAGGACCGCCTCAAGACCATCAACCGGCAGGTGACCAACTGCATCGAGATATCGCGCCGCTACCTGAGTTTCCTCCGCCGCCAGACGGACGAAAATTCCCGCGTGCCGGTGAACCAGCTTTTGGCCGACCTTCAGGAACTCGTCCGCGTCCATCCCGCCGCGCAGCACCATGAGTTCACCGTCGCGAAACTTTCCCAGGACGTCGCTGCAAAGATCAACGGCACGGACTTGATCCAGATTCTGCTCAATCTCACTGTGAATGGTTTTCAATGCTCGAACACTGACCACGTGGTTCGCATCGAAAGCAAAAATCTTCCCGAGCCGCTCGATGTCAAAAAATTCAACGATGGCAGCTCGGAATGTTTTTTGAACCGCGATGGATTTCAAAACGTCGCGCCGCTGCTCGCCTTCGCGGTGTCGGACAACGGCCCGGGAATTGAGCCGGAAATTTTTCCGAAAATTTTCAATCCTTACTTCACCACCAAAAGTTCGCAGCAAGGGACTGGACTCGGGCTGAACATCGTGCAGCGGTTGATCAAGGAAGCCGGCGGCGCGATCCACGTCAAAACCAAGCCCGGCGCGGGAACTACGTTCACGGTCTATCTGCGCGCGATGCCGCTGGCGGGCTGACGGGCTTTAAATCAACATTTCGCGAACGCTTCGTCCAAAACTTCCAAAAGGAAGTCCGCGTCCGCCTGCGTGATGCACATCGGCGGCGCAAAGCGGATGGTCTGTCCCCACAAGCCGCCTTTGCCGATGAGCAATCCCATTTCGCGCGCGCTTTCCAAAACTTGCTGGCACTCGGCGGACGCCGGCGCTTTCGTCGCGCGATCCTTCACCATCTCGATGCCGATCATCAGGCCCTGGCCGCGAACGTCGCCGATGATTTTGTGCTTCTCTTTCAACTTCGCCAGCCCGGCGTGGATGTGATTGCCAAGCTTCAGCGAATTCTCCTGCAACTTTTCCTTTTCAATGACTTCGAGAACGGCTTTGCCCACTGCGCTGACGACGGGATTTCCGCCGAACGTATTGAAATGAACTTTGCCGACGAGCGATTGCGCAATCTTCGGCGTCGTGACAACTGCCGCGAGCGGACAACCATTTCCAATTCCTTTCGCCATCGTGACGATGTCGGGAATCACGCCTTGCGTTTCAAATCCCCAGAAGTGCGTTCCCGTGCGGCCAAAACCCGTCTGCACTTCGTCCGCGATGCAAACACCACCCGCCGCGCGAACGTATTCGTAAGTGTGCTTGAGATAGTCTTTCGGAAACTCCACGAAGCCGCCGACGCCTTGGATTGATTCCGCGATGAACGCCGCAACTTTTCCCGCCGTGGCGTAGTCAATGACGTTCTTCACGTCGTCCGCATATTTTTTTCCGGCGTTCGCATCGTCGTAACCGTAAGGCCCGCGATAGGGATATGGCGTTATGGCATGATGAATCCCGAAACTGTGCGGCACGTTGTATTTCCATGTGCTGACTGCGGTGAGCGACATGCCTGAGGCATTCCCGCCATGATACGCGTTGCGCAGCGCGATGACATCGTAGTTGCCCGTTGAAGCGCGCGCCATGAGCAGCGCGAGGTCGTTCGCCTCAGAGCCGGAATTGACGAAGTAACACATCTTCAGATCGCCCGGCATCTTCGACGCGAGCTTTTCCGCGAACGCCGTCACGTTCGGTTGCAGATAAATCGTCGTCGAATGCTGCATGATTTCGTTCTGCTTGTTCGCCGCGGCGACGACGTGCGGATGGCAATGCCCCACGCTGATCGTCACGATGCCGCCGAGACCGTCGAGGTAACGCTTGCCGTTCTCGTCCCAGACGTATTGCATTTTTCCCTCCACGAGCATGATGGGATTTTTGTAGTAAAGAAAAATTCCCGGATTCATGAACTGCTTGCGTTTGGCGAGCACTTCAGCAGCGGACGGCCCGGAATATTTTTGCGGCTGATGATTCGTGGGAGGCAGAGCGGGTGTTTTCATTTCAAATCTTATTTTTCAGTCCAGCGATGTTGGCTGCTTCCGGCAAAATGTTCAACGATGAATGTGCCTTCTCCGCATCTGATGGGGAGAAGGTGGCCGTAGGCCGGATGAGGTGTTGAATTCAACCGCCCACAAAAATCTAGGTGCCACCAAGATGAACCCGGATGAACTCCTCCGGCACGATGGGCTTGGGTTTGTAACTGGAAGATTTTAATGCCTCGAAATGCGCGTCGTCCGTCACCACAAAATCCGCTTCCGCCGCGATTGCACAATCGCAGAACTTGTTGTCGTCCGGGTCTTGGGTGATGACGCCGAAACGGAATTGCGGTTCGATTTGCCGGATGTTTCCGCGCAGCCGGTCGAGCAGTTCCAGCAAAGCGGCGACATCGTGCCAACGCTGCGCGCCTGAAAGTTTGGTCGTGACTTCCTCGTATTCGAGCAGGATTTCGTTGGAGACCGCCAGCGTCATCCGGCCATCCAGCAACGCGCGGAGGATTTGATGATAGGGCTGCTTCCGCCCGAAGATTTGGAGAAAGACGTTGGTGTCGAGGCAGACCGTCATGCGTAACGGTGCCCGGCGCGGAACTGGCGGATGAGTTCAGCCACGCGCCGCAGCTTGCCTTGGGCGTGATCTGCGTCGAAAGCCTCGCTCAAGCGGTCGGCTGCCTCATCGGCTTCAAGTTGCGCCAACACGCGATCAAGCAATGCGAGCTGCTCGCCATTCATGCGTTCGATCTTCTCGTGCAAAACGGGCTTGAGCTTTTCCGGCTGAACCGGCGCGGATGCCTGACTGCTTTTCATGCCGTAATCCTACGCCTGTAAAACGAGCATGACAAGACCGTTCAAATCCGGCGAATCGTTTCTGTTCCCTTTAAGTTCGGAAGCAATCTTTGGCCGCTTCTGGCAAAATGTTCAACGCTGAAAAATTCCGTCGTTTCAACGCAAAGACGCAAAGGCGCAAGGAATTAAAGCGCAGAAATTTGAAAATGTGCATGAAACGGCCTCCGATTCGATTTGGAACATTGTAGCTCATCGTCCACAGACCATTCCCGCGCGAACTGGCATAACATCGTTGTTATGCCAAAACGTGATTCCACTCTCATTCAGTTTGGGCGTAACGTCGCGCGGCTTCGAAACGCCGCCGGATTATCCCAGGACAAACTCGCTGAACTTGCCGACCTCGACCGCACATATTTGAGCGGCATCGAACGCGGCGTCCGAAATCCAGGAATAAAAATCGTTGTTCGAGTTGCTCGCGCGTTGAAGGTCGATGTCGGCGAGCTTTGCAACGGAGTGAACGCATGAACACACACGCGCTCACCTGTCTGGACTTGTTTTGTGGCTGCGGCGGATTCTCGCTCGGAATGGAACGAGCCGGCTTTCGAATTCTTGCCGCGATTGATTCCAACGAGGAAGCGATCCAAACCTTCAAAGCAAATTTTCCGAAGACGCTCGCACTCCAAAAGGACCTCGCGAAGTTTTCGCCCGCTAGATTGGCGGCTAAACTTGGCGTCAACCAGGTTGACGTGATTGTGGGAGGACCGCCGTGTCAGGGATTCAGCACCGTCCGGCAGGTGGACGCCGCCAATCACGGCTCGCGCGTGCGGCGCGACAAGCGACGTTATCTCTTTCGCTCCTTTCTTGATTACGTCGCGGCGTTCCGTCCGCGTGTGTTCGTGATGGAAAACGTGATCGGCATCCAGAGTGCGGCCAAGGGAAAGTTCTTCACGCTGGTTCAGGCCGACGCCCGCAAACTCGGCTATCGCGTTCATGCGCAAGTTGAAGAAGCTTGGAAACTCGGCGTGCCGCAGAAGCGCCGGCGTCAGCTTGTGATTGGCGTGCGGAATGATTTGCCCGGCTATTTTTCCAGCGAGTTGAGTCCTTCATCGCGCGCGTTTGGTTCGCCGACGTTGTGGGACGCCATCGGCGATCTGCCACTGGTCGCCGCCGGCGCGGGTGTTGAGGAACGCGATTACGATTTTGACCGGCGCAAACATTTCCTGGCCGTGCGGAACGAAACCGCCACGCACTACCTCAATACCGTCCTTGAAGTTGCCAACGCTGCGAAGCTGACCGCGCATCGCGCCCGCCCGCACAGCGCCCGCGATCTGCGCGACTTCGCCCTGTTGCGGGAAGGCGAGCACAGTGGCGAAGCCGAAGCACGCGGGGAAAAAATGGAATTCCTTTACAAGCGCACCTGCTTCAAGGATCGCTACAAGCGCCAGCATCGCGAGGAACTATGCTCAACCATCGTCGCGCATCTCGCCAAGGATGGGCTGATGTTCATTCACCCGACGCAGAACCGATCGCTCACCCCGCGCGAAGCCGCGCGCGTGCAAACATTCCCCGACTGGTTTCAGTTTCCCGTCGCACGCACCCACCAGTTCCGAATCATAGGCAACGCTGTTCCGCCGCTCGTGGCGGAAGCGATTGGAGAGGAAGTGAAGGAGTTTCTTGTTCAACCGAGCCGATGCAACGGAGATCACAGATTCCAAGACCGAAGAACTCTTACAGCCGCGCCGACGCGCAGAGAGGCGGCACAAGAATTGGAGCGAATCGCAAATTTGGATCGGCGAAATCTGCGCGCCCTGCCGACAGAGGAATTTATCCGAGGCTGGCACGCGCTGCTTTTTCTTTTTCCCGGGCTGCATCCAGACAATGCGCTGGATCATGGGCGTGACGTGGAGAAAATCCACGCGAACCAACTGGAGCTTCCGGGCTTCGCAGAGCTTTTCAGAAAACGTTACGTCCGCAGTGGTTGGCCAGTCGTGCTGGAAGGAATCGGAGAAGAAGCTTGGCGGCGCTTCAACGACGGTGAAATCGCATCAGAAGATTTTTACTCCGCTGCAATCCAACATGCAGCATTTAACAACCGACTTTCGACTGCATTACTTGCGGAGACAACGGAGGGATAGCGAGCCTCATGGAACTAAAATTCCCACCTCTCAACGGCGGAACGCAAAGCGGCTTGAATGACGCAGGAATCGAGACTTTCGAGGGCGATTTCGCCAGAAACATTATTCGTGAATGCGTTCAGAATTCACTGGATGCCGCCGCCGATCCAGAACGTCCCGTGTCGCTGAATGTTGGCTGTGTGTTTTTGGAACGTCAGGAACTGCCGTTTCTTCCGGCATTGAAAGCAGTTTTGGAGTCCTGTGAATCCTATTGGCATCAAAACCAGAAGGCACGGGAATTCTTTCGCAAGGCTCTTGCGATATTGCGAGGGCCACAAATCACAGCAATTCGCATTTCAGATTCCGGAACAACCGGTGTTGATGGACGTGATGCGGACATAAGCAGCCGTTGGTTTGGCTTGGTTAAATCGCGTGGCGTATCGAATCAGAAAGAGGCGGATAGCGGTGGCGCGTTTGGAATCGGAAAAGATGCTCCATTGGCTGGCTCGGCATTCCGAACCGTTCTTTATTCAACAAGAACGTTGGATGGAAAGGTCGCGTTTCAAGGTGTGTGCCGATTGGTTTCTCACAAAGATGAGAATGGAGAGATTACGCAAGGAACCGGATTCATCGGCAACTTTGATGCAGCTAATCGTGTTTATCACGCTATTCGCGATCCAAATCATATTCCACGTCGGTTTCTCCGAACGGAGCCTGGTCTTGATATTTGGATTATCGGGTCGAAGGGTTGGGATTCCGATTGGGCGAAACCATTTGTGCACTCAGCACTCGCAAATTTTTGGCCAGCGATAGCCGCGGGGAAAATTTCATTTCGGATTGGCGCTGATTATCAAATCGAAGCGGCAAGCCTCGGTCGAATAATGCGCGCGGAGCGATTCGATAGCGAGGTGGCTGCTGCGTGGCCTTTTTATCTTTCGATTGTGGATCAGCACGCGAAGGAGTTTCGCAGAAACCTTCCGACCGCCGGACAATGTCGATTGAATCTATTGCTCGGTCATCGAGAACTCCCAAAACAAATATGCATGGTAAGACGCACCGGAATGGTCATCGAGTCTTATGCGCCGCGTGTGGGATTTCTTCCCTTTTCAGGACTGTTTGTTTGTGAAGGAGCGGAAGGTAATCGCCTGCTTCGAACTCTCGAACCGCCGCGACATAACAAGTGGGATATCAAACGAGCAGAAGATCCAACCGCTGCGTTGGCCTTGAAAGAAATCAGAGAATGGATTCGCGATGTATTGCGACAACAGACGCCGCACTCTACAGAAGACCAATTTAATGAATCAGAGGTTCCGCCAGATTTGCTAGAAGACATTCCTGAAAATCCAATCATCGACGACACACAAGAATACGAACCTGACTTGGGCGGAAATCCTAAAGAAGCTGCGCCACCACAAAAAGTAAAAGTGCGAACGCGAACGATGAGAAAAACGGCTGAAGAGGGGAAGTCTGGAACAGAAGAAGGTGATGATGTTGACAATCCAAAGAAGGGTGATGGTAAAAGCACTGGAGGTCGAAAAAATAGAACCGGAGAAGGCAAAGGCGATTCGAAGATAGCACCCAAAACTCCGGCGCTAAAGACACGAGCATTTTGTCGTTCTGATTCGAGTGGACTGTTTGAAATCGTTCTGCGATGTGACGAAGACTATCAAGGTAATGTTTGGCTTGAGGCTGTCGGTGACGACGGCGCTGCTGAAAATATCGTCGTGGAATCAGCAGAGCTTGTAGGTGTTGGCCCAGCGGAAGCTGAGCAAAGCAAAATAAAGAATCTTACTTTCAAGCCTGACGAGAGTATTCGGCTAAAAGTAAAACTCAAAGCGCCGGGAAAATTTTCGCTACGAGCGACGCTCGCATGAACTTTAATCGCGCAAGGTCTTGGCCGCATCCAGTCATTTCAAAGATGACTGACGATATCGTTCCGAACGATTTTGATTTTCGGCTCGACGTTTTGCCCGAATACCAACGCTGGATACTCGGCGTCGAAGTAAACAATTCTGATTCCACTCTGAAATCTTTTGTTGAAGCCAAAGGGGTTGCTTATGTGCTTCAAGTCGAATGCACGCGCACTTATTTTCGGCAAAGTTTTTCAAACCACGAACCGCGCTTTGAGGCAATAATTCCCGGCGATCAGCTTTTCGGACTTGTTGAAGTTTCATTGCTGGCTGTCGCCACTAAAGACCTTGACGAATATCAGCACCCAAACCAACACGCAGACTATCGGAAAGCAGTTTTCTCTGTGTCGGTTGGTCAACCACTCGCTGTCGCAATCAGCAAAACATTTGAAGCGTTCCTTGAGGCCGATCCTATCCTGAGGCTTTCCTCAATTCTCGACATCAAGCGCGGAGAGGAAGATCAAAAAATAATGAAGGTGAACTGTGAGAATGACAGAATCATTGTTGTGCTTCCCCCCGCTGAGTTCGACCGATATCGAGAGCTTCGGGCTGATCCTGCAATTCGGGGATTATTGGCGACCACAGTTATTCTTCCAGCGCTCTTGGATTCGCTGCATTATGTCCGCAATCCCGATCTCGACGTTGACGAGTTCAAGGCAACGCACAGGTGGTGCAGGTGTGTCTTGGATCGTTTGGAAAGGATGGGAATAGAAGTCACCAACCAAAACGCCGATACCAGTATTTGTTTGGACGCCGCGCAGAGTTTGCTCCGCGAACCACTTCGTCGAAGCTTGGAAGACCTCAGCGGCCTTTTTTCAGAACCATGAACTTGGAATTCTTATCACGCGAAGCAGCTGACAAACTCGCACGCGAGGTTCAGAATAATTTGCCTGCATATCGTTCAGGAAAAACGAACTCGTTGATAGATTCGAGAGACTGTCGAGTTTCGCGTCTTGAAGTTCCTGAACCGCCCGACCTTGTCAACGGGGATGGCGAGGTTAAGAACGATGCAGAAGCGTCAAAACTTATTTTTCAGTGGCTTTCAACTTTAACTCCTGTTCAAGCGTCAGACGAACGCCTGTGGCTACTGCTGACCCATCGCTACTTTGAAACGTATGTCCACAAAAGGTGGGCACAAAAACGTTTCGAGACTGCTACACAACCAGAGCGCGTTGTTTTGGATCGATGGTTTTTTCGCGGACGAGGATTGCGAACGTGTGTTCATAATGCGGTATCGCGCCTTTGGTGGTTTGGCTATCTGACGTGTGACCGCAATCGTCCGAACCCATTCGAACTTACGGACGTTCTTCTGTTATTGCAGGACATTCAGACCGCTTTTTTGGAACGAACCCTCGGGCCGTGTCGTCCGGTTTTGAAAATTGTTTTGGAGATTCTCAAGACACACCAAAAGACTTTGTCGGAAACTCCGAGTTCTGGAGATATTATTCAGGAATGGGCAAAAGAAATTCGTTTGTATGGAGGCGCGTATCTACTGGATGAAGTTCCCGAAAAACGCTTGAGGTTCGTATTTGAGCGTGCCTTGAAGAATCGGCTCAATGCCTGACGTTTTCACCAAGGCGAAGCGTTCGGAAGTGATGTCGCGGATTCGCGGGCGCGGGAACAAGGACACGGAACTGGCATTGGTGAAGTTGCTGCGGCTGCATGGCATCAGCGGATGGAGGAGACATTCTGAAATTCGTGGTAGGGCCGCGTTGCCGCGCGGCCCAAATATCAGGGCGGCGCAGCAACGCCGCCCTACCTTTCGCGTCAGACCAGATTTCGTTTTCCCAAAGCAACGCGCGGCAATTTTTGTGGACGGCTGTTTCTGGCACGGCTGCCCGGAACATTCAAACATGCCCGCAAGCAATCGCGCGTTCTGGCGTCGCAAGTTGTCCGCAAACAAAACGCGGGACGCGCTTGTGACGCGCACGCTGCGTCGCGCCGGATGGCGCGTGTTGCGCGTGTGGGAGCATGAACTGACGCGCATCAACATGACACGACTTGTGCGGCGAGTTCAACGGGTGTTAAACGCGGAGTGAATTCATTTCAGAAACTTTGCGTCTCTGCGTCTTTGCGGTAAAAAACTTTTCAGCTTTCGGCGGGAGTTTCCATCTCGGGCCCGGCTCAGAATTTCCCAAAGTAAAATTCGTCACGGATTCGTCGGTTTTTACGGCAACCACTCGGGTGTGGCGGCGAAGTTGCGGCGGACGAGTCCGGGTCGCAGGGTGTCCGTGCCGTCGGCTTGGTCGAGAATCCAGCCTTTTTTTGCGCCCACATCGCGCATGGCTTGTTCGAGCACGCGGGCGGCGTGGGCCTTGTCGCCGCGGCCTGCTTTGATTTCCACGGCAACGCGTTCGGAGCCGCGCTCAATGATGAGGTCAATTTCCGCGCCGTCGGCGGTGCGCCAGAAGAAGAATTGCGCGTGTGGATGGCGGAGTTTTTCGCGACGGATGAGGTCTTCGAGCACGAAGGTTTCCCAGCTCGCGCCGTGTGCGGGATGGTTGCGCACGTCCTCGAGCGTGGAGAGGTTGAGCAGGTGGTGGAGCAGGCCGGAGTCGCGCAGGTAAATCTTCGGCGCTTTGACGAGGCGTTTGCCAACGTTGCGGAAGTAGGGCGGCAGACGGCGCAGGACGAAGGTTTGTTCGAGGATGTCGAGATGCCGCGCGATGGTGTGATGCGAGACGCCGAGGGACGCGCCGAGGGAGGCGGTGTTGAGCATTCCGCCTTGCGCGTGGGCAAGCATGGTCAACAGGCGGCGGAGGAAAACCGGATCCGCCTGCACGCCGAGCCACGGGAGGTCGCGCTCCAGATAGGCGCGCAAATAAGCCTCCCACCAGTCGCGGAAGTTGCCGCGCAGGGCGTCGGGAAAACCGCCACGCAGCCAGAGGTCTGTCCAGCGCTTCCTCGGCTTGCCCGGCGTGACTTCTGCCACGGTCAGCGGATCGAGTTCGAGGATGCCTGCGCGTCCGGCCAGCGATTCGGAGACCTGCCGGATGAATGCGGGTTGCGCGGACCCGAGCAGGATGAAGCGTCCGTGCCGGCGGCGGTCGCGATCTATCAGCCCGCGCAACGCGGCGAACACGGCGGGCACGCATTGCACTTCATCGAGCACGAGTGCGCGGGTGCGCGGGGTGAGGCGGCTTTCGATCTGGAAATGTGGGTCGTCAGCGAAGAGTTGGCGGATGTTGGGCTGCTCCAGGTCGAGATACGGCGCGACTGGAAACGCGGCTCGGGCGAGCGTGGTCTTGCCCACCTGGCGCGGTCCGAGGATGAGGACGGCGGGAAACTGACGCGCGAGGCTTCGCAGACGGTCGGCGTGCAGGCGATTCCACATGCCCCGTATTTTGGAAGCATGGTTTCCAAAATCAAGGCCAAAGTTTCGTCCCAGCGCAGCAGGCCGCGCCCGAATCCTGAAACCCCGTGTGGCGCTGAATGGAAGCGAAACGCGGGTTGCGCGGCGGTTTCAACTGGTGCTGATCGCAAATGAATACACTTCATTTGGGTGTCAGAAGTTGCGGTTGAATGCGGAATGAATTCGCTTCAGAAACTTTACGTCTCTGCGTCTTTGCGGTAAAAAACTTTTCAGCTTTCGGCATTCACGGTTTTTCCGCCACGACTTTTCCATCGCGCCAGACGTAAATGGGAGTGCCGTAAGCGCGCGCGATTTTGCGCGCAGCGAGCGCGGCGCGGCGCAACGCGCGACCAGCGGGCGTCAGCCGCCCTTGATGCTTGATTGGTTTTGTTCGCTTCATGGTCCAACTTCGAGCAATGCTGGGCTCGGTCGAGAATTATCATGGATTTCCCAACGGTCTGCAAGCGGACGATAGTGGCGATTGAAATTTTTCCAACTTCGGTCGAATCGCCGCAAAACATCGGCGCGCGGAACGTGATGCCCGCCTTGCCGGACGCGAGCGGCGATGCGACGCAACGCCAGTTGCGATGACGACAGTCGCAGAAAATAATTTCAATCCGGTAGCCGGCGGATTTCCAGCGTTTCAACCGGCGAAGGTAGCCCAAACCGCTCAACGTGCTTTCAAACGCGAAATCCGTCCGAAGGCGCGCCAGACGATCAAGCTCGGCGAGAAAAAGACGACCGCCAGCGAGCGCGGCCAGTTCCGGGCGCAATGGCGAAAGACCTCCGGCAATCAGGTCAGCATTCACGAAATGGATGATCCGGTCCTTCGGCAGAAATTCGCGGGCGAAAGTTGTTTTACCTGCACCGTTCGGTCCGGCGATGATGATGCAGCGACGAGTTCTTGAAGATACTCCGTTCATTTCGGCGTCAGAACTTGCGGGTGAACCGCGCGAATTTTCGGCGCGAGTTGTTTTCCTACCAGATAAACAACGAACGCAATTCCAAATCCAACAAACCACGCGTAGTTGTAGAGACTGAGGAAAATTGCCGGCACTTGCGTGGCGTCGAGGCGTTTCACGTTGACGAGAAAACCGGGCAGGCTCGGCAGCACGGC
Organism: uncultured Verrucomicrobiota bacterium; assembly: GCA_964389025.1. GTDB lineage: Bacteria > Verrucomicrobiota > Verrucomicrobiia > Limisphaerales > CAYMCQ01 > CAYMCQ01. The sequence continues at coordinate 33,139 of CAYMCQ010000031.1, forward strand.
GAGGATGAACGCGACGATTGCCGGAATGCCGAAGCCGTTCGTGAAACGATATTCGCCGTCAGGTTTGTAGAGCGCGGGCAGGTTCAGTTGCCGTTTGCGATAGACGAAATAGTCCGCGATGAGAATCCCGCCGATCGGCCCGAGCAGCGCGCTGTAACCGATGAGCCAGTCGAAGATGTAACTCGTCGGATTCGCCAGCAGTTTCCACGGCATCATCAAAATTCCGATGATGCCCGTGATCAATCCTCCGATGCGAAATGTGATGTGCCGCGGCGCGAGGTGCGCGAAGTCGTTCGCGGGGCTGACGACGTTCGCGGCGATGTTCGTCGCCAGCGTCGCGAGGCACAGCGCGAACATCGCGAGAATGAGCAGCGCCGGATTTGAGAAGCGCATCAGCACGTCCACGGGATTCCAGAGCGGCTCTTTAAGGTCGGTGAAAATGATCGTCGTCGCCGATGTGACCGCGACGCCGATGAACGAGTAAAGCGCCATCGTCAGCGGCAAGCCGAGCGCCTGGCCGATGGTTTGGTCGCGTTGTGAATGTGCGTAGCGCGAGAAATCCGGGATGTTCAGCGAGAGCGTTGCCCAAAAACCAATCATGCCGGTGAGCGCGGGGAAGAAGTATGTCCAGAACTGTCCGGCTTTCGGCTGGCCGGGATCGAACGCCGACGGCTGGGAAAGAATCGGCCCGAACCCACCGGCATTTCGATACGCCCACCAGAGCAGCAACAATCCGAGCGCGATGAGCAACGGCGCTTTGATGTTCAGCAGCCAGCGGATGCAATTGATGCCTTTGTAGATGACAAGCATGTTGATGCACCAAAAAAGCATGAAGCAGAAAAATTGTCCGCCGGTGATGCCGAGCCAGTTGTTCGCTATGGCGGGCTGAATCTTAAAAATCGTGATGAAGATTTTGTAAATCGCTTCGCCGCCGATCCATGTTTGGATCCCAAACCAGCCGCACGCTACGAGCGCGCGAAGAATCGCCGGAATATTCGCGCCGAGCGTGCCGAACGACGCGCGGCAATAAACGGGAAACGGAATTCCGTATTTCGTTCCCGCGTGCGCGTTGAGCACCATCGGGACGAGCACGATGAGGTTGCCGAGAAAAATCGTGAGGATGGCCTGCCACCAATTCATCCCGCCGCTGATGAGTCCCGACGCGAGCATGTAAGTGGGGATGCACGCGGACATGGAAATCCACAGCGCCGCGAAGCTGCCCAGCCGCCATTTGCGCCGCGTGAACGGCACCGGCGCGAGGTCGTCGTTGAAAAACGGACTGGCTTTGAGTTCCGCGAGTTGATTTTCCGAGAGGTCGGATTGAATGGGGTTCACAGCGGAGATTTAACCACGGATTGACACGGATTGACACGGATAAAAATGTCTCCAGCCGAATCCGTGTGCATCCGTGGTTTAGAAATGATTTGGCTCGCGTTGCAAAAATTTTCCGCGAGCGGCCTGGCCGACGAATTTGCCGTCGTGCGTTTTCATGGTTTTACTTTCAGTCCGTCCCGCCTGGCAAGTTCGCGTTGGCGATTGTCGAAGCTGGCAAATTCCGGTGTGCGGACGATGAGCGGCGGCGACGTGAAAAATATCGAGCGTGCGGCAGCCGATTTCAGCGGCGTGCCGGGCGGAGAGTTGCGCGGCGCGGTCGTGAACTTCGGCCAGTGCGTAATCCGCGCGCTGCCAGCGTCCAGTTGCGATGTCCTCGTCAAACGCGGCGAGCGAAGCGCGCAGTTCGTCCGCGGTGATTTCATGCCGGAACATTTTCAAGCGAAGCGCGTTTCGCACTTCAATTTCCTGCCAGTGTGTCAGCGCGTAGGGTGCGGCGTCTGTGGAAACCAATTGAACTGCTTCAGCGCTGTTCGCCTCCTGAACGTAGAGCTTGGCGATGATTGCGGAGTCGAAATAGACGTTCATCAGCGGTCGCCGCGCAGTTCACTGATGAGACTCTGGCTGTCGCTGGTGATTTTGTTGCCGTAGATGTTGCGCAAACGGGCGAGGAAATCCGGCCACTGGCGCGCACGCTGCGCGGGTTTGGGCGACGTGGGTGCGGACTGCCATTGGCGAAAGAGCTTGTTGAACGCAGCCTGCTCGGTGGGCGGCAGGTTTTTCAACTGCTCCAAAATGGCGGTTGCACCCATAAGCGTTTATTGACTGGACAATCTTACGCCGGGATTTGCCGGCGTTCAAGCGGCTTGTCACTCTCAAAAATGATTCGGCTCGCGCTGCAACAAGCGACTCAACCTTCCGGCGTGTCCAAAAGATTTTGAAGTCGAGCGGACAATTCGCGCGGCAGACGATCGAGCCATGTCGCGTCCACCAATCCAACGTCAATCAAGTCACGCAAGTGAGTGCGGTCTTTGTCGCGAAAGGCGGTGAGCTTCATCCGCACGAGAGCGTCCAGAGTCAGCAGACGAAACGTTTCCGTGACTTCGGATTCAGTCACATCGGGCGACGGCGCAACAGAGTCCGCCTTGACTTTCTCGGACGCGAAAACGATGTGGACGGCATCACGAGCTTTTGCGGTCGGGCCGTCGAGAAACATGTCAATGCCTTTGACGTGCCGGAAGATGAAACCCGCTTTGGTCATCGCCGCAGTTGCCGCTGGCAGGTCACTTCGTCGGAGAAGAATATCAACGTCTTGCGTGTTGCGCACCGCGGCTTCATCCACGCGGGAAACCCAGGCAGCCACGGCATTTCCGCCTGCTAGAGCGTAGGGCACACCCGCCGCTTCCAAGGCGGCGACGGCGCGGCGCAATCGTTCGCGAACTTTTTCCACGGCTCGAATCATCCTTTCCCACGAAACGTCACCGACAGCAGGGCGAGCCTGTTGGTGAATAGCGGCGGTTGCCATGAAAGCAATGTAATCACAACCTGTTTCGACGCCAAGACTGGAATAGCGGACTATTGAATGGCAAATCGCTTGAGCCACGTCAAAGGATCAGACCGGCTCGGAATGACTGAACCGAAGATCAAGCGGTCGTCAACAACGCCGTAAAGAACGAAGAACGGGAAGGCGTGCAAGTTTCGTCGGCGAAGTTCGGGAACAATCGAAGAGCCAAGATTCAGGAAATGCCCGGAGCTGTTTGGAGAGGCCTTGATTGAAGTCACCGCGTCTTCGATCTCTTGCCGAAATCGCGCTGCAAGGCCGGATGAAATTTGCGCGTAATCGGCTTCGAACCTCCGAATGTCTTTCGGAAACTCCGGGTGGAAAATCACCCTCATCGAAGCGCCGCGCGATATTGTTCCTCGGTCAGACCCTCCACGCGCCCGGCAGCGATGTCCTCAATCCGCCGGATGCCCTCAGCAACGGCTTCATTGAGCGGCTCGGGAGCGACGACGCTTTCCACGAGACGTCGGGCTAACTCCATCCGATCTTCCGCCGGCAGTTCGAGTGCGATGCGTGACACGTCTGACGATTTCATGAAAGAACGTTACTCTGACCACGATTCAAAGCAAGAGAGCGTTTCATATTAGGACAGCCTGCCGGGCAGTATTTTGTTTTGAAAAAACTTTTCGCTTCGACGGCCAAAATAATTCCAAAAGAGCAGCCCCGTCGTGCTTTCACGATGCCACTCGTTATCACACAGCGATTCTAAATCCCAACGATAAGCTGATTGTCCAGCGCGGAACTCCCGAACGCGCATGTCCGGACTTAACAAATCTCGAGCCAATGCCAAAGCGTCGGTAATTTTAGATTCATTTGTAGTATCGGCAGAATCAAAACGTTGATGAGCACCATGCGTGAGGACGGTTATTCCAGTTGGGCAAAACTTCGATTGTTACATCGTAGCCGTCTTCATTTTGTTTTGGAAAATTTAACGCGCAGCAAGTTTTATCCGCATTCACGCTCCACGAATGCTTTAAGTTTGGATATTTTGAAATAGCAGGCTTTGCGATTTGGATGAATTCCTCGCACAAGGCTGAATTCCTATTTTTGTCGCTGGACATCAATTAGAAATGACTCGGTTCGCGTTGCAAAAATTTTCCGCGACCAACCTGGCCGACGAATTTTCCGTCGCGCACGGCGACTTGGCCGCGCACTGTGACCACACTTGGACGGCCTTCAATCGTCATGCCCTCGAACGCGTTGTAGTCAATGTTCATCGAGTGAGTCTTTGCGGAGATTTTCCCGCGATAGTTCGGGTCGTAGATGACGAGGTCGGCGTCCGCGCCGGGCTGGATCGCGCCTTTGCGCGGGAACAGGCCGAAGAGTTTCGCGGATTGCGTGCTCGCGGCGTCCACGAAACGGTGCAGGTCAATCTTCCCGCGCTTCACTCCGCAGGTGTAAAAAAGATTCACGCGGTCTTCGAGCGACGGGATGCCATTGGGAATTTTCGTGAAATCATTTTTGCCCATCTGTTTTTGCGTGGCGAAATCGAACGGCGCGTGGTCGGTGGCGAGCGTCGAGACAAAACCTTTTCGCAGACCGTTCCAGAGCACTTCCTGATTTTTCTTGTCGCGCAACGGCGGCGACATCACGAATTTTGCGCCTTCGAAATTCGGTTTCTCCGCGTCGGTCTTGTCGCAAAGCAGATATTGAATGAGCGTCTCAACCCAGACGTTCACGCCGCGCGCCGAGCCGGCCATCGCTTCGCGCAACGCCTCTTCGCAGCTCAGGTGCACAATGTAAACGTGCGCGCCGGTCATTTCGGCGAAGGTCATCAGGTGATGCACGCCCTCGGCTTCGACGACGGGCGGACGGCTCGGTTCATGAAACTCCGGCCCGGTCTTGCCTTCGGCGAGAAGTTTTTTCTGCAACTCCAGAATCAAATCCGCGTTCTCGCAATGCGCCGTGGTGACGACGCCTAGTTGTTTCGCGAGCCGAAGCGTTTTGTAAAGCTCCTCGTCAGTCACTCCGAGCGCGCCTTTGTAAGCGAGAAAAACTTTGAAGCTGCTGACGCCGCGCTTGACGATTTCCCTGAAGTCACGCTCGGCTTCGTCGTCGTAGCGGGTCGCGCCCATGTGGAACGTGAAGTCGCACGCGCTGTTTCCCTGCGCCTTGCCGAGCCAGGTTTCAAACGCCTCCAGCGGCTTTTCACTGCGGCCCGGACAAATCATCTCGATGAACGTCGTTGTGCCGCCGATGAGCGCGGCTTTGCTGGCGGTCTCGTGCGTGTCCTTCGCGAACGTCCCCATGAACGGCAGATAAATGTGGACATGCGGATCAATGAAACCGGGAAAAACAAATTTGCCCTTCGCATCAATCACTTCCGTCCCGCTCTGCGGGAGCGCAGAAATGTTTTTGTCAATGCGCGTGATGGTTTCGTTTTCGCAGAAGATGTCGGCGATGTAACGTTCGCTTGCGGTGACGATTTCGCCGTTTTTGATTAGGAGGCTCATAAATTTTTTCTGACAGGATTTACAAGATGGGCAGGATTGTTTCTGAATTCATCCTGAAAATCCTGTTCATCCTGTCATTTCTTTTCCGTATGCCAGATGTCGCCTTCACCATACGAGAACCATCTGCTAGTCGTTACTTTTTGCTGCGTGAAAAACTGCACGCCTTCTTTGCCTTGCATGTGGAGGTCGCCGAAAAAGGAATCGTTCCAGCCGTTGAACGGAAACCACGCCATCGAAGCGGGCACGCCGATGTTGATGCCGACCATTCCGCAGTTGATGCGATGCTTGAATTCGCGCGCGGCCTTGCCGGAGCGCGTGAAGATGCTTGCGCCGTTGCCGTAAGGCGATTTGTTCGCAAGCTCGATGGCCGCGTCCAAATCTTCCATGTGCATCACGTTGAGGACTGGGCCGAAAATTTCCTCCTTCGCGACGGTCATGCCGAGCTGGACGTGATCGAGAATCGTTGCGCCGACGAAGAATCCATTCGGAGCTTCGGGAACTTTCACGCCGCGACCATCAGCCGGAATCTTCGCGCCCTCTTTCACGCCAGCTTCGATCAATTGCAGGACGCGGTCGCGATGCTGGCGCGTGATGACCGCGCCCATGTCCGGCTGTTTCTCGCGGTCAGTCGGGCCGACTTTGATTTTGCGCGTGGCTTCGATGAGCGTGGGCAAAACAGTTTTCTCCGCGCCGCCAACGACCACGGCGGTCGAACCGGCCATGCAACGTTCGCCTGCGCAACCGAACGCGGCTTCGATCAAGCCGCGAGTTGAGTTCTCAACGTCAGCGTCCGGCATGAGCAGGACGAAATTTTTCGCGCCGCCGTTGGACTGAACCCGTTTGCCGTGCTTCGTGCCGGTTTCGTAGATGTGTTTGGCGATAGGCGTCGAGCCGACGAATGAAATCGCTTTCACTTTCGGATGCGTGAGCAGCGCGTCCACGACTTCGCGTCCGCCGTGAACGATGTTCAACACGCCTTTCGGCAGCCCAGCTTTCTCCAATAGCTTTGCAATCTTGATGGCCGTGAGCGGAACTTTCTCGCTCGGCTTGAGGACGAAGGTGTTGCCGCACGCGATTGCGATGGGATACATCCACAGCGGCACCATCGCGGGAAAATTGAACGGAGTGATGCCGACGCATACGCCGAGCGGCTGGCGGATGGCCTCGCAATCAATCCCGCGCGCGATGTTTTCCAGCACGTCGCCCATCAGCAACGACGGCACGCCGAGCGCGAACTCCACGACTTCCATGCCGCGCTTCACGTCGCCGCGCGATTCGACGAGCGTCTTGCCATGCTCGCGCGTGTTACTGCGGACGATGTCCTCGAAATTTTCCTCCATCAACATTTTGAACCGGCCAAGAATCCGCGCCCGTTCGACCGGCGGCGTTTCCATCCAAGCGGGAAATGCTGCGTGCGCGGCCTCGACGGCGGCGTTCACATCGGCGGAAGAGCCGACGGGACATTCGGCAATCGTGTCGCCGGTTGAAGGATTGAAAACTGGTGTGGCCGAGCCTTTGGCCTGGAGCCATTCGCCACCGATTAGGTTGGGACAGGGTTCGAGAGTCTTGGTCACAAGCTTACTCCTTCCCTGATGGTGGAAAGTATCTCTTTGGTAACAGAGTCCTGCGTAATAGCCGCCAAGTCCGTTCCCCGGATGCTCGTGTAATCTATCAAACCGTCGTCAACACCATAAGCCGACCTTTCGAGATTTAGGCTTGTCCGCTTTGCAATTGAAACTTGGAGATTGGTTGTGTCCGCTGTGAACCTTAGCATTCGAACGGCGATTGTGCCGTCAAGCCACTTCCCTTTCTCAGAAGCAAATCGCAATGTGACACACGGCCAACCTTCACCGCCGCCAACAACGTGCCGTGTAATCTCCACATCCGCCTTGATGCCTTTCTGCTTTAATTCAGTTGCGGCTTTTTCCATGCATGGAAAAATCACTTCATCAACAACCGCCAAAAAGCGATTAGGAAACTCATCTCGTGCCCGCCGCTCCCGCTCTTCACTTTCCTTTTCTCGTTGCGTCTTGGACTCCATTTTACCAAGAAGATTTCGGACCTCGTCAGAAGTATTCATGGGCTTTACTTTGATGATGCGTTGGGATCGGCTTCAACGGGCCAGTGCCTGCGATTGTTTCACGAAGTCGTCGCCGGTCCATTCGCCATCAGCTTGAACCATTTTCTTTGGCGCGGCGGCAGCGGCTTTTTGCGCGGCTTTGCGGTCGGCTTGACGCTTCACGAGGTCGGCGTGCGTGGTGAAATAGTCGAGACTCTTGCCTTTGAAATCGGCGAGCGTCTCGAACTTGTGTTTGTCCATGAACGCGAGCAGTTGTTCGCACATGGGCTTGACGTGTTCGTAACCAAACTTCATCACGCCGGTGCAAACTTGGACGGTGTCGCCGCCGAGCAAAATGAATTCCGCCGCGTCGTTGCCGGTCTCGACGCCGCCGATGGCCGAGAGCGAGCGTCCGGGAAATTCTTTGCGGATGAGTTGCGCGACTTCCATGACCATGCGGAGCGCGATGGGTTTCACCGCGCGACAAGAATAGCCGCCCGGCGTCGTGTAACCTTCCACGCTCGGTTCGGGACGGAGCGTGTCGAGATTCACGCCGATGACGCTGCGGATGGTGTTGATGGCGCTGATGCCGGTCGCGCCGGACTTGAGCGCCGCGCGGCTGGGGTCTTCGATGTGCGTGACGTTCGGCGTCATCTTCGCCCAGACCGGTTTCTTCGCCGCGCTCATCACCCACGCGACAACTTCCTTGAGGATTTCCGGATTCTCGCCCATCGCCGCGCCCATCTTGCGCTCGGGCAAACCGTGCGGGCAGGAAAAATT
>CAYMCQ010000032.1:0-40465 GCA_964389025.1 uncultured Verrucomicrobiota bacterium
GTTCTCGCTGTGCATGGACAACAAGATGCCGATCATCGTTTTCGACTTGTTCCGTCCGCACAATCTGCGGCAGGTCGTGATGGGCGAGCAGGTGGGGACGCTGGTGACGGGATAAAATCTCCAAACCCCAGGCAGCAAGCACCAGAGAAACACCAAATTCCAGACTCCAAAAACTTTCCGCTTCTCGACTGTTTATTATTGGTGCTTGAAGTTTCTCTGGTGCTTGGATGTTGGAGCTTGGTGCTTTGCAAGCCGGCACCGCCGATTTTTTCAAAACACGTCATTGCCTCTCCGCTTAAAAAGAGCGATTGGTAATCATGACCTTTTCCTCACGAGAAAGCGCAGGCAGACATCTCGGCGAATATTTGCTGCACGAAGGGGTGCGCGCAGATTTGGTCCTCGGCTTGCCGCGCGGCGGAGTTGTCGTTGCCGCCGGAGTCGCAAAAGTTTTGCAACTGCCACTCGATGTTCTTGTCGTCCGCAAGATCGGTCATCCATGGCATCGCGAGTTTGCCGTCGGCGCTCTTGGGGAGGGCGGAACAGTCGTCCTGGATGAACGGTCTTTGAGCCGGACCAACGTGATGGAAGATGAGTTGAAAGAAATCATCGCCGAGGAAACGGAGCGGTTAAAAAATTACCAGCGCAAATTTCATCGCGACACTCTGATTCCACGCTCAGGCAAAAGCATTGTCATCGTTGATGATGGATTGGCGACGGGCGCTACGACCGAGGCTGCGGTTAAATCCGCCAGAGAACAGGGCGCGCGCGAAGTGTTTGTTGCTGTTCCGGTTGCTTCCACAAATGCCGTGGAGCGGCTGTCGGCAGTGGCCGATAAAGTTTTTTCGTTGTGGGCGGATCCTGAGTTTGACGCCGTTGGCCGCTACTACGAGCAGTTCGCGCAGACGACCGATGAAGAAGTCGTCGCGCTGTTGCATGAAAATCACCGGATGGCGGCGTGAACTCATCGGAGGGGCGAGTTGCACGAGTCCCCAAACTTCCACGCCCCCGAGTCAGGGACTCGTGTAACTCGTCCCTCCGTTTATTTTTCTCCGAGCACAAAATCCATTTCGAAAACTTCGTAGTCCGTCCGCTTCATTCCCAAACATTCGTAAGTTTTCCGCGCCGTCGCGTTGGCTGCATCCATGTAGAGCCGCAGGCCGCAAACGTCCTTTCGCTGCTTCGCCAGTTTGTGGACGTGGTTGAACAGTGCGCGGAAAATTCCCTGCCCGCGAAATTCCTTCTCGACATAGACACTTTGGATCCACCAGAAATTTCCGTTGCGCCAGTCGCTCCATTCGAGCGTGATGAGCAACTGGCCGGCGATGCGGCCTCCGACTTCGGCCAGAAAATAAATTCCCTTCCCCGGATCGCTCAACAGCGCGGTCACGCCCGCATTCACGCGCGCGGGATCGAGGTTTCTGCCCTCGGTTTCAGAGGCGATGCGCGCGTTGAAATCCGCGATGATGGCGGCGTCGGCTGGAGTGGCTTGTCGGATTTTGATTTTGATTCGCCGAGAATAAGTTTGTCGCGGCTGGAATCAATTTGATTCGTGCTCATTGGTGTCCATTCGTGGTTAACTGATTTCATGGACGAACCAATCGAGCTTCCGATTGACGGCGTGCTGGACTTGCACACGTTCAAGCCGCGCGAGGTGAAGGAACTTGTCCTCGATTATCTCGATGAATGTCGGAAGCGCGGCATCCTGCGCGTGCGCATCATTCACGGCAAAGGCATCGGCAACCTGCGCCGCACCGTCCATGCGATTCTGGCGAAACATCCCGGCGTGTTGGAATATTCGCTGGCCAACGAACATTTCGGCGGCTGGGGCGCGACGATCGCGCATCTGAAACCTGCGACGCAACCCGGTGAATGACAGCGGCGTCCGCGCGGATTTCCGCCGGTGAATAACTTTGGCTTGAATTTTTCGACTGTTCGCGCGATAACCATTTTGCGCGACGAAAGAGTCTCGGTCCAAATACCGGTTTTGAGATCTTATTGCCGGGGCGTCAGGACTTACCCGATAAGGGTCGCTCTTAGCGAGCACTAATCCCGCCCAGCGGGAGCGCCGATCTCATTAGACCTTCGCCGCGCATTTTTTTGGCCTCACCAATTTGCAAAACCTCTTTTCGTGGCGTAACGTCAGCCAAACCCAAACCGCTCAACCCTAGAACTGACACCATGAGCACTTACGCCTACGTCGCGCTGGACTCCAAGGGCAAAATGTTTCGCGGCAACATCACCGAAAAAAGTTGGACGTCGGCCATCCGCCGCGTCAAAGAAATGGGACTGTTTCCGACTTCCGTGAAGGAAGAAACGCAGCGCGCCATAGTTGAGCGGCTCAAAGCCACATGGAAACCTGCGCGCGCCCGCGAAGCAGCGCCGCGAAAACCGCTGCTGTTCGGCAGAGTTCCAGTCAAAGTCCTGGCTCCCTTCACACGCCAACTGGCGACGCTGCTTGACGCGGGCGTCTCGCTCGTTCGAGGTCTGCGCGCCATCGAGCAGCAGGAAGAAAACCGCGCGCTCAAAAATGTTCTTCGCAAACTCGTTGCTGATGTCGAAGGCGGCTTGCAGCTTTCCGAAGCACTGGCGCGGCACCCGAAAGTTTTTGACAAGCTTTACATCAACATGGTCGTCGCCGGTGAAACGGCTGGAATGATCGAAACCAGCCTGACGCGTCTCGCTGATTTCATGGAGCGCTCGCAAAAAATTCGTTCGAAGATCAAATCAGCTTTGTTTTATCCCGCGGCGGTGATTTCTGTCGCGACGGCATTGGTGGTTTTCCTTTCAGTGTGGGTGATTCCCAGATTTCAGGCGGTTTTTGCTGACTTGTTCGGAGGCCAGCCGCTTCCGGCGTTCACACAATTCGTTTTGGGAGCGGCGGATTTTGTTCGCGGACACTTGATTCATTTCGTGGTTCTGGCGGCAACAGTTGTGGTTGCATACAAGTTTGCCCAAACCACCAAAAAAGGGCTCGCTGCGATAGACCGCGTGAAGCTGAACCTGCCCGTCTTTGGTCGCATCAACCGCAAGGCGGCGATTTGCCGGTTCGCGCGCACGCTGGGGGCGATGCTGGAAAACGGCGTTCCTATTCTTCAAGCTTTGACCATCGCGCGGGAGACGACGAGCAATGCTGTCTTCGCCCGCGCGATTACGCAAACACACGACCGCGTCAAGGAAGGCGACGGCCTGACTCCGCCGCTGCACGCCTCCGGCCTTTTTCCATCCACCGTCATCAGCATGGTTGACGTGGGCGAACAGACCGGCGCGCTGCCGACCATGCTTCTGAAAATCGCCGACAACTACGAAACGGAAGTGGACAATTCCATTTCCGCCGCGTTGTCGCTGCTCGAACCGGCGCTGATCATTTTTCTGGCCGTCATCGTCGGCTGCATCGTCGTCGCAATGTTCCTGCCGATAATCTTCGCGGGCGGGGGCCTCGGCGGCGGTGATACGGGAGGGATTTAGCGCCGATTCAATTTTTTTTCGCGAGCCAAATGAAAACTGAACGGATTTAACGCAAAGACAAAAAAGCGCGCAAACAAGGACAGGATTAACATGATGAACAGGATTGGGAAAAAGCATCCTGTGAATCCTGCCATCCTGTCTGAAAAAATCACGGCAGACAGCGGCGACCACTTGAACTCACGGCTTGTTTTCTCGGCGAAATCATCTAATTTTCCGCCATGACATTTTCGCTCACCGCCTACATTGAAGCCGCTTTGGAACTGGCGCGTTACGACAAGCTGGAAGACGGTTCGTTTTCGGGCGAAATCCCCAAACTCAAAGGCGTGGCCGCGTTCGGCAAAACACTCCGGGAATGTGAAAGCGAACTGCGCTCCACATTGGAAGATTGGATTCTCGTTGGCTTGCGGCTGGGCCATAAACTGCCCGTGCTTGCCGGCATTGATTTGAACAAAGTTCAAAATGGCCGCATGGCGACCACTTAAACGGCGCGACTTCATCCGCAAGCTTCGCGCACTCGGTTTCGACGGCCCCTTCTCCGGCACACGCCACCAGTTCATGGTTTTGGGACAGCACCGCCAGACCATTCCCACCAATTCCGAATACTCCGTCCCTCAAATCCGCATGCTCATCCGGCAGGTGGAATCCATCCTTGGCCGTTCCATTTCCTTGGACAAATGGAGTTCCTTGTAGTCGCACTATGTTTTGACAGGATTAACGTGATGAACAGGATTGGGAAAAAGCATCCTGTAAATCCTGCCATCCTGTCTGAAAAAATCACGGCAGACTCCAGTGACCGCGCTCTTGTTGCGTCGAAGCACTGCGAAGACGGACGACGTGCAACAGCTAACCAGTGTCGCGGCTTGTCGCGCCGAAATCACATGAAGGCGGATGAAGGCGGATGAACCTGACTTGCCGCGACGAAGCAGGCGAAGGCGGAAGCTGCTGGCGGATTTTGTCACGGATGTGACGGTTGTTGGGATGAAGCTTTTCCAACTCGCGGTCAAAGGCGCAACCCTCTTCGTTTGTGAAATCGGAAGGGGCGCTTGCAGACGAAAGCGGTGGAGGGCCACCGCAGTCCAAGACGCTGGCGCGTTTTCCAGCGACCGCCGAATCTCGCGAAGCGTCTTGGAGTGCGCCAGCCCTCTGGCGCTTTTCCTCCGTAAACGTGAAGCTGCTGGCGGATTTTGTCGCGGACGTGGCGGTTGTCGGGATGCAATTTTCAGGCGTTCTCAACAAGCTTGGACAGCTTGACGTTGAGCGCTTGCGCCAATTGGGCGAGTTTATCGAGAGAAATATTTTCACGCCCACGCTCAATTTCAGAAAGGTAAGGCCAGCTCAAATCCGCCTTTTCAGCCAGCTTTTCCAAGGTCAAGCCCGCATTGGTTCGGCAGGCGCGGATGTTATTCCCCACGATCTCCCGATGGTTGACGGCATGACCCATTAAGTCAGCAAACCTGAATTTGAACGCGTCGAACATTCGACATATCGAATGTTTTGGCTTGATCCTCTTTTGTGGATCGGGATCGATCCACAGTGAATGTCTGAGAAGTCGCGGCGTATCCCAAAAGGAAACAGAGCCGCCCCAAGAAAGCGGCGGGATCAGAGATCCGATCCAAAAAAACTCCGATACAAAATCCACCGAAAAATTTCTGCTCCGTCACTCCACAAGCCTGAAGGCAACGGCAAGATCAGGGACGAGCAAATTGCCATGCCGTTCGTTGTGCCGAAGCGCATCGAAGCGCAGCCATTTCTCAAGTGGGCGGGCGGCAAGGCCAGCCTGCTGCGTCAGCTTGAAGAATTCTTTCCGCACGAGATAGATCGCTACTTTGAACCATTCCTCGGCGGCGGCGCGGTGTTCTTCCATCTCAAATACCGCTTCCCGGACCTGCGCCCGTTCCTGCGCGACGGCAACAAGGAACTCATCAACTGCTACCGCGTCGTCCGCGACCGACCGGAAGAACTCATGCGGTTGCTCGACGAACATTCCAAAGCTTTTCGAGCGGACGGCGACAAATATTTCTACGACATCCGCAAGCAGCACGACTTGACCGACGATCTCGCCCGCGCCGCCAGGACAATCTTCCTAAACAAAACCTGTTTCAACGGTCTCTGGCGCGTCAACGCCAAGGGCGAATTCAACACGCCCGTCGGCTCAAGCAAAAATCCAAACCTCTATTCCCGCGACAACATTCTCGCCGCGTCCGATGTCTTGCAGTCCGCGCAACTGGAAGCGCAGGACTTCCGCAAAGTTTTGGACGAAGCGCGTCAGGGAGATTTCATCTACTTTGACCCGCCGTATCTGCCCATCTCCGCCTACTCGGATTTCAAACGCTACACGCTCGAACAATTCCGCGAGGCCGATCAGGTGGAACTGGCGCGCGTGTTCCGCGAGTTGGATGCGAAGGGCTGCCGAGTGGTTTTATCGAACTCCGAGCATCCGCGAACCCGCGAACTTTACACCGGCTTTCCCATTCAAGCTGTCTCCGCTCCGAGATTCATAAATTGCAAACCTGGCGGAAGGGGAAACATCTCCGAGCTTGTTGTTACGAACACGAGTGCAACAAAGCATCCGCAAGTGTTCTTCACCTCGTCTGCCGAGCCGGAATTTCCCGAAACGAAATACATGGGCAGTAAGCAGCGGCTTCTCCCTTTCATCCTCAAGCACCTAGCCAAACTGAAATTCAATTCAGCACTCGACGCTTTCTCGGGAAGCGGCTGCGTCGGCTATGCCATCAAGCAAACTGGCGCACTGGTCTATGCAAATGACTTCCTGAATTTCTGTTTCCACACCGCCCGCGCTACAATTGAAAACAACTCGACGAAGTTGGGCGAAGACGATGTCAGCAAGTTAATGCTGCCGAACACATCCGCGCCGACATTCGTTCGAGACACCTACACAGATCTGTTCTTCAACGAAACGGATTGCGTGTTTCTGGACAACCTTTGGGCGAATATCCAAGAGCTTCAATCACCACTGAAGGTTTCGCTGGCCCTTGCTGCTGCCTCTCGCGCGTGCATGAAGAAGCGCCCGCGTGGGATGTTCACGTTTACCGGACGCAAAGGCTGGGATGAACGAATTGATTTGAAGCTGTCCATGCGCGAGCAATTCCTGATCGCCGTCAACGCCTTCAACAGCGCGGTGTTCTCGAACGGCCAGCAAAACAAAACTTTCAACTCAGACGTATTCGATGTGCAACCCGACCTTGCCGACTTGGTTTACATAGACACGCCCTACATCAGTCCGTTTTCGGATTGTGACTACACGCGGCGTTACCATTTTGTCGAAGGCTATTGTCGCTATTGGAAAGGCGTTGAAATCACGGACACGACCACGAAAAAGATTCGGTCTTACGATACGGCCTTCTCGACCAAGGCTCGCGCACGTCAGGCGTTCCAAAAGTTGTTTCACCATTTCCGCAAATCCACTCTGGTCATTTCTTATTCCTCCAATTGCATTCCGAGCAAGTCTGAGATGATCGAATTGCTCAAGAATGAAAAGTCGAAGGTGACTGTTTACGAATCTGCGCACCGCTACCACCACGGCAACCACGCACACAAAGTTTGGGACAATAAAAACGAGGTCGTTGAATACCTATTCATCGCTGAATGAAAATCCCAAGCAAAGACGTAATTCAAGCGGACACGCCCGAGCGGGTGATGGCGACCGTTGACGCGGTTGCACGAGGGGCGCGCGACGACAAGGACATTGCCGCAGCCATTGGCGGACTGGATGCGCGGCAGGGCCGATATTACCGCCGTGCGGCTGAAGTGCTTGGCTTCATGGTGCGCGACGCCAACCACCGTTCAACTGTTACTCCCGCAGGCAAAGAATTTGCCAATGCCGACCAAGCGACAAAGCAGGCTTTGTTCGTCCGCGCTGTTCTGTCAAATCCGTTATTCCAGCGTTTGCTTCCGTTCTTGGAAGCGAAAGGAACAACGGGCGTCACCCGTAACGAAATGGAGATGTTTCTAAATGCCGTCGCC
The DNA here is from genome assembly GCA_964389025.1 of uncultured Verrucomicrobiota bacterium. Taxonomy (GTDB): domain Bacteria; phylum Verrucomicrobiota; class Verrucomicrobiia; order Limisphaerales; family CAYMCQ01; genus CAYMCQ01. Next base: position 7,450 of record CAYMCQ010000032.1, read on the forward strand.
GATTTGGGAGCAACCAGCATGGTCGAGAGGCGCGTTTCATCCTACTTGGGTTGGCTGGTGAAACTCAGACTCGCCAAAATTGTCGGCAAGCGTTGGGTGCTTGATCGGTTGCCTGCCGCCGTGCCGCTCGTCCGTTACGAGTCCGATGAAGAACCGATCTTCCCGAGTCGTTACGACCTCAAAGAATATCAGGAGCAGGCGCAACGCGTCGCCGGAAAACAGGAGGCGATTACCTATTTCGTTGACCGGGCGAAGCATGAGCGTGCCGCCACAAGCCACGAAACGCTGGTGAATCTGATGGCCGAACGTTTGCGGAAGCGCGGCGTAATCCCAAAGGCAAATCGTTACATTGACCTCTCCGCGCGGCTAGATGCGTCAGATTATTTATTCGAGATGAAATCTACAACGGAGGATAATCCGCACGCGCAGATTCGCCGGGGACTTTCCCAGCTTTACGAGTATCGCTACATCCAGAATGTGCCCGAAGCCAAGCTCGTGTTGGTCATCGAAAATCCGCTGCCAAAACAAAACCAGTGGATGGGAGATTATTTGCTCAACGACCGAGGCGTGCTGCTGGTCTGGGACGGCAACGGAAAATTCAATTGTTCACCAGACATCCGCAAGCAGCTTGAGTTCTTGAGTTGAAGGAAAGTTTTCGTCGAGAAGATTCAAGCGGCGGCCAATTCGGAATGTTTCCGAGCCGGGCGCTTTTGATCGCCGAGCCAGGCTTTCTCAGCCAGCTTCACGGCCTCGGCCACGGCGGCGAGCGGAATGCGTCCGCCCCAGCGGACGTTGCAGATGAAATCCCACGAGCGCCCGTCAGCCACGTCGTCCAAAACCTGCCAGACCATGATGCGCGTGCCTTTGAAGGTGGGTTTGCCGTGGCAAATCTCCGGGTCGGCCACGATATGCCGGCCCAATTCAATCCGGTTGGATGTGCGGCTGGTTCCGTTCTTCATGATTTGAGTCTAGTCGCGTCGGCACGGGATGGCAAGCGAGCGCAAGGCCCGCCTTGACCTACTCCCCACGACGCACCAGCCGCGTGGCAGGCAGGCGCGCTGGAGATTCCGGGGATTTTTCGGGCGGTGATTTGAATGCCGCGGTCGGTTTCAATTCGCTTTCGGCGTTCGCGGAATTTCTGGCGACGAATTTGCCGTCGCTCTTGCGGTTGAAGACGTCTTCGACTTGATAGAACTCGCCGTTTTCATGCCGGAAGAATTTTTGCATCTCGTCAAGGTTGAACGGGCGCGAGCCGCGGCGGCCAAAGACGACGGTCTGATTGCCGGTCTCGTCAACCACGCGGTCGCGATCCAAACCGCGCGAGACGGCGACGGCTGGGCCGTGAGTCGGGAACGTGGCGATGAGTTTGGGATTGTTCGTGGGGCTGAAGCCCATGTGGGTCGGGACGTTCTCAGGCGAAATCATCTGGAGCACGCGCAGACCGTTTTTGCCATCGGCCACGAGCGCGAACATGGAGGCGTTGATGGAGCCGATCTGCACGGCGCGGACGTCGTTCAACTGGCCGCCGGCGGTGTAATGGCTTTCAAGGCGCGGCTTTTCGGGATTGGCGATGTCAACGATGGCAAGGCCATCCTCGCCGTCGGCGACGTAAGCGTAGGTGCGGGCGAGATAAAACCGCTGCGCGTGCTTCAGCGGCACGGTCGCGCCCGGAATGAGCTTCGGCTTGGTCGGGTCGGTGATGTCCACGACTTTGAGGCCGTCGTCGTCGGTGACGAAGGCGTAGCGGAATTGCACGCCGACGGCGCGCGGGTTCTTGAAAATGGGTTGCCCCTCTCCCGGCTTCGCCACCCTCTCCCCATCGGATGGGGAGAGGGACGGGGTGAGGGGCATCGTTGTCAATTCAGCGAGCAGTTTCGGCTCGGCGAGTTCCGTGTTGCTCAAGCCGAGGACGAACAAACCATTTTTGCCGACGACGAAAAGATTCGTCCCGGCCATGAAGGAGTGCATGGCGCCCGCGAGTTTGCCGCCGGGATTGTAGCGGATGATCTTCAAATCTTTTTCGAGGAAATTGTTGTCCGGCTTGCCGTCCACGAGCGTGGCGACGGTGCACATGACGAGTCCTTCCTCGCGGTCAGTGACGAAAACCCACGCGTAAATCAGGCTGATGGGTTGCTCTTCGTTGTCGGTGTAAATGTCCACGAACTCACCCTTGCGAATTTCGGTCTTGGAAATTTTCGGGTAGTGCAGTCGTGTCGGATCAATGCCGAGCGTGCTGGGTAGCGTGACGCTCGTGGCGTATTTCGTGCGGACGTAGGTGCGCTGGCCGAGCGGCGAAACGGGCGACGTGACGATGCGCTCCGAAAAACCCTTTTGGTCAATGTTCGCCACGTCGAAAACTTCGAAGCCGTCCTCGCCGTTGGCGGTGTAGAGATATTCGCCGCGCAACACGACATCGAGAATATTCTTGCCGTGGTGATGATAGGATTCTTTGAGCACGCCTTTGTTCGCCTCAACGTGGTGCGTGTGGTTCGACGGATAGGCTAGCGCGTGCAAATGGCTGCCGTAAGCGGCCTGTGGCTCCTCGCGCTCGGTCCAGACGACGGCCTCGAAACCGTGATGCCCCTGCCCGACGTAGGCGAAGCGGCCAAAGAAATTCGCCGTGCCGGTGCCGAAGCCGAGCAGCGAAGCCATCCATGCGTTGTTGTCGTTGTCCTTGGAGATGTGGCAATCGGTGCAATTCTTTGTGGTGCCGACGCTGCTGGTCGTGTGCGGGAAATGCGGATTGTAAGCCTGACCGCTGTAACCTTCCGCTGAAACGGTCTGCTGTTGCGAATAAACCCATTCGCGATTCGCGTTCTGCGAGCCAACGATGATGGCCGATGAAGATCGGAGCACGGCGAGCCGGTGATTTTTCACGGTGCTGTCAATGCCGAGCTGGAAAACGTCGTCGCGCACGACCTGCGGGTTGTAGCCGGTGAAGTTGCGCGTGGTGACGCCCTCGTATTTGTTGAGCGGCGTGCGCTGGTTCGCGCGCATCGGCAGATGGCAGCCGAAACAACTCGTGGCCCACGAACTGTGGCAGACCTGACAGGTGATGTTTGATTCGTCGTGTGCGAGGTCGGCCTTGCACTTGGACGGCTCGGGAACGTCGCCCCACGATTTTCCGTCCCGGCGGAGCGTTTTTGCGTAGGCTGACTTGGCGTTGTAATGAGGCGACTTCGGGTCAACCGTGTCAATCGTCTGCGGAATTTCCCAGCGCACATCGGGACTCATCATCGAGCGTTGGAAAAGTTTTTTGCCCTCCCAGATGAAACGCGGCCCCCACGGCGAGGTGCTTTTGTTCAGATCAATCTTGCCCGCGTTGCCGGTCGTGACGAGCGTAGGGCGTTTCGTGACTGTTCCGTGGCAGTCAATGCACTCGATGGTCGTGGCGGCGCGCGGTTCGCCATAAAGTTTTCCGTTGCCGTGAACGTCTTTGAGGAAGTGGCAGTCCACACATTGCATCCCGCGCGCGAGGTGGACGTCCTTCAAGTGGACGGCCTTCGCCCATTTGTCAGGGTCATCGTGCGCAATGACCTGCTCGTCGAGATCGCGGAGTTGTCCCTGTTTGTCGTGCTTGAAGATGGCGCGGAACATCCAGCCGTGGCCGTGGTAGTCGGCGAACTGGGTGTGCTTCAATTTCGGATTCAACTCGGCGGTCTTTTCCAGAAAATCCAGATCGCCCCAAAGTCCGCGCGCGGCAGCGGCTTCGGGATTGTTGCGGATGGCGTGGACAAGCTCCTCGTCGCTCGGGTCGTGTTGCTGCGTCATCTGCTCGCGCGTCTTTGTGCCGCGAAAATGCGGGTCATCGGCGAGCGGATTTTTTGGATTCGGATACATGAATTCGCCGTCGCTTTCCTGATCCCACCACGTGTAGCCGAGGTAGGGATTCACAAAAAGATTTCCCTGATGCATGTGGCAGTTCATGCACATGGCCGTCGGGATGGAGCGCGTGAACTCGTGCTTGATGGGATGGCCGCGTTCGTCATGGCGGATGCCGGACTGGTCGCCGGTGAAACTCAGACCTTGATTGCCGTATTTGGAATACCAGCCGGACTGCGAGGGCGAGCGGTCGTTCGCATAAACGACGTGGCAGGCCGAGCAACCACTGCTGCGATAATCGCCGGGGTGATTGTTCGAACCCATGAAGCCGAGCATTGGATCGTGCAGGCGTGTCTTTTGCAGATTCAGAAAAACGGGATCAATGCGGTTCAACGTGCCGAGGCCGCGCTCGGACAAGCGGCGCAGAGGTTTGCCAGGCGGCTCGGTGACATTGGGGATGCCGAGCAGCAACTGTTTTTCGCCGCCACGCTCGAAGATGCGGAGGATGTTGCTCGGCTGGCCGATGGGAAATTGCGGGAGCGGTTCCAGAAACGCGAGCACGCCGTTGGTGCGGGTTTCTTCCGGCGTCGGCAAATACGGATTGAAAATTTTCAGTGGCTCGCCATTGACGCCGTAGGCCTGGCCGAAGCGCGTGTTCTTGAGCGGATACGCGCCGTTGTTGTAGAGCGCCGCGCCCCAAAGCATCCCGCCGTGGTTCATCATGCTCGACCAGACGTGGTCAACGGATTCCTTGTGGCACGGGCCGCAAGTGACATTCGCGATGCGCAGATCGCCGGGGTTGATGAAGCGGATGAACTCGGGCGATTCGTGGTTCAAGATGATGTCGGAGTCGGCGGGGTTGGCGGAGCTTTGCCAGAATTCCGGGTGGCGCGGCGCGACGTGGGCTTTGCGCAGCGTGAGGCCGGGCGCGGGATTTCCGCCGTGGCAATCCGTGCAGCCGAGAACGACGTTGGGGCTGGTGTGCATCGAATGGTTCTCGATTCCCTTGTGACATTCGAGGCAGCCGCGACTCTTGCGCATCGCCTCGGCCTCGGTTTGATCAACCCAATTCCGCTCCGGCAAAGCGACGGAAGATTTCGGCGCGTCACGCAGGACGGAAATTTGCGGGCCGAAACCGGCGTCCGCCGCCATCGCTGAAGAAACACCAAACACCAAACACCAAACACCAAATAAGTTCCAAATACCAAACTTCAAACCAAACAACAAAGATTCACACCGCCTGTTTGGAATTTGGAACTTGGTGCTTTGTTGGTGTTTGGTGTTTGGTGTTTGGTGTTTGCCGATGCCGCTACAAACATGATTCGTGTTGGATGCTTGCATGGTTTGCTAATAGGTGAATGTGACCGCAATTAATCCGCTGTAAAGAAAATCATCCACGAACTCCGCGCCGCGCCGCGAGCCGAAGCCGGGCACGGGATCAGGGTTCGTCTGGTAAATGTCTTTGAAACCTTTGCCGGGAATCAACACGCCGAAGCCGGCCGAGATGATGATGTTGTCGGTCAGCAGCGGACGATACTGGACGCCGAGACTGAGATCAAAGCCCAGATCGTGCGCGACTTTCTGCGTCAGCAACGCGGTCTTGATGGGGTCGGTCTCCACGAAGCGGATGTAATTGAAATTCAGAAAACTTCGCAGGCGCGGCGTGACTTCGATCTCCGAGCCGACGCCGAGCAGCAGCACGCCGGGGTTCACGAAGTTCGCCTGGCCTTCGGTCTTGCTCGTGCGAAAATTCATCACGAGGCTGTTGCGTTGTTTCAAACCAACTGCACTTCCGGCCAGATTAAAACCCTGCCGCACATACCAACTGAACGGGCCGCCGGTGAAATTCGGATTGTCGAGAATCGTGTCGAAACCGTTCGCCTCGCCGTCTTCGGCGTTGCCGTCGCCGGACGCGTAAAACACGGAAGCCTTGTAGCGGATCCAGTCGCGGTCGTAGGAAAGTTCCAGCGCGGCCATTTGCGCGTTGATGTCAACGGCGCGGCCGGCAAGCCCGTTCAATTCATCGCGCCCGAAAACTTGATAAAACGCATGGCTCAAATTCCAGCGCCCAATGTGGCCATCGCCAGTCCAGCCAAAATAATAGGCGCTGACGTCATGTTCCTCGACCGTGCCGAGCGGAGCAGGACGAGCGAGGTTTCCGTTTTTGTCGTAATGAGTCTGGCCGCGATCGAGGTTCGCGTGGAAACTCCATTGCGCGGTGTAGCCGTGCCAAAGGAAATCCTGCTTGTAAAGATTGGCAATGAAAACGTATTGGTCGCGGTTGCTGAAGCGATTGAGTTCCGAGTTCGTGTCTTTCTCGCGCATGTCGAACGCGACGACGTTGTATTGCCAGCGGTTGTTGTCGTAGTTTCCGAAAATCCGCCAGCCGAGATTGATGTCGTTGAAAATGAATCCCCGAAAGTCGCTGTTGAAAACCTGGTTGCCGATCCGCGTTGTAAAGAAATCATAGTTGTCCGACAAGTCGCGCAGGTGAAGTTCCACCGACCATTGTTGCAACGCGAGGTAGTCATCCTTGCGCGTCGTGTGATTGCGCCCCTCGAAACTTCCCGGCGCGGGAGTGATTCCCGGTATGCCGCCAACGTCGCCGGGATTCGTGACGCCGCCGTTGCCGCCTGCCGGCGGTCCGCCGGGCGCGCCCGGGCCGCGCGGGTCTGGATTCAAAATGCCGGCTTCGCGCGCTTCGTTGTAGTTGATGTTGAAAACCGGCCCGAGAATCACCGCCCAATGCACCGGCTGAAAAACCGTGTCGCCCCGGAAAAGTTCCGCAGTGAAACCAAAATTCTGGATGACTGTGAACTGTTCGCTCTGCCCGAAAAATTCCGCATTGTTCGGCCGCGCGCCGCTGACGCCGCTGCCCGTCGGAATCCGGCGCGCCTCGAAAATCGTGTCCGAAGTCGCGATGAGATTCAGAAAAATGTCCTGCCCGATGATGGGCGCGTCGCCCTTGAGGATGCTTTGGTGATACGGATGCCAGAGTTTCGGCTTCGGGGTTTCGTAAGGTTGCTCGATGTTGCCGGCGGTGTAGCGACGCCACGGCGCAAACCCGATCCGCCAGCGGTCCGGCGCAGGCTCGGTGAACGGCGGGTTCTTGTAAATCTGCGACGAGTCTGCATGGTATTCGGGGTATTCCCATTTCTCGTGGATGAATTTTTGGCCGCGTGTGTTTTCGCGCGGCAACTCCAGCCCCTTCGGCAATGGCTCGGAACCATAAGTTCCCGGCGGCACGTTCATCACTTCGAGTTCCGCGCTGCGGACGTTGGAGCGCGGCAATGAAAATTTCTCCGGAACATTTTCGCCTGTGAACACCGGCGGCAGCGGGATGGCGTTCGTGTAAAACGGAGTGCCGCTCGCGGAAACTTTTTTTGAGGAAGCGCCGGGGTCAGGATTGAAAACCGGTGAAAGCTCGGACGGGGGAACGGAGTTCGTGAGCCGTTTAGTCCTCAAAAAAATTTGTTCCGCGGTGGCGTTCGTGCGTGCGTGCGGCGCGCCGAAGTCTGGGTTGAATTTCGACGGCGCGAGCGGCGGCGGGCCGGGCGTGATGAATTGGTGCTCCTTTAGTCCGCCCGATGGAGTTTCATCGTGTGGCGATTTCAGCTTGGGTTTTTTGGCGGAACTCGCCCGTTCGGAAGCTTCGGCGGATTGAACCGGAGCTTGCCAGGCTTTTGCGGCTTCCATGGAGCGCTTCAATCGCGAGATCGCTTCGGAGTTGTTTTCGTCTGCGCGAGATGATTCGGAAATTTTTTTGGCAGGCTGAAATTGATGCTGCGATTGATCACCGGCGCGGGCGACGAGGCAGAAAGCGACCGCAATTGCGATGACCCAGGTAGGGCGCGTCACTCCGTGCGCGCCGGAGAACGAACAAAGATGTCCGCAATTCGAGTGTCCCTCGCTGGTCGCGGCGCGCTGAGGACAGCGCGCCCTACCTTCAGTCGTTGCGCTCGCGCGCTCACTTCGAATCGAGAATTGCGGAGACACTGGCGTGAAAGTCTTTCAGATCTTTTCCAAACTGATCAGCATTGAAATCCGGCAGCGACTGCGCGCCCTTGAAAAGTTTGTCGAGCGCGGGACTTATTTTTTCGTTCTTCGTCCAGCCGAGGTCGGCGACGAGGCGATCCAATCCCAAAACCAATCGCTCCGCGCGGCGAGCTTGGATTGGCTGGCCAACTGGATCGGTAACACCATTCGATGGATTCGCAAGTGCCGCCAAAACTTTTCGGGTCAAATCTTCAGTCCACGAAATTTTCGCCGCTGCTTTTGCCAGTTCGTCGCTCCATTTTTGCGCCTTCTCAAAATTTTCTGACGACGGTCTGAAGTTTGTGTCCGGCGGCTTCGGCAAACTTGTTTCAGCCTCGCTGGCCCGGTAAACGAGCCACGTTAATCCCTTCCAGCGATTGATTTCGTTTTCGTTCGGAGATTTTTCCTCAGCCAACTGCCAACTCGTTTCACGCAACGCAACCGCCTGCCCCACAAGCCACGCCTGCGCGCCGTGCCAGTTCGTTTTCTCGCGCCAATGTTTCGGCTGCGTGACGGCCTGCCCGTCCAGTTCAAAAATCAATTCAGGATGGCCGGCGGCGCGAAGATCGGAGTCAATGTTTTGGTGGCACGCGACGCAGGTGTTCGCCCGGACGTAAAGATTTTTCAGGTCGCGCATCCCGGAAGCGACGCGCATCTCGTGCGTGTAATCCGTCCGCGTGTGCGAGCGGATCCATTTCTCCGCCGGGCCGTGGCAATTCTCGCACGAGACGCCTTCCTCGATTTTGAAGTCGGCGGTCTTGCGCCCGGCAGGAATGGTTTGGACGGGAGCATGGCAAGCCGTGCAACGGTCACTCGTCGTCGGGTCTTTGATTTTCAACACGTCGGCGATGCGTTCTGAGCGCGCGGTGGTGAGCGTGGCGACGGGGCGTTGATGGTGGAAATCGCGCTGCGACCAGACTGTGAATTGCCTGCTGATTTCTCCCGCGCCGCCGTGACAACCGCTCGTGCTGCAACTTTGCGAGCCGAGAAATTTGGGTTGAGCATCGTCAGCAAAGACATTTGTCGCGCCTCCGAATGAGGCGAGCACGGCCGCAAAAAGCGCAGCGGACCATCCGCGACATAAATATTTGCAAGGCACGCGTCTTTTGTTATAGCCTCCGTTTCCGAAATGCAAACCCTAATCGAACAGCTTCGTGCTGCGTCCGGAGGCAGCATCGGTTTGACGGTCGGATTGATCTTGCTTGGACTGTTGATGCTCCAGATCGCCGCAGTCTGCTTCGGGACTTTCAAGCGGATTTATTTCGAGCGCGAGCAGCGCTCGCTCGCCCGCGAGCGGTTGAAGTTGCAAGTCAAAAGCGCGCGGATGCAAATCCAGGAAGTCGAGCAGATGAAACTTGTCTGGAACGGCTACCGGAAATTCAAGGTCGCCAAAAAGGTCACCGAGTGCCAGGACGTCTGTTCGTTTTATCTCGCGCCGCACGACGGCAAGCCGCTCCCGCCGTTCAAGCCTGGGCAATACATCACTTTCAATCTGAACATTCCCAGCCACGGCAAACCGGTGACTCGTTGCTATTCGCTTTCAGACTGCAGTCGTCCGGATCATTACCGTGTCACGATCAAGCGCGCGTTGCCGCCATCGGATGTTGCGGATGCGAAGCCCGGCGTCGCGTCCTCGTTCTTTTGCGATGGCGTGAAGGAAGGGGACATCCTCGACGTGAAGGCGCCGGGCGGACATTTCTATCTCGACATGTCCGAGGAAAAACCGGTTGTGCTGATCTCCGGCGGCGTCGGTGTCACGCCAATGGTCAGCATGTTGAACGCGATCCTCGAAGCGAACCAGAAGCGCGAAGTCTGGTTTTTCTTCGGCGGACGGAGCAAATCCGACCACATCTTCAAGGAATACATGGACAAGATGGCCGCCGCGGGCCACGAGAACGTCCACATGCACGTCTGTTACAGCAAGCCGACACCAAACGACGTCAAGGGGAAGGATTTTCAGCACGAAGGCCGCGTCAGCGTGGAGCTGTTCAAGAAACTTTTGCCGTCGAACAACTACGAATATTTCCTGTGCGGCCCCGGCCCGTTCATGAAAACCATCACGGACGATCTGGCGGCGTGGGGCGTGCCGGACAAGAGCGTTCACTTCGAGGCGTTCGGCCCGGCGACGGTCAAGAAGTCCGCGCCGGTGCAAACCGCGCAGGAGACTTCGATGCTCTCCAAAGTTGAAATCACCTTTGGCCGGAGCAACAAAAAAGTCCGGTGGAATCCGACGAGCGGCGCGACTTCGCTGCTGGAATTCGCCGAGGCGAACGGAATTTCCATTGACGCAGGCTGCCGCGCTGGAAGTTGTCTGTCGTGCAAAGTCGCCATCAAATCCGGCGAGGTCGAGTATCTGACTCCGCCCGGAGAATGTGAAGCCGGCTCGTGCCTCACTTGCATCTGCAAACCGAAGAGCAACCTCGTTCTCGACGCCTAAAAGTTGTCATGCCCGACGCCACGCCAACCGCCAAAGGCCCGCAGCGCGTTCCGTTCGATCCCGAGATGAGCGACGCGGCGGTTGACCGCATCCTGGGCATCGCGCCGTTCTCGAAGATGAACCCGGACAATTTCCGCCGGGTCTCGTTGCGCGACATCATCAAGCTCGACACGCGCATCAAACGATTCCGAAAGGGTGAAATCGTCGTGCGCCAGGGCGATTACGGCACGTCGGCGTTCCTCATCATCTCCGGCAACGTGCGCGTCGTGCTTTCGCCCGGCCTGCCGCCGTCGCTGCTGGGCCGGCGCCAGACCGCGAAGAAAAACATTTTCAGCGTCATCGCGCAGCTATGGACAAATCCCAAGGAGCCGGAAAGTTTCAAGGCGTCGGAACTGCGTCAGGACGCCGGCGTGGCCGCGCGGCGCGACAGCAGCGATGAAGTCAAAGTTTTCCTTCAGGACATTCCGCGCCTGCTCGACCGCCACAAGACCGTCATCATCGAAACGGGCGAAGTCTTCGGCGAAATCGCCGCGTTGAGCCGCATGCCGCGCAGCGCCACGATCTTTTGCGAGACCGATGACGCCGAGCTGCTGGAAATCCGCTGGCAGGGCTTGCGCGATTTCATGAAGGGCGACGACCACCTGCGCAATCACATTGATGAGATTTACCGTCAGCGCGCCCTGGCGACTGCGCTGCGCGAAGTCCCCGTTTTCAAAAATCTTTCTGATGAGGCGTTGAAACAAGTCATCGAGCAGACGCACTTCGCCACGCACGGCGAATACGATTGGTCGGGCGAATACAAAAAAGTCCTCAAAGATTCCGCGTCCGGCCAGCGCAAGCAGGAACCGTCCATCGCCGACGAAGGCGATTATCCGAACGGCGTCGTGCTCATCAAATCCGGTTTCGCGCGCGTCAGCCAGAAATTCGGCAACGGCCATCGCACGCTGAATTATCTCGGCGCGGGACAGATTTACGGTTTGCAGGAAATCGCCCACAACTGGCGCAACCCCAAGGCGCATGTCCCGTTGCAATACACCTTGCGCGTCATCGGCTACACGCACGTCATCATCATCCCGACGCACGTCATGGAAGAAGTCGTCCTGCCGAACGCGCCGGAAATGCTGTTGCCGCCGCCCGTTGACCTCTCGGAAAAGGAAGACGCGAAGCCTGCCCACTTCGACGCGAGCGCAAAGATCGGCGCAGACACCTTGGAATTCCTGACCGAGAACCGTTTCTTCAACGGCACGGCCACGATGGTCATTGATTTGGATCGCTGCACGCGCTGCGACGATTGCGTGCGCGCCTGCGCCGCATCGCATGACAATAACCCGCGCTTCCTCCGCCACGGCCCCATCAACGGCAAGCTCATGATCGCCAACGCCTGCATGCACTGCGTTGACCCGATTTGCATGATCGGTTGCCCGACCGGAGCGATCCACCGTAGTTCATTTGGCGGACAGGTTGTCATCAACCCCGTCACCTGCATCGGTTGCCAGATCTGTTTCAACAACTGTCCCTATGACGCGATTCGCATGGTGGAAATCCGCGACGAGAACGGCGTTTTGATGATGGACTCGAAAATGAAGCCGGTGATGAAAGCCACCAAGTGCGACCTCTGTATCGAACAGATCGGCGGCCCCTCCTGCCAGCGCGCCTGTCCACACGGCGCACTCGCGCGCGTGAACATGAACGACCTTGACAGTTTTGCGAATTGGTTGAGGCGGTAAAACTCTTCGGAGGGCGAAGCTCCGCGACACCCTAAAATCTCTTTTCGAACCATGTCGGGGCGTCGTAGAACTCCGCCCTCCGAAGTTTTTGATGAGTGCGGCGCAGTTCCGAGGTTTTGGTTTTCTCGGCGACGGCGATTCAGATTTCCGGCGTCAACACGCCTTCCATGTCCAAAGTGACGATTGATTGTTTCACGGCGCGGGAGTTTTTCAGAGCTGCGCCAAGAAATCCAGGCAGGATTAACAAGATGGTCAGGCTTTATAACAAAACCACTACCGAAAGTCCTCACTCGCGCGTGGCTCAATTCGCGAGGACACCGTCTGGGTGATGGCGAACATAAACGTCAAGAGTTGCTTGGACTGCTTGGAAAACTTCCACCACCGCAATCTGATTCATACAGTGATCGTTGGGTTGGGAGCAAACCTGTTGTTGACATGGAGAGCATGCTGTTCGCTTGTAAATAAATCGTCCCGTAGCTTGTTGAGGCGCTGTCAAATTTGGATCAGCGGGACCGTATAACCCGATTACTGGAACCTTAAGCGTTGCCGCGAGATGCTGGCGTATTCAGAGCGGCGCGAAGTCTTTCGCCGCCCCCCCCCCGACCATGCCGAAAGGATGCAGCGCGCTCTGCTTTCGCTTGAAGGTCTGGCCATTGGTGACGCCGTGGGCGAGATGCTCGCGTATCGCCACAAAGACGCGGCTCGAATTATTGAGCACGGATTGCCTTCCGGCCCGTGGTTTCACACTGACGATACAGAGATGGCGCTTTCGATTGTCGAAGTGCTGAAGCTCTACGGCCACGTTCATCAAGACGCACTCGCCCGCCGATTTGCTTGGCGATTTGAACGCGAACCCGACCGAGGTTACGGGAGCATGACACGAATGCAGATGAACGAAATCATTCGTGGCGGCGATTGGCGTCAGGGCGCAGCTTCTGCGTTTGGTGGGCAAGGCTCGATGGGAAATGGCGGCGCGATGCGGGTAGCTCCGCTCAGTGCTTATTTCGCTGACGATTTGCCTCGCGTCGTTCAAGAGGCACGAGCGTCTGCCCTCGTCACCCACACTCATCCCGAAGGTGTTGCTGGAACGATTGCCGTTGCCGTCGCTGCTGCGATGGCGTGGCGGTTGCGAGAGGATAACGCGCCGATGCGCGCAGCCAAATTGTTCGAAGCTGTTCTCGACTCCACGGCAGAGAGCAAAGTCCGGCGCAGTATTCTCATCGCGTCCCAGACGCCTGCAACCGTTCCCATTGAAGCGGTAGCGAAGGCTCTCGGCAACGGTTCACTGGTCACCGCGCCAGACACCGTGCCCTTCACGCTTTGGTGCGCTGCTTACCATCTCGACGACTTTGTTCAAGCTCTCGCAGTGACGATTTCTGCGGGCGGCGACTGCGATACGAACGCAGCGATTGTCGGTGGAATCGTAGCACTGTCGGTTGGAGGCAACGGAATTCCAGCCGATTGGAAGAAAGAAAAGGAAGCATTCCCAAAGAGTTTAGCAGGATGACCAAGCGACCAACTTCATGTTGCATCTGCAACATAAACTTGTCCTGCGTCACGCGCGGCCTGCGCCGGTTTTTTCGGGGTTGAACGTGCGTCCGCCTTCGCCGGGCTACGGCGGGACAGGCAGTTGCCGACCGGCTTCGCGCAGCACTTCCACCCGCCGCCGCCACGCCTTCGCCACCGCGTCGTTCCGCAGCGCGCTCCCGCCACTGCGGGACTCCGCCAGCACCTTCAGATGCCATGCATAACGGCGGTTGATGCGCTCGAAGTCCCACGCGCCCGCGACGAAGCAGAAAGTCTTTCCTTCCTCTCTGAACAGTTTCAGCTATAATCGGTCAAACACCCGTGCTATTTTACGGCACTTGAAAATCATGACTAAAATTTTTGCCAGCAGGTTGGCAGTCCTTCTGATTTGTTTGCAGGCCGCGCTGCTGACACTTTTTTCCGCTCCGACGGAACGGAAATCGCCGGTCGAAAACTCAACGGCATCGGCTGCCGAAACCAACCCTGACCGCCTCAAGCCCGGCCCTGACGAAGCGCAAATAGCCAGGCTCGCCGCGCAGATGCTCGAGCGATTTCATTACTCGCATCATTCCATTGACGACACCATTTCGAGCAATCTGCTCACGCGCTTCATGAATGACCTTGACCCGCAGCACGTCCATTTTCTTCAGGCGGACGTTGCGGAATTCGACATCTACCGCGACAAGCTCGACGACCTGCTTTTGAAACGCGGCGACGTCTCACCCGCAAGGCAGATTTTTTCGCGTTTTTTTCAGCGACTTCAGGAACACATGGCGTTCGTGAGCGAGTTGTTGAAGACGGACAAATTCGATTTCTCCGGCCATGAGCGCGTCACACTGAATCGCAAAGACATGCCTTATCCGAAAAATCTTGCCGAGGCGAAAAAACTTTGGCGCGACCGGCTGCGCTATGAGTATCTGGAGGAAAAATTGAACCGCTCGCATCCGGCAAAAAGCAACGGCACAAAGGTTGAGAAAACCAAAACATCCAAGGAAATCCACAACGAGATCGTCGAGCTTTTCGAGCACCGCAACGCGCGCACGCTGAAAATGTTCAAGGAGTGGGACGCGGACGACGTTCTGGAGACTTATCTCACGACGCTCGCGCACCTTTACGATCCGCACTCGGATTATCTCGGCAAGTCGCAGCTCGAAAGTTTTTCCATCAGCATGAACCTCGCGCTTTTTGGGATCGGCGCAAAATTGCAGACCGACGAGGATGGCACTTGCAAAATCAGCGAACTGGTTGCCGCCGCCCCGGCGGACAAAAGCAAAAAAATCAAACCCGGCGATAAAATCATCGGCGTCGCCCAGGGCGACCAGCCGTCCGTGGACGTCGTGGACATGCCCATCAACAAAGTGGTCAGCCTCATTCGCGGAAAAAAAGGGACTGAAGTGCGCCTGACCGTCATCCCCGTGGACGCACCTTCGACGCGCAAAGTCGTTGCGTTGATCCGCGACGAAATCAAGATGGAAGAATCTTACGCCAAAGGAAAAATCATCGAGCTGCCGACCGGGAAAGACGCGAGCTTCCGCATCGGCGTGATTGATTTGCCTTCGTTCTACGCGCCGATGGACGTGTCCGCGTCGAACAATCGCGACAAGGCCTCCGTGCCGCGTTACACAAGCAGGGACGTCGACAAGCTGCTCAGGAAATTCAAAGAGCAGAAAGTCAGCGGCGTCATTCTGGACTTGCGGCGCAATGGCGGCGGCTCGCTCGAAGAAGCCATCAGAGTCACCGGCCTGTTCATCAAGACTGGCCCGGTCGTGCAGGTCAAAGACTCGGATGGCACTGAGACCGTGGACAAAGACCTCGACCCCTCCGTGCTTTACGACGGGCCGCTGGTCGTGCTCACCAGCCGGTTCAGCGCGTCGGCGTCGGAGATCGTGGCGGGCGCGTTGCAGGATTATGGCCGCGCGTTGATTGTTGGCGAATCTTCGACTCACGGGAAGGGAACCGTCCAGAGCTTGAACGGGTTGAGCACGTTTTTAAAAGAGAGAATGGCAACGAACGACCCCGGCGCGTTGAAAGTGACGATCCGGAAGTTTTATCGCCCGAGCGGCTCATCCACGCAACTCAAAGGCGTGGTGCCAGATATAATCTTGCCGTCGAGGTGGAACGTCTGGGAAGGCATCGGCGAAAATTCGATCCCGAACGCCCTGCCGTGGGACACGATTGAAAACGCTGAGTTCGAGCGCCTGAACCGCGTAGAACCTTACCTCCAGGAACTGCGCCGGCGTTCTGAAAGCCGCGTGGCCGCTGACAAGGAGTTCGGATACGTGCGCGAGGACATCGCGGATTATCTCAAGCATCAGAAGGACAAAATCGTCACGCTGAACGAAACCGAGTTGCTCAAGGAGCGCGAAGAAGCGGTCGCCAAGGAAAAAGCCCGCGACAACGAACGCCGCGCGCGGAAGGGACCGGATGAAAAAGTTTACGACATCACGCTGAAATTCATCGCCGAGGAAAAAGGGTTGCCGCCGCCGACGCTCAAGACCAATTCACACAGCGCCCTGCCTGTGAAAAAAACTGAGGCGGAGCGCGTGGAACAAGACACCACAGTCGCAGTTGAACCGGAAGCGAAGGCGGAAGCGGAAAATCCAGAGCCTGAAAAGCCGCACGTTGATCCGCAACTGGCCGAAGCAGAGCACATTTTGACCGATTACCTTTCGCTGCTGCCGAAGGAAACGATCCTGACCATCAATCACGCAAACGACGCGGTTGCCGACAAGCCGTGAAAGCTGTTTCACCCGCCAAAAATCACGGGCGCTGAGGACGGCGCGTCCTGTTATTGTGCCGTCCGATAAAAGCGGTTCGTGAAGTTGACCGCGTTCGTGTCCGAAAAACTCGCGCTGCCCGTTGGCGCGCTCACCGTCCCGAGGGAAAACCAGTTGGACAAAAAATAATTCGTCGTCGCCTGGATTTGATATGTCCCCGGCCCGCCGGTGATTGTCAGCGTCGGCACGAAGTTTGAGAACGCCGTCACCGTTAGCCACGTGGGAACGGATTGGTTCAGGGAGCGGATGTATTCCACTTCGTTCGTCCAGTAGGTTGGCAGCGTGTCCCATGGGTTTGCGCCTTTGTCGTCCGTCACATAAATCCAGCCGGCGTTGCGGCCCGCGGCGAGGGTGACGTAGTTCGTCATCGTCGCCGCGTTCGTCACGTTGTAGGGCAGATGGCAAAAGTGGCTGGCGAGATGGTTCGTCACCCAGCCGTCCGGCGCGTAGCTGCCGTAACCCGTGCTCACCTCGAACGTCACGAGCACATCGGTAGTCGGGCGCGTGAGATATTCTTCGAGCGTGTTGATGCCGGGATTTCCCACGACGGTCAGGTTCGTTCCTTTGCTTTGGATGTATTGGTAAAGCGCGGCGTAGTAGTTCAAATGGTTCGTGTCCGAGTCATTCGTCATCTCGTCGAGAAAAATTCCGTCCACGGAATAAAATGAGAAGTAGCGGTCAATGTCCGTCTGCACCACGTTCGTCGCCCGTGCGCCGTAGGAAGTATAAACGTAGCCGATGACTTTTCCGCCCGCAGCGCGCAGTGAGTTCACCGCCGCGACGTAATCTGGATTCTGGCTCGTGTCCGGGCCGTTGTTCGGGTTCATGATGGCGATGAGCGGCACGCGCGTGGCGGCGTTGCTCATCGAATTCCAAAGTGTGCCTGGATAAAAATAGGCGGGAACCATGATGCTGGTTGCAGCGGCGTTCACAACGATGGCCATCGCGAAAAGAAAACTGGCAAACCGAAGTTTCATGCGACGCCTTCTACACCGGCTTCTGATGCAAATGCTCGTGCGCCGCGGCGATGAAACCTTTGAACAAGGGATGCGGCAGGTGCGGTTTGCTGCGGAACTCGGGATGAAACTGGCTCGCGATGAAGAAGGGATGGTTCGCCAGTTCGATGATCTCCACGAGCTTGCCGTCCGGCGTCAGTCCGCTGAAACCGAAACCGGCTTTCTCGAATTTTTCGCGGTAGGCGTTGTTGAATTCGTAGCGGTGGCGATGCCGCTCGTTCACGACGAACGCGCCGTAAAGCTGCTGCGTCTTCGACTTCATCACGAGCTGGCAGGCCTGCGCGCCGAGCCGCATCGTGCCGCCTTTCTTCGTCACCTTTTTTTGCTCGTCGAGCATCGCGATGACCGGGTGGGGCGTGTTCGGATCGAATTCGGTGGAATGCGCTTTGGCCAGATTCAGAACGTTGCGGGCGAATTCAATCGTTGCCATCTGCATCCCCAGACAAAGTCCGAGATAGGGCACTTTATTTTCGCGGGCAAATTTCACCGCGGCAATTTTTCCTTCGACGCCGCGCTCGCCGAAACCGCCGGGCACCAGTATCCCGCCCAATCCCTTCAAGTGCGCCGTCGCGCCGTCGCGCTCGATATCTTCCGCGTCCACTTTTTTTATTTCAACGCCGCAATCGTTCGCGATGCCACCGTGGATGATCGCCTCGTAAACAGATTTATAGGCGTCCTGCAACTCGATGTATTTGCCGACGACGCCGATGCGCGCACGGTGCCGCGGCGCGATGAGTTTGCGGATGATCTCCTGCCAGTGCGCCATGCTCGCGACGGGCGCGTCAATGCGCAGCCGGTCGCACACGAGGTCGTCCAGCCGCTCGCGTTGCAGCATCAGCGGCACCTCGTAGATGCTGTGCTCCACGTCCATCTCCTCGATGACGGCTTCGTAAGGCACGTTGCAGAACATGGACATCTTTTGCCGCAACTCCTTGTCAATCGGCTTCTCGCTGCGGCAGATCAGGAAGTGCGGCGCGATGCCGATCTCGCGCAGCTTGGCGACGGATTGCTGCGTCGGCTTGGTCTTCAATTCGCCCGCAGCCTTGATGAACGGGACGTAAGTGACGTGGACAAAAATGGCGTTGTGCAATCCGACTTCGTGCGCGAATTCGCGGATGGCTTCAAGAAACGGCAAACCCTCAATGTCGCCCGTCGTGCCGCCGATCTCCGTGATGACGACATCCGCTTTGCTGGTGTCAGCAAGTTCGTGGATTCGGTTCTTGATCTCATCGGTGACGTGCGGAATGACCTGAACCGTCTTGCCGAGATATTTTCCTTCGCGCTCGTTGTTGAGGACCTTCTGATAAACCTGGCCGCTCGTGAGATTGTTCAGCCGCGTGAGTTTGACGTTCGTGAACCGCTCGTAATGGCCGAGGTCAAGGTCGGTCTCCGCGCCGTCGTCGAGCACGTAAACTTCGCCGTGCTGAAACGGACTCATCGTGCCGGGGTCAACGTTGAGATACGGATCGAATTTGAGGAGCGCGACTTTGAGCCCGCGATTTTCGAGCAGCGTGCCGAGAGACGCCGCAGTAAGCCCCTTGCCCAAGGAACTCACCACGCCGCCTGTGACAAAAATGTATTTCATTTCAAAATCTTTTTTCGCCACGTATTGAACACAGATGAAACACGGATAAAATTTATGTGCACTGCAATTTTTTTCGTATGATGAAAGCCAATGCGGCCATCATAGCCAGGGTATCAAAACCAGTGCCTGTTCGCACATACCATTGCCGACGGCCTGGAAATCGCGCCAGAATTTCCGCACCAGTTTCGGACACGCCTTTAATGAAAACAGTGAACATTGGCAAATAAAGTGTGTGCGAATAAATTTCGCGCTCCGGTCACCGGCAAAAAAAATCCGCGCCGTGTTCACCTCTCTTTCGGGCGGTTCTTGTATTTCTCGTAAAGCCGCGTGTGCTTGCTTTCGAGGCTGACTTCTTTTCCGGCAATCCACATCCGCTTCACGTTCGTGCGCAGGTCGAGAATGTTTCCGTCGGCGGCAAAAAACGTCGCGTCCTTGCCGGCTTCGATTGAGCCGACCCGGTCGGCGACGCCCATGAGTTGCGCGGGATAAAGCGTCATTCCTTTGAGCGCTTCAGCTTCCGGCAGGCCGAATGCCACTGCTTGCGCGGCGTGATGGGGCAAATTTTTCACAAGCGACGCGCCGCCTGTGCTGAACACGACGGTCACGCCGGCTTTCTGCAAAATCGCCGGAGCTTTGAACGGCGCGTCGTAAGAATCCGTGTCGCGCGCGGGCTGGGAGAAAACGTATTTGTAGATCACCGGGATTTTGTTCGTCGCGAGCGAGTCGGCGGCCATCCAGGCGTCGCGGGCGTCTGACAAAATGATTTTCAGTTTGTTTGCTGTTGCCCACGAGATTGCCGCTTTGATTTCGCGAACGTCATCGGCATGGATTGTGATTGGCAATTCGCCGCGAACGTAGGGCAGCATCGCTTCCCACGCAGGCACTTTTTCTGGCGACGGAAGATTGTTTTTTCCACCTGCGGCCTTTGCTTTCGCGTAGGCTTTGGCTTCTTCAAAAAAATCTTCGAGCGATTTTAACTTGATGCGTCGCTCCTTCGCCTGGTCGTCGGGCGATTTCCATTTGGACTTGTCCGCCGTGCGTTCCTTAGGCGTCATGTCGAGATTCATGCTTGGCCAATAGATGTGGAGTGTCGCAGGTTTTTTGATCGTCATTTGTTCCGGCGTCCAGCCGTCGAGCGCGACGAGGCCGGATTGTCCGGCGACAACTCCGCCGCTCGGAACTGGTTCGACGTAAGCGATGCCGTTTCCGCGAGCGACGGGAAGCAGCTCTGAATCTGGATTCACCGCGATCCACGATTCAACGTCCGGGTTGTAGCCCGCGCCGACTTCCGTCATATCGCGAGTCGCTCGCACGGCGTCAATCTCGACGAGGCCAAGCTCCGTGCCGAGCGCGATCATGCCGGGAAACAGATGAAGGCCGTGAAGATCAATTTCCTTCGTGTCGGTCGGGATGATTTTCCTGTCCTTTCCACGCGGATCAAATACCTGGATGATTTTTCCGTTCTGAACCAAGACCTCACCGTTCGTGATCGTCCCGCTTGAAGCGGTGTGAACGATTGCATTCTTCAGCAGCAAATTTTCGGCGTGGCTGTTATTCGCACTGAGGAACAAACAAAAAATCAAACCAACCAAGCCAAGAGTCGCGGCGCGCCAAAACCTGGGTGGCACAGGCGTCCCGCCTGTTGTTTCCGGCGTCTCGCCGGAAACCGTCGTGGAGGTCGGAAAACCTGGGCTATCGTCGGTTTCAAAGCAAACACACTCTCTCGACGAAATTCGGCGGGACGCCGAATTTGACGGGCGAGACGCCCGTGCCACCCACAGCCGCGTAAATCGTAAATCGTAAATCGTAAATCTCATTCCCCGCCCTCCTCATCCAAACAATGCCGGTCCACTCCATCAAACTCATGCTCCAGCGACACGCGCCAGAACGAGCCGTCATCTTTTTCTCCGCCGCCATCGCCGCCGCTGGCGAGTTTTGCGAGTTTTTTCGCTTTCGCGATCAAGTCTTCGCGTTCTTTTGTCAGCGCAGCGGCGCGCTGTTCGGACAATGAGCGGTCGAAATATTTTTTTCCGTCAATCCACGTTTGCAGGCAGACCGTGGTCGAATCGAGCGGCGACTTTGACCAGATGACGAAGTCCGCGTCCTTGCCCGGTTCGAGCGAGCCGACGCGATTGTCTATGTGCAGTTGCTTCGCGGGATTGAGCGTCACGAACTTCAGCGCTTCTTCCTCGGACGTGCCGCCGTATTTCACCGCCTTGGCCGCTTCCGCATACATCCGCCGCGCCATCTCGGACGAATCAGAGTTGAACGATACCAGCGCGCCGCGGTCGCGCATCAAGCTGCCGGCGTATGGAATCGCGTCATAAACCTCAAACTTGAAGGCCCACCAGTCTGAGAAGGCGGATGCGCCCGCGCCATGCTTCGCGATTTCGTCGGCGACTTTGTAACCTTCGAGCACGTGTTGAAACGTCCCGATCTTCACGCCGAAACTTTCCATCGTGCGAATGAACGCGAGGATTTCGTCCTGACGATACGAGTGGCAATGAATCAATCGCTTCCCTTCGATGATTTCGCCGATGGTTTCCAATTCCAGATCGCGACGCGGAGAAAGTAGGGCAGGCTTCCAGCCTGCCCGCGACGACGAAGTCGTCGAATCTTTTTCCTTCACGCTCGCGCTGTCGCGCTCGCCGGGCAGGCTGGAAGCCTGCCCTACTTTGCTGCGATACTCTTCCCACTCCTTCAAATATTGCTGTGCTGCCGTGAATCTGTTGTTGTGGAACGTCTTCACGCCCATTCGCGTCTGCGGGAAGCGCGTCGTGAATTTCTCGCCCCAGTTCGATTGCTTCACGTTTTCGCCGAGCGCGAATTTGATTCCGGGCATCGCGCCTTCGAACTTCAATCCTTCCGGCGACGCGCCATCGCGCAACTTGATGACCTGGTTTTGTCCGCCGATGGGATTCGCCGAGCCGTGCAGCAGATTCGCCACAGTCAGTCCGCCGGCCAACTGCTGATAAAAATTGTCCGTCTCCGAATTCACCACGTCGCCGATGCGCACCATTGCGGTGGACGGCAGCGTGGACTCGTTGACCGCGCCGAGAATTGCCGTGTGGCTGTGGCAGTCAATGAGGCCGGGGGTGATGTGCAAGTTCTTGCCTTCAATGACCAGTGTTTCGCCAGCCATTCCTACTGACCACCTACGTAAAGATTTACAAAGAGAGATTTTGTCCTTGTTCACGAGAAAATGGGTGTCTTCTTCAATCCGGCCAACCGGACCACATGTCCAGATTGTTGCATTTCGGATGTATACCGCTGGCGGGTTCGTAATCGGCCCGCGCCCTTCCAACGGACTCCTCGCCACGCGTTTCTTCAGAAGCTCTTTCAATTCCGCGCTCTTCTTTTCCTTTTCCGCTTTCGGTTTTTCCGCCGTTTTTTCTTCTGCCGGTTTTGTTTCGGCGATAGTTGGCGTTGTCGCTTTCTCCGGCGGCGCATTTGTTTTGCGCGGCGCGCCTTCTTCGGGATTCTCGGGGAGCACACGCGCCTCGCGTGTCGTTTTCGGCGCCCTCGCCGAAAACTCGTTCGCCTCGCGCGCAGCGCCACTCTTTTCTTTTTCCGCCGCTTCGACGCTTGTTGCCGGAGTTTCCGACGGGGCGTCGGAAACAGCACGCGGGGCGCGTGCGCTCCCCTCCTCGAATTGCACGCGCGAGTTGCGGCCATCAATCCACACCTCGCGCACTTTCGATTCCGGCTCGAAATAATTTCCTTCCACGACGACAAGGTTCGCCAGCTTGCCCGGCTCAATCGTGCCGAGAAGATTTTCCACGCCGCAAAATTTCGAGGGCACAGTCGTCAGCGCCGCGAGCGCATTGTTTTCGGAAAGGCCGCGGTCGAGCGCAAGCCGAAGATTTTTTCTAAAAACTTTTTTGTCCGACAACCCGTGCGTCGTGAGCGCGATTTCAAGACCTTGCTGGCGAAGCAGCGCGGGATTTTCCGCCGCCCAATCCCACGCGCGCAAGTTGTCGAGCTTCACCTGCACCCAGTCGTCGTCGCTCGGCAGCTTCGGCAGGCTTGGAAAATTCACCGGCACGATGAACCGCGCGCCCGTGGCCTTCGCCAAATCCGGCCTGCGCCATTCCTGCCCGCACGAGACGATGAGAAAATCGAGGCCGAATTCGTCGGCGACGCGTTTGGCGCGGTCAACCATCAACGCGCTGCCCGGCTCGAACAACACGGGAATTTTTTTCTCGACGACGGGCTGAAGCGCTTCGAGCGCGGTGTTGAACTCAAAACGCTTGCGATGCAACGATGCAGCGGACGAGGCGTCCACTGCTGCACGCGGGGCGCGTGCGCTCCCTTTTGCGATTGCGTAATGCTGCGCGTCGAAAAACGTCTGGCGAACCGCTGCTATCACGCCCATGAGCGAGCCGGGATACGCGCGCTCATCGCTCTCGTGCGTCTCGAACCCGACGTGCTGAAAAACGTCCGGCTTGATGACCGTTCGGTTTGGGTTTTCATCCGCGAGCGCCACCAGCGCGCTGCTGCCGCGCAAGATTCCCTTCGTCGGCGCGACAACTCCCGCCGTGAAACCCAGTTCGCGCAACGATTCCAGCGTCTTCGCATTCGGCGTGTAAGTTTCGACGGCGCGAACCTCCGGCATCATCTTGGAAATTTCGTAGCCCGGCCCTGAATTGCCGCGATCCGTTTTTTCTCCGGGCGCGCCGAAGAAATTTATTCCCGAAGTCAGCCGGGCCGCGCGTGAAATCGGCTGAGTGTCGCTGGTGGAAATCGGCGCGTTCGTGGCGGCGAGCGTGAGATACGGATCAATGAAGCCTGCGTAAATCGTCATTCCTTTCAAATCCCAAATGCGCGCGTCCTCCGGCGCTGCAACGTCTTTGCCAACCGCCTGAATCAATCCATCGCGAATGACAATCGTCCCGCCATCAATCACCTCGCCCGGCTTCACAACAACTTTTCCGCCCACGAGGGCGTGAACTCCAACCGGCAACGGACGAAAGCCCGGCGGAAGCAAATCCACCGCGAAAATTTTTCCGGCGAAAAGAAAGACGAATGCGACTGCGAGGCGAAGAAATATTGCAGCGCGATTCATGTCGGGCGGATTATGCCGTTGACCCAAGCGGAATCAAGCCCGCGAGTTTTCCATGGAACATCGGGATGCCGCCAGGTTTTGGACTGCGCCAGCCCTCTGACGCTTTTGGGAATGGGCGCATTGCCGTCGAAAGCGCCAGAGGGCTGGCGCAGTCCAAGACGCGATGCGTGCTCTCGAATCACAGAAACCGACTATGCTTCGCGCCATCTCCAGGCTTACATTGAATTCGCCAAGATGAATTCCAGTCTCAACATTTGCGCTATTATGAAAATTCTCCTCGCCATCGTCGCCGCGGGCTTGCTTGTTGCGGGTTGCGCCACAACAAGAACAACTGTGGAGTCTCGCAAAAACGAGCGCGCCGCTGCGTATTCCGCCCTTTCGCCGGAAATCAAAGAGCTTGTTGATCGCGGGCAGATCAAAGTCGGGATGCCGGAGGACGCGGTTTACATCGCTTGGGGCGCGCCGTCGCAAATCGTGCGGAGCGAAAATCAAAATGAAGCGGCAACGATTTGGGTTTATCGCGGCGGATATCTGGAGGAGACGCGTTACTGGGCCGGCTGGCGTTATCCGCGTCTGGAACATGATTACCAGCCGCGAACTTACGTGAGCGCGGAAGTTGTTTTCGTGGATGGAAAGGTGAGGCAGTGGCGGACATTGCCCCAGCCGACGTATTGATTTTCCGGAGGGCGAAGTTCCACGACGCCCTGACTTCTTCGCACAAAGAATTTAGGGCGTCGTGGAACTCCGCCCTCCGAATCATTTCAACAGCTCCGCCGGCGCGACTTCGATCTTGTCCGCGATCTCTTTCGGAATGTTCGTCGCGGCCATTTTGCCGTCGGGATTTTTTTTCACGCAAACCACGGTAATCATTCCGCGCGCGACTTCGACGACTGGCGACGGGTTCAATCTGCGAAAACGAAAAGCGTAACTCAGCGACCTGGATTTTTTTTCACTGACGAGCAAGTGGATCTCGATTTCGTCCTCGAAATGGAGCGGTTGCTTGTAATCGCACTCTGCATGAACGCGCGGCAAGCCGACGAGCGGATCAATGTTGCGCATCGCAATGGAAAAACCGAGCGAGCGAAAAAAACTGTGCTCGGCGACCTCCATGTAATGAAAAAAATTCGAGAAGTGGACGATGCCGACCATGTCGGTATCGGCAAACTCCACTCGATGCACCGCTTTGTGTTCAAAAGCCATTTTCGATTTACGATTTACGGTTTGCGATTTGCGAGTCCAGCGCAAATGTTCGCAAATTTTTCAGCCATGTGCGCGACGCTGAATTTTTCAAAGACGGCCCGCCGGCCGGTTTCGCCTAGTTCGCGGGCGCGGGACGGATTCAAAAGCAGCGCTTCGATTTTGTCAGCGAGAGAATTGGCGTCGTCCGGCTCGCATAGAACTCCGCCGCCGGTGGCCTGGATCAATTCCGGAAAAGCTGCATGGCGCGGTTGCACGATGGGCACACCGGCGGCGAGCGCCTCGATGACATACAGGCCAAACGCCTCGCCGTAGGTCGCGGGCACGGAAAAAATCGAAAGCGATTTCAGGAAGGAAATTTTCCCGGTGCGGGACAGGTTCGGATGCAATTCCACGTCAGCCAGCAAGTTTGCGGCGGATAATTGCTGCCACAATTCATTGACAAACTTTTCGTCGGCCGGGCCGCAGCTTCCGCCGATTTTTAATTTCAGATTTTTGATCCGGTCGCGCCTCCTCAACGCGATATAGGCGTCCACGAGTGTATCCAAACCTTTTTCCGGGCACATGCGGGCAAAGTAGCCGATGGTAGGGACGCGCTGCTGCGCGTCCGAAATTTCAGGGACAAGCGGCAGATTGTCCCTGCCGCGTTGATGCGTTTGAAACCCATCGAGATTTATGCCGTTGTAAATCACCCGCACCCGGTCTGTCGGCAAGGAGAGCCGTTTGCTCATCAACTCCGCAAAATATTTCGACGGCGCGATGAACAAATCCACTTCGCGAGCGCGCTCGGCCAACGTTTGCCACGCACTCGCGCGATGCGGTTCCGGCAGCGCGTCAAGAAAACCATCTTCGCCCTGCAATGTGCAGATGACCGGCGCCCGGAGTTCCGTCTTCAGGCGGCGGACCATGCCTACGAGCAGCGCGTTCGACAGACAAATCACGTCCGGCGCGGCCTGCATTTTCAGCCACGCAATCATCTCTTTCAATTCACGCGCCTGATTTCCTTCTTCGCCGCGCAACATTGAGATTGCAATTTCTCCGAGGTCAGCCGCGCGCGTGCTGGCGGCGCGGCCGCTCGCCCATTTCAAAAGTTTTGGCGACGCGAGAGCGTTCCGCAGCCAGCCGGGCGCGTTGCGGAAGAGCGAAGATTTCTGGCCGAGATAAACGTTGATGCCGCTGAAAAAAATCGGCGTGCCCGCGCTCTGATCTTCCTCGTCCAGCGTGAGCGGCAGATACAGCGGCAACATCAGCGCGTGATGGCCCATGCGCCGCAGCTCGGCGACGAGCGCGTTGTCGCGGAAACAATTTCCGCAATACATCGCGCCTGCGCCGGGTGTGATTTGGACAATGTTCACAGAGATTATTTAACCACGGATGGACACGGATAAACACGGATAAGAAAGACAAACTGCGCGAAATGAAAAGTCTGAATCCGTGTCCATCCGTGTTAATCCGTGGTTAATTCCTTTTCTTTTTCCGTAAACGGTTGACCAACCGGCAGATTTTCCGGCAACGGCACGAAATCGGAAATTTTTTTCCAGAGCGACGAAAAATCCTTGTTCACGTCGCCAGCCAGGCAGTCCGTGATGTCGCCAGCGGCGTCAGGATATTTTTCGATGACTTGCTTGAAGGAAAAATCAGGATTGTAGAAGGCGTAAACGAGTTTGCGCATGTTTTCAATTCCTTCGCGCATCTGACGCCCATAATCCGTGAAGCGCGCCGCTGAAAAATCTTTTTCCAAAATCGCCTTGTGGATTTCTTCACCGGCCATGACGCCGCTTTTGAGCGCGAGCATCAGGCCGCTGCTGAAAACGGGATCGAGAAACGCGAACGCATCGCCGACGAGCAGCAAACCTTCGCAGCCGCAGTGGCGCGAGTGGTGTGAATATTCGCTGATGAGAAAATATTTTCCGACCTGTTGGCCGACGGAAAGATGGTCTTTGATCCAGGCGTTCTCCTCGATCTCGCGTTTGAAAATTTTTTCCGGTTCGCGCACGCCGCCGCGCGTGAGATATTTTCCTTCGGCCACGACGCCGACGCTGACCATGTCGTTGTGCTGCGGGATGTGCCAGAACCAGCCCTTGTCCGGCACGTAGGCCACGGCGGTCTGGCCTTCGTCAATCCCTGGCTCGCGCTTCGAGCCTTTGTAGTAAGTCCACACGGCGACTTTGTTGAGATACGGGTCTTTGACGCGCCAGTTGTTTCGAACGGCGGTGAAAGCTTCCTTGCCGGTGCAATCCAAAGTTATCGGCGCAAAAAATTCTTCGACTTGGCCGGCTTTGTTTTGCGCGCGAACGCCGATGACGCTATCAAAAGTAGGACAGGCATCTTGCCTGTCCGGGCGGGGGGGAAATCCCTTTTCCCCTTTTTCCCGGGCAGGCAAGATGCCTGCCCTACTTTGTTGGCCTTCGCGAATCAACTCCTTCACCTCCATTTCCTCACGCACCTCCGCGCCTTTGTTTCGCGCATGATTCAACAACATCTCATCGAACTCCGAACGCAACACCTGCCACGTTTGCGCGACGGTGTCGCGGTCGTAACGATTGAAAAAATAAAACGGCTCGCTGGCTTTGCCGTTCCGCGAAATGAAAACCACGCTGTATTTTTTCTGAAACGCGGAGGCTTTCATCTTCGGGATCAAGCCGAGCCGTTTCAATGGTTCGTAGGTGAACGGGATGAGCGATTCGCCGATGTGATAGCGCGGAAACTTTTCGCGTTCGAGAATGAGGACGCGGTGTCCATATTCAGCCAGAATCGCGGCTACGGATGAACCCGCCGGGCCGCCGCCGATGATGATGGCATCAAATTGATTTTCCTTTTTCATTATTTAACCACGGATGGACACGGATAAACACGGATTCATGGCGGCAGAATTTCTACAATTTCCGCGAGCGTTTCTCCTTTGGGCGTGCTCAGAATATTTTGTCGTCCATAAAGTGTTGTTCCAATCAGGACGCCCAGCGTGTTTTGTATGAAATCATCGGCTTGGATTATGAAAAAGGATTTCGGGTTGCTGTGGTAAGAAACAGCGCAGTCACTTAGAATTCGTCCGAGCGGAAGATGGCCTTCCAAAATCTTCTGGCGCGGCTCGGCCTCGAACGGCTCAAGGTTGATTTTTATCGCGCCGAACTCGACCGGCTTTTCGCTGCCGTCCAAGACCAAAACCACTTCGCGAAAGTATGAATCCTCCTGTTGCCAGTTCCGCAGAATCGTCAGATGAACGCGCACGCCATGGAATTTTTCCAGCGTCGAGGTCATGTCCTGATCGTGCGCCAGCAGGGATTTGAATGGCTCGGAGATTTCGTCGCCCGTGATCTGTTGGATGCGCGGAAGTTCGCGATTAGCCTGCAAGTAAAATTCACTTAGCGGTGAAAGCGCCGGAGGGCTGGCGCAGTCCAAAAACTGGCCCTGATTCGGTGGCGTTTGAGCGCGCGAAGCGTCTTGGGTAACGGTTCTACGCATAACGGGCATTCCTGTGCTCCGGCAAAAAGCATTCGTGGAGCAGGCGGTCCACTTGCAACAGCCCTTCGCGGTTCAGGCTCACGGTGTCGCCTTCGACTTTGCCGAAGCCCCAATCGTTCAATGTTTGCAGCGGCGCGGCGAAACGTTTGCGCGGGTCAACGCCGAATTTCTTCTGGAAATAATCGCTGCTCACGCGGCCAAGTTTGAGTTGCAAAATGAACTCGCGGATCAGTTTCTCGTCGTCGGTCGGCGTGAGCGCGCGGAAAATCGGCAGTTCGCCTGCGTTGATTTTGCCGACGTAAGTTTCGAAGTCGTGATGGTTTTGGTAATGCGTGCCGCTGAAGTGGCCGAAGCTCGCCACGCCGAGCGACAGCAAATCGGCGCCCGCCCAAAGTTTATCGCGGTAAACAAACTTCGTGGGTGGAACGGGCGTCCCGCCCGTTAAATTCGGCGTCTCGCCGAATTTCGTTGAGGGATTACGACTGCTCCTGGACGTTCTGACATCAAAAGATTCCCGCCTCTCAACGGTTTCCGGCGGGACGCCGGAAACAACAGGCCGGAGGCCTGTTCCACCTCTCACGGCGGTGTAGGCGCTGGCGACGGTGTAGCCGTTTTTTTCAAGTTCGCCGAAAGCATAATTCACCCACGCGCGCTTCACGTCCCAATCGGCGACAGGCGCAACGAGCTTTCCCTCCGCTTTCATCTGCTGGTAGATCGTCGTGTTGTAGGGAATCTCCATCTCGTAAATCGTCACGCTGTCGGGCGCGAGCGCGATGGTCTTGGCGACGCAATCGCGCCAGTTGTCCCCGGTCTCCTCGACCATGCCGGCGATGAGGTCAACGTTGATCTGCGGAAAACCTATTTCGCGGGCGTAATTGTAAGCGCGATAAACTTCCTTCGAGCGATGCGCGCGCCCGTTGATCTCCAGAATGTGGTCGGAAAAATTTTCGATGCCGAGGCTCAATCGCGTCACGCCCGCGTCGCGAATGGTTTTCAACTTGTGATCGGTGAGCGTGCCCGGCTCGCATTCGAATGTGACTTCCTCGACGCCGTCCCACGGAATGAGTTTTTTCATCTCGTCGGTGAGATATTGAAGCTGGCTCTCGGAAAGATACGACGGTGTGCCGCCGCCAAAATAGACAAAGTTCGCCGCGCGCCCGCCGATGACCGGCTTCTTCGCGTAAATGGAAAGCTCGCGCAGTGTCGCGTCAATGTAAGCGCGGATCTCGGAGGAATCTTTGTCTGTATAAACTTTGAAGTAACAAAAGTGACAGCGTTTGCGGCAAAAGGGAATGTGCAAATAAATCCCGAGCGGCGGAGTGGATTGGTGATTGCCGATAGCCGATTGCCAATTGCCAACGGGCGGACGTTCGAGCGCGCGCAAAATCTGCGGCACGAATTCCGGTTTCCAAAATGAGAACGGCGGGTAGTTGGAAACGAAATAGTTGCCGACCGTCGTTGCTTTTTCGAGCGGCGGGGATTTGGGGTTTTCGACGACTGCGCTCATGAAATCTTTTGAGTGGCAGGAGACGACATGAGGAGTCCCTGAAGTAAAGCTCCAACGTCCAAGCACCAACATCCAGAGAATCTCCAAGCTCCAAGCTCTAAAATGGCAGAGTCGCCGCTTATTTGGTGTTTGGATGTTGGTGTTTCTCTGGTGCTTGGACGTTGGAGTTTGGTGCTTTTCATTTCTTCTTTTCGCCGAAGCAATAGACGCTGCCGTCATCGCTGCCGATCACAATTTTTCCGTCGGCCACGGCGGGCGAACTGCCGACCGACCCGCCAATTTCATAAGACCAGATTTCCTTGCCGTCGTTCAGGGAAACAATATACACGCGCCCATCGTCCGAGCCGACGACAACTTTGTCGCCGGCAATCACCGGCGAGCTGTCCACCCTGCCGCGCGTGGCGAACGACCAGAGCGGCTTGCCGTCGTCGGCGCGGACGCAGTGAAGCTGCTTGTCGCGCCCGCCGAAGACGACGCGGTCGCGCGTGACGGCAGGCGAGGCGAAATAGGCGAACTCGCGGTCGCGAAAGCGCCAGACGACAGGAGAGTTGGTTTCCAAATTGTCGGAGGGCGGAGTCCCACGACGCCCATCATCTTTTTGGTCAGGGCGTCGTGGAACTCCGCCCTCCGGATTCGAGTTCAAATCCACGCAGAGAAATTCATTGTCGAAATGGCCGAAGTAGGCGCGTCCGTTTTGAACGGCGACCGACGCGGCAATGTATGCGCCGGCCTCTATGTGTTTCAACTCCCTGCCATCCGCCAGTGAGATGACATGAAGGATGGCATCGCATCCGCCGAAGACTGTTTTCCCGTCGGCCACGGCGGGCGAGCCGTTGATGTAATTGCTGCTCTCGTAAGTCCAGTTCGTTTTTCCCGTCGCGGCGTCAACGCAATGCAATCGGAAATCATAGCTGCCAACCAGTATCCAATTCGCATCGCCTTTCGGCGACTTCACCCAATTCGCCGCGCCGAGGATTTTGTCGCCGGTTTCGTATTTCCAAAGTTGTTTTCCGGTTTTCGCGTCGAGCGCGTAGAGCCAGCCATCCGCCGAGCCGACGAAAACTTTTCCGTCGAGAACCAGCGGCGGCGATTCGACGCGGTCGCCGGTTTTGAACGCCCAAAGTTTTTGGCCGCTGGTGGCGTTGAGCGCATAGACGTTTCCGTCGTTTGAGCCGATGAAAACCTGATTTGCGACTATGGCTGCCGTCGAACGCACTTCTGTCGGACGCGCTTGTGAGCCGGTTTTGAACGTCCAAAGTAGGGCGGGTTTGGCGGGAATTTTTTCGTCCGTCACGCCTCTTAGGTCAGGGCTGCCGCGAAACATCGGCCAGTCCGCCCCGCAGAGGCTGGAGGCCGCCAAAGCGATTGAGGCGGCGGGAAATTTTGAAAAAAAGATGGAGCGCGGCTTGAACACGATGGCATGATAATAACGGCTGGCGGAGCAAAAGTTAATGAATTTTTCCGGCGATTTTATCTGTGAAAAAGCTGCGGATTCGCGGCTAATAAGTTTGAAACGAATCTCTTGATTTCCTGAAACCCAAACGATAGACTTGGGTTGAAATCAACTAACGACCCAGAGCCGTGCGAAATAAACCATCGCGCAAGAACGAAAAAGCTTTTATGACTTCTCGACATTATCCAGTCAGCAAGAATTCGCGTGCATTTACTCTCATCGAACTTCTTGTCGTCATCGCCATCATCGCAATCCTTGCCGGGCTGTTGCTGCCCGCGCTGGCGAAGGCGAAGGACAAGGCCAAGGCGATTTCATGTTTGAACAACATGAAACAATGGGCGCTGGGATTCAGAATGTATGCGGAAGACTACAACGACAATGTCCCCGAAGAGGGCAACACCGTGTTGCCTATCACCGATGTCGCCAGCGGCAACGCGACCGAAGCATGGTATAACAGCGTTCCGGTTTTTCTTGGCCAGAAAAAATTGACGGAGCTTTACCAGGGAACTCCGACCGCCCCTCCATTGCCGGAAACGCGTTCCATTTTTTCCGACCCCGGTTGTCCGCAGCCAAACAATCCCACGGCACCTTACGCCAACCCGCCGAACATCAGCCGCGCATTTTTTATGTATGGAGAAAATGGACGGGTTTGCGTCAACAGGAGCGCCCGTCTTGCTGGCGCCGCCCAGACCAAATTCTCTGGAATCCCAAAATCAAGTGATACCATCCTGATGGCCGAGGTTGATCCGAATTCTCAATACAACACCGGCCCCGCGCAGTCGAACGTGACGGGACAATATGCGGTTGGCCGGCATTCCGGCGGCAAGCGGGGAAACATGGCCATGTGCGATGGAAGCGCGCGTTCCGGCAGAACAAATGATTTTATCAGAACTGTGAGCGAATCAAATTCGGCATCAAAAGAATGGGAACGTGAAAGGGCATTCTACTGGTATCCAACGTCCACGACACCATGATCAAGTTGCCGATCCACATCAGCAAAAATTTTTGACACTGAAACGAGCGAGACAAAACCACATCCAATCCTCCCATGAAAAAAATCACCCTCACCCTTTGCCTCTTATCCGCCACGGCAGCCATCACGCAGGCTGAAATTGTCTTGAGCGACACCTTTACCTACCCGGACGGGCCTGTCGTGGACGCTGCCGGTTCGCCGTGGATTGCTCATAGTGGCACCACTCCAGTAAATGTTTCGGGCAATGCGATTGTAGTTGCGAGTTTTAATTCCCAGGACATCAACGCTTCGTTGCAGGGCGGGCCTTACACCACGAACAGCTCCACGGTTTTATACAGCAGCTTCCAAGTGACGTTCACGGCGCTTCCCACCGTTGCTTTTGGTGTCCCGGGAGGTTACTTCGCGCACTTCAAGGACAACAATGAGGGTGCTG
>CAYMCQ010000033.1:0-40366 GCA_964389025.1 uncultured Verrucomicrobiota bacterium
ATTTTTCAGGAAATCTTTTTTAGGGCGTCGTGGAACTCCGCCCTCCGAAAACTGGTTTTGAAGTGGATATTTTCTGCAAAACCGAACAAGCTTTCTCATGGCAGAGAAAACCCTGAATGACCTTCCGCGCGAGTTGCGCGCGCTCTACACCAAGGGCAAGGAAGCGGCGCAACGCGAGAACTTCGATTACGCCATTGATCTGTTCACCCAGGTTTTGGAAAAAGAACCGGCGTGTTACGACTGCCGCGAGTCGTTGCGCAACGCACAGTCGCAGAAGGCGGGCAAGCGCGGCGGGTTTTTCAAGAAGATGATGAGCACGGCCAGTTCGACTCCGCAGGTCACGAAAGCGCGGATGACGTTGAACAAAAATCCGCTCGAAGCGCTGCACATCGCGGAGCAGATCCTTAATGGCGATCCCTACAATTCCGGCGCGCACAAAGTCGCCGCCGATGCCGCGCTCGCCGCCGGTCTGCCGAAGACGGCGGTGTTGTCGCTGGAAACTTTGTGGCAGAACAATCCAAAAGACAAAGACCTGGTGATCCAATTCGCTGATGCGCTGGCGGACATCGGCGAAGTCGAGCGCGCCGAAAAGGTTCTTGGCGAACTCGTCCGAGCGAATCCCGGCGACCCTGATATTTCAAAGGCGCTTAAAAATATTTCTGCCCGCCGCACGATGCGAGAGGGCGGCTACGATGCGCTCGAAGGCGGCAAAGGTTCGTTCCGCGACATTTTGAAGGACAAGGATGAGGCGGTTTCTCTGGAGCAGGAAAACCGCGCGCATAAAACCGAGGATGTGGCGGCGAGGTTGATCGGCGAATACGAGGCGCGGCTGAAATCCGAGCCGAACAACTTGAAATTGATTCGCAACCTCGCCGAACTTTACTCGCAGAAAAAGCAGTTCGACAAGTCGCTTGAATTTTACGGCAAACTCAAGGCAACGGTCGAAGCGGGCAACGACCCGTCGCTCGACCGGGCGATCGCGGAGATGATGGTGAAAAAGTTCGCCGCAGCGGAAGCGGAGCTGAATCCGTTCGCGCCCGACCACGCCGAGCAGGTCGCGAAACTCAAGGCGGAGCAGCAGGCGTTTCAACTGGCCGAGTGCCAGAAGCGCGCGGAAAAATTTCCCACCGAACTTTCGATCCGGTTCGAGCTTGGGCAGCTTTATTTTCAAGCGGGAAAAATCAACGAGGCGATCCAGGAATTTCAGAAGGCGCAGACCAATCCGAACAAGAAAGTCGCGGCGATGGGTTTTCTGGCGCAATGTTACGCGCGCAAAAACATGAACGACATGGCCGCTCGGAAATTTCAGGAGGCGATCAAGGAGAAGGTGGTCTTCGACGAGGAGAAGAAGGATTTGATCTACAGCCTCGGCGTGGTGCTCGAAAAAATGGGCAAGCGCGAGGAAGCCATCGAGCAGTTCAAGCAGATTTACGAAGCGGACATCGGCTACAAAGACGTGGCGGCGAAGGTGGATGCGTTTTACGCGGGGCAGTGAATCGGCTCCCGCCACAGCCGTCAGCCTGCTGCCCTCGGGTCGCAGTCGTTGAAAACTAAGGTTGCCGCGCCGACCTACGGGTTTATCATGGTGGCAACGACGGGTTAGCGAACCAACCTCGTCGGACGAGGGGCAATGACGCAAGAAACATTTCAGCCATCGAGCGTCGCTTGTGTTCGGGCGTATTATTTGTTGTTTGTTGACGGCGGGTGGTGTCAGCACCGAACCCCGGCCTGCCAATGGTGTTTCAGCGAACCCGTGGGTTAGCTTGGGGCCGCAGCCGCCGTGCAAGTCACTGGTGAGACGCAGGCTGGTTCACGCCAGCCTCGTCATCCCGTTCAGGCGACTGCCCACTTGCTATTCGACGCTGCGGGCCGCACCGCCCGCCATCAACCCTTAACCAAAGGCATCCTATGAATCCGCGTCTCAAAAGCAACCCGCCAAAAGCCAAAGCCTCCCCGCAACTCCCCGTCCTTCATCCTCACGCCGCCGGCATTGACATCGGTGCGCGCGAAAT
Organism: uncultured Verrucomicrobiota bacterium; assembly: GCA_964389025.1. Lineage (GTDB taxonomy): Bacteria > Verrucomicrobiota > Verrucomicrobiia > Limisphaerales > CAYMCQ01 > CAYMCQ01. The sequence continues at coordinate 2,013 of CAYMCQ010000033.1, forward strand.
CTACGTCGCCGTCCCGCCCGGTGACTGCGCCCGCAACGTCCGCTCCTTCCCCACTTTCACCGAGGACCTCCACGCCTTGCGGGACTGGTTGCAGGAATGTCACGTCACCACCGTGGCGATGGAGTCCACCGGCGTTTACTGGATCCCGCTTTTTCAAATCCTCGAAGCCGCCGGGATCGAAGTCTGCCTCGTCAACGCGCGCCACTGCAAAAACCTGCCCGGTCGCAAGACCGACGTGCAGGACTGCCAATGGCTGCAATACCTGCACACCGTCGGCTTGTTGCGCGGCAGCTTCCGCGCGGCCGACCAGGTCTGCGCCGTGCGCACGATCCTCCGTCACCGCGACTCCCTGCTGCGCGGCGCGAGCCGTTGCGTCAGCCACCTGCACAAGGCGTTCACGCAAATGAATGTGCAATTCCACCCTGTCATCAGCGATCTGACCGGCGTGACGGGCCAGGCCATCCTGGGCGCGATCCTCGCGGGCGAACGGGATCCGCACACGCTCGCCGCGCTCAAGGATCATCGCATCAAAGCCAGCCGCGAGATCATCGCCAAAAGTCTGCGCGGCGACTGGCGCGCAGAACATCTCTTCACGCTCAAGCAAACCCAGGTGCTGTGGCAGCAGCATCAGGCGCTCATCCGCGAATGTGACGCGCAGATGGAGCAAATGCTCCAGACCTTCGACACGCGCGCCGACGCGACGGCCGCACCGCCGGCTCCGGCCAAATCGAGCCACAAAAAGGCGCAGCGCAACGAACCGCAGTTCGCGGCGCGGGAGGAATGTTGCCGTGTGCTGGGCGTGGATCTGACGGCGGTGCCCGGCTTCCAAACGCCGACCGTGCTGGTGCTGTTGTGCGAACTCGGACCGGAGTTCGCGGAGAAGTTCCCCACGGCCAAACATTTTGCGAGCTGGCTGGGGCTGTGTCCGGACAACCGGATCACGGGCGGGAAGATTTACAGCGTGCGCACGCGCGACGTGAAGAGCCGCGTGGCCGAGGCGTTGCGCCTGGCGGCGCAAAGCCTGTGGCAGGCCAAGAACTACTTCGGAGATTTATACCGGCGATGGAAGGCGCGACTGGGCAGCCCCAAGGCCATCACGGCCATGGCGCACAAACTGGCGCGCATCCTGTGGCATCTGCTCAAGTTCAAGCAACCGTTCAACCCGGAAGTCTTCGCCCAAGAGGAGGAAAAAATGAAACGCAAAAACCTCGCGCGCCTGCAAAGCATGGCCACCACCCTCAACTACCGCCTCGTTCCAATCCAATGACCTGCGCGTCTAGTTTCTCCGGAGATCAACCGTTCCACGGCTTCGCGTGCGCGGGGCGGCTTTCTTTGACTGTAATTGACCGGGAAGGCATAAGCTTTCCCAAATCTTGGAGGTTTTTTTGATAGGGATTCAGAACCGGGAAATAAAAAATGTCCCCACCTGACCTTGCGGTCAAATGAGGACAAAATTTGGGAATGGGAGTTCGCCAATCTCTCTTTCCCGCGCTGGCATTGGGCGCCTTCTTAGGGGCTGCCAGCTTCCCGACGCCATTCTCCACGGCAAGCGGAGTTTCCGGCCTCATAGCAGGGCCGTCCAGTGTCTTGCGAGCACTGAATTTCAAGTGAGGCTTTTCAGCTTGCTTCAACTGGTGGTTGCGCCACCGGCTTGCAAACCAGATCAAGACACGTTCATGATTCATTTTTCCGCGTCTTGACCATTTGCATCGAGTCAGCCACCGCTTTTGGCGGTGCGTTTGCCCGATGCCACGGGTCTCGCCTCTTCACTCTCAGGTCGCTTTTCGCTCACAAGCCAGCGGTGTCGTTTGTAACATCGCCGGCGTTCCGGAAGTTTTTCACCGGCTTTGCCTTGGCCGAATGTTCTTCCCGGTTCAAATGCTCTTTTTGTCCGTCTTTCGACGATTTTCTTTTGGCGGGTTTCTTTTTTGTTTTTGAATCCGCCAGAGCCATCCGCACCGTGCTGATGCGCAGTAGCAACCGTTTACCTCTTGGGTAACTGCGATTCGCTCAGGTTCGAAACTTCCCTGAGCTACTTGACTCGGTTCGGGACGGTTTCTAATCGTTCCTAGCCGCCAGGTTCCTTTTCGCGTTACTGACAGCGCGCGAACGCCGTCAGAGGAACTGGTGAATCCTGCCTCCGTCTCCGCACCTTGCGATGCAGCCTTAAGAGGGGTTGTGTCAACCAGCCTGACTCAACCTTTCCCCGGTTGCCCGGGATTATCACTGAGCTGCGCTGCAACTTTCTTTCGTCCATCGCCCGCTCTCTCAGTTCTTTCAAAGAACGCAACGAGACTAGCACACTTTTTCATCCTGCCTACGTTTTGTTATGCACAGGGTTGTTCACCGCAAGCACTTGTGAATAAAAAGTGAACAAGCGCAAATAAGCCTGCAAACAAAGGAGGTCTTGCGCTTTTCAATTTCTATTTTTTGCGCTGAGAAAACCCTTTGCGGCGGTCTTGTGGACAAGTTTTGGGAATCACTTCGCAGAAATTTTTCCGCGCCCATCGCTGAAACAAAAAAGCCGTCCTGTTCGGATGGCTGTGAAAAATCGCTGCCGCCGGTCACACGGACGCGGCTGCGGCGGCGGGTTTTCGTTTCGCTTTTTTCGCGGCCTCTTTTCGTTTGATGTAACGCTGCCGCCGTTTTCGTTTTATCACTTTGTTGGATTGTCTGCTCATATCGTTCCGGCATAATCGCGGAAATCAAATGCGCTCCGCAATGAAAATCTGTTTCGCCCAAACCGCGCTCGTTGTTTTCTGCGCGTGCCTCGCCGGCTGCAAGACCACCGGCGACAAACGCGACAAGGAGACGACCGCCATCCGCCTTTACCTCGAAGCGAACGATTCCGATGCGGGACGCTCCAGAACAGTTTCGATTTTGCGCGAGCACCCGACACCGCTGCAAATTCAGGATTCATCATTCCTGGACGAGCGTTTTGTCGAGGAGGCATCGGTCGTGGATTGGAACAATTCGTTTCTCATCCAGATCAAATTCGACTGGCACGGCGCGCTCATGCTCGGCAACGTCACCGGCGGCAATCCCGGCAAACACATCGCCATCGAAAGCAGCTTTGGCCAGCAGCGTTGGCTCGCCGCGCCTGCGATCCAGCGGCGCATGACCGATGGCATCATCACGTTCACACCCGACGCCACCCGCGAAGAAGCCGAGCGCATCGTTCGCGGCCTGAACAATCTCGCGAACAAAGTGAAGCCGCACAAAAAATTTGACCGCCCGCCGGCTTTTTCCGATGAACTCAAGCCAAGGTAGGGTTTGCAGCCTTTTTGCATTCGCGCTTTGCCAGTTGGCTGCGTTGCAACTGCGCGCGGAAAATTTTCTTCTCCCGACCGCCAACCGCGCGCTGTTTGAGAAAGGCGGTGAAGAAAGTTTTTTCGTCGGCACCACCGGCAAACCGTGGACCAGCGGCACGTTCGGCTGCGTGCGCACTGAAGGCCGACAGATGCACGAGGGACTCGACATCCGCTGCCTGCATCGCGACAAACGCGGCGAGCCGACCGACCCGGTGATGGCGACCGCCGACGGCACCGTCGCCTACATCAATCGCACACCGCCGCTTTCAAACTATGGAAATTACATCCTCCTGCGCCATCGAATTGACGCCCTGGAAATTTATTCCCTCTACGCGCACCTCGGCAAAATTCGCGACGGTTTGAAATCCGGCGCGCCAATCAAAGCCGGCGAAGTCATCGCCACGATGGGCAGAACGACGAACACGAAGGAGGGCATTTCAAAGGAGCGCGCGCACGTTCACTTTGAACTCGATCTGCTCGTCAACGACCGCTTCGCGAGCTGGTATCGGAAAAATTTTCCCGGCCAGCGCAACGACCACGGCGATTGGAACGGGCAAAACCTCATCGCCATTGACCCGCTGCCGATCCTGCGTGAACAACAACGGCTCGGAAAAAATTTCAATCTTGTCTCCGCTGTGAGAAATCAGGCAGTGCTCTGCCGCGTCTTCGTGCGCAGCACAAATTTTCCGTGGCTGCGGCGGTATCCGCAATTCATCCGCGCCAATCCCAAGGCCGAGAAAGAAGGCGTGGCTGGTTATGAGATCGCGCTGAACTTCAACGGCCTTCCGTTCGAGTTGATTCCCCGCGCCGCGTCCGAAATCAAATCCAAAAGCAAATTCCAACTCCTGAGCGTCAATGAAATCGAGGAGCAAAAATATCCGTGCCGCAAACTGGTCACGAAACGATCCGGTCGTTGGGAACTGACCAACCGCGGGCTTCAGTTAATCGAACTGCTGGTGTATTGACGGCGCGCGGACATTCCCGTCCGCAGCAAAAGCCGAACGACCGACGGCCTTGGCGCTCTGCCAGCTTTTCGGGCGTCAAATCACTGCAGACAGGAATGTCCGCGCTCCGGCCAACAATTGACTGGTTAAATTTCCACCTGCGATTAACTTCCTTTCATCGCAATACTCTTTTTGCCGCATGAAAAAATCCGGCTTCACGCTGATTGAATTGCTCGTCGTCATCGCGATCATCGGGATTCTCGCCGCCCTGCTGTTACCCGCGCTGGCCAAATCCAAACAGCGGGCGTGGACGATTTCCTGTCTGAATAATTTGAAGCAGCTCACAACCTGCTGGGCGATGTATTCGCACGACCACGGCGACCGCCTGCCGCCGAACAATTCGGTTTACGACATCTCCACCGGCCTGCCGATTCCCGGCCTCGATCTCAACCAAACCTGGTGTCCCGGCAACGCCCGCGCCGATGTGAGCACCACGAACGTCGAGAATGGCTATCTGTTCACCTACAACCGGAGCACCGCTATTTACCATTGCCCCGCCGACCGCGCGCCCGTTTACACTTTGGACGGTCAAGTTCTGAACATTCCCCGCACACGCAGCTACAACTTGAGCATGTCCATCAACGGACTTGGAGGAGAAAATTCCTCGACGTGGTGGATTCCAAGTTACCAGCGCTACACACAAATCCAAAATGGGCCGCAGCTTTTCATTTTTGCAGACGTGCATGAAGACACCATTCTCGACGCGCTGTTCGGCATTCCGTGGCCCGGCTCACCCTACACGGAGATATGGTGGGACCTCCCGGCCAATCGCCACAATCAGGGCGGCTGTTTCTCTTTTGCCGACGGCCACGCTGAACGGTGGAAATGGAATGTTCCGAAGGTCCACCGCTATCTCGGGCAAAATGTGCTGGCGGACGAATGGCCGGATTACCGCCGCGTTCAAGCAGCCGTTCGCAAGCCGGATTGATCCAAGGAAATTCCCGGCTTGCGCTTCGCCTGTTCGCCGCTAATTTCCTGCGCGTGATTCGATGAACTACAAAATCTCTCAACGCGCCGCGTCGCTCTCGCCGTCGCTCACGCTGGCGATTGATTCCAAGGCCAAGCAGATGAAGGCCGATGGCATTGACGTCGTCGGTTTCGGCGCGGGCGAACCGGATTTCGACACGCCGCAACACATCAAAGACGCCGCCAAAGCCGCGCTGGACGCGGGCTTCACGAAATACACTCCGGCTGCGGGCATTCCCGAACTGCGCCAGGCCATCGCCGACAAACACAAGCGCGAAAACGGCCTCAACTACAAGCCGTCCCAAATCATCGTCTCGTGCGGCGGTAAACATTCCTGCTACAACGTCATCCTCGCGACCTGTCAGGAAGGCGACGAAGTCATCATCCCCGCGCCGTATTGGTTGAGCTACCCGGAAATGGTGAAACTCGCCGGCGCAAAACCGGTCATCATCACGACGACGGACAAAACGGAATTCAAGATCACGCCCGAGCAACTCCGCGCCGCCATCACGCCGCGCACAAGAATTTTTCTGCTCAACTCGCCAAGCAATCCGACCGGCTCGGTTTACACGCCCGAAGAAATAAAAGTTCTCGGCGACATCTGCGTCGAGCGCGGCGTTCTCATCATGAGCGACGAAATTTACGAGCATCTGCTTTACGACGGCGCGGTTCACAAAAGTGTCGCCAGCTTTTCGCAGGCGCATTTCGAGCACACGATTCTCGTCCACGGTTTCGCCAAAGCGTGGAGCATGACCGGCTGGCGACTCGGTTGGTGCGCCGCGCCTGAGCCGATTGCCAAAGCGATTGACGCGATCCAAAGCCACAGCACGAGCAACCCGACTTCGTTCGCGCAACGCGGCGGCGTCGCCGCGCTCAACGGGTCGCAGGAACATTTGAAAGGCTGGCTCGCTGAATACAACAAACGCCGCACCTACGCCTGGAAAAAGTTGAACACGATCCCCGGAATTTCCTGCGTCAACGCCAAGGGCGCGTTCTACCTGTTCCCGAACATCTCCAAAACCGGCATCAAGTCCGCCGACTTCTGCGCGAAACTTTTGGAACAGGAAAAAGTCGCCGCCGTTCCCGGCATCGCCTTCGGCGCGGACGACTGTCTACGCATCAGCTACGCAACCAACATGGCGAACATCGAGAAGGGCTTGGAGCGCATCGAGCGGTTTTGCAAAAACCTCGGGTAGCACGCGCGTCTCGCGCGTCAAATTCGGCGTCCCGCCGAATTTCGTCGAAAGAGAACTTTTACCAATTGCCGACCGATGGCTGTGGATTTCGGACTCCTACCACGGATTCCGGCGGGACGCCGGAATCAACAGGCCGGAGGCCTGTGCCACCATCTTCACGCCAAAAAATCCCGCTCCAAAATTTTCGTGAGCTTGTGGACGGCCAGCATCAATTCACCGCGACGCCCGGCGTTTTCCTCGTCCGCAAGGTCAATCGGTTGCGACATGATTTCAGCATAGCGGCGGTTCAGCGGCATCTTCTCGTCGCGCTGGCCAAGTTCGCGGACAAGTTTCCGCACTTCATCGGCGACGCGGCGCGCTTCGGTAATCGCCTTGAGCGCGGATGTGGTCGTGACCTTTCCCGATTGCGTCCGTTCGAGCAAGCGGCACTCAAATGTGCGGCAGCGCTTGGGACGGTTTTCGTAGATGCTGCAAAGTTTTCCATCGAAGCAGGCGCAAGGCTGCGTGAAACAGATTTTTCCGTTCTTCTTTTTCTGCAAATCCATTCCGAGCGCGGCCAGTTTTTTTGCGTCGTCGCCGCGCTGCAGTTCAACGTCGCCGAACAAAACACCGTTGCAGCACAGGCCGCACGCCGGGCAGAGTTGCGAGACGCAATCAAGCTGGTCTGGTATTAGAGTGTTCACTCAAAATTTCGGAGGGCGGAGTTCCACGACGCCCTGACTTCATTTCACAAAAAGTTAGGGACTCGCAGAGCTCGTCCCTCCGAAAGTAAATCACGCGAGTTGCAGGCCGGGCGCGATGTCGGCGTCGTAACTGCGCGGCGATTCGCCTTTCAACAATTTTCGTTCTGCCAAAATCCCAATCATCGCGGCGTTGTCGGTGCAGAGACCTTTTTCGGCGAGCCGCAGCTTGAAGCTTTCGCGTTGGCAGGCTGCGGCCAATTCCTTTCGCAGTGAACGGTTGCACGTCACGCCGCCGGATGCGGTGACGCAGTTCACGCGCAGTTTTTTCGCGGCGCGGATGGTTTTCTTCACCAGCACATCCACGATTGCGGCCTGCACGCTCGCGCACAAGTCGCGCAAGTCCTGTGAATCTTCGAGCGTCTTCGGATGGTCGCGGACGAAATAGCGCACGGAAGTTTTCAGGCCGCTGAAACTGAAATCGTCGTGCGGCTCGTGGATCATCGGTCGCGGAAAATCAAACGCGCGCGGGTTTCCCTGTTCGGCGATGCGGTCAATCTCCGGCCCGGCGGGATACTGGAGGCCGAGAAGTTTGCCGACTTTGTCGAAACATTCGCCGGCGGCGTCGTCAACCGTCGAGCCGAGAACGCGATGTTTCAATTCCGCTTCCACGTGGACGAGCATCGTGTGGCCGCCGCTGACGATGAGCGAGACGTTGGGTTGGAAAGAATCGAAGTCGGCTGCGAACGTCAGTTTTTGGGGAGCGCAGCCGCCTCGGCTGCTGTTCAGCGCGCCCTCGCGCCGAACATTCGGACGTCCAGCCGAGTTCGTGCCGACGACGAGGGCGTCGTCGGTCGCACGCGAGGCGCGTGCGCTCCCCATTTCAGAACAAGACCGAACCCACGGTGAATACAAGTGCGCTTCATGATGATGAATGCCGAGAAACGGCTTTCTCAGAACGAACGCCATCGTCTGCGCAGCGTTGAAGCCGACCATGAGCGCGCTCGGCAAGCCCGGTCCTTGAGTGGCGGCGATGGCGTCAATTTCGCCAATGTTCACGCCGCTTTCATGCAATGCCGCGTTCGTGACTGGAATCAAATTTCGCAAATGCTCGCGCGCGGCAAGTTCAGGAACAACGCCGCCGTATTCCGCATGAAGTTTGATTTGCGAGGAGACGACGCTCGACAGCACGAGACCGTTTTGGACGACGGCGGCGCTGGTTTCATCGCAGGAAGTTTCGAAGGCGAGGAGGGTCATTTGAAGTTCGAATGGAGAAGGTCGAAGTGCGAGTTCGTCTTCCGCACTTCACACTTCGGACTTCATTGCGCCGCCGCCACTTTTTCTGGCTTGCCCGCCATTTTCTGCGAGCCGTTTTCGCGGGACGTGATGATCATGATTCCTTTGAGCAGATCCATCGCGCGTTCAAGCTGGACGTCGTGCGCCTTCTCCGCCATCGCGCGGTCTTTTTCGTTGAGAGATTCGAGTCCGCCGGGCAGGCGTTTCATTTGGAGCGCCACTTCCTGTTCGTAGGTCATCGTCACGGGAACGTCCGGCGTGATGCCCTGCTCATGAATGACCTTGTGGCTGGGCGTGTAATACTTGGCGGTTGTCAGCCGCAACGCGGGCACGCTGCCGTCATTTTGGGCCGGCAACGGCAAAATGCTTTGCACGGAGCCTTTGCCAAAGGTTTGCTCGCCAAGAACGATGGCGCGTTTCAGATCCTGCAAACAACCCGCGACGATTTCTGAGGCGCTGGCGCTGCCCATGTTCACGAGAATCACGATGGGCATCGTCGTGCCGTCCTTGTTCACGAGCATGTCGCCGCGTCCGCCCGCAACGCGGCGGGAATTTTGCAGTGTGTTGCGGCCTTCGGTGGTGACGATGAGTTTTCCACGCGCCAGAAATTTTTCGCAAACTTCCACGGCTTGATCGAGCAATCCGCCGGGATTGCCGCGCAAATCAAGGACGAGCGCGCGCATGCCCTGCGATTTCAATTTGCGGAGCGCGGCATCGAGTTCGCTGCCGGTCTTGTCGCCGAACTGCACGAGGCGCACGTAGCCGATGTTGTTTTCGCCGAGCGGAAATTCCTTTTTACCGTTGATGTCCTTGGCCATGTCCACTTTGATCTCAGCGCGGGTCAACTTGTAGTCCTTCACTTTGCCTGACGAGGGCCGCAACACCGTGATGCTCACGTCCGTGCCGGGATCGCCTCGGAGATTTTTCACGGCGTCGGTCAGCGACATCTTCTCGGTGCTCCTGCCGTCAATCTTGATGATGCGGTCGCCGGTGAGGATTCCCGCCTTGAAACCCGGCGTGTCCTCCATCGGCGCGATGACGGTGATGAAATTGTCACGCACGGAAATGACGATGCCCAGCCCGCCGAAATGCCCCTCGGTGTCGTCCTGCAACTCCTTGAACTTGGACGGCTCCATGAATTCGCTGTGCGGGTCGAGCGTGTTGATCATTCCTTTAAGCGAGCCATAGACGAGGTCTTGATACGTCACATCCTTTCCGTCCACGTAATCCTTGCGGACTTTTTCCATGACGAAGGAAAAAAGTTCGAGGCTCGGGTAGGCGTTGTCCTTGCCGGCGGCGTGCGCGGTTGTGAAATAAACCTTCGCTCCGATGACGAGATTGGCCGCGAGCGCGACCACGAGAAGACTGAAAATGATGCGACGTTTCATGAGACTGAATCTAAGTTTAGCAAACGATAAGCGGCGTGAGCGGGATTGGCAAGAAAGCATGACGAAAGCTCCAAATTCCAAGCACCAAGCTCCAGAGAAACTTCAAATCCCAAACATCAAAAAAGGATTCCCGGCGCGACTTAAACCAAGCCGCAATTATTTGGAGCTTGATGATTGGAGCTTCTCTGGAGCTTGGTGCCTGGAGCTTGGTGGTTTTTTCAAGAGCATTTCCACAAAAGCCAGGTCCTCCGGCCTCGTCACCTTAGGATTCGGCGACGCGCTCGCGACGAGCTTCACCGCCTGTCCGACCAACTCGCACGCTGCCGTGTCATCGGTGACGACCAAACCGCGCTTGCGGACTTCAGTCAGCGCGCGACGGATGATCTCCAGCCGAAACGTCTGCGGAGTTTGCACCGCCCAAAGTTTAGAGCGGTCGAGAGTTCGTTCCACGATTTTCCCGTCGTGGGATTCTTTGATGGTGTCGGTGACGGGCTGCGTTGCGACCGCTGCGCCGATTTCGCGCGCCGCATCAATCGTGGCCGCAATCAATTCCGAACTCGCACAGGGCCGCGCGCCATCCTGAATCGCGACGATTTCGCACGACGGCGAAACGGCTTCGAGTCCGTTCCAGACCGAATCCTGCCGCTCCGCGCCGCCTGCGACGACTTTGAATTTTTTTTTGAACTTCGCGCCAAGTTGCTCGACATCGTTTTGCAACCCATCGCGCACGACGACGACGATTTCATCAATCACCGGCGAGTCGTCGAACCGACGCCATGTGTGGGCGAGAATCGGCTCGCCCGCGATTTCGAGAAAAAGTTTGTCCACGCTTTTTCCCATGCGAGTTCCTTTTCCTGCAGCGACGATGATGGCAGTGTTCATTTAATCGAGTTGTTTCCGACGCTCGCGCAACCAACGCGGGTCGCGCGAGCCGTGATGGATCGCAATCAAAACGACTTCTTGTCCGAGTATCATGTAGAAGACTCCGTATCTTTTGAAGCGCCGCAGTCGAACGCAACGCACGTCGCCAAATCGGATGGAGTAAATGAGCGCGTCTTCAGCCAGCGAGTTGACGACAGCTTCCGATTCATCGAGAAAACCATCGCCAAGTCCCGGCAGTTGTTCGTCATACCAGAGAGCGGCAGCGAGTTGATCTTCTTCAACGAGCCTCGGCCTTCTGATGACGAATTTCATGCAGGCGCGCTCGGACGCGATCAGTCGTTCCTTCCCACGGCTCAAGTCGCTCGGGGTGAGCCAGCGCTTCTTCGCGGCGACGGAGAATCTCGGCTTGAACTTCGGGATGAATGTAATCCGGCCTGACGAGTTCCGCTTCGTGTTGATAAAGCCAGTCCAAAAAGCGCTCCCGCTCCTCGGGCTTTAATTTCAACACCGATTCTTCGAGTTGCTCGACGCTCATGGAAAAAGATTACTCTGCAACGTGGCTGTTCCGCAACCTGCAACTTTCACCTTGCAACCTTCAACTGGCTGCCGCCCGCCAATCCAAAACTTTCAACTGCACAGCACGCGAGCCGTTGTAGTCATTGATCTGCGGTGCGAAGGCGAGGTCGAATTTCCCGACGGGCAGCGATTCATTTCCTGCGCGCCACCAGACGGCTTCGTGCGTGGCCGTGCCGTCGTTGACCCACATTTTAACGTGCTGCTTTTCCGCGCCCATGCGCTGGAGCGGGCGTTGGTGCGTCACGCCGCGCGCGGCAAATTGGACGGGCGGATTTCCCTGCCCGGTCGGGAGCAGACGATTCAACTCGCCGAGCGTCGCAAGATTCAATTCTTCGAGCGCGACTTCCGCGTCAATCCGCAATGGCGGCTGCAAATCGTCCGGCTTCAACGCGCGGCGCGCCAGTTCGTTCATGCGCGTCCGGAACAGATCAAGTTTGTCGCAATGGATCGTCAGCCCCGCCGCCATCGCGTGGCCGCCATGGCGAATCAGCAAATCTCCGCACTCGCGCAGTGCCGCCGCCAGATCGAAGCCCGCGATGCTGCGTCCCGAGCCGCGCCACTCCGTTCCCTCGCCACCGACGATGATGGTAGGGCGATAAAACTGCTGCAACACGCGCGACGCGACAATGCCGACGACGCCGATGTGCCAGAGCAATCGGCCTTCGACGATGACGAAATCTTTTTGCGGATCGAACTTCGATTTCACCGTGCCGATGACTTCGTCCGCGATGCTGCTTTCGATTTTTTGCCGCTCTCGATTTCGCGAGTCGAGGTTTTGCGCGAGCGGCATGGCTTCGGCCACATCGCGCGCGAGCAGCAGGTGCAATGATTCCTCGGCGGTTTCGAGGCGGCCAGCCGCGTTGAGCCGGGGCGCGAGCGCGAAACCCACTTCGTAAGTGCCTAGCACACCGGAAACCTGCGCGACTTTTTTCAATGCCACGAGGCCGGGGCGCGTTGTGGTTTTCAATTTCTCCAAACCGATGGAAACCAGAATCCGATTTTCGCCGGTGAGCGGGACGATGTCGGCAATGGTTCCGAGCGCGACCAGATCGAGCAGCGGTTTCAGATCGAAGTCGGCTGCGCCCGGCAGATTGGTTTCGCGCCCGCGCTTGATGATGGCGTGCGCGAGTTTGAATGCGAGGCCGGCGGAGCAAAGTTCGGTAAAAGTAGGACAGGCTTCCAGCCTGTCCGGCGAGCGCGGCGGCGCGAGCGTTGCGTCGGCTTCGCCGACGCGGGCAGGCTGGAAGCCTGCCCTACTTTCGAGCTGCGGATTAACGAGCGCGACCGCAGGGGGTGCAGGCAAAGAAATCTGGTGATGATCCAAAACGATCACATCCACTCCGCGCTGTTGAAGCCATGAGATTGTTTCCACCGCTGTCGAGCCGCAGTCAACGGCAAGCAAAAGTTTTACTGGAAATTTTCGGAGACAATTTTCCACGCCGTCCTGACTCAAGCCGTAGCCTTCGTCCATCCGGTGCGGAAGATAAAATTCCACAGTCCAGCCGAGCTTGCGCAAAACTTCCAGCAGCAGCGTCGTGGAAGTGACGCCATCAACGTCGTAGTCGCCGAAGATAATGAGCGTCTCGCCGCGTTCGCGCGCGGCAAAGAGACGGTCAACGGCGGCGCACATGTTCGGCAGGAGAAACGGGTCAGCCAAAAATTTGAGGCGCGGTTCGAGGAAACGGTTGATCGTTTCAGGTTCGCTGTGGCCGCGGTTGAGGAGGCACTGCGCGAGGAGCCGGGAGATTTTCAGTTCCGAGGCTAGTTTTTCCGCGAGGAAGGGTTGCGGAGGCGCTGGCGTCCAGCGGAATTTCATTTGCGGGAATGTTGGGCGGCTTTTTTCTCGCGCTTTGCGGCCGTGATGGAGAGCAGGATGGCTGTGGCGATGATGGCGGCGACCACGAGCAGCGAGACGCCGGTGGGGATCTCGACCTGGAACCATTTATGCGGCGCGCCTTCCGGGCCGTGCGGAGCAAGGAGCATCTTCCCGCCGACGAAGACAAGCACGACGGACAGGCCGACCTTGAGGTAACGAAAATAATCAATCGCACCGGCGAGCACAAAGTAGAGCGAGCGCAACCCGAGGATGGCAAACACGTTCGATGTGAAAACAATGAACGGTTTCTGCGTGACGGCAAAAATGGCGGGAATGGAGTCGAGCGCAAAGATGAGATCTGTGGTCTCGACCATCAACAGCACCAGCGCGAGCGGCGTGAGGGTGGTTTTGCCGGCTTCGCGGATGGTGAATTTCTGACCGTGAAATTCCGTGGCGACGGGGAATAATTTTCGCGCGAGGCGGATGACGGGATTTTTCTCCGGATGCACTCCTTCATCACTCACCAACGCCATTTTGATGCCGGTTATGACCAGAAACGCGCCGAAAACGTAGAGTGTCCATTGAAATTTCTGGATGAGCGCCGCGCCAGCCAGGATCATCACCCCGCGCATGATGAGCGCGCCGAGGATGCCCCAGAAGAGCACGCGATGCTGATACTGCGACGGCACGCGAAAATAGGTGAAGATAAGCGCGATGACGAAGACGTTGTCCATGGAGAGGGACAACTCGATGATGTAACCGGTGACAAATTCAACGGCCTCTTCTCGTCCACGCAACGGCACGAGCGCGGCGGCGAACAGCAGTGAGAGACACATCCACAAGACCGACCAGGCAAGGGCTTCCTTGAATTTGACAACGTGCGCCGTGCGATGGAACACGCCGAGATCGAGCGCGAGAAAAAACACGACGCACAGAATAAAACCCGCCCAGTGCCAGGGCGTGATTTCGATGAGGGCGAGCATGTTGGGCCGGAGGGACGTTACACGCGGGCCGTCGCCGTTTCCGCCTGCATCTGGACTCCCGAGCCGATGTGCGGGCGCTGGCCCTTGTGCCACCAGAGAACGAATGCGCTGGCGATGTAGATGGACGAGTATGTTCCGGTCAAAATACCCACAAGGAACGTGAACGCGAAATCATTCACCACGCCGCCGCCGAAGATGTAGAGCGACATCGTCGCGAGAAACACGGTGCCCGACGTGATGATCGTGCGGCTCAACGTCTGGTTCAGCGCCTGGTTCATCACTTCGCGGAACGTCCCGCGCACACCGAGTTTCAAATCCTCGCGGATGCGGTCGAAGATGACAATGGTGTCGTTGATGGAAAAGCCGATGATGGTCAGCATGGCGGCAACCCACGGGCCGCTCATCTGTCCGCCGGTCAGGAAGAACCAGCCCGCCGTCATCAGCAGATCGTGGATGATGGCGATGACTGCGGCGACGGCGAATGAAAATTCATAACGGAAAGCCACATAAACAAGGATCCCAAACAGCGCAAGCAACGCAGCAATGACGGCAACCTGCTGGATCTCCCTGCCGACCGTCGGGCCAACATGGCTTTCGCCAATTTTAACCAAGCCTGCCTCCGGAAATTCCTTTTGCAACAGGTCGCGGACCTTGGCGCCCGTTTGTTCGGTGGCCTTTTCATCAAGAACGCGGACGGTGACACTCAATGTGTCGCTGCCGGTGGAAATGTTCCTCTGATACTGAATGCGCGGTTCGCCCATCTGAAGTTTTTCGAGCGCGTCGCGAAGCTTGTCCGGCTCAACCCGCTGGCTGAAACTGTAAGTCGTCGTGTTGCCGCCTGAAAATTCGACGCCGAGCAAATCCTTTCCACGGCCCAAAATTCCGTAGCCGTTGCCTATCAAAATCAAAATCCACGACGCGGCAAAGGCCGGCACGGCGTATTTCATGAAGTCAATCTTCGCGCCGCGAATGATGTGCAGCATCGGCAAACTCTTGATCCAGTTCTTCGCCAGCAGGAAATCGAAAATCAGCCGCGACACCACCAGCGCAGTGAACATACTGACGCAAATTCCGATGGTCAGCGTGATGCCGAAACCTTTCACTGGGCCGGTTCCCATATTATACAAAATCAGGCACGAGATGAGCGTCGTCAGGTTCGAATCGAAGATGGTCCCGAACGCCTTGCTGTAACCGGCGTTCACCGCGCCGCGCAGCGATTTGCCCGCTGCAAGCTCCTCGCGGATGCGCTCGAAGATGAGGACGTTCGCGTCCACGGCCATGCCGATGGTGAGCACGATGCCCGCGATGCCCGGCATGGTTAGCGTGAACGGCGCGCCGGGAATCAGCCTGCCGAACATCAACCCGAAAAGTATGATGATGTTCAAAATCAGCGCGATGTTCGCCACGATTCCGCCGACCAGATAATAAATCGCCATGAACGCGGCCACGGCTATGGTGCCGATGATGGCGGCCTTGATTCCACTTCGAATGGTGTCAACGCCGAGCGACGGATCAACGTCTTCCGAACTGATGATGGAGACAGGGGCTTCGAGAGGGTTCTCCAGAACGTTGGCCAGATTGAAGGCTTCCTGGTCGGTGAAAGAACCGGTGATTTGACCGCTGCCGCCTTCAATCGCAGTTTGAATGACTGGTGCGGACTGCAATTCTCCATCAAGCACGATGGCAAGATGCCGCTGGAGGTTTTCGCGCGTGACCCTTGCAAAAATCTCCGCGTTCTTCGCATCGAAAGTGAACATGATTTCGGGCCTTCCCAAGTTGTCGCGCGAAACGAACGAGTGCTTGATGCCTCCGATAAGCTCGGGCCGTTTTTTGACAAGATAAGGCGTGATGGTTCGCTCGCCTTTGTCATCCACCCGGACTTCTTTGAGGATTTCATAACCTGGCGCGGGAGTGCCTTCTGCGATGAGATCCTTGCTCCGTTCATGCACCATCCGGAACTCGAGGTAGGCAACCTTCTGAATGTTGGCCTTTGCCAGTTCACGGTCTTCCTCTGACAAACCCGGCAACTGAATCAGAATCCGGTTGTTGCCCGCCGGCTGAATCTGCGGTTCGGCCACGCCAAACCTGTCCACGCGCTTGCGCAACACTTCCACCGCCTGCTCGATCGCGCCTTTGACCTGGGATTCATCAACGCGGTTGGTCACGGTTTCGAGCGCGCCGGTGACTTTGTTGGTGATCGTGTCAATGCGCGCCAGCCGGTTCGTCTCCATCTCGACGAGGAACGACGTGCCTCCTTGAAGGTCGAGGCCGAGTTTTATTTTTCCCGCGGCTTCCTTTTGGAGGCGGTTCAGGATGAAGAGCGTCGGCTTGGGCTCGTTCTCGGCGGTGTATTCCGGGAAATATTTTGTGATGCTGTTCGTGCCGACGGCTTCGACAAGATTTGCGAACGGACGCGCAGGCCGCTCCTTCTGAAGTTCGTCCAACCGCGTTAAAATATTCGTGAAGGTTGCATCAGGCCTGATGGCCTTGCCGCGAAATTCCTGAACGAGGTCGCGCCCAGTCGGCGGATTAAGTTCCCAAAGCGACCACAGGACGACGAGGATGACAAAGATGAGTTTCCAAAAATGGCTGCGGTTCATGACGATTTGGATTCGCTGCTTTCTGCGCCGCGCTCGGTGATGGAGGTGATGGCGGATTTGGTGATCTCAAGCTTCGTGTCGGCGGAGCGGACGGTAACGGTGTGTTCTTTGACGGTGAGGACGACGCCGACAATGCCGCCGCTGGTCAGGATCTTATCGCCGGGCTTGACGGTCTTAAGCAAGTTGGCCTGTTCCTTCGCGCGCTTCTGTTGTGGCCGCAAAAGCACGACGTAAAAAATGACGACCATCAAGGCCATCATGCCGACGGTTTGAATGAGCTGCCCGGTCGGATTGGGCTGTTTGGTTGGATCGCTGGGCTGCGGGCTGCCCATAGCCAGGATTGCGCTGAGAGTTTTTAGTCCATTTTCCATGAATTTGAGCCGCTAACTCTAAGACTGGCGGGGCGTTTGGCAAGCGTTATGAGAATAAAACTTTGCCCTGCAAGGCTCAAGCATGGGCTGAAATCTGCTTTTTCCCTGCTGTGCCTGTTGCCATCAGAAGCAGGCAGATGAATCCAGCCGGTCCGTATCTGGACAATCTGCCCAAAAGCTCGACGCCCCCGACTTCAATCGGCGGGCGAACGCTGCCTTTTTGGCGTTCAGTTGCCCCGATTAAAAAAACCCTTCCTCACCCATCCGCTCAACTCGCGCTTCGCGCCAGACTTTTCCTCAAAAATTTTTCCAGCCTGCGGTTTCGCCTCGTCGTGGTTGTTTTCATCGCCGTTGCACCGGCGCTTGGGCTGATGTTTTACACGAACCTTCTTTGGCTCGGACTTTTGGCGGGCGCGCTCGCTGTAAGCGCGGCGTGGGTCTTCGGCGGCGCGTTGATTCTTCGCCGAATCAATCTGCTTCTCGACACCACGCGCCACATTTCCGCGGGCGACTTTTCAACCCGCACGCATCTCAACAACGAACCCGGTGAACTTGGCGAACTTGCCCGCGCGATTGACTCGATGACCGCGTCGCTCGAAAAGCAAATCCAGGAACGCGAACGCGTGGAAAAAATTCTCTTCGATCGCGCGCACCAGCAAACGGTCGTCGCCGCGCTCGGGCAATTCGCGCTCGTTGCAGACAACCTTTCCGAACTGCTCGAGCAAGCCGTGCTGCTCATCTCTCAAATTTTGGAGGTCGAATATTGCGAAGTGCTCGAACTCCAGCCCGACGGCGAACATCTTTTGTTGCGCGCCGGCGTCGGTTGGAAAAACGGTTTCATAGGAGGCACCTTGGTGGACGCGCACGCTGCTTCGCCCGTCGGCTACGCTTTTGCCACCGGCGAGCCGGTCATCATTGCGGACATGCAATCCGAAACGCGCTTCCAACCTTCGCCGCTCCACCGCGAACACGGCGTCGTCAGCGGCATCAACGTCGTCATCAGCGGGCAGCCGTTTCCATTCGGCGTGCTGGGCGTTCACACCGCGCGGCGGCGCGATTTCACGGAGGACGAAATTCATCTGCTTATGTCAGTCGCCACGGTCATCGCCATGACCGCCGAGCGCAAACGAAACGAATCTCAACTTCACAAGCTCGCCGCGTTCGCCCAGGTGAATCCAAACCCCGTCCTCGAATTTTCCTGCGACGGCGCGCTGACTTATTCCAACGATGCCGCCGCGCGAATGACCGATTCGCTCAACGTGCAACTCAAGGCAATTCTTCCCACCGATTCCGCTTCGATCATCAAGAATTGCCTCGCGACGGGCCGCAGCAAGTTGCGCACGGAAACCAAACTCGGCACACGCACGCTCTCGTGGTCGTTTTTCCCTGTCATCGCCGGCAACGTCGTCCAGTGCTACGTCGAAGATGTCACCGAGCGGATCGAACTCGAAGCGCAACTGCGGCAGTCGCAGAAGATGGAATCCATCGGCCAGCTTGCGGCGGGTGTCGCGCATGATTTCAACAACATGCTCACCGTCATCCAGGGCCACGCGGGAATGATTCTCAACAAATCCGGCGGCAACCTGCAAATGTTCGATTCCGCCCAGTCCATTTGTTTCGCCGCCGAGCGCGCCGCGAATCTCACGCGGCAGCTTTTGATGTTCAGCCGCAAAAACGTCATGCAGCCGCGCCTGCTCGACTTGCGCGAAACCGTCGGCACGATGACCAAGATGCTCCGGCGTCTGCTCGGCGAAACCATTTCACTCGAAGTCTCGCATCCGGACGAACTGCCCGCAGTCAACGCCGACCCCGGCATGATCGAACAAGTCATCATGAACCTCGCCGTCAACGCCCGAGACGCGATGGTCAAAGGCGGCACGCTCGACATCAGCACCTCTCTCGCGCACATCGGCGACGCCAACCGCCACCTCCATCGCGAAGGCCGGCCTGGCTCGTTCGTTTGCCTGCGCGTCAGCGACACGGGTTGCGGCATGGATGCTGTGACATTGAGCCGGATTTTCGAACCTTTTTTCACGACCAAGGAGGTGGGGAAAGGAACGGGACTCGGCCTCGCGACCGTTTACGGCATCGTCAAGCAACACGAAGGCTGGATTGAAGTCGCCAGCGAACCGGGCCGAGGCTCGGCTTTCACCGTCTTTTTCCCGGCCACGGACAAGCAACTCAGCCCCGCCTTCGCCAAAAAGACCGGCGCTGAACTCGTGCAACTTCCCTCCGGCAGCGAAACCATCCTCGTCGTCGAAGACGAGCCGGTGCTGCGCGACATGGCCAACATGATTTTGCAGGAATGTGGCTACAAAACCCTCGAAGCGTCCACCGGCGTCGAAGCCCTGTCAGTTTGGGAAAACCATCGCAATGAAATTGACCTTCTGCTGACCGACGTTGTGATGCCCGAAGGAATGACCGGCAAAGAACTCGCCGACAAACTCACGCGCACCAAGCCCGGTTTGAAAGTTGTCTTCACCAGCGGTTACAGCATCGAAGACATCAACACCGCTGCGCCGCACTTCCTGCCAAAGCCCTACAACCGCTTCTCGCTGGCGAAAACCGTGCGGGCGTGTTTGGACAATTAGTCACCGGGAGTTGCAATTCCGCGCGCAGCCTTTGCTCGATCACGTTTGAAATCCATAATCTTGTGAAAACTATTGTGGACAGGAGCTTGCGTCTATAATAGCGTCGCTTTGTGAAAAATGATAGGCTGCCGACGGCACAGCACATTAATGGTTAGCCCACATCGCACGCGCTCGGAGAGTATGAAGCCTGCACCACAGACAATCGGAGGTTTTCCGGTGGTGTGTTACTCACCGATTGACGAGCGCCATCGGTTCACTGGCCAGACAAAGCAGGTCGTTCGAGGCGTGCTCATGGGTGCGATGTCTGGGTTGGCGATTTGCCAGCTTCCAGATGCACAGCAGTTTTACTTGTTTGGTTGCGATGGAGATTGGCATGTTGTCACCGACACTTGGCATCAGAGTCTCGATGATGCCAAAGAGCAGGCGGAGTTTGAGTATGAGGGAGTCAGTAAGACTTGGAGTTATGCGGGCTAACCTGAGGATAGGCTGCGGAAACGATTTTCGATTCAACTCGTCTGCCGCTGATTAAACGCCACCACATCCTCACCGCTCCCGGCTGGCTCGATGGAAGAATGCCTCGCGGAAAAATTGGCGTGGGCCGCCGCGCTTTACGAAACGCGGTTCAGAAACTGAGCTTTGCCTGCACGTAAACCCAATTCGCGTCCGCTGCGCCGCGATTTGCCGGAACGCTTTCCGCCGATCGCCGGATGTAATCGCCGGCGAAGAAATGTCCGTAGCCGAATTGGAACTCACTCCATTTCGCAGGTTGCCAAGTCGCCACAAAATCAAGTTCTGAGCCGATGAATGAATCAAACTGCGGATTGCGTCCGTAGCCGTTTGCGTTGCGCGCCGGGCCGCTTTCGGGATAAAGAAAATCACGGGTGTCGGCGAGCCAAAAGGCCAGATAGTCCAACCGCAACGCGAGTGTCTTGTGCGGTTTTATCACAAAGGAAACGCTGGGATTGTGCATGTTGCGAAGTCCGAACAGATCCATCAACCCGTAAAGCTTGTGGTTCGTGCCGAACAGCAGATCGAAGGTTCCATTCTTGTTGTCGCTTGGATTGCTGTCGCCGGAGGCATAGGTGTATTCGAGGCCGAGACGCGGTGACCCGAATGCCCTGCTCCACGTGTAACCGATGACCGCGTCGGCAGCGAGCGCTTCGTGATCGAGCCGCCCGGCTTTTGAACTGACACTGCCAAACTGTCCTGCGATTTCCGCGCCGTAATCCCAGCCGCAAAATGCGCCGGGCACGGATTTCACGCGCAGCCCCGGCGTGTAAATGTCGCGCGCGCCGGGCCCGCCAACTCCGGTTGCGATGGCGTTCGGAGATTTGTTCCCGACGTTTCGCATGAGGAAGAAAATTTGCGTTTCCTGCCTTGGAATAATTTTCTTCGACGAAAAATAAACGCCGGAAAACCAGTCGTAGTCGTTTGCGACGTTGAAATGGTCGTCGTAGGGAACAATCACGCGGCCGGCAAATGCGTCCAGCCAAAAAGTGTCGTTCTCGAAGCGCACTTTCGCGGCGTCAAAGACTCGGCCTGTGTTGATCCAATCAACAGCGCCAATGAATCGTTCGTCGCCGTAGCTCATTTCCTGCCGGCCAACTTTCAGGCTTAGCGGAAATTGTTTTGGATTGCCGAGGAGAACGAAAGCCTGGTGCAAATCAAACTTGTCCTGATCAGGACTTGGCCTGCGCTCGTCCGACCATGCGCGGCTGTCGCGGCCTTCGCCGAAAAAATTCACCCACGAAGCAGGCGAGTAACCGAGGTGAAATTTCGTGCGGAGCAAAAAATAATCGTTATCGTTTTGAACGTCCGCACGGATGAAGTCGAGGTTCGGAAAGGAGCCCGCATTTTCTTTCGCCTCGTAACGCGCGCGGAATTGCCCGCCGATGTCCCAGTTCGTCGCCGGCTGCGATTGCGCCCGCAGCCAGTCGTTGAACAGGCCGGCGCTGGTTTTTGCCGGACCGTTTCCGGCGGGATATGTCTGGGTTTCCGCGCCTTGAACATTACTGGCAGCGACGCACAAAGCGCCCGCCGCCAGAGCCGACCATAAACGAATTTTCATTCAAGCCCGAATGAAGCCACATCAAGCCGTTGCGGTCAATGGACGGTTTTTGCAACCCAGAGGACTAAAAATGATAGGTCAACGCAGAACGCGCACGCGCCGCTGCGTCGGCTGGGCGATGGGCGAGTCGCCGGCCACCACGCCGCCGATGGCCGGGTTGAACATGGCGCTGACCCAGCGTCGGCCACCACGGGGCCTGTTGTATCATTTGGATCGCGGCGTCCAATACGCCAGTGCCGCCATGGAAAGCTTTTGGAGCAGTCTCAAACGCGAACTGGTTCACCGCCGCCGGTTCGCCACAAGCGCCCAAGCTCATGCGGCCATCTTTGAATGGATCGAAGTCTTTTACGACCGCGAGCGGTTCCACAGCGATCTCGGTTACAAATCCCCTGTGGACTTTGAAAACCAACTCAACTAAAACCATGCCTCATGCGCTCACTGGTAGCCCACTTTTTCGGGACAAGACCAGTGTTGCGACTCATTGTTTTTATTTCCCTCGCCGCGCAATTCCCTGTTTGGGCACACGGAGACCTCCACAAGCAAATCGCCCGCTGCACGCAAAAAATCCAGCACGAACCAGCCAGAGCGGAACTTCACCTCAGGCGCGCTGAATTGCACCGCCTCCACGGCGAATGGGATCTGGCTCTGACAGACTGCGCCAGCGCCGAAAAACTTGATCCAAAAACTGCCGCCGCGAATCTGATCCGCGGGAAAACCTTTTTCAACGCGGGAAAATTCCAGCAGGCCAAAATAGCCCTCGATGTATTTCTGGCTGCGGAACCAAAACACGCCGAGGCGTTGTTGACGCGGGGACGCTTGCTGGTCAAAATGAACAGCCCTTCAGCAGCCGAACGGGATTTCACCGCTGCCATCAACGCTTCCGCATCGCCGCAGCCCGATCATTTTTTGGAACGCGCTCAGGCGATGCTGGCAGCGCAAAAGATTGAAGCGGCGCTTGCCGGACTTGACGAGGGCATCCGAAAACTCGGCCCGCTGATTTCTCTGGAGTCGCTCGCCGTCGAATTGGAGCTTCGGCAAAATCATTTTGATGCCGCGCTGGCCCGCGTGGAAAAAATATCGGCGCAGTCGGCGAGAAAAGAAGCATGGCTTGTCCTCCGCGGCGAAATCTTCGAGCGCGCGGGCAGACGAAGCGAAGCCCTGGCGGCGTTCCGCCAGGCGCTCGCGGCGATGGAATCGCTTCCTCCGAGGCGGCGCGAAACGAAAACCTGCCGGGAACTCCAGTCGAAAATCGAGCTCGCTCTGGCCCGGCTGCAAGAACCTCCAGCAAGGCCATGAAGCAGTTCCGCAGAATGTGGAGGAGCTCCTTGCGCAGAACGTCACAACTTTTGCTTTTGGCTTTTGTTGGCAGCGTTTTCATTCTCACGCCGGCCTGGCCGCAGACGAATATTTTCAGCATCACGAATGAGTGGAAATACAATCAGACGGACAATCTCGACGCCGTCGGGTGGAAAAGTCCCGCCTACGACGATTCCGCGTGGCCGTCCGGCCCCGCGTTGCTCTACTCGGAATCAAACACGGCAGTGTCTCCGCGAAACACACAACTGGCTTTGGGACGCAGAACGTATTATTTCCGGACGCATTTCAATTTTTCAGGCAGTGGCGCAACGACGTTTCTGACCTTCTCAAACAAGATTGATGACGGCGCTGTTTTTTATTTGAACGGGGCCGAGGTGCGACGCGTGAGAATGGCGGCTGCGCCCACAGCCATTTCTTACTCCACGTTTGCGACTTCGACGCCATCGGGTGGCGATGCCACCGGGTCTGATGTCTTTATTATTGCGGGGACAAATCTCGTGAATGGAGACAATGTCCTGGCGGTTGAGGTTCATCAAGTTTCAAGCACCAGCAGCGACATTGTTTTTGGTTCGGCATTGAGCACGAGCTCTGGAATATCGCGCGGGCCGTATTTGCAAAGCGGGACGTGCAGCAATGTCATTGTCCGCTGGCGCACGGTTTTGGCGACAGACAGCCGCGTGCGCTACGGAATGAGTGTCAGTAATTTGAATCTCGTTGCGGACCACACTGCAACGACCAATGAACACGAGGTGATCGTGAACGGCCTTTCTCCGGATACGAAATATTATTATTCGGTCGGCACCACTTCAGACGTGGTGGCTGATGGCGATACAAATTATTTTTTCACGACTGCGCCCGTGCCGGGAACGGTCAAACCAACACGCATCTGGGTGATTGGCGACGCCGGGGACGGCGACGCCAACCAACGGGCCGTGCGGGATGCCTACTACACTTTCACCGGCACTCGCGACACAGATCTCTGGCTGATGCTGGGAGACAATGCTTACGACAACGGCACGGACAGTGAATACCAAACGGCCGTCTTTGATATGTATGCCGACCTCCTGCGGAAATCCGTCGTCTGGCCAGCACTTGGGAATCACGACACGGCACAATCAACATCGTTCAACAATTCCTACCCTTATTTTTCCATTTTCAGTCTGCCGACAAACGGCGCGGCGGGCGGCATGGCGTCCGGCACCGAACATTATTACTCATTCGATTACGCGAACATCCACTTCATCTGCCTGGATTCCATGACGGCCAGTCGCGCTACGAATGGCGCGATGGCAACATGGCTCCGCAGTGACTTGGATTCGACGACGAACACATGGATCATCGCCTACTGGCATCATCCGCCCTACACGAAAGGCTCGCACAATTCGGACACCGAAACGGAGCTGGTCCAGATGCGCCAGAATTTTCTTCCGATTCTGGAGGACGGAGGCGTGGATCTGGTGCTGACCGGCCACAGCCATTCCTACGAACGTTCATTTTTGCTGGACGGCCATTATGGTGTTTCGTCCACGTTGACCAGCAGGATGAAATTGAATCCGAACAGCGGGCGGGAAAACGAAATCGGCCCCTACATCAAATCCCCAAAACTCGTCAGCCATCAAGGCGCGGTCTATGCCGTCGTCGGCAGTTCGGGCCATATCAGCGGCGGCAGCCTTAATCACCCGGCGATGTTCATTTCCTTGAACCGACTCGGCTCGCTCGTGCTGGACATTGACGGCAACCGGCTCGACGCAAAATTTCTCCGCGAGACCGGCGCGGTGGATGATTATTTTACAATGGTCAAGGAGGACGTCCGGTTCAGCAGGCCAAACATTTTGACGAACGGCCAGGTTCAGCTCTCGCTCACGAACGTGGCTGCGGGCAAGACCAACATCATTCAGGTGTCGGATGCGCTCTCGGGCTGGTTGTCCATCGGCACGAACAGCGTTTCCTCGAACTCCTTCAATTTCACTGACGCGAACGCCGCTGGACATGAATCCCGGCTTTACCGCGTGCTGCGGTTGCCGTAGCGGCGGAAAATTTTAACAGAAAAAAACTTGCCCTCATAAATCGTTCTGCTGAAACTTTGCCCGTTCAACCAAAACCAAACTTATGGGACGCATCTACAATAACATCGTCGAAACCGTTGGCCGCACGCCGCTCGTCCGCTTGAACCGCATCCCCGCAAGTTGCGGAGTTGATTCCGGCACGCAAATCCTCCTCAAGTGCGAGTTCTTCAACCCGCTTGGCAGCGTCAAAGACCGCATCGGCATGTCCATGATCCTCGACGCCGAAAAACGCGGCATCCTCAAAACGGACACCGTCATCATCGAACCGACGAGCGGCAACACCGGCATCGCGCTCGCCTTCGTCGCGGCTGCAAAAGGTTACAAACTCATCCTCACGATGCCCGAAACGATGTCGCTCGAACGCCGCACCTTGCTCGCGATGCTCGGCGCGAAACTCGTTTTGACTCCCGGCGCGGAGGGAATGAAGGGCGCAATCGCCAAAGCCGAACAACTCGCGAAGGAAACTCCGAACGCGTGGATTCCCCAGCAGTTTGAAAATCCATCCAACCCGGAGATCCATCGCAAGACAACCGCCGTCGAACTTTGGGAAGACACGGACGGCAAGATTGACATCCTCCTCGCCGCCGTCGGCACGGGCGGCACGATCACCGGCTGCAACGAAGTCATCAAACCGAAGAAACCCTCCTTCCAGGCCATCTGCGTCGAGCCAAAAGATTCGCCGGTCATTTCGCAAACGCTCGCAGGCCAGCCGCTGAAACCCGGCCCGCACAAAATTCAAGGCACGGGCGCGGGCTTCGTCCCGAAAAATTTGCATCTCAAGGACGAGAAAGGAAATCCGCAGATCACCGAATGCATTCAAGTTTCCAACGACGACTCTTTTGCGATGGCGCGAAGATTGGCGAAGGAAGAAGGAATTCTCGTCGGCATTTCTTCCGGCGCGAATGTTTGGGCCGCGATTGAAGTTGCCAAGCGTCCCGAAAACAAAGGTAAAATGATTGTGACCATTGCGCCGTCAACGGGGGAGCGTTACCTCAGCACGCCGCTCGCAGCCGAGGCGCGCGCGGAAGTGGGCGGTTGATTCCTTTGCAGGAGACGACCTGGGGAGACTCTGACTTTTTGCTTTTTAGAATGAGCCTTCTTACGTCGCTTCCTACTGCGAAAAATAGTTATTGCGCTTCGGCGGTTTTATCGTATTACTAACGGCGTCGAAGGTCATATTGGCCGCTGCCCCGAAAGCGTTAGGGGCTCTTCGGTCAAATAATTTCCAACAGTTCACAATTCTTGATTTTTCAGGGATTCAAAGGCGGCTTTCGACACACATAAAAATATGAGCAGTTCAAAGACGGACACAAAGGCGGAATCTAACAGCAACAATTCGGCAGATTACGGCGGCGGTTTCCTTGAAATCGCGGAGAAGGGTTTCGGTTTCCTGCGCACCGCGCAAAATCACTATCATCCCAAGCCGACTGATATTTTTGTGACGCCGGACACCATCAAGCGCCATTTCCTTCGCGAAGGCAGCCTTGTTGTCGGCCCGACCCAGCCGCCGCATCGTGGCAACAGCCCCCAGCTAAAGGCCGTGGACAAGGTCAATGACATCAACTTTGAAGATTACACAAAAATCGTCCGCTTCGAAAATCTCACTACGATTGACCCGATTGAAAAAATCAATCTGGAAACTTCGCCCGAACTCATTGAAACGCGTGTCATTGATCTCGTGAC
Source organism: uncultured Verrucomicrobiota bacterium (assembly GCA_964389025.1). Classification (GTDB taxonomy): domain Bacteria; phylum Verrucomicrobiota; class Verrucomicrobiia; order Limisphaerales; family CAYMCQ01; genus CAYMCQ01. The sequence goes on from CAYMCQ010000033.1 coordinate 28,807, forward strand.
GCCGATTGGGAAAGGAACCCGCGGTCTGATCGTCGCGCCGCCTCGCACGGGCAAAACAACCATCCTCAAGCAGATCGCAAACGCGGTCACGACGAATCATCCTGAAGTCCAGGTGATGGTGCTGCTGATTGACGAACGCCCCGAAGAAGTCACTGACTTCCAGCGTTCCGTCAAAGCCGAAGTCGTTGCGTCGTCAAACGACCAGGATTTGGAAACACACGTCCGGCTTTCGCGGTTCATGATCGAGCGATGCCGCCGCATGGTCGAGGCGGGCAAAGATGTTTTTGTTCTTCTCGATTCAATCACCCGCGTCGCCCGCGCCTACAACAGCGTCCATGGCGGCAGTGGACGCACGATGACTGGCGGCGTGGACGCGCGCGCGCTGGAAATTCCACGCAAAATGTTTGCTTCCGCGCGCAAAATCGAAGAAGGCGGCTCGCTCACGATCATCGCGACCGCCCTGATCGAGACCGGTTCGCGCATGGATGAATTGATTTTCCAGGAGTTCAAAGGCACCGGCAACATGGAGTTGATCCTCGACCGAAAACTTTCCGACCGCCGATTGTTCCCCTCGATTGACATCCCGAAGAGCGGCACGCGCAAAGAGGAAAAACTTTTTCCCGGCAACCGAATCGAGGCAGTCCGTAAACTTCGCCGCATGATGGTGGATTTGAATCCGGTCGAGGCGATGGAAACGCTCGTTGCTGCGCTCAAGAAGCACAAGACGAATGACGAATTGCTGACGAAACTGGAGAAGGGGAATTGAGTCGCCTGGAGCGCGGAGCATTGCTCCGCGAGCCGGTCGTCTTTAGAGCGGAGCGATGCCCCGCGCTCCATTATCTTTTCGTCCGATTTTCCGACCGAAACGTTTCCTCGATGTAATTCGAAAGCAACTCGTGCTGCTCCGCATTGAGTTTCGATTTCTTGCTCATCTTTCCCATCCACATCTGCCACTCGCTCTCGGTGTATTTCGCCGGGTCGTAGAACTTGTGGCACTTGGCGCACTTGGCGACGTAGAGCTTGCGCGCTATCCGGCTTGGATCGCCGCTGTCGGTTGCTTTCTCCGGCGAAGCGCAGCCTGCAAGGGCAACAACCGACAACGGCAGCAAGCGGAGCCAGCGCATCAGAAGCTGAATCCCGCGATCAAACGGACGTTCCACCGTTCGTGACCCTCAAGTTCGAGGTGATGATTTTTGTCGGGGTCTTCGGTGAAATTTGAGCCGAAGACTTGCGGCATCACTGTCAGGGTCGCCCACCAGTTTTCGCGGCGGTAAGTCACGACGGGGCCAAGATAAAACGCCGTGTTCTCCCATTCCTTGTATTCGGGAATCTCGTTGTGGTTGCGCGCTTCGAGGCCGAGGCTCCAGTTCTTGTTCAAGTGGCGCGTGATGCCGAACGTGGCTTCGAATTCGCCTTCCTTTTCCTTGAAATCATTTTCCCACTCCGTCTCGTGTATGAGGTTGAACGCCCATTTCCAATCCCCAAACCGCTGGCCGAGGATGATTTTTTGTTCCAGCTCGGCTTCCTCATCGTCGGGGCTGTAGCTCGGCTCGAGATACAACGCCAGTCCGACCTTGTGTTCCGCCGGATTCAAAACCATGTAGCGGTTCTCCAGCGAGAAACCCTTCCAGCGATAATGCGACGAGGTCTTGCCCGTCCCGGGGTCTTTGAAATGTTCATACTGCGAGTTGAGGTAGAGCGCGGCGGTGTAGTTGTCCGTGACGCCGTATTCAATCTCTTCGCGGAACTGCAGGCGGTAAAAATCCTCCTTGCCGACGGCCTTGTTCCGCCCCGCGCGCAGCGTGACCCACTGCTCGAACTCCCATGTGCCCTTCGGCATTGTTTCAGGTTCGTAGGTGTAGGTGAAAAACCGCTCGTTCGCAGGCGCAGTCGAAGCGGCGAACAGGGTTCCCAGAACAAGCGCTTTCAACAGATTCAATTTTTTCATGGCGCAGACGGTAATCGGTTCAGAAACGAACGTCTTTCATTTCCTTGCTATTCTCTGACGACAAATTGCTATCCTAAAGGGAATGTTTTGCCCAGCGCTGCGACGGCGTCGCCAGCGGATAAAGCCCCGGACAACAGCCAAAAGCCTCATGAAACGCCGTGCTGAAATGGCTCGAACTGTTGTAGCCCACTTCCAGCGCGACCTGCGTGACGTTGAATTTGCCTTCGCGCAGCAACTCCGCCGCCCGCTCCATCCGCAGGTCGCGCAGGTATTGGAAAATCGGCTTGCCGATTTCCTGCGTGAAGATGCGGCTCAGATGAAACTGGCTGCAACCCACGCGCCGCCCGATCTCTTCAAGGCTCAGATTCTCGCAAAGATTTTCCTTCAAGAACACGATGACTTTCTCAACTCGTTCGTGGTTCAACCGCCTTTGCCGCTGGCAGAAAAATTCCTCGCCGTCCGGCGGCGCGAAGAAAATCCCGGAAATGATCTCCAAAACTTTCGCGTGATACCAAAGCCGTTGAGCGCCCGCGAAAACCGGCGGCTTGCGCAAACTCATCATCACCTGCTGATGCTCGCTCGTCAGCCGGGACGATTCCGAGACGGCGGCGGCGCGGGGTTTCCCGGCCAGCAGGCTTTCCAGCTTCGGGTGCAAGCCCGCCTCGTCTCTGGAAAAATGTTGCGCCAGAAAATTTCTTGAAAGCTCGATGGTGATGAATTGATGGCGTTGCCCGCCCGCGCGAAATCCAGTCAGCCGCGGTTTGGTTTGCAGATAAAATCCCATCGTCGTCGGCTGAAACTCCAATCTGTCCCGCCCGGCCTGCACTTGCCCCTCGCCCGCAAGGTTCATGCAAACCTCAACGCTGTTTGGATGGAAACTTTGAGACCAATCGAAATCGGTCTTCGCCTTGAAATCGTGCCACTCGACGCTGTAACCGAGGTTGCGAAAGTTCCCATGAAGCTGACGCCAGCCGTCGCCCGCGAATTTCCATCGCGCCGCCTCGGTGAAAGCGCAACCATCTCGCTTGGCTACCTCAAGCGACTCTGGTGATTCAACCGTTTCAGCCATGGCCTATGCAAAAAATAGTGCCAGAACACGCCGGAATCGCAATGACGAACAGGCGGCGAAAAGCTTGGTGTCTTGGCGTCTTGGTGTTAATCTTGGTGTTAATCTTGGTGTTAATCTTGGTGTTAATAATTGAAACCTATGACACGCCAGCAAGTTCTTGACCTCTATTTTCTGGATGCGCGCCACAAGCTCATCGAAATCGCCGCGTTCATGGACCGCGTGGAGCGCGCGAACGGCGAGGAGGATTTTCGGATGAAAAATTTTCGCGCGGCACTGACTGAGCTTGGACAAGGTAGAACAAGCCGCGCTGAAAAAATATTGCTATCATTCAGCGATCCGACGACGGAACCGATTGCGAAAGCGCCGGGAAAGGGCGCATGCGGAGCATGGCAATCCGCAAAATGAACATCCAACATCCAACATCCAACATCCAGAGAAGCTCCAATATTCAAGCTCCAAAAAAGTTACATGGGTGGCGCAGTTTTGCAGTTTGGTGCTTGGCGCTTGGTATTTCTCTGGAGCTTGGATGTTGGAGCTTGGAGCTTTTCGCATGAAATTCATCGAACCTCACGCCCACATGGTCAGCCGCGTCACGGACGATTACGTTCGTATGGCCACAGCGGGTTGTGCGGCGATTTGCGAGCCGGCGTTTTGGGCGGGGTTCGACCGCAGTTCAGTGGACGGCTTTCACGATTACTTTTGCCAGCTCACGGAGCACGAGCCGAAGCGCGCGGCGAAGTTCGGCCTGTCGCACTTTTGCTGGCTTTGCATCAATCCAAAGGAGTCCGAGGACTTGAAACTCGCGGATGAAGTTTTGGAAATCATCCCGAAATTTCTCGAACGGCCAAACGTGCTCGGCATCGGCGAGATCGGGCTGAACAAAAATTCGCGGAACGAAATCAAGGTTCTGGAGAAGCACATTGACCTCGCGGTGCGGCACAACCAACTCATCCTCGTCCACACGCCACACCTCGAAGACAAGCTCAAGGGCACGAGGCTGATTCTCGACGCGCTCAAGGCCGACAAGCGCATCAAGCCGGAGCGCTGCATCATTGACCACGTCGAGGAACACACGGTGAAGCTGGTGCTCGACGCCGGTTTTTGGGCGGGCATGACGCTTTATCCCGAAACGAAATGCACACCCGCGCGCGCCATTGACATCATCGAAACTTACGGCAAAGAGCGGCTCTGGATGAACAGCGCGTGCGATTGGGGCATCAGCGAACCGTTGGCCGTGCCGCACGCCGCGCTTGAAATGCGCAAGCGCGGGCACAATGCAGATGCCGTGAACAGAATGATTTTCGAGAATCCGAAAAAGTTTTTAAGTCAGAGTCCGAAGTTCAAGTTGACGTGAGCATTTCAGAGAATTGCGCTTGCTCGGAAAAGTTTTTCGAGCATAGTAAGGCGCACTGGATGGGGTCTTAGCTCAGTTGGTAGAGCGTCTCGTTCGCAATGAGAAGGTCAGGGGTTCGAATCCCCTAGGCTCCACCATCCTTCGCTCGCAGCGCAGCGTAGAGCGAAGTGCTTGTTTGCAGAAAAAAGTGCGGAATCGGGACAGAAAACAGGATACAATCAGGACAAACAAACTTTAGATTGAAGGAGTTTCCTGTCAGTAGTGACTACACGCAAATGAGTAACAGCTTTTCACCAAAGGCTATCTGGAATTTATTGTCCCGATCTGCAATTTTTTCTGGGTTGTTACACGAAGGCGGGCCGAATGTCGCAGGTTGTGACGAGCAAGCGCTCCGGGCTACGGCCCGGCAAGCCAGCTAAAATTCTCGCAATTCAAGAAATGAAAACTGCTCTGCCATGGATCGTCGCAATCGCGGCTTTGACCGGCGCGTATTTCTTCTTTTCCGCCGGGCAGAAAAAATCTTCTGAACTGGCCTCGCTTCGTGCCGTCGTTGCCGAAGGCGAGCAAGTCCGCGACGAAAACGACGGTTTGATAAAACTCAAAGTGCAGGCCAATGAAATCGCGCGGCTGAAGAAGGAAAACGAAGGTGCCGCGAAGTTGCAGGAAGAAATCCAGCAGTTGCGCGAGGACAAGCAGGGTTTGGCGAATCAAATTCAGGCGGCGCAGGAATCCATCGAAGCCGCGCGGGCAAAGATAATTACCGCCAACAGCAGACCGACTCAACCCGAACCTGCGCCGTTCGTTGAACCCGGTTCAGACCAAGAAATGAGTTTGATGAAACAAGTCGGGACAGCTCTATTCATGTCGGCTGCTGACCACGACGGAACATTCCCAACAAATCTTACAGGGGTAACGAACTATTACACAGGTTCGGCAAGAGTTTTCGAGCAATTTGAACTTCTTACGATGACACAAAAGAGTGATGAAATACAGCAACCTGCATCCACCGTCCTCGTCCGCGGAAAGTTCACAGACGCAAACGGTCGACGGACCTATTTGTTTGCCGACGGCCACGTGGAAGTGCGCAAGGACGAAAAATAATTTTCCATGAGCCGCTTCCTGAAAATCTTTCCGTGGTTGATAACGATTCTGGCGCTGGCCGCCGCGTTCTTCTTCTATTCGGCGAACAACGACAGGGATAGCGAACTGGCGAAGTTGCGTCCACAGGCAGAGGAAATTTCTCAGTTGAAAACCGAAAACGCCGAATTGAAAAAACTGGAATCACAATCCGGCGAATTGGCGCAGCTCAAAAAAGAGAACACGGAGTTGCTGAAGCTGCGCAATGAAGTCCGAAAGTTGCGCGACGACGGCAAGCAATTGGCGCGGCAGCTTCAAAATGCCCAGGCCGAGGCGAAAGCGGCGCAAGCGCGTGTCGAAGCAGCGAGTGCTGCGCAAGACGGGCAAGTCCGAGCAGCGTCGAACCTGCAGAACCAGATTGAAACTTGGCGGCAATATCAAAACGCGCTTGCCAATCAACGGATGCCACCGACGCAAGACCCGCAAGTTGAGCAGCAAAACCGTTGTATCAATATCAGAGAGCAACTCGCCGCTGCGAAAATGCAGTGGGCTTTGGAGAACAAGAAGACAGACCCGGCAATTCCAACCGCGAGCGACATTGCGGTTTACTTCAAAGACGGAGTTGTTCCCAAATGTCCAGCAGGCGGCGCGTATTCGCTCAATTCTCTCGCCGCTCATCCGACTTGCTCGATTCTCGGTCATCAGTTGCCGCAGCAGTAGGGTGGCACAGGTGTCTCGCCTGTTGTTTCCGGCGTCCCGCCGGAAACCGTCGTGGGTGCTGGAAGTTCGTGGTTGTCATCAGTCCACCTGCAATCAAACTCTCACTACGAAATTCGGCGGGACGCCGAATTTAACGGGCGAGACGCCCGTGCCACCCACAAATTTACAAAACTTTCTTTCTTCCTTTTTTCCATTTCACGCATAGATTCCCCGGCTCATGAATGACATTTCGGCAGAACAAATAGCAGGGATCGCAAATCAACTTCGCATCCATTCCATCAACGCGACGACTGCGGCGGGCAGCGGACATCCTACTTCGTGCTGCTCGGCGGCGGACTTGGTGGCGGCGCTTTTCTTCGGGCACATGCGTTACGACGCGAAGAATCCGCACTACCACAACAACGACCGCCTCGTTCTTTCCAAAGGCCACGCCGCGCCGCTGCTTTATGCGGCGTGGGCTGAGGCCGGCTTGTTTCCGACGAGTGAACTGTTGAAACTTCGCCAGATTGACAGCGACCTCGAAGGTCATCCGACTCCGCGATTGCCTTTCGCGGATGTCGCAACGGGTTCACTTGGGCAAGGTTTGAGCGTCGGTGTTGGCATTGCGCTGGCGGCACGGCTGGATGAACTGGACTACAAAACTTACGTGCTGCTCGGCGACGGCGAATGCGCTGAAGGTTCGGTTTGGGAAGCAGCGATGCTCGCAGGACATCTGCAACTGAACAATCTCGTCGCCATCGTGGACGTGAATCGCCTTGGGCAAAGTCAGGAAACTTCGCTCGGTCACAATCTCGATGCGTATCAAAAACGTTTCGCTGCCTTCGGTTGGCGCACTGAGGTCATTGACGGCCACGATGTGGAGGAAATTTTGGAAGTGCTCGCGGCGGTCGGTCTCGGAACGCAGCCGCTCGTCATTCTCGCAAAAACTTTCAAGGGCGCGGGCGTTTCATTCACACAGGACAAGGACGCGTGGCACGGCAAACCGTTGAACAAGGAAGAGGCCGCGCGCGCAATCGCCGAACTCGAACCGAAAGCGAAGTCCGCAGCCGGCGTCGAGATTCCCGCGCCGACTCAATTGCCCGCGCCGAACAACACCGCGCCCACGAGTTATCCCGCGCCGACTTACAAACTCGGCGATCTGGTCGCGACGCGCGAAGCTTACGGCAACGCACTCGCGCGAATTGGCGACGTTGACCCGCGCGTCGTCGCGATGGACGGCGACACCAAGAATTCCACTTTCTCGGACAGGTTCATGAAGAAATTTCCGAAACGTTTCACGGAATGTTTCATCGCGGAGCAGAACATGGTTGGCGTGGCCACCGGTTTTGGCGCGCGCGGAAAAGTTCCGTTTGCTTCGACGTTCGCGTGTTTTTTGTCGCGTGCGTTCGACCAGATTCGCGTTGCGGGAATTTCGCAGGCCAACCTCAAGCTCGCCGGCTCGCACGTCGGCGTGAGCATCGGCGAAGACGGGCCGTCACAGATGAGCCTCGAAGATTTGGCGAGCATGAGGACGATTCCGAACGGCGTCGTGCTGTATCCGAGCGATGCGGTTTCGGCGGAAAAATGCGTGGAGCAAATGGCTTTGTATCGCGGGATTTGTTTTCTGCGCACGTCGCGGCCAAAAACGCCGGTGCTCTACAACAACGACGAGCAATTTCCCATCGGCGGCGCGAAAGTTTTGCGGCAATCAGCGGGCGACAAGGTCACCGTCGTGGCGGCGGGCGTGACGTTGCACGAGGCGTTGAAGGCCGCGGACGCGCTGGCGAAGGACGGCATCAGCATCACGGTCATAGACGCTTACAGCGTGAAGCCGCTGGCGCGCGACATCATCAAGTCCGCCGCGCAAAAGACGAACAACACGGTCGTGACGGTGGAGGATCATTACGCCGAAGGCGGGCTGGGCGACGCGGTCGCGGGTGAATTGTCCGTGGACGGAATCAAAGTCCACAAGCTCGCCGTGCGCGAACTGCCGCGCTCAGGAAAACCGGAGGAGTTGCTCGCGAAATACGGGATTGATGCGAACGCGATTGTGGCGAAGGTGAAGACGATTAACCACTGACCTTGTCAGGTTTAGCATTTGGCACACAAAAGACAAACAGCGCCAAGATTAAGAATATCGCGACTCCAGCGCAAAACATCCACGACGCGAGGTAGTGTCCTAATTTCAAGATTTCTTCCGCTCATCTATCAATTTTTGTCTGCGCTTGATGCCCTCGTAATATTCATAATCGGCTTGGCCCGCCTCCGTATCCTCTTTTGACGGTTCATTTCCATAAACTAATCTCGCAGCGACCTCTCCAAGCTTGACGGGATTGTTCTCAGCTATCGCCTTTTGAACCTCTGGATTCATCTCCAGATACGACCATTGGTCTTTATATTCGCGCTTAATTCTGGCGATTTCTTGCTCTGGAGTCATCTTAGGTTCCACGTCTTTTCAAATTTCCTCAACCTCGATGTTCGAAAGCCTCGCAGTCTCACGGCTAATTTTCGCGCTAACCCGCAAACAGGCAGAGCCGTTCTCAAGAATCACCATAAACTCTATATTGCGGGGCATTGGGTGAATAGAGTGAATTTCATGCAGTTTCCACTCCCCGTGAATTTCCCCAGTTTTTAATTTCACTTCGCGGGCCGATAAGAGCGAAGAAATGTTTGCTTGAATGAAATTTTCGTCTTCGTCCATACGCTGATGCTTTACAGTGGTTACATCTCAACAGTTTGTCGAGAATGTTTCTGTGGTAAGAACATCGCGCCATGCTGTCCGGGCTCTGGTTTGCGGCAATTTTGGAACGTGGTTGCTCATTCGTTCCGCGCGTTGAACGCGCGGGGACGTCGTAGCGCGACGTCCATTCTAAAATTATTTGCCAAATTCCTCCCGCAAGATTTTCGCTGCGGCGACTTCGTTGCAGATTTTTTGATAGGCTTCGTCAATGTCCACTTTCGCGCTCATAAGATCAAAGCTCGGCTACAAATTGTTCGAGCGTGAGGCCAGCCTGTTCGATGACGCCTTTGAGAGTGCCCGGTTTGAGCGGCTTGTGTTGCGGCACAACGACGGTGCGGTTGTCCTTTCGAAGAATCAAATGTGAACCGGTCTGGCGCATCTGGACGAAGCCAAAACGTTTCAACGCGCGCGCCGCTTCAACGCCGTTGACATCGCGCGGAAGTTTCACGCGATGGCGAGCACCGGGTCTTCAACAAAATGGAGGCGCACTCGACGTGGGCGTTCGTTGGATTCAAAGTATCCGTCCACGGCATCCGTGATCATCGTATCGAGTTCTGAAAAAGAATCGCCCTGGGTCGTGATGCCGCCGCCCGTCGGCGCGTCCCATCGCGCAACGAATCCACCCGTCTCAGCGCAAGGTTCAACGCGGAATATGATTTCTTTCACAGTGGAAAGTTAATCGCAGCCGGTTGCGGACGTCAACTTGGCTTTCTGCACAGATTTTATCCGCAGATTACAAAGATTTCGCGGATTGAGTTTTGATTCATCTGCGTGAATCAGCGAAATCTACGGATGATGTGATCTGTGTTTCATCCGTGTTCATCGGTGGCTAAAATTCTATTTCCCTAATTCCTCCCGCAACATTTTCGCTGCGGCGACTTCGTTGCAGATTTTTTGATAGGCTTCGTCAATGTCCACCTTCGCGACTGAGCTTTGTCACAGTTTGCTATATTCTTCGTGCGTGCCGATCCACGTCCAGACGAATGTATCGCTGTCTCGAAAGAAACCTACCGCCCTATAATGATCGCCGACTCTTACAGACCACGAGCCGCGTTTGAAAGGTTTGAAGTGAAGTGACGGGTAATTTTGATCTGCCAGCCAGAGCCGGAAATTTTTCCAGGCGAGCTTTTGGATATGTTCAGGAAGCTGTTTGTAGCGCTGCCAAAAAGAACTGGCAGCCTTCGACTTCACTTATTCCCCTGGCCCGGAAAGTCGCGGAGTTTTCCAGCCCTTGCTTCGGCCTCAGCCTGCTGCATCAGGTTGTGCAACTTGCCGCCCGGTTCAGCATCGGCGGCCATTTGCCGGTCCCAATCATCGTCTTCATGCGGGTGCAAGAAAGCTTCCAACTCACATCGCTCTTGCGGCGACAATTTTTCAATCGCATCTTTGATTTCTGCAACTGTGCTCATGGTGAAAAGTTAACCGCAATGTGATGCGGACGTCAACCTGACTTCCTGACCAAATCTTTTTGATTGGCAAATTTATTTTGAAAATTCCTCCCGCAACATTTTCGCTGCGGCGACTTCGTTGCAGATTTTTTGGTAGGCTTCGTCAATGTCCACTTTCGCGCCTGAGCCGGGCGCAAAGCCGCAATCGGGATTCAACGTGATGCGTTCCGGCGCGAGAAATTGCGCGGCCTGCCGCACGCGCGCGGCGATGGTTTCCGGTGAATCAATCTTCCCCGGCTCGACGCTCACGCAGCCGAGACCGATCTCAAAATCGTCGCGCAGTTTTTTGAACACGGTCATGTCGCCCGCGCCCGGCGCGGTGAATTCCATCGTGAGATGATGGACTTTGAGGCGGTTGAGCTGACTGAGAATCGGGTTGTAGCCGCCTTGAAATTGCGCTTCGCCGCGCACGCGCGCGCCGGCGCGGCGGCAGAGGTGGACGGCTAATTTACATCCGGTAGGGTTGACCTGCTGGTCAGCCGGGGAATGTTTGACGGACGCCCCGCAGGTCGTCCCTACCACGTCCACGAGCGCGTTGACCATGTCCACGGAAAAATCTGCGGCGGCATCGGCATTGTCATATTGCTTGCGGACTTGCGGGTCAACGAAGAGGCACAGGTGCGGGTCATCAATCTGGATGATGTCCGCGCCGGCTTCGCGAATCAGTTCCAGTTCGTGGCGCAGAATCGGCACGCAGTCGCGCACAAAATCATCGCGCTTCGGATAAGCCTTCGCGGATTTTTCGGGATGCCACATGCGTTCGCCGAGCAACGCAGGCGATGGCAACGTAGCTTTCACTTTGTGTTTCGTGATTGTTTTCGTGAACGTGATTTCCTTTGCGATGAAGCCGGGAGTTTTCGGTGAAAGTTTTTCCGTGACGACGGTGTAAGGCCGACCGTCGGGCGTCGTTCCAAGCTCAAAGCCATGCGCGAGTTCCGCGATCACGCCGATGTAGGATTTGCGCCGCCACTCGCCATCAGTGAGAACGTCCAGCCCGGTGTGTTCCTGAAGCGCGACGATGTAGCGGATCGAAGCGTCCATCTCGCGTTCGTATTGCTCCGGCGAAAGCGGCGGGCGGTCATTGATGAGGTCGAGGACGAATTGCGAACGCGGCATCGAACCGACGACGGAGGTGGGAAATAGGAGTTTACTCACGATATTTTAACCGCAGATGAACGGGCAAGTGTCATTAGTTGTTGGTCAGGGAAGTGTCAATAGTTCTAGG
>CAYMCQ010000034.1:0-39944 GCA_964389025.1 uncultured Verrucomicrobiota bacterium
AGTTACACGAGTCCCCAACTTTCTTCGCATCGGTTTTTGATTGGGGACTCGTGTAACTCGTCCCTCCGTCGTCCGAAATGATGCAGAGCGGGTTGATTTCAACCATGCTCGCGTCGCATTCCCACCAGGTCTTGTAAACGCCGAGCAAAAGTTTTGCTGCGCTGGAAATTAAATCGCCTTTCAAGCCGAGAGCGACCGCCAGTTTCCGCGCCTGATACGGCATCATGCCGACTGCGGGATCGATTGTCTCTTTGAGAATTTTCTCCGGAGTTTTGGCTGCAACTTCTTCGATGTCCACGCCGCCCTCGGTGCTGACCATCATCACCGGACGCGACGTGGCGCGGTCGAGCAGGACGGCAAGATAAAGCTCCTTTTTGATATCCGGCGCGGCGGCGACGAGAATTTTTGAAACGAGCCGACCGTCCGGCCCGGTTTGTTTCGTGACGAGCACGTTGCCAAGCATCGCTTTGGCTTTTTCAAAAACGTCATCGGCTGTTTTGCAAAGTTTCACACCGCCTTGAAAACCACTCTTGAAAGTTCCCTTGCCGCGTCCGCCGGCGTGGATCTGCGATTTGACGACGACGAGTTTCGCGCCGTTTTCAAAAAGTTTCTCGGCGGTGGCTTTTGCCACTTCGGGTTTATCGCAAACTTCGCCCGGCGGCACCGCGACGCCGTATTGAGCTAGAAGTTGTTTGGCTTGGTATTCGTGGATGTTCATCGTTCAAAAATTTGCGCTTGCTAAACCAAATCGAAATTTAATGATGCACCGGTCCGCGTTAACCCTAAACAAAAAAATATGAAACCACATCGAGGAACATTGATACTTGTGCTCGGGATTCTTGGACTGGTCATTTGCGGGCCGTGCGGCATCGCCGCGTGGATCATGGGCAATGGTGATCTCAAAGAGATGGATGCCGGCGCGATGGACCCAAGCGGGCGCGGGACGACCCAAGCTGGAAAAATATGCGGCATGATCGCGACCATCCTAATGGCTTTGGGGATTGTGATTTTTGTTGCTCTTTTCACACTCGGCATGGTTGGCGCAGCGGCGCACCGGTAAAATAATTATCGCCGATAGCCCGGAGGAGTTTTTTTGGCTTGATGCCAAAAGGATTTCATTTTGATTTGCTCGAATCACTCTTGGCCTTCCTCCGATGCAACTCCACGACTCATCGTCCGGTCAACGAATCAGCGTTGTTCGATCGGAACGACCTTCAATCCCACCGGCCCGATGTAATTGCTCTGCGGACGAATGAGCCGGTTGTCCGCCAGTTGCTCGATAACCTGCGCCGTCCAGCCGGACACGCGCGAAATGGCAAACAGCGGCGTGAACAAATCTATCGGGATGCCGAGCGAGTAATAGACAGTGGCGGAATAAAAATCCACGTTCGCGTGAAGATTTTTCTTTTGCAGCATGATTTCGGCGATGCGTTCGCTCATTTGGATCCACTTTGGCTCGCCGAGTTTTGCGCTGAGGATTTGAGCCATCTTTTTCAGGTGCGGCGCGCGCGGGTCGAGCGTCTTGTAAATGCGATGGCCAATGCCCATGATTTTTTTCTTTTGCACGAGGCATTCCTCGACGTAAGCGTCCACTTTGTCGAGGGAACCGATTTCCTGGAGCATCTTGATGACGCCTTCATTCGCGCCGCCGTGCAACGGGCCTTTTAGCGTTCCAATCGCACTCGTGATCGCCGAAAACATGTCGCTCAACGTTGCGATGGTGACGCGCGCGGAAAAAGTCGAAGCGTTCATGCCGTGGTCGGCGTGCAGCACGTAGCACATGTCAATCGTGCTTTCCTTTTCCTGCGACGGTGTTTCGCCGTCCATCATGTAAAGAAAATTCGCCGCTTCGCCAAGACTTGCGTCAGGCCGGACGATTTCCTTCTTCTGACGAGTGCGATGGAAGTAAGCGGTCACCACCGGCATTTGCGCGATGAGCCGCATCGCTTTTTCACGCGCGGCGTCCATGCTGTCGTTATCGGCGTCGGGATCGAAGCAGCCGAGCGCGGAGATTGCCGTGCGGATGGCGTGCATTGGCGGCGCGGAGCGTGGAAATTTTTTGATGATCCGGATGACGCCTTCAGGGAGTTCGCGCGCGCCAGCCAGCCGTTCTTTCATTTCGCCAAGCTCTTTTTTGTTTGGCAAATGACCGTGATGGAGCAGGTGGATGACTTCCTCGAACGTGACTTTGCCGGCAAGCTCGTTGATGTCGTAGCCACAATAAATCAACTGACCGATGTCGCCTTTGACATCGCTCAATCGCGTGGTGGCGGCGACGACGCCTTCAAGGCCTTTGGCGGTTGCGGCTGAAGTTGCAGTGCTGTTCATAATCTTGTCAGAACCCAGAAATTTTTTCCGTCTTCCCGAAACAGGATTTGAAATCTAGGTAACGGACTTTGGAGCGTCAACGGTTTTCGTGGAATGTATGCATAATGAATTGAATAACAATTTTGAAAGGATTTCTTTGGAACTTCAGCCGAACGCATTTGCTTGAATTGAGCTAGCGCAACCTGCAAAGTGCGCGGGCGCATGAATCGCGTCGCTTATATTGGTATTATTGCGTTTTTGATGGTTTTGCCGCGAACTTTTTCAGCGGAAAATTCTTCCACACGGATGGAGCGAGTCGAGTTTCTCGGCCGCGATTACGTCCGCCTTGCCGACTGGGCGCGCGCGAACAATTTCGAAGGCCGCATCACCACCGGCGGGAAAATTCTTCAACTCACCAACCGCTCGCACAAACTCACATTCGAAGTGGATTCGCGCGTATCACAGATTGACGGCGTCAAAGCCGTGCTTTCATTCCCCATCGCGGCACGCTTCGGCGTCGGCTACATCGCTGCGCTTGATTTGCAATCCACCATCCAGCCGTTGCTGTATCCCCGGAAAAATTCCAACGCGAAAATCAAAACCATCTGCCTCGACCCCGGCCACGGCGGACGCGACACCGGAAACATCCACGGAGGCGCGCACGAAAAGAAATACACCCTTCTGCTGGCGCAGGAACTTCGCGGCCAACTTGCGCGCGCCGGTTTCAAAGTCGTGCTGACGCGGACGGCGGATTCATCTGTGGATTTGCCCGCGCGTGCGGCGATCGCAAACAGGCGCGGCGCGGATTTGCTCATCAGTCTGCATCTGAACGCGACCGCGACTTCCAAGAATGAAGTCAAAGGAATCGAGACATATTGCTTCACTCCCGCTGGCGCGAGTTCCAGCAACGCTGGCGGCAGGGGCGCTGAAGCGCGCCCGAGCCGGGGAAACCGCAACGACGAAAAAAATGTCCTGCTCGCGCATCACTTGCAGAGATCGCTCGTCAAAAAGCTTTCCGCCGAAGACCGCGGGGTGAAGCGGGCGCGGTTTCAAGTTCTGCGCGATGCGGAGATGCCAGCGGTGTTGGTCGAGGCCGGATTTCTTTCCCATCCCAGCGAAGGACGCAAGCTGACGGACCCCGCGTATCGCCGACAAATGGCGGCAGCGATTGTGGCCGGCGTAAAAAATTACAAACTGTCCGTTGAACCATGACTCATCACTCGTTACTCGTCACTTCTGAATGAGCATCGTCACAAAAACCGGCGACGACGGCACGACGGGTTTGATGTTCAACCGTCGCGTGCCAAAGACGCATCCGCGCGTCGAAGCTTACGGCGCAGTGGATGAACTCAACGCCGCCCTCGGGCTCGCGCGCGCGACTGCCGGACACGATTTCATCCGCGACAATCTCCTCGCCATCCAAAAAGATTTGATCGCCGTCATGGGCGAACTCGCGACGTTGCCCGAGGATCGTTTGCGCTATAAAACGGGCGGTTACGCAGTCGTGACGCCCGCGATGACCGCGAAACTGGAAGAACTTGTCCGCGAAATCGAATCGCAGAAACTTGTGTTCAAAGATTGGGTGATGCCGGGGGAAAATTTGAACTCCGCCACGCTGGATTTGGCGCGCACCGCGTGCCGTCGCGCGGAACGGAGCGTTTGCGGTTTGCAGGAAGCTGGTCAACTTCACAGCGGCGGAATCATCATCTACCTCAACCGCCTCGCGGATTTGCTGTGGCTGTTCGCGCGGTGGGTTGAGAAGAAATCAACGAAGTGATAGCAGGCTTATTGCGACCGGTCGGTAGCTCCGAAAACAAGAAAAAGCTCCTCCCCGATCCGCTTCAGCGATTTCAACTTGAACTTTGCGGCATCCGCGAGTTTTGCGAAACCAACTCCGTCCGCAATCGTCGGCGCGGTTCGTCCGCCGAAAACTTTTGGGCTGACAGTGAGGTGGATTTCATCCACGAGACCGGCGCGGATGAGCGCTGCGTGCAACACGCCGCCACCTTCGCAGAGCAGACGCTTCACCTTCCATTTTGCACGGAGCCATCGGAGCGCGCCGTGGAAATCAATTTCCCTTTCGCCGCAGATTTTTACTTCGTCGGCGAGCGCGCGGAGTTTGTTGAGTCGCGCTGCATTCGTTCTACCAGTCGTGAGAATAATTATCGGCGAGAAACGTTTTTTGAAGATCGCCGCGCCGCGATCAATCGTCCCCGAGCCGCTGACGATGATCCGCAAATTGAATTCCGGCAGGCCTCGCTTCAGCCGCAGCTTGCAATATTGTTTTCCGCCGGGTCCGAGCGTTACCTTGCTTGAATCCACCGTGCGCGCGCCGGACATGACGGCGTCCGCGGTGGCGCGCAATTCCAGCATGTGTTCACGGTCACGCTTGCTGGTGAAGGGAATGAATTTCCCGTTCGCGAAGGCAATTTTTCCGTCCGCCGTCATCGCGAAGTTGACGAAGACGAAGGGAAGCTTTGAAGTTTTAATTTCTAATTCTGAATTCACTGAATCAGCATCGCATCGCCGTAGCTGAAAAAACGATAACGCTCGCGAATCGCCTCGCCGTAGGCCGACAAAATGATCTCACGCCCGCGTGTTTCAGTTGGCGCTGCAAACGCGCTTACGAGCATCAGCAACGTCGAACGTGGCAGGTGAAAATTTGTCACAAGCACGTCAACGATTTTGAAATCGTAAGGCGGGTAAATGAAAATGCGCGTTCGGCCGGTCGCCGCAATGATCCGTCCCTCATTTTGAGCGGCAACGGATTCCAAAACACGGACGCTCGTTGTGCCGACGGCGCACACGCGGTTGCCGGCGCGTTTCGCTTCTCGGATAGCTGCTGCGGTTTCTTCGGGAATTTCAAATCGCTCCTCGTGCATGACATGCTCTGAAATGGATTCAGCTTTCACTGGTAGAAATGTTCCGAGTCCGACGTGCAGCGTGGCGAAGCAAAGCTTTACTCCACGCCTCCGGATTTGCTCGAGCAGTTTTTCCGTAAAATGCAACCCTGCAGTTGGCGCGGCGACGGAGCCCGGCGGTTTGGAGAAAACAGTTTGGTAACGGTCGCGGTCGGTATAATTCAACGCAGAAGTTTTTCTCCTAATATAAGGCGGCAGGGGTGCCGCGCCGATTTGGTCCAGTTCGGCATTTATGTCGGGTGCGCCGCAAAATCTCAAACGGCGGTGGCCTTCGGAATTTGTTTCAACGACTGTTGCAATGATTTGGGTTTGGTTTCCGCCCGCATTTAGAAAAATAATTTCCGTTCCAACACGCGCCCGTTTTGCAGGACGCAGCATCGCCCACCAATCGTTCACAGAATTCTCTTCCAGCAGCAGCGCTTCAAATTTGCCTCCGCTCCTCGCGTTGATTCCGTGAAGCCGCGCGGGAATGACGCGTGAGTTGTTCAGCACGAGCACGTCGCCGGGAAAAAGAAATTCCACGAGGTCGGAAAATATTTTGTGAGCGAGTTTTCCAGTCGCGCGGTCGAGAACCAGCAGACGTGATTGATCGCGGGCGGAAGACGGTGTTTGCGCGATAAGTTCCTCGGGCAGTTCAAATTCAAAGTCGGCAGGTCGCACGGCAGGACTGTAATGGCTTGTTGGCGCTTGTGAATTCGTTTTGCTGGGGAGCGGCCTGATAAATGAGTTGTTGCCAGTTTCGGGAAAACCATCAATCTGTTGTTGTGGGCTGGGGAGTTGACCCTACATCCGGGGTGTGAATAACTTCTGAATAAATGGTCAGAATTGTTGTTGACAGAGAGTGGGGGAAAGTGGTTAAAAGTGCGTCGGTGTGGGGCAAAAGTGTAGTGCGCTCCGTGCCTGTGAATAAAATGGAAGCACAGACAGCTATCGCACGGACGTATTACAACGGCCTTTATCGGCACGGTGTTGACGATAAAAGGCGCGTTCAAATTCCCGCGAAGTGGCGTCCCGAGGAGTCGGGCGTTGAGTTCACGATGATTGTCTGGCCGAAGGCGGACCAGGGCACATGCCTGCGAGTGCTGCCGCCGGAAGAGATGGCGCAGTTGATGATTGAGCTGGATGCGATGCCGAGCAGTGACCCGAAGAAGGTTGTGTTAAAGCGCGTCATCGGAAGCCGCTCGGTGCAAGTGACACTCGACAAGGCTGGACGAATTTGTTTGCCGGATGAGATGGCGAAGGAAGCGGGGATCAGCGACGAAGTGATGTTGGTCGGTTTGCTTGACCGGTTCGAGGTGTGGAGCCCCACGCGGTATCAGAAGGTGGAGATTGCGGACGATGTGGTGGCGCACGAAGCTTTCAAACTGATGGAGTGATATGAGCTTGCTGCAATTTCTCAAAGTTGGCCGAAGTCTGAGCGCCGAGGAGCAGACGCCCGGCGCGTATCGTGTGCGTTACGGCTTGCCAAAGTTCAATGCGGACAAGCCGGCGAAAATTTTTCAGAGCGAGAAAAGCAAGACGCAGCCAATCGAGGCAGGTGAAGTTTTGCCGCGCGGGAATGTTACGAACGAGAAACAAAACAGTGACGCCCGGCAGCGCGAGTGGCTGAAGCAGAGCGGGTCGAAATTATTTTCTGCCGTCATGGAATCTTGCGGCGCGGTCGTTCAGAAGCTGCCCAAGCTGAACGTCCTTGCCAGGCGGCGGAGCGGCTCGCCTTTTGGAAAGAGTGAAAAGCGGACGATGCCCGGCACCGCTCAGGCCGAGCTGAGTTTGGACAAGGTGAAGGTGCTGCGGAACGATTTGAGCGACGCGGATCTGGAAGTTGTTCCACTTGGTTCGGCGCGGGCGGGTCAGAGAAAACCAAGATTGAATCCGGAACGCGCAGGTTCGGAGCAGATAAATTTTAATCAGCAGGTCGGCGAGTTGTTCCATTTGCAGGAAACCCAAAGCCATTGAGGACTATGCACAGTGACCAAGTTCAAACACCAACCAGTCATGGCAACGGAAGTGTTGTCCGCGCTGAAACTGCGAGCCAGCAGCAGATACGTCGACGGAACGCTCGGTGGGGGTGGACACGCGGAAGCCATATTGGAGGCGAGTTCCCCGAATGGATGGTTGTTTGGATGCGATCGCGATGGCGCAGCAGTTGACGCCGCGCGCGAACGACTTGCGAGGTTCGCCGGAAGATTTCAGATACGCCAAGGAGATTATGCAGAAGTGGGGAAGTGGATCGCAGCGGGAAGCTGTGACGGTGTGCTCTTTGATTTGGGTGTGAGTTCGCCGCAATTGGACATGGCGGAGCGCGGATTCAGTTTTATGGCGGAAGGGCCGCTCGACATGCGGATGGATCAAAATCAAAAGCTGACTGCGGCGAAACTTGTGAATGAATCGGGCGAAACGGAGCTCGCGAAAATTTTTTGGGAGTTTGGCGATGAACCGCAATCGCGGCGGTTTGCGAAGGCGATTGTCCGCGAACGCGAAGTGCGGCCATTCAAGACGACGACGCAGTTGGCGGAGTTGATCGAAAAGATTTCTCCGCGTTGCGGAAAACGGACGCATCCGGCGACGAAAGTGTTTCAGGCGTTGAGGATGGCAGTAAACGACGAGATCGGCTCTTTGAAACGCGGATTGGATGCCGCGATGAAAATTTTGAGACCCGGCGGCCGGCTTGCGGTGATCACGTTTCACTCGCTGGAAGACCGCGTGGTGAAAGATTTCGGGCGCGCGCGGGCGCGAGACTATGTGTCCGCTGGAGGAACGGACATACCAGAACTGCGACAACCCCGCGCGCCCGACTTGAAGATCATTGAGCGCAAGGCCATCAAGCCAAGCGAGATGGAGATTGCGGAAAACCCGCGTGCGAGAAGCGCGCAGTTGCGAGTGTTTGAAAAAATTTAAAATGGCGCGGAACCGAAAAAATCAGGCGGCGGCGATCCGGTTTGGACCGGCTTTGAAGGCCGTCGTGTTGTGCCTGTTGCTCGGCGGGTCGGGTGTCGGTTACGTCTGGCAGAAAAACCAGATTTACGACCTCGGCCAGCAGATGAAGAAGCGCGAGACGACTCTGCGGACGCTTCAGGACCAGAACGAAAAGTTGCGGAAGCAACTGGCCGCGATGCGCTCGCCAAGATTTTTGGAAGCGCGGGTCAAGGAACTGAATCTGGGTCTGGTGCCGCCGCAGCCCAGCCAGATATTGCGGTTGCCCGAGCCGTCGCCGGATTTGCCGTCGGTTGCGCAGGAAAAGCAATTTGCGGCGCAACAGGCGCGTTTGCCGTTGCACTGATGATTTTCGCCGCCGCCCGTGACGCTGTCGGATGAGGAACCGATCGCCGCGGGCGGTAGGCGGAACGGATTCGAGTTGGTTGTTGTCGGTTGTCGGAAGAGAGAATTTTTTACCGCCGCCCGTGACGCTGTCGGATGAGGAACCGATCGCCGCGGGCGGTTGGTAAAACCAAAGTCGTGGCAAAGAAACTTCAATTCAGGCGGTTGATCGCGTTGACGCTGTTCCTGGCGCTGGCGTTCGCGGGGCTGGGATACAGGCTTGTTGATCTGCAAGTCCTCCGCCACGCCGACCTCAAAGTCAGGGCGCGCCAAAACACCAAAAAGGAATTTCTCCTCAATCCACGACGAGGCGACATCCTCGATGCCCGGGGAAATCTTCTTGCGACCAGTGTGCCGGTGAAGACCGTTTGCGCCGATCCGACGTTGATCGGCAACCAGCAGGCCATCGTCGCGCGGACGATCGCGCCGCTGTTGCAGGTGAACGAGGGCGAACTTTACCAGAAACTTCTTCCCCGGACGCGCGTGAACGAAAAGGGCCAGACGGTCACAAACCAATACATCCGCCTGAAACAAAAAGTTTCCGTGGAGAATTGGCAACGCATCCAGGACGCGATGGGCAAACTTTCCTTCGGCGTAGATGAGAAAAGTTTTTCAAAAGCTCAACGGAACTTTGTCAGAGACTTGCGGTTAAAAGCCATCTTCACCGATCCGATTGACGATCAGCAGCGCATTTACCCGAACCAAACTCTTGCGGCGCACGTCCTCGGTTTTGTCAGCTCGGAGGAAAGTGAGTGGAACGGCAAGCCTGTGACTGAAAGTGTTGGCAAAGAGGGGATTGAGTTTTCGCTGAACTCAAAACTTGCCGGTGTTAGCGGCTGGCGTATCACTGAAACTGACCGGCGAAATCGCGAGATGCTCACGCTGCGCGATCAGGATGTAGAGCCGCATCATGGATTAAATGTGGTTCTGACGATTGATTCTGTGATCCAACACGCCGCCGAAGGCGCGCTGGCGGAGGCGATGCAACAACATTCGCCCGTCAGCGCTTCGGCCATCGTGCTGCGTCCGCGCACGGGAGAAATTTTGGCGATGGCCACGCTGCCGAATTTTGATCCGAATAATCCGGGCGCAAACGCGAATGTCCGGCGCAACCGCGTCGTCACTGATTTCGCCGAGCCCGGTTCCACTTTCAAAATCGTCGTCGTCTCCGGCGCGCTGAATGATCGAATCGTGAAGCTGAATGACGCGTTTGATTGTGAGCACGGACATTTTTCTTTTGCCGGTCGCGTTTTGCACGACCACGAAGCTTACGGCGTCCTCACCGTGGAAAGCATCATCACCAAATCGTCCAACATCGGCGCGGCGAAGATCGGAATTCAGGTGGGCGCGCCGAAACTTTACCAATATATGCGTGACTTCGGATTTGGCGAGCGCACTGGAATCCCCTTGCCCGGCGAAACTCCCGGAATGTTGTCAAAGGTGGACAAGTGGTCGAAAGTTTCAATCGCGCAAATCCCCATGGGCCATGGCATCGCCATCACACCTCTCCAAATGGTCATGGCCATGTCCGCCATTGCAAACAACGGCGTGCTGATGCGCCCGATGATCGTTGACCGGCTCGAAGATGAAGACCGCAATGTTGTCGCAAAATATTCTCCGCAACAAGTCCGTCGCGTCATCAGCGAGGCCGCAGTGAAGCAAATGGTCACCGCGCTCAAAACCGTCGTCACGCCCGAAGGCACTGCGCCGAAAGCCGCGATGGAGCACTACACCGTCGCGGGCAAAACCGGCACGGCGCAAAAAGCCGAGCGCGGCGTTTACGTTCCCGGAAAATATTTTTCATCGTTCATCGGATTTTTCCCGGCGGACAACCCCGAGCTTTGCATTTCCATCGTGATGGACGAGCCGAAGGAAGGTTATTACGGCGGGCAGGTCGCCGCGCCGATCTTCAAACAAATCGCCGAGCGCGCGGCGAGTTATCTCAACATCCGTCCGGACAAGAATGGCGATGACAACCCGCAGACTTTGGCTGGTGCAGGTTCGAATGTTCCGTTTCGCACGGCGTCGGTGCGCGCGCCGTGAGATGGAAGCCCGCTCTTTGAAATTTGTCGCCGCGGCCTGCGCCGGCGTGTTGAAGGTTGTTGGTTCACCTCAATCGCTGGTGTCTCGTGTGTCCACCGATTCTCGTGCGGCGCAGCCAGGCGACTTGTTCTTTGCGCTGCGTGGCGAAAAGTTTGACGGGCACGATTTCGTCAGCGAAGTCGTGCAAAAGGGGGTCGCCGCAGTCGTTGTCGCGAAAGAAAGCAAAGCGGCTTGGTGTCCCGCCTTGAGGCGGTCGGGGCAGCCGCTTGAAGGCGGGACACCGAACGCGGCGGTCATTGAAGTGGATGACACGCGGCGGGCCCTCGGACAATTTGCCGCTGCGTATCGGAAATTTTTTTCGACGCCGATTGTCGCGGTCGGCGGCTCGAACGGAAAAACGACGACGAAGGAATTGATCGCCTCGGTGCTGCGGCAAAAGCTAAAGACGGTCTGGAGCGAGGCCAGTTTCAACAACGACATCGGCGTGCCGGTGACGCTATTGAAATTGGAAATGCAAACTCAAGCTGCTGTGCTGGAGGCCGGGACGAACCATCCCGGAGAACTCGCGCCGCTTGTCACGATGATCCAGCCGCGTTACGGGGTCATCACGAGCATCGGACGCGAACACTTGGAATTTTTTGGCGACTTGGCGGGCGTGGCTGAAGAGGAGGGCGCGCTCGCCGAGTTGCTGCCCGATGACGGCAAGCTGTTCCTGAACGGCGACAGCGAGTGGGCGGAAAAAATCGCGGCGCGGAGCCATGCCCGCGTTGTCCGCGTCGGCTTGTCGGAGAACAACGATTGGCGCGCAGGCAATGTTCACATGGACAGGAACGGAATCGAGTTTCACGTGGACGCGCCGGACGAAAAATTCTCCGGCGATTACCGGATTAAACTATTTGGCCGGCATCAGGTGACAAACGCGCTGTTTGCCGTCGCCGTTGGAGCGGAGTTGAAATTGTCGCGCGAAGAAATCCAGCACGGCCTGCTGGAGTGCAATCCGTCAAAGATGCGGATGCAGCTTTTGGAAGTGGCCGGAGTAAGCGTGCTCGACGATGCTTACAACGCGAACGCCGACTCGATGCTGGCGGCGCTGGAAACGTTGCGCGACTTTGAGGGCCGGCGCATCGCTGTGCTCGGCGACATGGCGGAGTTGGGCGCGCACGCGAAGGTCGCGCACGAAGAAGTTGGCCGGCACGTTGCGGAATCCGGCGCAGATCATTTTTTTGCGGTCGGCAAGTGGGCAAGTGTTATGGCCAGCGCCGCGCGCTCGGCAGGACTTGGCGAGGTTGACGAGTTTGCCGACGTTGAAGAAGCTGCGAACGCAGTGAAAAATTTTGTCAGGCCCGGAGACATCGTGTTGGTGAAAGCATCGCGGGCGACGCGCCTTGAGCGCGTGGCCGACGCGTTGCGAAGCAAAACAATCAGTGAACAAGCGTAATGTTTTATTATTTGAGCCAGTATTTGCTCGACGTGTCGAAAGGCACGAGTTGGGAGGAGTGGTTGTCGCCATTGCGCGTGTTCAAATACATCACGTTCCGCAGTGGGGGCGCGGCGGTCACGGCGCTGCTTTTGAGCTGGCTGCTCGGGCCGCGGGTGATTCGATGGCTCAAAGCATTGAACTTCGGCCAGGAATATCAGGACCGCGCCGCAGTGGCCGGCAATCTGTCGCGCGTCGCGGACAAAAAAGGGATACCGACAATGGGTGGCCTGCTGATCGTCGCGACGCTGATGACAACAACTTTGTTGTGGGCGGACTTTCGAGGAAAGGATGGTGGGCCGCTCGTCTCACTGACTTTGCTGGCCGTGGTCGTTTTGTGCGGGCTTGGATTTTACGACGACTACACGAAGGTGACGAAGTCGAACGCGGGCGGAGCGAAGTCGCACGTGAAACTTTGGGTTCAATTCGCGCTCGCGTTGTTCGCAGCCTTTTATCTCTGGCAGCTTCCCGCGACGAGCGAACTGCGTTTGCCGCAACACCAGGGAGTCATCATCAGCAATCTCGTCAGTTCCGTCGTGCTGCCGTTCTACAAATATCCGGTTCACGCCGGCATCGTGATCGGAGCGCTGCTGGTGATGTTCACGATTGTCGGAAGTTCCAACGCGGTGAATCTCACGGATGGACTCGATGGACTCGCGATTGGCTGCACGTTGATCGTCTCGTTCGTGTTTCTTGTGATGACATATCTGGTGGGCAACGTGAAGACGGCGGAGTATCTGCAGATTCCGTATGTCGCGGGCGCGGGCGAGTTGACAATTTTTTGCGCGGCGATGATCGGCGCGGGCATGGGATTTCTCTGGTTCAATTGCCACCCCGCTCAAGTTTTCATGGGCGACACCGGCGCGCTGGCGCTCGGCGGCGCGCTGGGAGTCATCGCTGTGTTGATCCATCAACCTTTCGTGCTGTTCATCGCGGGAGGGGTTTTTGTGATGGAGGCGATGTCGGTGATTTTGCAGACCGGATGGTTCCGTTACACGCGCAAGCGTTACGGCACGGGGCAGAGAATTTTTTTGATGTCGCCGATCCATCATCACTTCGAGAAAAAAAACTGGCACGAGTCGCAGGTGGTGATGCGCTTTTACATTTTGTGTGTGCTGTGCGCGGTGGTGGCGCTGAGCACGTTAAAAATCCGATGACAAACTGCAAATCCAACAGCGAAAAGCAACTGGCCGTGGTTTGGAATGACACCGCATTTAGTTGTGGATTATTTGGAGCAGGACGCTATAACGAGTGGACAGCGAAAGGAAACGGAAAGCGTCGCGAGAAATCAATTTTGAATTTTGCGCCGGTTCACATTTTCGGCGCGAATGAATCGCAAAACTAAAAACAAAAATAAATCCAGAAAGGAAACGAACAATTCAATGAACACAAACCCACTTATGCCCTGTGGCGTGGAACAGAAAAATCAAGGCCGCGCCCGTGTCAAGATCGCCGTCTTTTTTGTTCTCGCTGTGCATGTAGTCGTGCTCGGCGCGCTGCTGATGCAAGGTTGCAAGCGTGAGACCGAGCAACCGCCAATCGGCGACACGAATACTCCGCCAGTCATTGAACCAACCAATCTTCCGGCGTTGCCGCCTCCAACGAGTTTGTCGCCCGTCGTTATCCCGACGAATCCGCCTGAGGCCATCCACATCGAGGCGCCGGTCGCCAACGTTACCGAATACGCGGTGCAGAAAGGAGATTCCTTCTACACCATCGCGAAAAAATTCCACACGACCATGAAGGCGATCCAGGACGCGAACCCCGGAGTTGATCCGACCAAATTGCAGATTAACCAGAAAATAAAAATTCCTGCGCCCGGCGCGTCGGTCACGATTCCGTCTGCGGGAACGGTTCTCCCGGAAGCCGACGCGAGCGTTTACGTTGTGAAGTCCGGCGACACGTTGAGCCTCATCGCCCAAAAAAATCACACGACTGTTAAAGCCCTGCGCGCCGTAAACAATCTCACAACTGACAAAATCAAAGTCGGGCAGAAGTTGAAGCTGCCCATGAGCGCGCCTGCACCAGCGCCCGTGCCGGTGGACGCGGTTCCGTCGCCCGCGCCTGCGGGGACGACGCCAATCAAGTAACACACAAAGACTCCGCGCCGGGATTTTTCCGGCGCGGAATGCATTCAACCCTGAAAACCGCCATCACCATTTTAGTTTTTTGCGTCGCAGCGCTGCTGGCGCTGGGGATGGTGATGCTCTACAGCTCGAGCATGGCGCAGGTAGGCGCACACTACTTGATGTTGCAATTTGTCTGGGGCGCGCTCGGGCTGGCCGGTTGTTTTGTTGCGACGCTGATGGATTACCGCCATTTAAAAAAAATCGCGTGGCCGCTTTTTGGAATCGCAGTTCTGTTGCTCGTCATGGTTTTGATTCCGCACGTCGGTGCGAGGATCAACGGTGCCAGACGCTGGCTTCAATATGGCGGTTTCACGTTGCAACCGTCGGAACTTGCAAAGGTCGCGCTCATTATCGCCTTGGCGCGGTATTGCGAGGCGAACCTTCGCCAGATGCCGACATGGAAACGCGGGATTTTGATTCCCGGCTGTTTCATCTGCTTGATGCTAGGGTTGATTTTTCTGGAGCCGGACGTGGGCAACGCGCTTTTGTTGGCCTCGGTCAGCGGCGTCGTTCTGCTCGCGGCGGGAATCCGTCTGAGATATTTTCTCCCGCCAGTCTTTGCCGCCGCGCTTGCGGTCGGCATATTCATTTACAACAACCCGATGCGGTCCGAGCGCGTTTACTCGTGGTTGCACGTCGAGGAAACGAAACGCGCGAAAGGTCTTCAGGCCTACGAGGGAATGATCGCGTTCGGCGCGGGCGGCTGGATCGGCCTCGGCCTCGGCAATGGCCGCCAGAAACTTGGATTTGTCCCGCAACATCACACTGATTTTATTTTTCCGATGATTGGTGAGGAACTGGGACTCGTCGCGACGCTGTTCATTCTGCTGTCGTTTATTGCGATCATCATTTGCGGAATTTTCATCGCGATGCGCGCCCACGACACCTTCGGGCTTTTGCTCGCGACAGGAATCACTTTTCTCATCGGACTGCAGGCGTTCATCAACATCGCAGTCGTCACCGGCGTTTTGCCGAACAAGGGTTTACCGCTGCCGTTCATCAGTTACGGCGGCTCGAATCTTTTGATGATGCTGGTGTGTGTTGGAATTTTGTTGAGCGTGGCGCGGCGCGCGAGAATTCCCGAGCCGGTGAACCCAAATCCGTTCGCGGAAGAATTGCCGGAGACGCAGGCATCATGAGCAACGCCGCAATCAAACCTCGCGTCGCCATCGCCTGTGGCGGCACGGGCGGCCATCTTTTCCCGGGAATGGCCGTCGCCGAGCAACTGCTTCGCCGCGATTGCGAAATCACGCTGCTCATCTCGCAAAAGGAAATTGACCGGCAGGCGGTGAAAACTGTTTCGGGCATGGAAATCATCGCGCTGCCGGCCGTTGGATTGGGCGGAAATTATTTTTCATTCGCGCGCAGCTTCGCAAAATCATTTTTCATCGCGAAGAAGCTTTTCAAAAAACAAAAGCCGCAGGCCACGCTCGCCATGGGCGGCTTCGCCGGCGCGCCGCCGGTTCTCGCTGCGAGATTTTCCGGCTCGCTCACTTTCCTCCACGAATCGAACACCATTCCGGGGCGCGCCAACCGCTGGCTGTCGCGGATCGTGAGCCACGCCTTCATCGGATTTCCTGAGACTCAAAAGCGATTGAACACCAACCGCGTGACCGTCACCGGCACGCCCGTTCGGCCTCAGTTCACTGCTTGCGATCCCGCCTCATGTCGTGCCGCGCTGGGACTCGATCCCGCGCGGCCGACTCTCCTGGTCGTCGGCGGCAGCCAGGGCGCGTCCGGCATCAACGATTTGATCGCGCGAACTTTGCCATTGCTCGTGAAACTCGCGCCGCAACTTCAATTCATCCATCTGACCGGCGCGAATGACATTGAAAAAGTTCAGGGCGCGTATTCAGAAATCACTTTGGAAAACTTTCTGGCCGTGATCCGCCCGTTCCTTGCTGAAATGGAACTGGCGCTCTCCGCCGCGACAGTCGCCGTCAGCCGAGGCGGCGCATCTTCACTCGCCGAATTTGCCGCCATGCGGACTCCTGCGATTCTCGTTCCGTTTCCGGCGGCGACAGACAACCACCAATTCCACAACGCGAGCGCGTTTGAGCGGAGCGGAGCGGTGAAATTATTGGAGCAAGCGAAGGCGACGCCGGAGTTGCTGGTTAAAATGATTTTGGAAGTCGCAGAAAACCAATCCTCTCGGGAAAAGATGCGGGCTGCGCTGGCGTTGTGGCACAAACCCAATGCCGCCGAAGAAATCGCTGAAAATATTTTGAATTCAATTCACAGGAGTGCGGACGTTCATGTCCGCGCGAGTGTGCCTCGCCAAGAAACACGCGGACGTGGACGTCCGCGCTCCAGTGCAATCGAGCGCCGCGAATTTTCCGCCGTATGAAAGCCGTCCTTGAACCCCCGCCACAAAGAATTGAAAGCGTGTTCGACGAATTAAAAAATCTGCTCCCGCGTGAAACCATCTTCCGCCGTAACGAACCGCTCGCGAAACGGACGACGTTGCGCGTCGGCGGCCCTGCTGATGTCTATGTCGAGCCGGCGACGGAAGCTCAACTGGCCTCGGTCTTGAAATTTTGCAGCGTGAACGATGTGCGGATTCTCGTTCTGGGGCGCGGCTCAAATTTGCTGGTGAAGGACGGCGGTTTTCGCGGCGTAGTGATTTCGCTGGCGCACAAAAGTTTCAGCCAGATCAAAGTCGTGGGTTACCGGCTGCACTGCGGCGCGGGCGCGCGGCTGAAGCAGGTCGCGATGGAGGCGAAAAAAAATTCCCTGACCGGGCTGGAGTTTCTCGAAGGCATTCCCGGCAGCGTCGGCGGCGCATTGCGCATGAACGCCGGCGCGATGGGCGGCTGGACGTTCGATATCGTCGAGGCGATCCGCTACATGAGCCACGACGGCATTGTTCACGAGCGCGACGCGAAGGAAGTGAAAGTTGAGTATCGCAGTTGTCCGCTGCTGAAAACCAACATCGCGCTTGGCGCGGTGCTGAAAGCGCATCCGGCGTCGAAGGAAGTGGTTGAGGAGCGGATGAACGAATTCGCGCGCAAACGCTGGGCTTCGCAGCCAGCCGCGCCAAGCGCCGGTTGCATTTTCAAAAACCCGCACTCGATCCCGGCGGGCAAACTGATTGACGAGCTTGGTTTGAAGGGGACGCGTGTCGGCGGAGCTGTCGTTTCAAACGAGCACGGAAATTTTATCGTCACCGAAGGCAAGGTGACTGCGAAAGACGTTTTGGAGTTGATTGAGATTGTCAAACGTCACGCGAAAGCCGAACGGGGGGTTGAACTCGAAACGGAAGTCGAAATTGTCGGCGAGTAAATGGCAGAGAAACTGACCATCACAGTCATGCTCGGCGGCCCGAGCGCCGAGCGCGAAGTTTCCTTGCGCTCGGGCGCGGAAGTGTCGAAGGCGTTGCGGTCGCTCGGTCACAAAGTTTTTGAGGTTGATCCGAAAGAGCCGTGGACTTTGCAGCGCGATACGGACGTGGTTTTTCTCGCGTTGCACGGGACTTACGGCGAGGACGGAACGGTGCAGGAAGAACTGGAAAAATTGGACGTGCCTTTCACCGGCTGCGATTCCGAAGCGAGCCGGATTGGGTTCAACAAATTTTTGACGAAGCAAAAGTGCATTGAAGCCGGCGTGCCGACGGCGAAGTTTGAATTGATTGAATCCGCGGACGCGAGTTGGCCGATGGGCTGGAATCCGCCGGTCGTCCTCAAGCCGGCCTGCCAGGGTTCGAGCGTCGGTTTGCAGATGGTTGAGCGCGTTTCGGACTGGAGCGCGGCGTTGACGGAGGCGTTTCGGCACGGCTCGCCGATTTTGATGGAAGAAAAAATATCCGGTCGTGAATGCACGGTGGGAATTCTCGGCGAACAGGTTTTGCCGATTCTCGAAGTGCGACCGAAGACAGGCATTTACGATTACAAGACGAAATACAGCGCCGGCACGACGGAATATTTTTGTCCCGCGCGGTTTGATGACGCGACGACAAAGCGAGCGCAGCAAGCCGCGCTCGGAGCGTTCAAGGCGATTGGCGGTCGTGATTATTCGCGTGTGGACATCATCGTTCGCGAGGATGGCCAGCCGATCGTGCTCGAAGTGAACACGCTGCCGGGAATGACGGTGACGAGTTCGCTGCCAAAAGTCGCGAAGGCGGCGGGAATCAGTTACGCGCAGTTGTGCCAGCGGATGGTTGATCTGGCGATGAAGCGAGCCAGAACAGCCAAAAAATGATTTGTAGCGCAGACTTCCAAGTCTGCTGTATCGCGGGTTTCTAAACCCGCAAACGGTTGGAAAGTCAACGGCTGCCGATTTGGAAATCGGCGATACAGCAGGTTTGGAAACCTGCGCCAGGTGTGAAGTGGTAATTTGAAAATGATTTTCAAAAGCAAAACAAAAAATCGCCGGTTGAAATCGCGGAGCGTGCTTGACGTGAAAATACGCACCGATCAAATCCGCCAAAGGCGGATGCGGTTCAGCGCCATCGCGCTCGCCGTGGCGTTCGGCACGGTGTTCGGCCTCTACATTTTGTGGCGCGCGGGAAACTGGGCGCTCAACACTTTTCTCTACAAGAACAAGGCGTTCGCGATTCAGCAGGTGGAAGTGCAGACCGACGGCGTCATTTCACTGGACCAATTGCGTCGCTGGGCGAGCGTGAAGCCCGGAGAAAATCTGCTGGCGCTGGATTTGACGCGGGTGAAGCGCGACCTTGAACTGGTTCCGTTGATTCAGTCCGCTGCCGTCGAGCGGGTGTTGCCGCACACGTTACGCGTGCGCGTGACGGAGCGCGAGCCGGTGGCGCAGGTCTATGCGCCGCAACCTCGACAGGATGGTCGGGGCTATGACATGACGCTTTTCCACCTCGACAGCGAAGGCTGCGTTATGTTGCCGCTCGACCCGCGTCAGCGCAGCGCGCCTGCGCCAGTGGACGAACATTTTCCGACCATCGGCGGACTGAATGCGGCTGAGTTGCGTCCTGGGCGGCGGATTGATTCGTCGCAATTGCGCGCGGCGCTGGAATTGATCGCGCTGTTTGAACAATCTTCCATTTCCAGCGCGGTCGAGTTGCAGCGGATTGATCTGCCGTCACCGGGGATTTTGCAAATCACGACGGGGCAGGGGAGTGAAATCACTTTTTCGATGAGCAATCTCGACCAACAGGTGCGCCGCTGGAATGAGATTTACGAGCAGGGAAAAAAATTCAACAAGAGCATCGCGTCGCTCGACCTCGCGGTGACGAACAACATCCCGGCGCGGTGGGTCGAGGCGAGCGCATTGCCTTTCAGTCCGCCGAGGCCGGCCAAACCTTCCCGCACAAAAAAGAAAAATGTTTGATCCATCCAACATTATCGTCGGACTTGAAGTCGGCACATCGAAAGTTTGCGCCGTCGTCGGCGAACTTGGGGCCGAGGGCGCGCTGAACATCATCGGCGTCGGCCAGGCGAAGTCGCGCGGCGTGCGCAAGGGCGAAATCACCGACGCGCAATTCGCCGAGGAGGACGTGCGGCACGCGATCGTCGAAGCCGAGCAGATGGCCGACGTGGAGATCCGCAGCGTGTATCTTGGCGTGACCGGCGGGCATCTGCGCGGCTTCAGCAATCGCGGCGTGCATCCTATCGTTTCGAGCGACCGCGAAATCACCGACGACGACGTGCAGGACGTGGTGAAGAACGCGAAGGCGATAAATCTTCCCGTGGACAACACGATTCTTCACGCCGTGCGCCAGCATTTTCTTGTGGACGGACATGACTCGATCTCAAATCCCGTCGGCATGTTGGGTTCGCGGCTTGAAGTGGACGTTCATGTCATTCACGGCAACGTGAACCGCCTGCAAAATCCCATTCGCATCGTCAAAGGACTGCAACTCGAAGTGGACGAGCCGGTCTTCAATGGTCTCGCGTCGTCGCTCGCGTTGTTGACGGCGGAGCAAAAGGAACTCGGCGCGCTGGTCATTGACATCGGCGGCGGAACGACCGACTACGTGGTTTACGGCGACGGCATCATCCAACACAGCGGCGTGCTTGCGGTCGGCGGCGACCACGTTTCGCAGGATTTGGCGATTGGTCTGAAAGTTCCCATGAGCCGCGCGGAGCAACTCAAGATCGCGCACGGAACGGCGATCATGGACGAATCCGTCAAAGGCCAGACCATTACAGTTACGAACGAACTCGGCCTGCCGCTCAAAACGATCAACCTCGGACATCTCCAGCGCATCATGGCCTTGCGCGTGGATGAAATTTTTCAACTCGCCTGCCGCGATCTCGCGCAGGCCGGACTGTTGAACCGGCTGCACGCGGGGATTTTTCTCTGTGGCGGCGGCTCGCGCATTCCGAACGTTGCGAAACTTGCGGAGCAAATTTTCGAACTCCCGGTTTCACTCGGCAAAACAAATTCCATCAGCGGGCTGAAATCCGCGCTGGACCAGCCTGAATTCGCCACGGCCATCGGCCTCGTGAAATACGGCTCGTTCAAAATGAAAAAGCGCACGAACGGTGGCATGTCACTGCGCGGCGGTTTCAAATCCATCACGGAAATTTTCAAACGCACAAATCTTTTATGACCGCTACCCTGCCCAGACCCACAAAACCTGCTGTCGTCCGCGCAGCAAAAAAAATTTGCATGAAGGTCATCGCAGTCGGCAACGCCGGCGCGAACATTCTGGCGCAACTCCCGGTCAACGCGTTCGGCGACGGCGAGATCGCCTTCGTGAACACGGATGCGGAGTCGCTCGACAACTGCGCGTCGCCGCAAAAGTTTCATTTGAATGTAAAACTGGTTCGCGGAAAAAATCCGGAGGCCGCGACGACGGAGCATCTGCCCGGCTTGAAGGAATTTTTTGAAGGAGCGGATGCGGTGTTCATCGTCGCAGGACTTGGCGGAGTTGTGGGGACAATTTTCAGCCCGATCCTTGCGCGGCTCGCAAAGGAAGCCGGTGCGCTGGTGCTCGCCGTCGCCGTGATGCCGTTTGATTGCGAAGGCAGCCGGTCAGTTCGCGCTCGCAATGGGCTTGAAGAACTCAAGAGCGCGGCGGACGGCGTGATCTGCCTGCCGAACCAGAAAATCCTCAAGCTCACCGACGAGAACACGAGCGTGCTCGACACGTTCAAGCTCGCCAACGGATTGCTCATTGACGGACTGCGCGGCATCTGGCGGTTGCTCGCGCATCGTGGCTTGATTGAAATTCATTTCGCGGACGTCTGCGCGCTGCTTCGTGACCGGCATGGCGAAAGTATTTTCGCAGTTGCTGAAGCCAGCGGGCCAGGCCGTTCTCGCGAGGCGATGGAAAAATTGCTCGCGCACCCGATGCTCAATGGCGGCCAGACGCTCGCCGAATCCGAAACCGTGCTGGTGAGCCTCATCGGCGGCCACGACATGACGATGGCGGACGTGAACCGCGTGATGGAACAGATCAACCGCCAGTGCGAGCACGCCGAAGTCATCATGGGCGCGGCGATTGATGAGAAGTTCAAAGACCGCCTCGCCATCACGCTCATCGCGACGCAGCCGAATTGTAATCCCCTCACTCCATCTCTCTCCCCATCGGATGGGGAGAGAGTGTCCGAAGGACGGGAGAGGGGCGGCGCGTTTGTGCGGACGAAGAATTCAACCGCCGAATTGTCAGATCATCTGCTTGGCGAAACGACGGTTCGGCCACGGACACGAATTGTCGCGCCGCCACCCGAAACGACGGCGGAAAAAATCGAAAAGCTTGCAAATGGGGACACGAAATTGCGCCGTCGAAATATCGGCCCGAAGATGAAGCAGACCCAGCTCCCGCTGGAGATCATCTCCAAAGGCCGCTTCGAAAAAAGCCAGCCGACGATTTACAAGGGCGAAGATCTCGACCTGCCGACTTATCTTCGGCGGGGCGTGCCGCTGAATTGAACCAGTCCATCTTCACGGAAAGTAACGGTAAATCGCTTTGCGATTCAGGCAGCGCACGAATGTGACCGTGCCCTGCTCGAAAACAAAGCCGATTCGATAATCACCCGCGCGGATGCGGTATAGCAGTTGCGGTTAACATCGGCACAGCATGGCTTGCCAGCGATAAGAAAGCGGCGGAGGACCGCCGCAGTCCAAGACGCTAGCGCGCGTGTGATGGCGCAAGGAAAACGCGCAGCGTCTTGGACTGCGCCAGTCCTCTGGCGCTGTAACCCCGTGAACCGTATGCGCCAATGTTAAATGGAAATGCCATAGTATTTGCCCTTTGCATCAAGCCGTTTGAGGTTGGGAATCTGCTGGAAAGTTTGTGCAGCTTCGACCTGTTCAATCACCTTCTTGATTCGCCGCAATAGCCTGTAATCAGTGATTGCGGACAAATCCGAATCAAAGGATTCACGAAAGCGCGTGTTCACGCCGCGCGTTCGAGCCGTTGAAAGATTTTCTTACGGCTTGTCACTGGAGATTTTTCCCCGAGTTGCATGGCCCGGATCATCGCCACGTCTTCGAGGCTCTCGCGCACGGCATCGCACAGCAAATCCTGACGCTCCTCGAGAACCTCGGCAACGGCGGTTTTGAGAAGTCCTTTCAGACGATGTTCTTCGACGGCTGTCATGCTGGTAAGTTACAGAGGAATGTTTGGCCAGTCAAATCCAAGCTAAAGAACTCTTGCCGTCAGCTATTTCACGCCCCGAACAAGGTCTGCCAATTCAACTTTCAACGCTCTCGCAATTCTCAGCAGCGATTCGACTGAAACTGTTTGCCGTCCGTTTTCCAGCAGGGAAATCAGCAAGCCGATCGCGCGCAAAGGCAAACCGCCGTTGGTTGTGCAATTGCGATTGGCGACCAACGATACTGTGAGCGGGCTTGTGTGCCCTGCGAATGGTGAATGGGTGGCGGAACTGGCGGGTGATCGTGCCGTGTTCAACTCGGCGAGCAACCCGGCCTCTAACTTTGCGGGCAGTTACACATTGGCGATTCCGCATTCGTCCAACTCCGCCGCTTCGCCGGGTGGCGACGGTTACGGGACGGTGACCGTGACTCCCGATGGCAACATAAGATTGCAGGGCAACCTGGCCGACGGTGCTATTTTGAGCCAGGCGGTTTCCGTTTCAAAAGATGGGTTGTGGCCGTTATATGTGCGGGCTTATGTCGGTTCGCGCACCTACACCAACGAGGTGAACGTAGTCATGACGAAAAAAGAATTCAAAGGCTCAATCATCGGCTGGCTGAGTTTCAACGGCAACAACCACGCGCCGACGGGAACGGTTAGCTGGGTCAAAACGCCATTGGCCGGCGATGCGCTCTACCCGTCCGGCTTCACCAACTGCGCGGACATTCTCAGCTCGCGTTACGTCGCGCCGCCATTGAGCGCACCCGCTTTGACCATGAACAAGCGCATGGTGATGACGAAGGATGGCAACTTGAACGGGTCGTTCATGAATCATTGCACACCGCTCGTGACCGGCGGCTTTTCGTTTTCGTCACCGAACATCAACGCGCAACGACTGAAGCTCAATCCCGCGAACGGTTTGTTGAGCGGCAGCTTTTTGAATCCAATAACAGGCAGGCGCACGCCCGTCAAAGGTGTCGTGCTTCAGGATCAAAACGCGGGCTGCGGATATTTCCTCGGCACCAGCCAGAGCGGTTCAATTCTGTTGCAAGCGAATTAGGAAATTCCTCTTCGCATCGCCGAATTGGACGCGACTTTTTTCGGAGGGCGGAGTTCCACGATGCCCTGAATCTTTTTTGGGAGACAGTTAGTGCGTCGCGGAGCTTCGCCATCCGAATAGCAATCGGCGGCTTGCCTCTTTTAGCGCGTATTGGCACTGTCCACGTATGAAAACTTTTCTCGCGCTTCTGTTTTTGAATTCAGCCGTCGCGTTCGCCGAAACTTCAAATTCAATTCCTCTCTGGCCGGACGGCGCGCCGGGCGCGCTCGGAAAAGGAACAAATGACATTCCGACGCTCACGTTGTTTTTACCAGCGCCGGAAAAAGCCAGCGGCGCGGCGATGGTCATTTGTCCCGGTGGCGGTTATGGCGGACTCGCCCAACACGAAGGGAAAGATTATGCGCTGTGGCTGAACGAGCAGGGCATCGCGGGATTTGTTTTGAAATATCGGCTCGGATCAGCGGGCTACCGTCATCCGGCGATGTTGCAGGACGCGGCGCGCGCGGTGCGGCTCGTCCGCGCGAGGGCAGACGAGTGGAAGATTGACCCGAAGCGCGTCGGCATGATGGGTTCCTCGGCTGGCGGACATTTGGCTTCGACGTTGCTGACACACTTTGATTCCGGCAAACCTGACGCAGGCGATCCGATTGAGCGGCAAAGTTCTCGGCCTGACCTCGGCGTTTTGTGTTATCCAGTCGTTACGATGACGAGTGAATTCACGCACAAGGGTTCGGTGAATAATCTGCTCGGAACCAATGCGACGCCGGAGTTGCTGAATGATCTGTCGAACGAACTTCACGTCAGTTCAACCACGCCGCCGTGTTTCATCTGGCACACCTGCGAGGACAAGGGCGTGCCGATGGAAAACAGTCTGGCATTCGCGATTGCGCTGCGTCTGGCCGGCGTTCAGTTTGAGTTTCACGCTTATGAAAAGGGCGCGCACGGGATTGGACTTGGCAGCCGGCCGTATGGCGGCGGCGAGCAACATCGCTGGACGCGCGACTGTTCTGCGTGGTTGAAGGAACGCGGGTTTGCGAAGTGATGGAATTTGGAGGCAAAATTGTAATTGCCTGCGCTTTTGCTTTGCCCTAGCAGTTACACAACGAAAGGAAACATTTATGCCCACAGCAATTTTAATCGTGATCATTCTCGTCGTGCCGCTGTTTTTCGTTTTGGTGTGGCTCATCGGCGGCTACAACCGGCTCGTCGCGCTGCGGAATCGGTTCAAGAACGCCTACGCGCAGATTGACGTGCAACTCAAGCGCCGCTACGACCTCATCCCGAATCTTGTCGAGACGGCGAAGGGTTACCTCAAGCACGAACGCGAGACGTTGGAGGCTGTGACGCGCGCGCGAAACGTCGCGTTGGGCGCGTCGCAGGCCGCCGCCGCCAATCCTGGCGATGCTGCCGCGATGAAAAGTCTCGTCGCAGCCGAAAGCGGACTGGGCGGCGCGTTGAGCCGGTTGCTCGTCGTCTCGGAACAATACCCCGACCTCAAGG
Source organism: uncultured Verrucomicrobiota bacterium (assembly GCA_964389025.1). Classification (GTDB taxonomy): domain Bacteria; phylum Verrucomicrobiota; class Verrucomicrobiia; order Limisphaerales; family CAYMCQ01; genus CAYMCQ01. The sequence goes on from CAYMCQ010000034.1 coordinate 25,271, forward strand.
CGAACCAGAACATGATGCAGTTGACGGAGGAATTGACCTCGACGGAAAATAAAATCTCCTTTGCGCGCCAGGCTTACAACGATTCCGTGATGGTCTACAACACCGCACGCGAAAGCTTTCCGACCAATATCATCGCGAACACGTTTAATTTTGCGTCGGCGGAATTGTTTGTCGTTGACAGGCCGGAGCAGAAGGACGCGCCGAAGGTTTCGTTTTCGTAAACCGTCGTAGCAGCCGACGTGAGGAGGCTCATTTCTTTTTTCGAACTGCTGATTTAGAGCCTCCTCACGTCGGCTGCTACATTTCAAAAATGGACTTCTTCGAGCGCCAAACCCAGGCCCGCCGCCACACGAAACGGCTTGTCGTTTATTTCATCATCGCCGTCGCGCTCCTCATCGCCGCCGTTTATCTGGCGGCGGCTTTGGTTTTTACGGGCATCAGCGCTAAAACCGGCCATGGCGTTTCCGGCGTCTGGCATCCGCAATTATTTTTTGGCGTCGCCATCGGCACCATCGCTGTCGTTCTCATCGGCAGCGTTTCCAAGACTGCCGAGTTGAGCGGCGGCGGCGGCACAGTCGCCACAATGCTCGACGGCGAGCTGATTGACTCCAACACGACGAATCTCGACGAGCGTCGATTGCTGAACATCGTTGACGAAATGGCGCTGGCCTCCGGCCTGCCCGCGCCGCCGGTTTATCTTTTGCCGGACGAAAGCATCAATGCCTTTGCCGCCGGCCACACGACGAGCGACGCGGTCATCGGCGTCACGCGCGGCGCGATGAAAAATCTCAACCGCGACGAACTGCAAGGCGTCATCGGCCACGAGTTCAGCCACATCTTGAACGGCGATACGCGGCTGAACGTGCGGCTCATCGGGATCATCTTTGGGATTTTTTGTATCGCGACCCTTGGCCGGATTCTTTTGCAGATGCGCAGCCGGAGCAGTCGCGACAGAAATCCACTGCCGCTTTTTGGATTGGCGTTGCTCGTCATCGGCGGCATCGGAGTTTTTTTTGGGCGGCTGATTCAAGCCGCCGTGAGCCGTGAGCGCGAATGTCTGGCGGATGCTTCATCGGTTCAGTTCACGCGAAACCCGCTGGGTCTTGCAGGCGCGCTGAAAAAAATCGGAAGTCTTGGTTCCCGCATTGAATCGCCGCACGCAAGCGAGGCGAACCATTTGTTTTTGGGTGACGCAGTGCAGGCACTGTTCGCGACGCATCCGCCGCTCGAAGCGCGCATCCGCGAACTGGATCCGAGTTGGGATGGGAAATTTCCAATGATCACGGCAACTGCGGAGGAAATTGAATCGCGGGAAAATAGTTTTGTTCGGGCAAAGCAAGCCGTTCCTCCAGTGATTCCCGCGCTTGTCGCCGCAAGCGCCGCCGCCGCGCTGCCGCGAATTGGCCAGCCGACTCGCCATCAACTTCACTACGTGGAAGCATTGCGCGCGTCATTTCCATCAGCCATCAGGGAAGCTGCGCGCGAGCCAATGGGCGCGATGGCGATGATTTATGGCTTGCTACTCAGTCCGGATGAACGGATTCGCGCCGGCCAGCTTTTGCAACTGGCGCGGCAGACTGCGCCGGAAGTTCACGAAGAATTGACGCGCCTTTTACCGGACGTCACTGAAATCGCGGTGCGCGCCAAACTTCCGCTTGTTGACCTTGCGATCCCGGCGTTGCGTCGGTTGTCGCCGACGCAGTTCCAGAGCTTTTCAAAAACGATTAGAAGCATCATCGAGAGCGACAGCGAAATTGATCTCTTCGAATACGTCCTTCAGAAAATTATTCTTCGACATCTCGAACCGACTTTCAAATCCACGCGCAAAGCGGTCATTCAATATTACACGTTCAAGCCGCTGCTCGGCGATGGCGCGGTTCTGCTCTCGGCGCTCGCTCAAGTGGGGCAAAGCGAGCCTGCCGACATGGAAAAGGCATTTTGGCAAGGCGCACAATTTTTGGGTGGAGCGGCGGCAGGCATTGCGCGATTGCCCGATGATCAGTGTGATTTGCCGCAAGTGGACGCCGCGCTCAATCGTCTTTCGCAAGCCGTGCCTCAAATCAAAAAGAACGTGCTCAACGCCTGCATCGAAACGATAGCCTGCGACGGGCTGATTCAGGAAAGTGAGGCGGAATTGCTGCGCGGCATCGCCGACACGCTCGATTGCCCGATGCCGCCATTGGTGGACGCAGCATGAAATAATTCCCCGGGTTTGCAAATCCGGCGGCTTTGATTTATTCCTTTCACCTCATGGCCGCCGCAATAAACATCGTCACGATTCGCCAACTCACGAAAATTTACCGGCAGGGCGAAATCAACGTCACGGCGCTGAACAATATTTCCCTGGAGATTGAAGCAGGCGAATTTCTCGCGCTCATGGGACCGTCCGGTTCGGGCAAGTCCACTCTGCTGCACATCATCGCGGGCATTGACCGGCCGACCAGCGGCGAATGTTTCGTCCAAGGCATTGACGTGGCCCGGCTCAATGAATCTCAGCTCGCGGACTGGCGAAATCAAAACGTCGGTTTCGTTTTCCAGACGTTCAATTTGATCCCGGTGCTGACGGCTTATGAAAATGTCGAATTGCCGCTGCTGCTGACCAGCCTCAACCGGAAGAAACGCCGCGAACTCGTGACGACTGCGCTTGAACTGGTCGGCCTCGACGACCGCGCGAAACATTTGCCGCGACAACTTTCCGGCGGGCAGGAACAGCGCGTGGCCATCGCGCGCGCCATCGCGACAGACCCAAGCCTCATCGTCGCCGATGAGCCGACGGGAAATTTGGACTCGCACTCCGCGCAGGAAGTTTTGACTGTGTTACAATCGCTGCGGCGGGACGCGGGCAAAACAGTCATCATGGTCACGCACGACTCGAAGGCGGCGGCGTTTGGATCGCGGACAGTTCATTTGGAAAAAGGAGAACTGCTGAACGGAAACGGCGCATGACCATCGGCGCCTTCATTTTGAAAAACGCCCTCCGCAACAAGCGACGCGCAACGCTTTCGATTTTGAGCGTGGCGGTCAGTTTGTTTTTGCTGGTGACGCTGCTTGTCGCGCTTAACGAAATCACGCAGCCGATGGAAGACGCGGGCGCGGCGTTGCGCATCGTGGTGCGGAACAAGATTTCACTCGCGAACTTTTTGCCGGCCCGGCAGCGGCCAATCATCGAACGAATCCCGGGCGTAGAGGCCGTTTCGCCGTTCAGTTGGTTTGGCGGGTTGTTCAAAAACGAAGAAGGAATGTCATTCGCCCAATTCGGCATGGATCCGAAACTTCTCCGGCCAATTTTCGGCGAAGCAAAAATGTCCGAGGCTGAATATCAGGCTTTCGAGGGCGAGCAGACCGCGTGCATCATCGGCAAGCTGACAGCGGACAAATATCATCTGAAGCGCGGCGACAAGATTTCCCTTCAGAGCGGCATCTTCGGCGTGACGATGGAGTTCAAAATCGCCGGGATTTATTCCGGCACGGTTGACGACCGCAACATGCTTTTTCATCACAAATATCTCGACGAAGCCACGGGCAATCGTGGACAGATCGGCACGTGGTGGGTGAAAGCGAAATCCGCAGACGACATGCCGCGTGTCATCAGCGCCATCAACAACGCCTTCGCCAGCACGTCGGCCGAGGTGCGCGCTGAAACCGAGCGCGCGTTTCAACTCAGCTTCATTTCGATGCTTGGCAACGTGAAAGTTCTCATCGGCTCGATTTGCTCAGTGGTTGTGTTCACGCTGGTTCTGGTCGCAGCCAGCACGATGAGCATGGCCATTCGCGAGCGGTTTCGCGAACTAGCCGTTTTGAAAGCGCTCGGTTTTCGGCGGCGCGAATTGTTCGCCTTCATCCTCGCGGAAAGTTTCGGGCTGGCGATGTTCGGCGCGTTTATTGGAGTTGGCGGTGCGTGGTTTCTTTACATGAAACTTTATCTCATGCAACGCGCAACGCGCGGCATGATGCCAATTTTCGAAGTCACGCCCGGGATCATGGGCGTCGCATTTTTCGTTGCGGCATTTTTGGGGGTCATCGCGAGCGTCACCCCGGCAATTTCCGTTGCGCGGATGAGCGTGGTGCAGGGTTTGAAAACTCTCGACTGATGGCTCTTCCGCTCAAATACAACGTCCGCAACGTCTTCGTCCGCTGGCGCTCGACGATCTTCACGGTGCTCGGCATCGCGCTTGTCGTGGGCGTTTACATAATAGTGCAATCGCTCGGCGTCGGTTTGGAAAAAACCAGCGCGAACACCGGTGACCCGCGCAACGTGATGATCGTCCGCAAAGGTTCGACGGCGGAATCGAGCAGCATGGTGACGCGTGAGCAGTTCCGGCTCATCGAATATTTTCCTGAAATCGCGCGTGACGAAAAGGGCCGGCCATTTGCCTCTGCTGACATAGTTGTTCTGCTGAATCTTCCGAGGCTCGAATCCAACGGTGAAGCCAACGTGCTGTTGCGCGGGCTTTCGCCGCGCAGCATGGAATTGCGCCCGCAAGTCTCGCTCGTTGCCGGACGCTGGTTCACGCCGGGCAAACGCGAGGTTGTCGTCAGCCGCCGCATGGCAAACCGTTTTGCGAATTTCAACGTCGGCGGCCGTTTCAAAACCGGCGGCAAAGAGTTGAACGTCGTCGGCTGGCTCGACGGCGGCAACAGCGCGTTCGACACCGAGCTTTGGATGGACGCGGACGAGGCGCGCGCGCTGTTCACACGCGACAATTACTCCAGCGTTCTTGTTCGCACGGTTGATCGAAGTGCCGCGCAGGCTCTGATGAAACGAATCGAGAAGGACAAGCGCCTTCCACTGCGCGCGGATTTCGAATTGGATTATTATGCCGCACAGACAAAAACGGGAATGATGTTCAAAATCCTCGGTGGATTTCTGGCGACAACGATGTCCATCGGCGCAATGTTCGCCGCGATGAACACGATGTATGCGAGCGTCGGCGCGCGAACCCGCGAGATCGGAACGCTGCGCGTGCTGGGTTATCGGCGGCGGACGATACTGGCGAGCTTCGTCATCGAAGGCGCGTTCCTCGCGGGACTTGGAGGGATTCTTGGCTGTCTCGCTTCGCTCGCGCTGCAAAGTCTGTCAACCGCGCTTGGCTGGACTTTCGGCACGATGAGCTTTGAGACGTTTGGCGAAACACTTTTCAACTTCCGCGTCACGCCTGCGCTGGCCGCTCAAGGTTTGATTTTTTCCGTGATTGTTGGCGTGCTTGGTAGTTTACTCCCCGCGCTGCGAGCGTCGCGGTTGCCCGTCATCGCCGCGCTCAAAGCCGTGTAGCGCAGGCTTGGAAACCTGCGCTACGTCACGCAATTAAATTTTAAAATGAACCCAGAACAAATTCGAAAATTGCAGATTCAACCCGAGGCGAGGAGCCGTCCGCGCGGAACGCTGTGGATAATTTTCTTCGCGGTAATTGTTGTCGGCGCGGTCGCTGCGTTTTTTGCGCTCTCGCAAAAAAACGAAGCGCGAATTTTTAATCGCGGGACAAATATCGGCGCGACAGCGAACGCTTCTTCGCCCGCAACGGCAGCGACAAATTCCTCTTCCGCCCAAAGCAGCGACGCCGTCCTGACCGTCAGCGGCTACATAGTCAACCGCGAGCGCATTGAAATCAGCCCGCGCTTTCTCGGCGTCGTGACTTGGATCGGCGTGAAGAAAGGCGACGCGGTGACCAACCAGCAGGTCATCGCGCTGCTCGACGACACGGAATACAGGGCGCGTCTTGCCGAAGCCGATGGCCGCGTCGCCACCGCAAGATCTGCTGTGGACAAGGCGAAATTGACTTATGACCGCGTAGTCAAGCTTGCCAAAACAAACATTGAATCCCAACAAGCCGAAGACGACGCGCGGCTTTCGCTTGAGTCTTCCCAGGCGGCGTTGAAGGAGTCCGAAGGCGCGCGCGAAGTCGCCAAAGTTTATCTCGACTGGACGGTGATTCGTTCGCCGATTGACGGCGTCGTGCTGGAAAAACTCGTTGACCCAAATGAACTCGTGACGCCGCAAAGTTTTGGCGGCACACGCGGCCCCAGCACCGCTCTCATCGCCATCGCCAACTCAAAAGATTTGCAGGTGGAAATTGATTTGAACGAAGCGGACTTGGCGAAAGTTTCGCTGAACCAGAAATGCCGCGTCAGCCCCGAGGCTTATCCGGAAAAAATTTATCATGGCTACGTCGCTGAAATCGCGCCCGAGGCCGACCGCTCGAAAGGCACGCTGCAAGTCAAAGTTCAAATCCGCGACCCAGACAAATTTCTGACGCCGGAGTTGAGCGCGAAGGTGGATTTTCTCAAGTAAGACCCAAGCACCAACATCCAAGCTCCAGAGAAGCTACAAATTCGAAACACCAAATCTGCGCGGTAAAGCTTTTGGAACTTGAAGTTTGAAGTTTCTCTGGAGCTTGGTGCTTGGAATTTGGAGCTTTTCAAAACTACACTCGCCGTGACGCATGAGATTAAACCACGGCCTTCACCTCGCCTACTGCACGAACATTCATCGTGGCGAGACGTGGCCGCAGACTTTTGACTCGCTGAAGACTTACGCGCTCGCGGTCAAGCAGCGCGTTTGCCCGGACAAACCTTACGCCATCGGTTTGCGCTTGAGCAATCAGGCTGCGCGCGACTTGAGCAAGCCCGCGACATTGCGTGAGTTCAAGCAGTGGCTCGACGCAACCGGCTGTTACGTTTTCACGGTCAACGGATTTCCATTCGGACGGTTTCACGGCACGCGCGTGAAGGAGCAGGTTTATTTGCCGGACTGGACTTCGCCGGAGCGATTGGCTTACACGAACCTGCTTTTCGACATTCTCGCACAACTGTTGCCGCCGGATGTTGAAGGCAGCGTCAGCACCGTGCCGTGCGGCTTCAAGGAATTCGTGAAGACCGCGGACGACTTGAAAAAAATCAGGACGAATCTTTTCCACTGCGTTGAACACATCGCGCGCGTCTGCCAGCAAACCGGACGCAAAATGCACCTCGGACTTGAGCCGGAGCCAATGTGTTTGCTGGAGACAAGTAACGAAACAGTTCACTTCTTCGACCGATTGCGCGCCGAGCATGGAAACGATTCGCGGCTGGCTGAATTTCTCGGCGTCAATTACGACACCTGCCATCTTGCCGTTGAATTTGAAGAACCGCGCGACGCGATTTCGCGCCTGCAACAGCACGGAATCAAGTTGAGCAAAATTCATTTGAGTTCCGCGCTCAAAGTGAAACCGACGCCGGAAGTCCGCGCCGCGCTCGCCAGCTTTGCCGACGACGTTTATTTGCATCAAGTCGTTGCGCGTGACGAATCTGGCAAGCTGACGATTTTCAAAGATTTGCCTGAAGCGCTTGGCAATCGGCAATCGGCAATCGGCAATCGGCGATCAGAAGAGTGGCGCATCCATTTTCACATCCCGCTGCACCGCCCGCCGACCGCGCTTTTCGAAAACACGAGCGACCATTTGCTCGGCGTGCTGGATTTGCTCGCGCAAAATCCGCAACTCTGCCCGCATCTGGAAATGGAAACTTACACTTGGGAAGTCTTGCCGTCGGAGTTGAAGAACCGCAGCGTTGTTGACCAGCTTGTGGCCGAGTATGACTGGACGCTGGCGCGATTGGCGGAGCGAGGATTAAGCCAGAAATAAATTTGGAACTCAGGAACTCAGGAATTTTTAAGAACAAATCCTTCCAGTTGTCTTTTCCAATTTTCCTGCTTTCCTGATTCAAAATGTTTTCGCGCTTTCGCACGCTTTTGATTCTCGGTCGTGTGTCAAACCTGCCGACCGTGTGGTCGAACTGCCTTGCAGGTTGGTGGCTTGGCGGCGGAGGAAATCTCGAAAAACTTCCACCTCTGTTTGTTGGCGCGACGTTTCTCTACATCGGCGGAATGTTCTTAAACGACGCCTTTGATACGGAGTTTGATCGAGTTCACCGCAAGGAGCGGCCAATACCGTCGGGAAAAATTTCACTCGATGCGGTTTGGCGATTGGGTCTCGCGTGGCTTGCCATCGGCTCAGCAATTTTGATTTTGCTTGGCGGGGCCACAGGAATTTTCACGGTGATTCTCGTCATGCTCATCGTCGCCTACGACGCGATTCACAAGTCAATCAAGGCTGCGCCGGTGTTGATGGGCGCGTGCCGGTTGTTGCTTTATCTCGTCGCGGCATCCGTCGGAAGCGAAGGCGTGACGGGCTGGGCGGTCTGGGGCGGCGTTGCGATGATGGGTTACGTTGTCGGGCTGAGTTTCATCGCACGGGTCGAAACCACGCCAGGCGCGCTGAAATACTGGCCGCTGATTTTTCTGGTCGCACCGATTTTTCTCGCGCTCGTCATGAACGCCGGGATTTTTTTTCCAAGCGCGCTGGCGGTGTCGGTCGTTGTTGCGCTGTGGATTTTACGATGCCTGGCTTTCACTTTATCGGGCGCACAACGGAACATCGGGCGGGCCGTCACGGGTTTGCTGGCGGGCATCGTTCTCGTGGACCTTTTGGCGGTGACGGATTTTCCGCTTCAGCAGATATGGTTTTTTCCCGTGCTGTTTGCGCTGGCGCTTTTGCTCCAGCGTTTCGTTCCGGCGAGTTGATGATACGGAGCACGGGGATTGTTTCACGCTCGATCCACACCTAAACAAGTGGCGCGCGTGTTAGCGATTGCGTAAGCGCGTTGAGCGTGCGCAGTTTCGCGCCGAGCCGTCGCGCAACCCGCGAGCGCAAGCAATAAGATTCCTGCGACACTGAGAAAAAGTTTTCTGTGAGAAATATTCATGGGCGTCGTATCGGTTCGGTCAGTTCTTTCTTCAGGTCGCGCACGTAGGCGTGCCACTGCGTTTGTATCTGATCGACCGGACCAATTAACTCCTCAAACGCGGCGAGCCCACCGCCACGTTTTATCAGTTCGAGAGCGTGTTCGCGGCATTTAGATTTCTCAAAGATAAACTGGGTGAGCGTCCACCAATGCAGATAATACAGATTGAAATTCTTATTCATGCTTGGCCCGCCTGAATTCGTGATGATGGCGCGCAACGGAATAACGCTTTTGTTGCGAATGTTTTCCTGCAAGTCAGCACTTGTGGCTAATTCGTCAATCCACCAAACAGGATATGTGTTGATGTCCACTTCTCCCAGAGCCAGCGCGTTCGACCGAATCCGACTGGACGCAAAGTAGTCCGCCAAACCTTCCTCCAACCATTTCTGCAGTTTCAATTGCGCGGCCTCGTGGTTGAGTTGATGAACGGCCTCGTGGATCATCCAGTGATAAGGATTGATTTCCTTCGCTGAGTAATAGGCGCGGCAATATGGTTCGCGATAAAATGCTTCCGCCCAGCCAAGTCCGGGATTGACCCGACGAAATTCTTTTTGGTCTTTGAAGAGTTTTACTTTCAGTTTCGCGTGCTCGCGTTGAAAAGTCGGCAAGACGCCAAACTGATTTGAATAGGCCAAGTAAAGAACATCAAGCACGCGCGCAACTTCTTCGGCTTGGTCGCGTGGTGCGCTGGAATAAATGACATGATGTGCTGTTTCCAGAGTCACCGAAGGTTTCCACGGCCTCGGCAAGAATCTCCACGCCGCAATGGACAGCAGAACCGCGAGGTAGAGCAACATTCGCTTCTGGCGGGGCTTTAAGTTGTTATACACGGCGAAAGTTTAGACGCGAATTGCGGTAATTCACGCGAATTCAATCCGCGTCAATTCGTGTAATCCGTGTAGAAGTTTTTTCTGAAAGATTATCGTCTCCTTTTCACTTCTAGCCTTTGTCCCAGCGTGCGATTACCGCTCCTTTTCTGCTGCGCGAGCGAGCAGGACTTTCTTGGTAGGACGATAGTTCGCAATGAACTCGCGGCGAAATTCTGAAAATGTTCCGGCGGCGATGTGCGAGCGGATTTCGGTCATGTGCTTGATGAAGATGTGCGAGTTGTGGACGCTCACCATTCGCAGGCCGAGAATTTCTCCGACGTTCAGCAGGTGCCGCAGATAGGCGCGCGTGAAATTTTTGCAGGCGAAACAGTCGCAGCCTTCTTCAATCGGGCGGAAGTCGGACTTGAACATGCCGCCTTTGATGCTGATGGTTCCGGTGCGGGTGAAGGCCGTGCCGTTCCGCGCGACGCGGGTCGGCAGAACGCAATCGAACATGTCCACGCCGCGCGCGACCATCTCCACGAGTTGCGCTGGCGTGCCGAGGCCCATGGCGTAGCGAGGTTTGTCCGGCGGCAAAAAAGGTTCGGCGAGTTCCACGGCGCGCATCATTTCCGGTTCCGGTTCGCCAACGCTCACGCCCCCGATGGCGTAGCCGTCAAAATCCATCGCGACGAGCGCCTTTGAGCAGGATTCGCGGAGCGCCGCGTTCACGCCGCCTTGCACGATTCCAAAAACAAGTTGGCCGGGGTTAGTGGCACGGGCATCTTGCCCGTGAGTTCGCGCGGGCGAGACGCCCGCGCCACTACACTCCCGACATTCACGCGCCCAGCGAATCGTTCGCTCGACGGCAGCGTGAATTTCCTTCGCCGTGGCTGTGTGCGGCGGGCAATCGTCGAATACCATTGCGATGTCGGAACCGAGTTCGCGTTGAATTTGCATCGCCTCTTTCGGGCCGAGAAATAAAAGCGAGCCATCAAGGTGCGAACGGAATTCCACGCCGTGCGGTTTGATTTTACGAATCTTAGCGAGGCTGAAAACTTGAAAGCCGCCGCTGTCGGTGAGGATCGGCAAGTTCCAGCTGATGAATTTGTGCAAGCCGCCTGCGGCGCGGATGATTTCCATGCCGGGGCGGATGTTGAGATGATACGTGTTGCCGAGGATGATTTGCGTGCCCATTTCGAGAAGCTCGCGCGGGTCGAGCGCCTTGACGCTGCCTTGCGTGCCGACGGGCATGAAGACCGGCGTGTCAATTTTTCCGTGCGCGGTGGTGAGCCGACCAAGGCGCGCTTTGGAGTGCGGGTCTGTTTTGAGCAGTTCGAACATTGCGCGGAGTTAAATCTGAAACGGGGAAATTGGATATGAAATTTTGCTCTGGGGTGGAACAGGCCTCCGGCCTGTTGGTTCAGGCGTCCCGCCCGAAACCGTTGCGAGATGTGCGCTGGCTTTGGTTTCTACGGACAATCAGCAACGGACGACTTCTGACGAAATCCGGCGGGACGCCGGATTTGACGGGCGCGACGCCCGTGCCACCCGGTTTATTCCGGCGCTACTTTTTCAACTTTGCGGGCTGTGTTGGCTAGGGCGTGCGCGGTTTTGGCGGCTGTGGTTTGCGGATTTCCGCGTCGAAAACTCCAGCGACGCAACTTTTCGCATCGTCGGGCGTGGACAAATAAATTTTTCCTGGGATTCGTCCATTCGCAGCCTGGCCGAATTCCAGTTTCAGCGCGTAACCGTTCGCGAAGTTTTCCGTGCGTGGTTGATCGGCATCTTTCCAGCGCAACTGGACTCGCGGCGCGCGCGCGAGGTTCGTGCCGATGTTCACGCGTTGGCCGCTCCATTGCTCACCCTGCCTTTGGGGGAGATAAATGGCCACGCCCAAATCCGTCAGTCCGCTCGAACCAAGCCGCAGTGTCAGTTGCCCGCCTTGCAGGATTGCGCGTTGATAACTGAAATCACGGCCACGAATCCGGCCAGCCGCGCTCGTGTCGGGAATTTTCACGTCAGTCAAATCCAGTTTCCATTCGATGCCGAAAGCTGGTGTGTTGCTTGCCGGCGGAATGTTCTTTTCGGGGGCCTCGGTTTTTCCCGGCGGCGACGGTTTGGGCGGAGGATTTTTTTTCTGCAGAATGAAAAATGCCGCCGCGCCGCCACCGATCAAAAGGATTGCCAGCACGATGAACAAACCGGCTTTCCTCGACCGCGCGGGCCCGGAAACTTCGTTAGAAAACTGCGGCGTGTGAATCGGCCTCGGCTTGCTCGCTTCCGTCGCCGACAAAATAAATTTCTGCCCTGCGGCGGGCGCTTGTGGCACGACGATTTTGCGGTAGCACGTGGGGCATTCCAGTTCCGAGCCGCTGCTGGCGGAGTCAGCGGTGATGTGCTGGCCGCACACTGGACAGGCAAATTTGAACTCACCCATGGGATCGAGAGAAAAATGTCACGTTTTGAGCGGAGCGACAAGCAAAACTGAACCGGACAAATGTTCGCCTACTTGACGCCAGCCGCGTGTTCCACCGGCTTGAGCGCAGCTTCCGCAAATTTGTTGCGCGACGCTTCGACTTTGATGTAATGCAAAACCACCGGCGCGAGGATCATCCCGGGAATACCCATCAGTTTTTCGCCGAGAACGATGCCGATCAACGTCAGCCACATCGGGCTTTTGATGCGGTCGCCGATGATTTTGCTGTTGAGGAAATATTCGAGCTTGTGGATGACGATGAGAAAGATGAGCGCGAACAGCGCCATCCTCGGGCCGTCCGGCATTGTGAACGCCACGCCGACGATGAGCGTGTTGCTAACGATGTTGCCGATGATCGGCAGCAGTCCGCACAAAAATGTCAGGACGATGATAACCGTCGTGTAAGGGAAACCATTCCAGATGAGGAAAATTGCCGTGAGCGCCGTGTTGATCACGGAGATGATTATTTGTGCGCCGATGACCTTGGCGAAACTGGCATAGAAAGTTTCGAACCGGACAACCAGTTCGCGCACGATCGTCGCGTAAAGACTGTCCTGCGACCCCTGTGAATCGTCATCCGCTCCCCATCGTGTATTGAGGTAGAGGCTGAGCGCGAGGACCAGTCCGATGATGAGCAGCGCGAATTGAAAGAAGGCTTCGCGCGCATATCGCCCAAGGTTGGCGATGCGTTCTTTGACCTCCTGAAGCGCAACTTCTCTGAGGCTGGCATAGTCGGTGAATGGCAATTCAATTCCCTGCTTTTCGGCGAATCCAACGACAGCAGGGATCGTTCGGTCCGCGATTTCCGGCAAGGTTTTGTAGGCCTGACGCGAAAAGAAGAACAGGCCGTAAGCGATGCCGGCCACTGCGACAAGGTAGATTGCGACACCAAGGAATTTGCTGCGGCCAAAGCTGAATCGTTCCAGCGCGAAATACCCGAAGACCGCCGTGAGCATCAGTGTGCCAAGATGCAGCCAGGCGATCAGCACCAGCAGGACCGCGATGATCACGTAGGAGATGCGCTTGGACTTGTTCATCAGTCGGTGAGGTTAACTCACCGGATCCTTTCCAGCAAGAGCGGCAGCAGCTCGCTGATCTTCACACGATCCTGCCTGCCGTCGTCGCGAAAACGCAGCGTCACCGTGCCCAGCAACTCCGGCTTTTCTCCGAGCGTGTCGAAATCAATCGTCACGCAAAACGGCGTGCCCGCTTCATCCTGCCGCGCGTAACGGCGGCCAATGCTCCCGGCTTCATCGTAAAAAACATTCATCCACGGACGCAATAAATCACGGACTTCAGCCGCCTTCTTCACGAGGTCAGGTTTGTTTTTCAAAAGCGGCATCACACCGACTTTGACCGGCGCGACGCGCGGATGGAATTTCATGATGACGCGCGTTTCGCTTTTCCCTTTCTCATCCGTGTCCGTGACTTCGGAATAGGCGTTTGTGATGAGCGCGAGGATCAAACGGTCAACGCCAGCGCTCGGCTCGATGACGTGCGGAATGTATTGTCCCTTCGCCAGACCGTCGGCGTCTTCCTTCGCGTCTTTCGCCGCTTGCTCCGGCGCGACGCCAGCCTTCGTCAGATATTTCAGCCGCGCATCGTGATAACGCTGCCAAAGTTCTTTGCGCTTAGCTTCGTCAAGCTTGCCCCACGCGGCGCGAAGCTCCTCGTCGAACACGCCCATCGGCTTGCCGGAAAATCTTTCGTGCTGCGACAAATCAAAATCGCTTCGCGCGGCGATGCCTTCCAATTCCTCGCCCATCAACTCGCCTTTCTCGTCGCGTTTGCTGAATGGAAATTTGAAAAGAATGTCCACCGTCGCGCGCGCATAATGCGCGAGTTCCTCCGGTTTCTGCCAATACTCGACGAGCGTGGTGCGCGGCAGGCCGATGCTTTCGTAAAATGCGATGCGTTCTTCAACCCAGTATTTGTGCCACGCTTCCCAGCCCCAAGCTGCTTGATTATTGCCAATAGCCGATTGTCGATCGCCAATTTCAGCGGCGGACGCCACGCGACCGGAGATTGCCTCAACCACTTCATCCGGCTTGATGAAAAACTCCAGTTCCATCTGCTCGAACTCGCGCGAACGAAAAGTGAAATTGCGCGGCGTGACTTCGTTGCGGAACGCCTTGCCGACCTGCGCGATGCCGAACGGAACTTTTTGACGGGCTGTATCCAAAACATTTTTGAACTGCGCGAAGATTGCCTGCGCGGTTTCGGGACGGAGATAAGCGATGGCCGATTCGTCCTGCACCGGCCCGACGTAGGTTTGAAACATCAGGTTGAAAGCACGCGGAGCCGTCTTTTCACCATGACATTCGGAGACCATCTTGCTCGGTTTCTGCGGGCAAGGAATTTCATTCGTCTGGTCTGCGCGGAAGCGGCCTTTGCACGTTTTGCAATCAACCATCGGATCGCTGAACGTGTCCACATGCCCGCTCGCCTTCCAAATCTGCGGGTGCATGATGATGGTGGCTTCGAGGCCGGCGACGTCGTCGCGCTGGCGGGTCATGGTGTTCCACCAGAGTTCCTTGACGTTGCGCTTGAGTTCCGCGCCCAGCGGGCCGTAGTCCCAAAAGCCGTTGATGCCGCCGTAAATCTCGGA
>CAYMCQ010000035.1:0-39795 GCA_964389025.1 uncultured Verrucomicrobiota bacterium
CCTAGAACTATTGACACTTCCCTGACCAACAACTAATGACACTTGCCCGATGAACACAGATAAACGCGGATGGAATCGGAGCGCGGGCTTTAGCCCGCTTCAATATTCGATTGCACGTTGCGTTCGGACGTTGAAGCGGCCTGAAGGCCGCGCGCTGTCGCGGTTGAATCTTTACCCGTGTTCATCCGTGTCCATCCGTGGTTAAAAATTCATGGAAAAAATTCCGCTCTCAAAATGTTTCGTGAACCCTGAAGTCGAGGAAGCCGCGTTGCGCGCGCTGCGCTCCGGCCAATATATCCTCGCCAAGGAATGTCAGGCGTTCGAAGCCGAACTCGCCGCGCACACCGGCACCAAGCAGTGCGTCCTCGGCTCATCGTGGACGATGATCGTTTACATGATGCATCTCGCGCAAGGCATCAAGCCCGGTGATGAGATCATCGTGCCGTCACACACCGCGTTCCCGACGATGGAGCCGCTCATTCATTGCGGCGCGACGCCAGTGTTCGCAGACATTGACGACACGTTTTGCATGGACGTGGAGCATCTCGAATCGCTCATCACGCCGCGCACCGTCGGCATCATTCCCGTCCATCTCTACGGCCATCCGGCGAATCTCGACCGCGTTTTTCAAATCGCCGCGAAGCACAAACTTTGGGTGCTCGAAGACTGCGCGCAGGCGCACGGCGCGAGTTACAACAGCAAGCGCGTCGGCTCGATGGGCATTGCCGGCGCTTACTCATTTTTTCCGTCGAAAAATCTGACCGTGCTCGGCGACGGCGGTTGTCTCTGCACGAACGACGCCGCGCTCGCCGACAAAGTCCGGATGCTCCGCAATCACGGCCGCAAGGACAAATACCTCCATGAGTTCACCGGCTTCAACGTGCGCTTCAATGAAATCCAAGGCGCGATTGGTCGCGTAATGTTGAAACATCTCGACGGCTTCAACGACCGACGCCGCGAAATCGCCGCGCGCTACAATGAGCGATTAAAGAGCATCGTTCAAACTCCACAGGAACGCCCATGGGCAAAAGCCGTTTACCACATGTTCGTCATCCGCGCCGAGCGCCGCGACGACCTGCAAAAGTTTTTGAAGGAGCAGAATATTGAAACTGGAATTCATTATCCTGTTCCGAACCACCTCCAACCCGCCATCACGAGCAAGTTCAAAAAAATTCCACGCCTGCCAAAGACCGAACGAGCCGTGGCAGAGATTTTGTCGTTGCCAATTCATGGAGAGATGGATATTGAGGCGGCGGACAAAGTTTGCGATGTGATTGCGGAGTTTTACGGAAAAAAGTGATGGCTGCGACGCCTGAAATCAGTCTCGTCATCCCCTGTTACAACGAGGAAGGCAACGTGCGCGAACTCATCAATGCCATTCGCACCGCAGTTGACCCGCTGAAAATTTCCTACGAGGTCGTCATCACGGATGATTGCAGCAAGGACAAGTCGTGGGAAATTCTGAAAGAACTGGCGGCAAGCGATCCACGCATCCGCGTCCAGCGATTCAAATTCAACTGCGGCGAATCAGCCGCAAGTTTCGCAGGAATGAAGTCTTCCCGCGGCAAATATCTCTTCACGCTCGATGCGGATTTGCAGAACGACCCGAAGGATTTACCGAAATTTTTGGAAGCGCTGAAAAATTATGACTGTGTCTGCGGCACGCGCGTAAAAGTTCGCGGCGAAGGAGACAATTTCATCCGCGTCGCGTCGTCGCGCATCGCCAACTGGGTGCGCAACAAACTTTCCGGTGAACAAATCTCTGACGCGGGCTGCACATATCGCGCCTTCAAACGCGAGTGCATTGAGAACCTGAAATTCTTCAAAGGCATGCATCGCTTCCTGCCGACGCTGTTCAAGATCGAAGGCCACACCGTCACAGAGATCGAAGTGACCAACAATCCGCGCTTCGCCGGCCAGAGTCATTACGGCGTTTGGAACCGCTTGTTCGCGTCGTTCTACGATCTGCTTGCCGTCCGTTGGATGAAGAAGCGGATGTTCAAATATGAAATCAAGGAGCGCATTAATTAACTACATTGTTTGGACTTTGAACTTTCAGAGAAGACGACTTGCGTGAGACGGAACCAAAACAGCCAAGGCAAGAGCAGGATAAAGATCAAGCCGCCATGTCGGTTCCGATCTTCAGTCAATTTGACGACTGCATCGCCAAATACGGTATACACCATCGGCACCACGAAAAGAGTGAGAAATGTGCTGGAGAGCATTCCACCGACAACGGCCACGCCCATCGGACGCCGGCTTTCTGAACCCGCACCGAAGCCAATCGCAATCGGCAAAATGCCTGCGATGGTCGAGAACGCCGTCATTAAAATCGGTCGCAACCGGACTGTGCCGGCGGCGATCATGGCATCGTGAGCGCTCGCGCCTTTTGCCTGCTGCTGATTTGCAAACTCGACAAGCAGAATTGAATTTTTCGTCACCAAACCGACGAGAAGCACGAGGCCAATCTGGCTGAACAAGTTGATGTTCATCGCGGGAATCGGAAAGAAATGCAGCAGCCAGAGCAAGCCGAGCGCGCCCACGCCCGCAAGCGGCACGGCGAGCATCACCGTGAGTGGATGAAGGAGGCTCTCGAATTGAGCGGCCAGCACCATGTAAACGATGATCAGCGCCAGAATCAGCACGAACCAGATTTCGCCGCCGGCTTCCTTCAGGTCGCGCGACTCGCCCTGCCAGTCGTAAAGAAATCCCGGAGGCAAATTCGTGCTCAACAGTTGTTCGACGCGATCCATCGCCGTGCCCATCGGCACGCCGACGGGCGTCGCTGAAATCGTCGCGCTGCGAAGACGGTTGTAGTGCTCGATAGCGTTCGGCGCGGCGGAACTTTCGCGCGTGATGAGCGCGCTGAGTTGAATCAAATTTCCCGTCGCGCCCGGCACGTAAAGCCGGTCGAGGTCTTCAGGCGTGAGACGCGACTCGCGCGCGAGCTGCGCGATGACTTTGTATTCCTTGCCCGCGAGTTTGATGGTGCTGAGGTCGAGTCCGCCGAAAAGAATCTGCATCGTGCGGGAAATGTCCTGGATCGAAACGCCGAGGGCCGCGGCGCGATTGCGGTCAATCGTCAGGCGCAATTCCGGCTTGGTGACTTGAAACGACGACTGGACGTTCTGCAGAAAGCCGGCTTGCCGGAGGCGGTTTTGCAAATCAGTGACGTAGGTGTTGAGATGATCCAGATCAGGCGCTTGAATGACGATCTGAAATGGGGAACTGAATGAGCGGCCAACCGCTTTTGGGATTTGCGGAATCGTGATAGCGCCTTCGATGCCGTTGAAAAATTTCGCCCGCAAACCGCCCGGGCCATTGACGATTTCCTGCACGCTGCGTTTGCGTTCGTCCTTGAGCTTCACAAAAATAATGCCGCTGTTCGCCTGGCCCGGGCCTCCCTGTCCGAAGGCGACCACCGATCCGAATGCGTCCACTTCAGGAGTTTGTTTTAGAATATCTTCAGCTTGGCTGACCATGCGGCTGGTGTATTCGCTCGTCGAACCTTCCGGCGCGACAACGAACGTAAGCAGCCGGCCCTTGTCTTCTTCCGGCAAAAATTCTTTTTCCAACGCGCGAAACAATCCGAGCATTGCCGCAAAACTCGCGACTGCGACGGTCAAAACAACAAGCCGGTGCGCCAGGGACCACTCGAGCATCCGGCGGTAAGTGCGGTTGAACCAATTCAAAATTCGCTCGAACGCGCGCAGGACAAAATTATCGTGGCGATGCTCGTGCGGTTTCAAAATTCTAGCCGACATCGTGGGCGTCAGCGTCAGCGCGACGAATGCTGAAACAACCACCGAACCGGCCACAGCCACGGCGAATTCAACGAACAAACGTCCAGTCGTGCTCGTTTGAAACGCAAGCGGCAAAAACACCGCGACGAGCGAGATGGTGATTGCGATGATGGCAAAGGCGATTTCATCCATCGCCTTGAACGCCGCTTCCATCGGTTTCATGCCTTCCTCGATGTGCCGGAAGATGTTTTCCAGCACCACGATGGCGTCATCCACGACCACGCCGATGGCCAGCACCAGCGCGAGCATCGTGAGGATGTTGATCGAGTAGCCGAAAATTTTCAGGATCATGAACGTGGCGACGAGCGAAACTGGAATCGCGATGGCCGGAATGATCGTCGAGCGCAAGTCGCGAAGGAAAAGATAAATCACGAGCACGACGAGCGAGAACGCGATGGCCAGCGTCGTCCAAACTTCGTGAACGGCGCGCTCGACGTAAACCGATTCATCATAGGTGCGAACCATTTCGACGCCGGCCGGCAATGTCGGTTTGATGTCCTCGACAATTTTCGCGATCGCGCTTGCGACATCAATCGTGTTGGCCTTCGATTGCTTGACGACGCCGATGAAAACGCATGGCTTGCCGTTCATGCGCGCAACGGTGCGCACGTCTTCTACGCCCTCCTTCGCCTCGCCGATGTCGCGCAAACGGACGATGTTCACGCCGTCGTTTTTGATGACGAGGTCGTTGAACTCGCCGGCGCTCTTCATTTCGCCGCGGGTTTGAATCGTCATTTCGCGGTCCCAGTTTTCAACACGGCCGCTGGGCAGTTCGACGTTTTGCTTTTGCAGCGCGCGCTCGACATCGAGGACGGTGATTTTGCGCGCGGCCATTTTTGCAGCGTCAAGCCACAGACGAATGGCAAAACGTTTTTCACCGCCGATGCGGACGGACGCGACGCCTCGGACGGTTTCAAGACGATTTTTAATTTGCCGCTCGGCAAGCGTTGTCAGTTCCGGCGGCGTGTAGCGGTCACTGTTCATTCCGATCCAAAGAATCGGGTTCGCGTCGGCATCCTGCTTGGCGATGATCGGCTCCTTGATGTCGTCGGGAAGCTGCCCGCGCACCCGTGAGACGCGGTCGCGCACGTCGGCGGCGGCCACGTCAATGTCGCGCGACAAATCGAATTCAATCGTGATCGTGCTGATCTGCTCGCGGCTTTGGCTGGTGATCGTCTTGATGCCCTCGATGTTGTTGCAGGCTTCTTCGAGCCGCTCGGTGACTTCGGTCTCGACGACCGATGCGTTTGCGCCGGGATAAACCGTGGAAACAGAGACAATCGGCGGGTCAATGTCAGGCAATTCGCGCACCGGCAGGCGCATCAGTCCAATCACGCCGAACAAAACGAGCGCGAAGCTCATCATGCTCGCGAGGACGGGGCGTTTGATGCTGATGCGGGGGAGAAACATGGGCAAAGGGGTTCTTAATCTTAATCCTAATCTTACTCTTAATCTCCTTGTTGAACCCGATACGGCGTTGCCTCTTCATACAACCGATCCGGCGAATTGCTCTTGATCAATCCCACCAACATCGAGACCACCTGATGCAGCATTTCTTTCCCTTCAACGATTTCTTCTGCCGCGAGTTTTCGTTTTGCAACCAGCACGTCTAAACAGCCCGCGCATTCCAATGCAGACCCGCGAGCGTTGTCGAAAAACCGGCAGCGATCGGGCGAAGTGAATTTGCCGTTGCCCTCGGCGATGTTCAGCGGAATTGAAGTCGAGGCGCGGTCGAGTTGATCCCACACAGAAAGGCCTTTTGGAATTTTATCAAGAATGGTTTCAGCCAACGAAACAAATTTCAGTGACGCCTGATATGTGTTCAACTTTTCGTGATCGAAGTAGGTTTTCATGGTGAGAGTAAGATTAAGATTAGGATTATGATTAGGATTATGATTAAGAGCCTGATTTCAAATACGGCGTGGCTCCTTCGGCTGGCGCAAATTTCACCTTCGTTCCCGGCCCGATTTTTTGAGTGCCTTCGACGACAACTTTTTCGCCGCCTTGCAAGCCCTCGAGAATTTCCACCTGCTTCGACATTCGCACGCCGAATTTCACAGGCTTCATTTGCGCGACGCTGTTGCTGTCCACGATGAAAATCATTCCGCGATCGTTGTCCATCATCCGCACAACGGCAGTTTCGGGGATCACCACGGAATTTTCGCGCCGCTGCAAAATCAAGTCGAGGCTCGCCAACATGCCGGGCTTCAGTTGCGCGTCCGGGTTCGGGATTTTCGCTTTCACCAAAATCGTGCGGCTCGTCACATCAACCTGCGGCGAGATGAAATAAAGTTCGCCCCTGAATTTTTTTCCGGGAATGGCCGCGACGCCCAGTTCAATCGCCTGGCCAGGCCTCAATTGCGCGATGTAACGCTCCGGCACGTTGATTTCGACCTTGACCGGATCGAGATCGGTAAGCCACGTGAGCGTCGTGTTTTTCCCGATGACCTGGCCGTGGCTGACGTTGTGGGCGCCGACGATTCCGGCGAATGGAGCATAAACCCGCGCGTCTTTGAGTTCGCGTTTGCGGCGGTCGAGCGTGGCCTGGTTCACATCGAACGTCGCCGCGAGTTGTTCATATTCCTGCTGGGAAATGAGTTTGTCTTTGAAAAGCTGCCTGGCGCGTTCGAGATTCGCCCGGCTCAATTTGAAATTGCTTTCCGCCTCGGCGAGCGCGGCAGCGAGTTTGGTTTCATCGAGCCGAAGCAACTCCTGTCCCTTATTCACGTGCTGGCCTTCGTTGGACAAAATTTCCTGAACCGTTCCATCAATCTCCGTTTTCACTTCAATCACCTCGTTGGCTGCGATGCTGCCGACGAGTGAAAGCGATTCGATGACCGGCTGCCGCTTGGCTTCAACTGCGACGACTTGAATCACGAAACCGCCGCCAGCGCCGCCCTGAGCTTGCTTCTGTTTGCAGCCTGCCAACAGCAGCACCGCCGTCAGCGCAAATTCCAAGGTCAAAAATTTCAGCATGGCCGGAAGCTAAAACCACCGGCCACTCCGCGCAAGCAACAACGGAGCGTGTGGATTGATGGTTGAATATCCTCCGGCGATTCTTTAGTTTGACCGCGACTCATCGGCGGTCGAAAACGTGCAAAACACGAAAATCATTTCAAAATCATGAAAAGCTTTTGGCGCACTCAAATCGTTCTGGCGGGATTCGTTGTAGCCGCTTTTTTGTTCACCGGTTGCAAGCAAAGCGGTGGCGCGTCGGACTCCGCAGTCATCAAGATCGGCGAGTTCGCCTCGCTCACCGGCAGCGAAGCGGCGTTTGGCCGCTCCTCGCACAACGGCACGCTGCTCGCCGTCGAAGACATCAACGCCGCAGGCGGTGTTCTCGGCAGGCAACTCGAACTCATCACCGAAGACAACCAGTCCAAAGAAGGCGAATCTGCGACGGCTGTGAAAAAACTCATCTCGCGCGACAAAGTCATCGCGATCCTCGGCGAAGTCGCGTCAGGCCGCTCGCTCGAAGCCGCCCAGATTTGCCAGCAATATAAAGTTCCGCAGATTTCTCCTTCGTCCACTAACCCGAAAGTCACGCAGACCGGTGATTACATTTTCCGCGTCTGCTTCATTGACCCGTTTCAAGGAACTGTGATGGCTAACTTCGCAAAGAAAACCCTCAACGCGAAAAAAGTCGCGCTGCTCACTGACGTCGGCACGCCATACAGCGTCGGCCTCGCGACTTTTTTCAAGGAGGAGTTCACGAAAAATGGCGGGGAAATCACCGCCGAACAAAAGTTCACGAAGGACGACAAGGATTTTCGCGCGCAACTCACCGCGGTGAAAACCGGAAACCCGGACGCGATTTTCATTCCGGGTTATTACGGGCAGGTGACGTTGATCGCGCTGCAAGCGCGCGAGCTTGGTATCAAAGTCCCGCTCTTTGGCGGCGACGGATGGGAAGCGCCGGAATTGATTCAAGGACCGGGCGCAGCGGAAGCGTTGGAGGGCTGTTACTTCTCAACGCATTTTTCCCCAGACCAAAAGGATTCCAAAGCGCAGGAATTTGTAGCGAAGTATGAGAAAAAATTTGGCGCCCGGCCCGATGCCATGGCCGCACTCGGCTACGACACAGTTCTCGCGCTGACCGGGGCGATCAAAACCACCGGCTCGACGGACGGCGCGAAAATCCGCGACGCGCTTGCCGCGACCAAAGGCCTCGAGGGGATCACGGGCAAAATGGACATTGACGCCGACCGCAACGCGCGCAAACCCGCGGTCATCATCGAGATCAAAGGCGGAAAGTTTGTTTACAAGGAGTCTGTGAATCCCTGATGCTGCGCCGTCACTGAAATTGACGCCGTCATGACGGAATTTTTTCAGCAACTCATCAACGGGCTGTCGGTCGGTTCCATGTATGCGCTCATCGCGATTGGCTACACGCTCGTTTATGGCGTTCTGCGCTTCATCAACTTCGCGCACTGTGACGTTTTCATGGTCGGCTCGTTCGCGGGACTCTACATCGGGAAAAATTTTCAACAAACTTCCTTCGGCGGCGGAATGGTTATGATGCTTGGCGCGATGTTGGTTTGCGCGGCACTGGGAATTTTCATCGAACGCTTTGCGTATCGTCCGTTGCGCGAACGCTCAAAACTGACAGTGCTCATCACGGCCATCGGCGTCTCGTTGCTTTTAGAAAATGCCGGACAACTCATCTTCGGCGCAAATCCGCAAAGCCCCACTCGCGAAGCTTTTCCGTCCCGCACCTTTGCCGTCGGCCAACTGACCGTGTCGAGCAAAGACATCATCGTCCTCGGCGTCACCATCGCCCTGCTCGCGCTCCTGCAATTCATCGTGCTCAAAACCAAAATCGGCACGGCGATGCGCGCTGTCGCCTTCAATCCGCAGGCTGCATCGCTCATGGGCATCAACATCAACATCGTCATCAGCTTCACCTTCGGCCTCGGCTCGGCGCTGGCGGCGGCGGGCGGGATTCTTTGGGGCTACAAATTTCCCAAAATTGATCCGCTCATGGGCGTTGCGCCCGGACTCACCGCGTTCGTCGCGGCGGTCCTCGGCGGCGTCGGAAATATTCCTGGCGCGGCGCTTGGCGCGCTGATCATCGGAATCATCGAAACGTTCGTGAAGGGCAGCCGCTGGTCAACGTGGACGGAAGCCATCGCGTTCGTGCTGCTGATTTTGATTCTGCTTTTCCGTCCGGCTGGCTTGCTCGGCAAACTTCAACCTGAAAAAGTCTGATGTTGATGGCGCGTCCAAGAACTTTTCTGCTGGCCGCGCTTGCGGTGAGCGTCGCGCTCGGATTCTCCCAGAACCAGATTGATCTCTACTACGTTGACGTGCTGACGAAGATTGCCATCAACATCACGCTCGCCGTCAGCCTCAATCTTATCAACGGTTACGCTGGACAATTTTCGCTTGGGCACGCCGGCTTCATGGCCGTCGGCGCTTACACGGCGGCTGCGATGACAATGTTCGCCGGGCCAAAAATTTTGCCCGCGTCAGCACCGGTCGCGCTGACGTTGATTTGGTTTTTGCTGGCGTTGTTTTCCGGCGGTCTTGTCGC
The DNA here is from genome assembly GCA_964389025.1 of uncultured Verrucomicrobiota bacterium. GTDB lineage: Bacteria > Verrucomicrobiota > Verrucomicrobiia > Limisphaerales > CAYMCQ01 > CAYMCQ01. The sequence goes on from CAYMCQ010000035.1 coordinate 9,337, forward strand.
GGCTGCGGCGGGTTTGCTGGTCGGCGCTCCGTCGTTGCGGCTCAAGGGCGATTATCTTGCCATCGTAACACTCGGCTTTGGGCAAATCATCGCAGTTGTTTTCCGCAACATCGAACCGCTTGGCGGCGCGCTGGGACTGAACGGAATTCCCGCCTATACAAATCTCTTTTGGGTTTTCGCCGCCGCCGTGATGACGACTTATGTCGTGACCACGATGGTCAACAGCACTTACGGACGCAGCTTTCTCGCGACGCACGATGACGAAGTCGCCGCCGAGGCGATGGGCATCAACACGACGCGCATCAAAATCGTGGCGTTCGTCATCGGCGCATTTTTCGCGGGCGTCGCGGGAGGTTTGTATGGACACTTCAATCTGACGATCAACCCGAAAGGATTCGACTTCAACAAGAGCATCGAAATTGTCGTCATGGTCATTGTCGGCGGAATGGGAAACACGCGCGGCGTGATTCTCGCGGCTGTGTTGCTCACGCTGTTGCCGGAAGGTCTGCGCGCGCTTGCCGGATTTTCGCCCGCGCTAAAATGGATCGGTGAATCGCGTCCATTGCTTTATTCAATCCTGCTCATCGGCATAATGCTGCTGCGTCCGCAGGGGCTTTTCACACTTGGCAAAAGAACGGCGGTGAAGGTGAAATGAAAGCGCTGCTCGAACTTAATCAGATGACCATCCGTTTCGGCGGACTCACGGCGGTCTCGAAACTTGACTTGATTGTCAACGAACACGAACTCGTCGGCTTGATCGGCCCGAACGGCGCGGGAAAAACGACCGTCTTCAACATCGTCACGGGCGTTTATCAACCGACCGAAGGCGCTATCACCTTCAACGGCGCGGCGACCGTTGGCCTCAAGCCGTTTCAACTGGCGAAGCTTGGCATCGCGCGGACGTTTCAGAACATCCGTCTCTTCGCGAGCATGAGCGTGTTCGACAACGTTCGCGCCGCCGTGCAGCTTCATCGCGCACATGGCGTTCGCAATGCGCTTTGGCGCGGGCGCGAATTTCACGACAGTGAGAAGGCTGTCGAGTCGCAAGTCATGGATCTGCTGAATATTTTCAACCTCGGACGTTTCCGCGATTCCGATTCCAAGAGCCTGCCTTACGGCGATCAGCGCCGGTTGGAGATCGTCCGCGCACTGGCGACGAAACCGAAATTGCTACTGCTCGACGAGCCTGCGGCGGGAATGAATCCGAGCGAGAAAACCGAGTTGATGAAGCTGATCCAGTTCGTGAAGGATAAATTTCAGATCGCCGTCCTGCTCGTCGAACACGACATGCAGGTCGTCATGGGCATTTGCGAGCGCATCGCGGTTTTGGATTACGGTGTAAAGATTGCGGAAGGTTCGCCGCTGGAAATCCGCAAGAACCCGAAAGTCATCGAGGCTTATTTGGGCGAGGAATCAATCAAGACGTAGCAGCCGACGTGAGGAGGCTCGAATTTCCAGCGCAAAATTGGAACGAGCCTCCTAACGTCGGCTGCTACAAATAATTGAATGTTGGAAATCAAAAATCTTAGTGTGAGCTACGGCGCGATTCACGCGTTGCACGGTATCTCGTTGTCTGTGAAATCAGGCAGCATCGTGACGCTCATCGGTGGAAACGGCGCGGGAAAAACCACGACGTTGAAAACGATTTCCGGTCTGCTGCGTCCGCGCGGCGGGGATATTGTTTATGGCGGTAAAAACATCGCCGGCCTGCCGCCGCATCAGATCGTCAAGCTCGGCATCTCGCACGTTCCGGAGGGTCGGATGATTTTTGCCAATCTCAGCGTGATGGAAAATTTGATGATGGGCGCTTATTTGCAAAACGACCGACAGGTCATCGCGAACGAACTGGATTACGTCTTCAAAATTTTTCCGCGATTGAAAGAACGCGAGCAGCAGGTGGCGGGAACGCTGTCCGGTGGCGAACAGCAGATGCTCGCGATTGGCCGCGCGCTGATGAGCAAACCAAAATTTCTCATGCTCGACGAACCGTCGCTCGGCCTCGCGCCATTGCTGGTGAAAACCATTTTTGAAAAAATCGTCGAGATCAATCGCGAGCAAGGCATCACGATTCTTCTCGTCGAGCAGAACGCCAATCTCGCTCTTGAAATTTCCAACTACGGCTACGTTCTCGAAACTGGACGGATCACCTTGCAGGACAACTCGGCGGCGCTGCGGCAGAATCCGGAAGTGAAACGCGCTTACCTCGGCGGCTGATTTTTTTTCGACGTGGGGCAAATCACAACCACTCCCGGATTTTTTCCTGAAACTTGTTGTAGATGAATCCGAGCACCAGCAGCACGATGCCCAGCGCCATAAAACTCAAAATCCGGTAGAGTGTCTCCAGTTTCCACACGTCGAACACCACCACGCGTCCGAGCGCGCCAGCCAGAATCGCCAGGCCGAGCCAGCGATACATTCGTTCTCTCAGCGCCATGCCGAAGGCGAACAAAACCAGCGCCAGCCCTGACCAGCTTGCGGTGAGATAGAAACCGCCTGCGCTGCTACGCAATACCCACCGCGATACGAAAAGCCACAACGTCAATCCGCCGAGCACGATGACCACAGCTTGTGCGCGTTCATCAAGCACATAGCGCGAAGAGATGCGTTTGGCGATTTGCTGCTGACCGAGTAGCGCAAGGATGGCGAGCGCGTTAGGCAGATAAACGTAACCGGCTTCATATGAGCGCATGCAGAGCAACACCAGTGCGAGTCCGCTGAACGCCGCGCCGAACAGCAACGCCTCGCGGCTTTTTCGCCAGCCGGCAAACGCGAACACCGCAAGGCCGGTCAGCATGAGCGTCCAGATTTGTTCCCGGTGCGCGATGTATTCCAGCACCCACCACAGCGACATCGCCAGCGCGACCCAGCGGTAGGCCATCGCCATCACAAGCAACGGTTCTCGCACGCGATGATTTGCATCAGGCTTTTGTTTGAACCACTGCATCGTGCCGAAAGAAAGCGCTCCGAGCGCAGCGATCGGTGCGAGCGTTGGAAAACGAACTTCGCCGTGGCGAAGGAGTTCCTGCACAAACAACCACAAGCCCGGCAGAAGAAAAAGTTGTGCGCACGCCGCCAGCAACCATGCGCGAGTGACCACTGCGTAAGCCGTCACCGCCGCAGCAAGCAGGCATGAGAGCGCGAGCCAGTTCGCGTCCGAACATTCCCGACCGAGCCATCTGCAAACGAGCAAAACGAACAGCAACGACAACACGACTTGAAACACCAACGGCGCGCGTTTCTCCAGCACTAGGATTTTTTGTTTCTGCCACCAGTGGCCGAGACCGAGCGTCATGCCGATCAGCAGCGCGGGATTCCACCACGGCGGCGTGCCGCGTTCCAAAAAGTTGAACTGCCACACGCAATGCGCGGCGAGGAGCAGCGTTTGACCGACGAGCGCGACTTCGCGAACGCGCAGCAAATAAACTGACGCAGTCAGCACGACTGCCTCGGCGGCGAAAAAGAGCGGGCAATTTATTTGAGACGTGTTTTGCCAGGTGGTGAAACCCCAAACCAACACTGCCAGTGCCGCGAAATAAGCAGGAACTGCGCGGATGGAACTGGGATCCGTTTGCGGCTCCTGCCGGTGCGCCCAGAATGAATTGAACACCATCATGCCGCCCAGCGCCGAGCCGAGCCACAGCCCATGCGTGTCGAAACTATCAAGCCCATCGAAGCCCCAACCCACGGACATCCCGCCCGCGAGGTAGGCGCCGATCTGCAGGATGAGACTGCGGCGCGCCGTGCCGAGGACGAACAGCACGACGCTTTCCGCCGCGAGCACCAGCGCGAGTTGCAGGCCGGAATATTTTGAGATGAAACCAATTGTTACGAGTAGCAGGCCTTGCGTGAGATAGGAATTTTTCGTGAGCGGTTCGTTGGGAAAAATTCGCCGCGAAACTTCCACCAACACCAGCAGCACCGCGCCGTAGATGAGCGAGAACTGCCAGAATTTTCCCGAATGCACCTGAAGCATTGTCAGCAGGAACAGCGTGAAGAACGCGCCGTTGTTGAACGTGAGAAACGCGGCGCGATTTTGCCCGACGAGCTTTTCGTGCTTCGACAAAAACACCGCCGTCGTGAACACGAGCCAATAGCTCATCAAAAAATATGCGCCAAGCCACAAGCCTTCGTCGGGCGTTGCCCAATGCCATTCGCCGCCGTGAAAAAACCGCCAGAATGAATACGAGGCGTAAGTGGCCACGAGACTCGCGAACGAAAGCCACGCCCAGCGATTGCGGACGAGAAAGAACACTGCGGCGAGCGTCAGCACGAGGTTCGAGTAAAGCGTGAACGCGCCGACTTGCGTCATCACAGACGTGTAATACGCAAGCCCGACCGCGAACAGCGCGAGGACTTCGGATTTTTTCCGGTCGGCGATCCACGCCATGAATCCCGCCCACGCCAGCAGCAGAACACCGTCGAGCGCCGCGCTTTCAATGATGCGCAGCCGCGCGACGTGATGTGCCGCGTAAGTTGTGAAATAGACGAACGCGAGTCCGCCCGCGAAAAGCACCTGTCCGTAATTCCGCAGCGATTCCTTCGACGCCTTGCGCTGCCACCATGCGCCCGCGACCAGCAACAGCGCACTCGCAAGATAGAGCAGCGAAATTTTTCCGCCCGCGCCGAGCTTGCCGATGAAATTGTGGTAGGCGTAATTTCCAAAGAACACCAGACCCGTCAGCAACATCACGATGCCGACGCGCACCAGCCAGTAAGTGCCGAGACGCATTTCGAACGAACCTTTTTCCGCGACTGGCGGTGGAGTGGTTGTGCGAGGCGGAGTTGCCTCCGATACAGGTTTGCTGGTTGAGGCAAAGACCGGCGGCACGTTCGCCGGTTCTGCCGATGTCGCCGTGACGGGAATTGGCGGAGTGGCCGTGGGTTCTGGAATCGGCGACGCAAACGGGATTGGAGGCGGAACTGCAATTGGCGTAATTGGTTGAGATGGTGGAACTGGCTGGGACAATTTTGGCGGCGCGCCTTCACGTTGTCGTCGAAGGATCGTTTCGCGCGTCAACGCTTCCAGATCGGGAGCTACGTCGGGAGCTTCGCCCGGCTTGGTTTCTTCCTCAGTTCTTGACCGGACAATTTCCGACTCGAGCCAGGAAAGTCTGCGCGAAATCTCGTCAATCTTTGTGCGGTTGGAAACAGAGGTGGCAATCAGCCAGATCAACGCGGCGATGGGAACTCCGAGAATCAGGATGGCGGGAACAATCCATTCCATATTGCTTGGGCAGCCGCAGTGTTTAGCAGGAGTGAAGACGTGGCAAGCCGGAATCTCTCTGAAAGAGGCTTTTGATTTTTTGGAGCCATTGCCTGTAATCTCTGCGAATGAGCGCGAGCAATCCAACTAAACGCCAGTTCGCCAGCGACAATCAAGCCGGCATCTGCCCGGAAGCGTGGGCGGCGCTGGAGGAAGCCAACCACGGACACGAGACCAGCTATGGCAATGATTCGTGGACGGAAAAAGCATCCAATCTCATCCGCGAAATTTTTGAGACACGCTGCGAAGTTTACTTTGTTTTCAACGGCACGGCGGCGAACTCACTCGCGCTGGCGGCGATTTGCCAGTCGTTCAACAGCATTCTTTGCCACGAGCACGCGCACATCGAGACGGCGGAGACCGGCGCGCCGGAATTTTTTTCCAACGGCGCGAAAATTTTGCTCTGCTCCGGGGCGAACGGAAAAATCGAGCCGTCGGAAATCGAGCGCACAGTCAACAAGCGCACGGACATCCATTATCCCAAGCCCGCTGCCATCAGCATCACGCAATGCACGGAATACGGGACGAATTACTCGCTCGATGAACTGCGCGAAGTCATCGGTGTCGCAAAACGTTTCGGGTTGCGCGTGCAGATGGACGGTGCGCGATTCTCAAATGCAGTGGCGTCGCTGAATGTCGCGCCGAAGGAAATTTCGTGGAAAGCGGGCGTGGACGTTCTTTGTTTTGGGATGACGAAGAATGGAATTCCCGTTGGCGAAGCGGTCGTGTTCTTCAATCTGGAACTGGCGCGCGAGTTTGACCGCCGTCGCAAGCAAGGCGGGCAACTCGCGTCGAAGATGCGATTTCTTTCCGCGCCGTGGGTCGGAATGCTGCGCGACGGCGCGTGGCTGCGTCACGCGAAACACGCGAACGCGATGGCGAAGCGATTGGAGTCGGCCATTTGCAGTCTACCGAGGGTGAAAATTGTTTATCCAGTGGACACCAACGGAGTTTTCGCGCGACTGCCGCAGGAAATAATCCAAGGATTATACGGGCGCGGCTGGAAATTTTACACGCACGTCAGCCAGGACGATGCGCGTTTGATGTGCGCGTGGGATACGACGCCAGAGGACGTGGATGCATTTGCGAAAGATTTGAAGGAGTTGGTTTCAAAGTAATGGCAGGAGCGGCGCGCTGCGGCGTCCGCGCCGGTTTGCGGCGTGATGTCCTTCGCTTGCCTTTCAAAAACTTTGAGGCAAGCTGCGACCGTTGAAAATTCTTGCCGGTCCAATGCGCGTTCGTTTCCTGCTGGCAATCGCCGCCGGACTTTTGCTCGCCGCGTCGTTTCCAAAAATCGGCATCGCTGGCTTCGCATGGCTCGCGCCCGGCCTGACTCTCCTCGCGGCAATGGGCTGCGCTGGACGCGATGCGTTTCGCGTCGGCTACGTCGCCGGTGTTTCGTTTTATTTGTCGTCGCTTTACTGGCTGCTGCTGATCCCGGGAAAAGGATTTCAAGTTCCCGGCTGGCTCGCGCTCACGGCGTATCTCGCCCTTTATCCGGCGGCGTGGTGCTGGTTGATGGCAAAAGTTTCAAGCTTCCCGCTTTCGCTTCGCTTCAGCACGGCAGGCAAGTTTCAAGTTTCGAGTATTGGCAATGCGGAAAAGTTTTTTGTCGTCGGCAATTTTAAAAAACTTTCCGCTTCTTCATGGGCGCAGCGAACCATTTGGTCGCTCACCGGCGCAGCGACCTGGGTCGCGCTGGAAATGCTCGCCGCCCGTTTTTTCACGGGCTTTCCGTGGCTGCCGCTCGGCGTTACGCAACAGCCGATTCTGCCGCTCACACAAATCGCGTCGTTCACCGGCGTTTATGGCGTTTCGTTCCTTGTCGTCTGGACTTCACTTGCGCTGGTTTGCGCCGCGGCAAAAATCGTTTCGCGTCCAGCCGTGCGCGGAATCTGGATGGGCGAAATCATTTTGCCACTTCTCGCCATCGTCGCGGCGCTGACATTTGGCTTTCACCAGCTTCGCAAATCAGAAACTCCGTCGCGTGAAATCAAAGTCACTTTCATCCAGCCGAGCATTCCGCAGACGATGATTTGGGACGAACGCGAAAACGAAAATCGCTTCCGTCAGTTGATCGAGTTGAGCGAACGCGCGCTGGCCGAAACGAAACCCGATCTGTTGCTCTGGCCTGAAGCTGCCGTGCCTGAAATGCTCCGTTATGACGAGGAAACCCAGCAAGCCGTTGCCGAATTGGCGCACAAGCACAACGTCTGGATGATTCTTGGCTCAGACGACAAGGAGCCTAAAAAAAATTCCGCCGATCCAAAAGCTGCCGATTATTTCAACTGCGGATTCCTCGTCAGTCCGGACGGGCGATTGGCGGGCCGCTACAAAAAACAGCGCCTCGTCATCTTCGGCGAATACGTTCCGCTCGCGCGCTGGCTGCCGTTCGTGAAATATTTCACGCCGATCACGGGCAGCTACGAATCCGGCGACGCGCCGGTGACTTTTGAAATGCCTCCACTTCATGCAAAAACTTCCGTGCTGATTTGTTTCGAGGACGTTTTTCCGCAGCACACGCGGCATTACGTTTCGAGCGACACGGATTTTCTTGTGAACATCACGAACGACGGCTGGTTCGGCGAGAGCGCCGAGCAATGGCAGCACGCCGCGAACGCCTCGTTCCGCGCGATTGAAAATGGAATCCCGCTCCTGCGCTGCGCGAACAACGGAATCACCTGCTGGATTGATTCCAACGGCCGCTTCCAAAAAATCCTCGTCTCAGAATCGGAGGGACGAGTTCCACGAGTCCCTAAAATCTCTGGTCAAGAACAGTCAGGGCGTCGTGGAACTCCGCCCTCCGGCGAAGAAGGAACTGTTTACGGTTCAGGTTTCATGTCCGCAAAAATTCCGTTGCTCTCGGAAAAGCGCGCGCCGACTTTTTACAATCGGCACGGAGACTGGTTTGGCTGGTGCTGCGTGATTTTCTCGGCGGCGCTTGCGATCCTAAAAATATCTGTCCGCAGGAAATGATTGTCGGCGCGGGTTGCCTTCAAAATTTTCAAAGCCAATCCGTTCGATCCGCGATTGCGCGCTAACAAAATCAACAAGCTCCGGCAGGAGCGGAATATTTATAGTTGAGCAACGAAGAAACGAAAAAGCTCCGCGAGAGCGACATCGAATCGGCACGCTTGGGAATTGCTATGCCGCTCCTGCGGAGCTTTGGTTATCTTGCGCTGCGTTGCTACAAATATTTCGCTCCTAACGGAGCTTCAGGGCGCGGCGGTTTGTTGCGATGACCGGGGTGGCGTCGCGGACTCCTCAGCCGCCGGCTAATTTCTGGCAAGGCGGGTTAAGCAGTTTCCATTTTCAACATCCCATTCTCCACACGCCACCGCTGCAAATCACGTCCCAGTTCTCGCGGCCAGTTTTCCTCCGTGGCGGTCATGAAAACCTGGCCGCTGGTTTCGCGGGACTTCTCCAGCAGCGGCACGAAGGCGCTGCGGCGTTTCAAATCCAGTTCGCCCATGATGTCGTCAATCAGCAGCACGGGCGGCGCGCCGTGGACGGCGGTGAGGAATTCGGCCTGCGCGATCTTCAGCGCGATGGCGAGCGTGCGCTTCTGGCCTTCGCTGCCGAATTGCGCGGCGGAACGGTCGTTGAGCGCGAGCAGCAGTTCGTCGCGGTGCGGACCGACGAGCGTGGCGCGCCAGGTCTTTTCCCGCGCGCGGGATTGCGCCAGTTCGACGGCAAAATCTTTTTTCACGCTCGGCTGATATTCGAAGCGCAGTTCTTCGGCGGCGTTGGAAACTTTTCGATAGGCGGCTTGCGCGAGCGGAGAAAATTTTGGGACAAGCTCGTGTCGCAGGCGGATGATTTCATTGCCAAGCTTCACGAGTTCGCCGGAAAAACTGTCGAGCGAGGCGAGGTCGGGTGAGTTTTGTTTCAGCAGCGCGTTGCGGGAGCGGAGCGCCTGCGCGTAACGCTGGAGCAGCGGCAGGTAACCGGGCTGCGTTTGCGTGAGGAGCAGATCGAGAAAACGGCGTCGAATGCGCGCGGTGCCTTTGATGAGTTGGATATCTTCGCTGCAAAAAACGACGGCGCGCAGGACACCAAGATAATCGGTGAGCTTGCGGACGGGACGCGAGTCAAGGTCGAGTTTCCTTTCGCGCGGCGACCAGTAGATTTTGATGTCGCGCTGGCCGTGGCTGACGATTTTTGCGCCGATGAAATAACCTTCCCTGCCGTGGCGAATCATTTGCGCGCCGCCGACGCCGCGAAAGGAGCGCAGCGTAGCGATGAGATAGATGGCTTCGAGGATGTTGGTCTTGCCCTGCGCGTTGTCGCCAAGGAGGACGTGAAAGCCGGGCGCGAAATCCACGTCGAGCCGCGGGTAATTGCGGAAGTCGCGAAGTCGTAGATGCGCCAGATGCACGCGGAGAAGATGCGGGGGAGAAAATTTCCGCGCGAGTTTTTTGTGAATTTCCAGTGGCGTTAAAACGCGCACAGACGAATTTAATAAAGAATCCATGAAGCCAGGGATTTGAGAAATTGGAAACGGAAACATTCTTGGCTTCCTGGTTTCCTTATTCATCACTAGAATTTCCTTATGCGAATTTTGTCAGGCATACAGCCCAGCGGCGCGCTGCATCTTGGAAATTATTTCGGGATGATGCGCCCGGCCATCGAGCTTCAGGAAAAAGGCGAGGCGTTTTATTTCATCGCGGACTATCACTCGATGACCTCACTCTTCGATGCAGCGGAACGGCGAAAAAATACTTTGGACGTGGCGCTGGATTTTCTCGCCTGCGGACTTGATCCGAAAAAATCCATTTTCTTCAAACAATCCGACGTGCCGGAAGTCACGGAACTGACATGGCTGCTCTCAACCGTGACGCCGATGGGACTGCTCGAACGCGCACACAGCTACAAAGACAAAACATCGAAGGGAATTTCCGCGAGCCACGGCCTGTTCGCGTATCCGGTTCTCATGGCGGCGGACATTTTGATTTATGATTCAAACGTCGTTCCTGTCGGGCGCGATCAGAAGCAGCACGTTGAAATGACCCGCGACATCGCCATCAAGTTCAACGAGCAATACGGCCAGACCTTCGTCATTCCCGAGCCGCAAATCCGCGACGACACCGCCGCCGTGCCTGGACTAGACGGCCAAAAAATGAGCAAGAGTTACGGCAACACAATTGAAATCTTCGGCGACGAAAAATCCGCGCGCAAAACAATCATGAGCATCGTGATGGACAGCCGTTCGCCGCAGGAACCAAAGCCGGACGCGGAAAAGAATCTGGCGATTCAATTGTTGAAGCTCGTCGCGTCAGCAAACGTCGCCAAAGAGTTTGAAGACAAGCTGCGCGCAGGCGGACTTGGCTACGGGGATCTGAAGAAAGCGCTGTTTGAAAACTACTGGAACTATTTTTCTGACGCTCGAAAGAAACGCGCCGAACTTGCAGCGAATTTAGATTTCGTGAACAAAGTTTTGTCAGATGGGGCGACAAAAGCGCGGACGGTCGCAGACAAAGTTCTGAAACGCGCTCGGAAGAATTGCGGATTAGAATGACCAACCCAACCGTTTCATTTTGCGCTCCACGGCACAAGCAATTCAGCATTGTCTATCCATAGCGCAAAATAGGGCGCGTCAGCGTTGACACGCTGCATAAGAACCAAGAACGGCTGGCCAAAAATTACACTGACCGGTCGTTCCAGCTTTGCGGCGGTGGGCGCAGAGACTTCAGCGTCGGATTTGAGCAACGCGCCTCTTTCGTCTTAGCCGGAACGATTCAGTTGAAGTGACATCGCTGAACGCATCGCGCAGTCAATTCATAGCGAAACCATGACCGACAAATTGCAATTCGGTGAACCATTTGGTTTGGGGTTCAACTGCATAGCAGTTGGAATTGGATGGTTTGTCACGTTGAAATTCAAGCAGTTACAAAATTACAGGTTAAAAACGACGCTTTGTTCTGAATCGTTCCGGCTTAGTTATCTTGGACAGTCCCCAAAATAAACATCCACCACCTCGGTGTTGCAACTGCCTTGAAACACCAGCGGCGCGACCATCTTGTTCTGCCGGGAGGCGGCGATGATGCTGGTGCGTTCCCGCCGTTTGCCGCACACCTCCTGATAAATCCGCTCACCCCGGGGTGAGCGGCCATATTCACGATACAGGCGGTGATCCACGCCGCATTCGTCCAGGTAAAAGACGGGCTGCCCGTCGAGCTTTTCGAGTTCGCGTCCGAAGAGCCACCGCTGCACCTCGTTGCGCTCGCGATATTTTGTGAGTTTTTTTTAGAGTGAAGCCGATCTGGCGCAGGCGCACCCAGACGGCGTGATGGCTGACGCCAAACACCCGCTGGAGTTCCTTGAGGGTGGCGTCAGGATGTCTATTGACGTGAGCCTGGAGTTGCTGCGGGTCGAGTTTGCGCCAGTGTCCCCAGCTGGCCTTGGGAGCCAGCGTCCCGGCTTGGACTGCGTCCAGATACCGGTATACGGTGCTGCGCCCCAGCTCAAAGCGCCGGGCGGCCTCGGCTTTGGAGCCGCCCGACTTGATGAATTTCACCACCCGTTCACGCAAATCAAGGCTATAAGCTTTCATGCCTCTGACCTTATCAGACTATGTGCCAATGTCAATATGAATTGCTATATGGAGTTAAAATCGAAGCGGACTTGCGAGTTGTGTTTTATCTGGATGGCGACATCGTCCGCACCGTGGACATCGGCACGCATGACATCTACGAAATGTGACGGCTAACTCGGATTCGGCGCAGGCGCTTCTTCCACTTTCGCTGGAACAGTTTCGATCTTCGCGTTGTTCAGCAAAAATTCCATGACCTTTTCGTTGGCGAGTTGGTCGTAGATTTCCACGAGGCCGTTTCGTTTCTGCAAATCTTTCAGGAATTTTTCCGGCGTGATCTGATAGACAGCGGCCAGCGTCTGGACGCGACGCAAAATTTCTTCCTGCGCCACTTTGATGTCTTCCTTCTCGGCGATCTTTTGCAGCAGGAACGAGACTTTCACCTGCTCCTTCGCGGTTTTGGCCGCGGCGGAATAAATCCCTTCCTTCTCTTTTTCAATCACCTCGCGCGGAACGCCGCGCTGCGTGTTTTCGCGGACGATGTCGTAAACCACATTGCGGGTCTGGTGCGCGACGGATGATTCCGGCAGATCGAAAGTCACTTTGTCGAGCAGCGAACGGATGAGTTGGGCGCGAAGGTTTTTCTCCTGCGAATGTTTCAACTCGTTTTCCAAATCCTTGCGCACGCCTTCGCGGAGCTTTTCAAGGCTCTCCGCGCCGAAGGATTTTGCGAACGCGTCGTCGAGCGGCGGCAAATCTTTTTCCTTCGCTTCGACGACTTCGACTTCATAGACGGCCTTTTTTCCGGCGAGTTGCGGCGTCACGAAGTCAGCGGGGAAATCCACGTTCACCGTCCGCTTGTCTCCAGCTTTCGCGCCAGCGAGCTGGTCGGCAAAGCCGGGAATGAACGAAGTCGGCTTCATCTCGACCCAGAAACTTTTCTGTTCGGTCAAACCTTTCGCCGTCGGCGCAAGTTCGGTGAGCGGTTTGCCGTCGCTCGTGCCGGTGTAGTTCACGACGGCAATGTCGCCTTGCTGGAGCGGGCGCTCGACTTTTTTGAAATTGGTCTGGCGGTCGCGGAGCAGATTGATGGCGCGCTCCACGTCGGCATCGGTCACCGATTTTTCCTCACGCTTGATCGCCAGCCCCTTGTATTCCGGGAGTTGAATCTCCGGTGCGGTCTCGATGGTGGCGGCGAATTGCAGCGCCTGTCCCCGCGCGAACTGAATCTCCTCGATGTCCGGGTAGCCGATGACATCAATTTTTTTCTCCTCGATCGCCTTGCGATACGAGTCGCCGATGAGTTTCTTTTTGACCTCTGCCTCGATGTCCTTCTCGTATTTGTGCAGAACCATGGTGCGCGGGGCCTTGCCGGGCCGGAAGCCAGGCAGCGCGGCGTGCTTCTGGTAATCCTTCGTGATCAAATCAAATGTTTCGTCCACTTGCTTCGTCTCGATCTCGACGCGCACCAATTTTTTGCAGGGAGCCAAATTTTCAACCGTTACATTCACAGAAAAACCTTTTTGTTGTTTCGCCAGCAGCGAGCTGGAGAAAGTAACAACTACGCGCGAAGCGTCAAGGAGGCTTCGCGGCTTTCTCAGCGTGAAAAAGTCCTGTGTTTCGCGAATCCGTCTTCGACAAACGGCAGCTGACTCCGGCGAAATTGAATTCGGGCGGCGGGATTTTTTGAAAATTTCGTTTGTTTCCGACGCTCAAAATGGATATTTTGTGCGAGTGCCCATGACAGTTGCAGTTCTGAATCGAGTAGCGCCGATAATTTTTTTGGCGGCAGTGTTGTCGGCACCCGCCGCGCAAATCGAATACAACCGCGATGTCCGCCCGATTCTTTCCGAAAATTGTTTTCCGTGTCATGGCCCAGATTCCGCCTCCCGCAAAGGGAAATTGCGGCTTGATTATTTTGAAATGGCCGTCGCGCCGCGCGACAAAAGCAGGCCGGCCATCGTTCCGGGCAAGCCCGGCGCCAGCGAACTAATCTCGCGCATCAACACGGCCGACGAAGACGACATCATGCCACCGACGAAGACGCACAAGATTTTGAAGCCGTCGGAGAAGGAGTTGTTGGCAAAATGGATTTCTGAGGGCGCGAAATACGAGCCGCACTGGTCGCTCATCGCGACGAAACGTCCCCTGCTGCCGGAAGTCCGCAACGCGCGGTGGATTCGAAGTCCGATTGATAATTTCATTCTTGCGCGACTCGAACAGGCCAGGCTCAAGCCTGCGCCTGAGGCCGACAAGCGCACGTTGATCCGCCGCGCCAGTCTTGATTTGACCGGATTGCCGCCATCGCCGGACGACGTTGACAAATTTGTGGCCGACAGATCTCCCGATGCCTGCGAAAAACTCGTTGACAACCTGCTCACGTCGCCGCGCTGGGGCGAGCATCGCGGGCGCTACTGGCTCGACGCCGCGCGCTACGGCGACACGCACGGGATTCACATGGATAACTACCGCGAGATTTGGTCCTACCGCGACTGGGTCATCAACGCGTTGAACGCGAACATGCCGTTCGACCAGTTCACCATCGAGCAACTCGCCGGTGATCTGCTGCCGAACGCGACGCTCGACCAGAAAATCGCCAGCGGTTTCAACCGCTGCAACATCACCACGAGCGAAGGCGGCGCGATTGACGAGGAATATCTCGTGCTTTACGCGCGCGACCGCACGGAAACGACTTCGCAAGTCTGGCTCGGCCTCACCGCCGGTTGCGCGGTTTGCCACGACCACAAGTTTGATCCGCTGCCGCAAAAGGAATTTTATTCACTGTCCGCGTTCTTCAACAACACGACGCAAAAGGCGATGGACGGGAATGTGAAGGACACGCCGCCGATTGTAGTGGTGCCAGCTGCCGGGGATCGCGCGGACTGGGAGAAGCTCTCGGGCGAAAGGAAGGCCGGGCAGAAGCGGATGGATGGCCGGAAGGAAGTCGCGCGCCCGGATTTCAACGTGTGGCTGACGAACGCATCCGCTGCGGAACTTTCCGCCCGCGTGCCCAAGGAAAAACTGGTGGCGCACATTCCGTTGTCCGATGACAGAAAAACGAACCTCACCGCCGTCGTGGGCGGCGAAGCGCGCACGCTTTCATTCGCCACCAACATTGTGTGGCAGGACGGAGTTGTGGCGGCCAAGGCGTATTCAGTTCGCGCCGCGACGACGCCGGAACTGGCGGACACGGGTGATTTCGAGCGTGATCAGGCGTTCACCTGTGCAGCGTGGGTGAAAACTCACGAGAATCGCGACGGGGCGATTTTCGCGCGTTTGGACGACGGGAAGGATTTTCGCGGTTGGGATTTGTGGCTGGAAAAAGGCCGGCCCGGAATGCACATCATTCACAAGTGGCAGGAGGACGCCCTCAAGGTGGTCGCGCGACAGGAACTGGCGGGAAAACAGTGGGCGCACGTCTGCGTTACCTATGACGGCTCGTCGAAAGCCAGCGGCATCAAAGTCTATATTGACGGCGAAGTGCAGGAGTTGGATGTGCAGGCGGACAACCTGAAGAACACGATCCGCACTGAAGTGCCGTTCAAGGTCGGCCAGCGGCACAAGACCAGCCCGGTGGAAAAAGCCGGCGTGCAGGATTTGCGGCTTTACAGTCGCGCGTTGAGCGTGGACGAGGTGCGCGAACTGGGCAACGCCGCGCGGATGGCGTGGCTGGTGTCCAAGCCGAACGAAAAAGGCCGCAGCGCGGAGGACAGCGAAGAACTGTTCTCGCGCTGGCTGACTTCGACGGACAAGGAATCTCAGGAAATAAAGACCGCGCTTGCCAGGCTGAAAGCGAAGGAGGATCAAATCCGCTCGCGTGGCACGATTGCCCACGTGATGAATGAACGCGCCAGCACGCCCGAAGCTTACGTGCTGTTCCGCGGCGAATATGAGAAGCGGCGGGACAAGGTTGAACCGGCCACGCCGTCCGCGTTGCCGTCGATGCCCGCTGATCTTCCGCGCAACCGGCTCGGCTTCGCGCAATGGCTGATGCGCCCCGAACACCCGCTCACCGCGCGCGTCACGGTGAACCGTTTCTGGCAGGAAATTTTCGGCACAGGCATCGTGAAAACCGCCGGAGATTTTGGCGTGAGCGGCGAAATGCCCTCGCATCCCGAATTGCTCGACTGGCTCGCGGTCGAATTTCGCGAGTCGGGTTGGGACATGAAGAAATTTTTTAAAATGCTCGTGATGTCCTCGACGTATCGTCAATCGGCTGAAACGACACCGGCGAAACTGGCGAAAGACCCGCAGAACCGTCTGCTCGCGCGCGGGCCGCGCTTCCGGATGGATGGAGAAATGGTTCGCGACTACGCGCTTGCATCGAGCGGGCTGCTGGTCGGAAAAATTGGCGGGCCAAGCGTGCGACCGTATCAGCCGCCCGGCGTTTGGGAAGCCGTCGCGATGCCCGGCAGCGACACGCATGATTACAAGCAGGACACCGGCGAGAATTTGTATCGGCGCAGCCTCTACACTTTTTGGAAACGCGCCGCGCCGCCCGCTTCAATGGATATTTTCAACGCGCCCAGCCGTGAAGTTTGCACGGTTCGCCGCGAGCGCACGTCCACGCCGCTGCAGGCTTTGGTCACTTTGAATGATCCGCAGTTCGTCGAAGCGGCGCGCAACCTTGCGCAACTCACTCTTGAAAAATGTGACGGCAAAGAAACTGAACGTCTCGATTTCATGGCGCGCCGTCTTCTGGCGCGGCCACTGCGTCCCGCGGAAAAGAAAATTGTTGAAAGCGGACTGAAGGAGCTTTTGGAGGAATATCAAAAAGCGCCGAACGAGGCCGAAAAGTTGATCGCCGTCGGTGAATCGAAAGCCGACGCGAAGCTCGACAAGCCGACGCTGGCGGCTTATACGATGGTGGCGAATGAATTGATGAACCTGGATGAAGTGTTGAACAAATGAAACCGTTTCCTGAATTCAAGGCGCACCCGCTCTTCGAAGATTACGTTCGCTCGGAAACCCGGCGGCAATTTTTGCGTCGCGGCGCAAATTTTCTTGGCACTGCGGCGCTGGCGACGCTGATGCCGCAGTTTCTTTTCGCGGATGAAAAAAAATCTGCGGCGGCGAAAATCATCCAGTCCATCGGCCCGCATTTTCCGCCGAAGGCAAAGCAAGTGATTTATCTCCACATGCTTGGCGGGCCGCCGCAGATGGATTTGTTCGATTACAAACCGGTGATGGGCGAGTGGTATGACAAGGATTTGCCGGAGACGGTCCGAATGGGACAGCGGCTCACGACCATGACGAGCGGACAGACGCGGTTTCCCATTGCGCCGTCGAAATACAAATTCGAAAAACACGGCAAGTGCGGCATGTGGGTCAGCGAACTTCTCCCGTGGACTGCAAAGATGGTGGACGAGATGTGTTTCATCCGCTCGATGCAGACCGAAGCCATCAATCACGAGCCGGCGGTCACTTACATGCAGACGGGAAATCAAATCGCCGGCAAGCCGTGCCTCGGATCGTGGATTTCCTACGGCCTCGGTTCTCTGAACAATAATCTGCCGACATTCGTCGTGCTCGTCGCGCAGCCGAGCAACACGGATCAAATACAGGCCATTTCCGCGAAGTGCTGGTCATCGGGATATTTGCCGGGCGAACACGCGGGCGTCTCATTCCGCACCGCTGGCGATCCGATTTTGTTCATCAACAATCCCGCCGGCGTGAATGAAAAAATCCGCCGCAAAACTTTGGACGGTTTGAAGGCGCTCAACGAAATGAATTTCCGCGCCGTCGGCGATCCTGAAACGCACACGCGCATCCAGCAATACGAGCTGGCGTTCCGGATGCAATCCAGCGTGCCGGAACTCACGAACATAGGCAGCGAATCGGAGGCGACCTACAAGCTTTACGGCGACGACGCGAAAAAACCCGGCACGTTTGCGAACACGGCGTTGCTCGCGCGGCGGATGATTGAGCGCGGCGTCCGCTTCGTGCAGATTTATCACAACAACTGGGACACGCACTCGAACGTCTCCGGTCGCCTCCCGTCGCAATGCAAGGACATTGACCAGGCGTGCTACGGTTTGATCCAGGATTTGAAAGCGCGCGGCATGCTCGACTCCACGCTCGTCGTCTGGGGCGGGGAATTTGGCCGGACGATTTATTCGCAAGGCGGCCTGACGAAGGACAATTACGGACGCGACCATCATCCGCGCTGTTTCACGATGTGGATGGCCGGCGGCGGCTCAAAACCAGGAATGATTTACGGCGAGACGGATGATTTCTCCTACAACATCGTCAAAGACCCGGTTCACATTCACAACTTCCACGCGACGGTGCTGCACCTGCTCGGCTTCGACCACGAAAAATTTTCATTCCGCTACCAGGGACTCGACCAGAAACTCACTGGAGTCGAGCCGGTGAAAGTTGTGAACGAGTTGATAGCGTGATCGGAGCGTGGCCTTCAGGCCGCTTCGCACTTCGCATTTCTCCGCGTTTGCAAAACTCTTGGCGGCTCCCGTTTCGTGCTGCTTGAAGCGGGCTAGAGCGTTTCGACAAAAGCTGTAGCCACATGAGGCAAACCAACGCGAGAGCGTCTTGGGGTGTTACCCCGGTGAGGGCTTGGCCGATGCGGTGATCAAGTCCGCCGGTGTCCGTGCCTCCGCTCCGCGCAGAAGGCTTTTGACCTTGCTCCACATTTTTTCGATGGGATTGAGGTCCGGCGAGTAGGCCGGCAGGAAGAGCACCTGTGCTCCCGCGTTCGTGATCAGAGCCAGGGTTGGGTTGCTTTTGTGGGGCGAGAGGTTGTCCATAACGACGATGTCGCCCGGCCGCAGCGTGGGGCGGAGCACCTCGCTGACGTAGGCGCGAAAGCTCTCCGTGTCGGTGGTTCCCTCCAGGGCCATGCAGGCGGTCGAGCCGTCCAACCGGATGGACGAGATCATGGTGGTGGTATGCCAGTGACCGCAAGGCGCGCTGGCCCGGACTCGCTCCCCCTTGAGCGCCCGACCGCGGAGACGGGTCAGGTTGGTCTTCGCGCCCGATTCATCCAGAAAGATCAACTTGGCCGGGTCGAAGCCCGCCTGGCGCTTCCGCCAGCGGCGACGTGCTCGGGCGATGTCAGGGCGGTCTTGTTCACTGGCGCGGAGCGTCTTTTTTTATATGTCAATCCCAGCTTCCCCAACACCACGTTGATGGCCTGCAGGGAGCACTTCGGACCCGTCGCCTCCCGCAATTCTTTCAGGGTGAGGTCGTTCTTTCCGGCCAGCAACGAGCGCATCTGACTGCGGTGGATGCCAACAATCATCGGCTTGCGTCCGCAGAACCGATACCGTGGGGCGATGTCGCCGGTGCGTCGGCGTTGTTGCAGGAGCTTCTTGACCATGCCCAGGGAGACGCGGAAACAGTGGACGATCTCGGGGCGCGTGCCCTCATCATTGTCATAGGCGGCCAGGATTCGTTCGCGCAAATCCAGAGATAACGTTCGCATGTCCAAACCCTACCCCGCCTCTTTATGAGTGGCCACACTATTTGTTGAAATGCTCTAGGCTTTCGCGCCTTTGGTTTCTCCTCAACCAGTGCAGGTGGAATTACAATTGAGCCAAAACTTGGTGGCGGGTCTACTGGCTTCAACACGAAAGGCTTTTCACACGTCGGACACGGAACTGTCTGCCCTGTTCCTTCCGGCGGAAATTCAACGTGCTGCCCACAATGTTGACAGGCGCATTTTAAGAAGACGTTGGAAATGTCCATGCGACACCTCTTGCTAGATTGCCTGCTTCGACTTAATGGATGGAATCATCTTTTTCACAGCGCGTAAAGTTTTTTACTTTACCCTCTTCAGTTCGGGCACTTAACTTTTCCAACGTCCCATCGCGCCGCAGCCGGTATTTTTCCCCGCGCCACTCGATTTTATTTCCGGCGAAAGCAAGCAGCCAGACCAACGCCTGCAACAAATCCTTGACCGGCACGAGCCAGAAATAACTCGCGCGACTCCAGTTTCTTTCAAGCCTGCGCTGAAGATCAATCGCTCCAAAAATCCGCGCAGTCATTATCAACGCGGGAAACAACCCGCAGATTTGGATGACAAACGTTACAGTGCTGTCACCTGTTGCGCTGGAAAAACTGAACGGCTGCGCATTGTCGCCGGCGAACAACTCCGCCAAAAGCCACACCAGCGCCCACAACGTCACATTGCTCAGGATGCTGAAAAAATATGGCACCGGCTGGCACACGCGAATCGTCCGCGCCCAGCGAATTTGATGTTTCCAAATGTCGCGCCAGCCGTTCGGCGCGTCCCAGCATTCCACAATCACTGGCGAAAGTTCGATTCGATAACCTTTTTTTGCGATTCGATTTCCAAGCTGATAATCGTCCGCCAGACAATTCACAATCGCCTCGAACCCGCCGATCTCCTGAATCTGTTTTCGCCGCGTCACCATCGCCGCGCCCAGCGCGAAATCCATCGGCCTGAGACTGCGCGATTGCAAAACCTGGCTCCAAAAATCCGCGTTCGTCGCCACGGCTTCCCACTGCATCGCCAGCGTCGCCGGATTCGCAAAGCGATAAAAACAATTTACCAAACCGACCTCCTTCTTCACCCTCTCCCCATCGGATGGGGAGAGGGCCGGGGTGAGGGGCACAACAGCATTGCTCAAAAAATCTTGCGGCACGCGCACATCGGCATCGCTCACGACAATGATTTCATGTTTCGCCGCGTGAAAAAGTTGGATGAGCTTGGAAACTTTCGCGTTCGCGCCCAGCGATTCGGGGCAAACGATCAATCGCGCACCGCTCGTTGGAAATTCCTTCTGAAGCTCGCGCACGATTTCGCAGGCCGGATCATTTTCCGCAGCAACGCCGAATAGGATTTGCACTTCGCCGGAATAATTTTGCGCGAACCAACTCCGCAAAGTCTCCTTCGTCGTGGAATCCGCGCCCTTGATCGGTTTGAGCAATGTTACAGGCGGGGCAAACGAAGCGTCGCTTACTCGCTGATGCAACGGAAAGCGCGTCGCGACAATCCATTGCCACAGCATCAGCACGAAACTCAGTAGCGCCAGCGATGCAAAAACAAAAATCACGGCAAGTTCCTAAACGTAGCGCTTCGCTGCTGCAAGCGCAGAGTTGTAAATCGTCAGTGCATCTCGATATCGCAGGTGCCGATGCCTTTGCGGTAATAGTTGAACTGCACATTCGGATGATCGGCGAGCAGCGACATTGGCACTGCGGCGTCAGGAATTTTTTTGGCGATCATCAGGCAGGTGAGGCGTTGACCGAACGGATTATCGTGGTGGCCTGCATGCCAGATGGAAACTTTCTCCGCCTTCCAAGTCTCGACCGGTCCGACGGAAATTGCCTGCGTGGGCACAAGCGAGATGTTTCCTCCACCGGACGTGCGGGCGTTTTGTGCGACTGTCAGCGGATGCAAATCCACGACGCGCGTTGCGAGCTTGCGATACTCGGCGGGTGACGGCGGATTGTTTTTGTATTTGCCTTCGCGCTTTGGCGGATCGTTGAACGCCCAATGCTTCACGTCTCCCTGGCCGCCTTGCATGACGGCGCAGCGGACTCCGGCATCCCAACTTTTGCGATACGCGGTCGTGTTGCCTTTTGGAAAATGCAAATTTGAATCCGGCATCACGAGTTCCTTGCGGATTCGACTGAAGCACATTTCGCGGTCGGCCTTCTCGAATGAAAGTGGGTGCGTTACGGGAGTTTCCTTGCCGTCGAGAAACCACTCGTCCATTCCCCAGAAATGCGCGGAGCGGATGTTCAGATTCAATTCATTCACGAGCCGCGCCACGAGCGGCAATTGTTCCGTCGGCCCGATCGGTCCGCAAATGCCAACGGGATTGTCGGGCGTGGATTGCCGCCATGCGGTGATGTATTCGAGCGCCTCGGCGAGATAAAAATCTTCGAGCATGTCATACATCACGACTTTGAATCCGGGGCGCGAGAGCTTCTGCATTTTTTCCGGCGTAAGCGCGGCGGCGTCGCGGATGATGTCGTCGTCGAGTGTGGTGTAGTCCCACCAATCGGGCGAGATGGCGCTGAGTTTGCGTGGCATAATTTGTAAATCATTGAGAGGGTTAAAACGTGAAAACCATGAAACGACAATCAAAGTAAATCATACGCTGTCAAAATCCCTACTAATTCATTTGAGCCTTTGCGAAGAACCAGTGCGGGATGATGATTCAACCCTTCAATCAAATTTTGAATTCCATCTTCTGGATCACATATTTTGGCTGGGACTAAATCGATTTTTTGCGCCTTCACGGCGTCTTTGAGTGGTTCGGCCAAGCGGTTCCTTAAATCCTCTTGAGGTGCGGATCTTAAATATCGTGCAATTACTAAGTCGGTAACGAATTTCCACTCGGCTTTTTCACCGTCACCATCAAGAATGGGAAGATTGGAAAAAGAGTTTGCCAGCATCGTGTGCCGAATAAAGCTGAGTGGCTGCCACATGCTCGCGCGAATCGGGTTTTGAACCATAAAATCTCTTACAAGAGTTGCTTTGTTCATAAGTGAGTCCTCCATTATCAAGGCGGCGTTAACTGCATGTGTAGCCAGATGTCGGGCAAAGGCTCCTTCATGCATGGCCGCATTACGCTCATCGACGAGCAGGGCGAATAACTCATCGAATGGTGTTTGTAAGCCAGAGGGTGCCGGTGCATTCGCAGCAAGACTCGAGAGAACAGGAGCAAATTCACGGAGGCTTGTGCACTGCGGTCTCAATCGGATTCGCATCCTCTCAAAGACGAAAATGATCTCCGAAAACGCCTCCGCATCCCGCAGGACATTGGCTCGAGCTTGCCGGAAACAATCTCTAAAGTAGAGTTTTTCTTCCGGTTCCAGCTTTTCTTCTGTAGTCATTCAGCGCGCCAAGACCACTGCTATCGCTTGTTGGGTTTCTTTGATTGCATCCACAGTTTTTTTATCCGTAGCCGAGTGTGGCTTGAGAAGTTTCCCCTTAATTTCAGGCGTTGTGGCAAGAAACTGGACAATGAAAGCGCTCTTAACGGCATAATTAACATTTTGCGGCAGTGACCCAGTAAGCTCGAACGCAAGTGCTTCATCAAGTTGCATTGCCACAATGCCGATGACGTTACCAAAGCGATCAATCAGCGGCCCGCCAGAATTTCCTGGCTGAACTGGCACACTGATTTGAAATTGACCGGGGCTGTCACGTAATCCAGCAAGACTGCTTACATCGCCTCTGGTCAATTTAGGTTCGATGCCTTGAACCAAGGTGTTCGGAAAACCTATTGTAAATACAGAATCTCCGAGAAGCACCGTGCTGCTATCACCGAGAGGAAGCGCAATGAAAGATCCCTCGACTTTTAATAATGCCAAATCATTTGTGCGATCGTAGGCGATGAGTTTGGCAGGCAAACTGTTGGTTGCCTTTCGAACCTCAATTCTTTTTGCATCTTTGACGACATGTAAGCTAGTGATGCAATAGCCGTCATCAGTGACAAAAAAACCAGTTCCCGACATCGCGGAGGCTTCCTTGTTTCGCTGACGTTCGGTGATTTCTGTCTTGCGAGCTACAAATTCAGATGAACGCCGTTGTGCTTCCAAAATCTGCTGCGGAGTCATCCTCTTTGCTAACTCGTCTCGTCTCGTTGCGGAAGAAGACGCGGATGTATCTGGAACGGCGGCTGCGAGATTGAACCATTTGTAGGCCTCAACATTATTCTGAACGCCTTCTCGCCCATCGCTAAACATCGAACCGAGTGAATCACGGGCTGCCCATAAACACGGCAGATTGTTTGTGGCATCGCTAGCTGCTAGCTCATACAAATTGATAGCCTGCGCAAGGTCTTTCGGAACTCCAAGCCCACTATGGTAGAGACTTGCTAAATAAAACGCTGCTTCAATGCAGCCACCATCTAGTGCTTTATGCAGCAATAATACTCCTTCCCCTGAACCGTCTACGAGCCGCCACCTTCCAAGTTCATATTGTGCGAACACATAATTCTTTGCGGCGGATTTTTTTAAGAATGCCAGCCCCTGATCTACTGTTTTCCTATATTGCGGCTCTGAAGCGGTAAACCTATCCGCGCGCGCAAAATGATGCATAGCTAGACAATAAAGCGCGCGGGCGTCGCCGTTTTGCGCCTGTGCTTCGTTCCATTCGAAAGTTGCAGGCATTATTACCTTCGACAAACTTAACCAATTCGTTTGAGGTCGCGGCGCGCCGATAATAAGTCCCGCGACGGGATTTCCTGCGGTTGCTGCTTTCTCAAACCAACGACGAGCTTCCTTGTCACTTTTGGAAACCAAATCTCCTTCAGAGTAAAGCGTTCCCATTTGAAAATATGCATCTGCGATATAGTCGTCTCCTACTCGCTCTGCTTCATCAAGAGCCTTACGATACCAACGGAGTGCCTCTGCTTTGTTGGTCTTCCCGCAATAACCGAACTGGTAGGATTTTCCGAGAAATACGAAAGAATAGAAATCTGCTTCAGGCGACGCTGCATATTTCAAATACCATTTTGTTGCAGCGCAAAGATCTCGAGCCACACCTTTTCCTTCTTCGTAAATCGCTGCCAAATTAGCAATTACTAGCCACAGCTCGGAATCCTGAGCGGTTGTAGCAGCCTTCTCTATCCATCGTATCCCTTCAGGGACATTTGTTGCTACCCCCTCACCATAAAGAAGCATCTCGCCCCAAAAATATTGTGCGACAGGAATTCCTTTAACTGCTGCCTGCTGATACCATTTTGCCGCCTCAGCTTGATCCCGTGCCACGCCCATCCCGCTTTGGTAGAGGTAGCCCAACTTGAAACACGCTTCGGCATGTCCGGATCCAGCAGCAAGCCTCAACCAGCGTGCACCCTCACGATTGTTACTCTCTTCGTTTACGAATTTAATGGTGAATCTTGCTCTGGGAGAAGACGGTAAATAAATTGAAAATTGTAAATAACGTTCGCCAACCTCGTATTGCGCCGCAGAATCGCCAGAATATGCCCGGTTGAGTAACTCTTGGGGAATATTCTCATCGATCAGAACGGATTCATTTGTCCCAATGGCGTGAACTCGGATAATTGCACCAAAAAAAAGAAATCCTAGCAGCGATTTATTGCGAATCTTTGCCAGAAAGTGTTTCACGTCACAGTTTTTAACAGAGACGCCCAGCAATTTCAACCCAAACTCCGTTCGTAGGTTTTGTTGATGAAATAATTTTTTCCGAGCGCACCTTGCAACGGGTCAGAGCCTTTCGCGCAAAAGCCATAATGCAAATGCCGACGCCAGCCTTCGGCGAACTTGAATTTCTTCGAGAGCTTGCCCACCGCGCGCGCCATCTCGTCCACTTTGTCCCCGAGCGAGTTCAAACCCTGGCTCACGTCGAGCCAGTTTTGCTGGCTCTGGTGCTCGGCGAGTGCGGCGCGTTTCTCGTCCTGCACGCTTGCCGTATTCACGAACGCGCCGGGCACGACGAGCCGGCGCAGCGGGTCGCGCAAGCTGTGCGGAGTGGCGTGATAAATTGTCAGGTTGTATTCGGCTGTCGAGCGCGGCGGCACGGAGCGGAAGTTCGGCATCGCGTGCGCGAACGCCGCCGTGACGACGAGCCGGCAGGTTTCCGTGTGGTCTTCCATGTAGTCCACGGGTGAATGCGTGAGCACAATGCTCGGCTTCACTTCGCGGACGACGGCGGCGAGACGACGCAGGAGTTTCAACTCGTAAAAAATCTCCATGTCGTTGCACAGACTCTCGTGAAAGTGCGCGCCGAGGACTTTGGCGGCGCGCTTTGCCTCGGCGCGACGGACGACGCGGGTTTTCTTCGCGCTGTATTGGACGCTGCCGCAACAGCCGTTGGCGACGTTCAGGTAGTGCGTCTCCCAGCCCGCGCGCTGGAGCAACACGAGCGTCCCGGCCATGTAAAACTCGATGTCGTCCGGGTGCGCGCCGATGGCGATGGCGACTGGTTTGGGCATAATCTTTTTGCCACAGATTAACACAGATGAAACACAGATTCGGGAATCGAGAAATTTGTGTTCAATCTGTGTTTCATCTGTGGCTACTTCATCTCCGACATTTTCACCGGTCTTCCAAGTTCAGCCGATTTGTCCGCCGCGAAAATGACTTCGTGCGTTCGCGCGGCGTCGGCGAAACTTGTCAGCGCCATTTCTTTTCCGGCGGCGAGCGATTTGAAAAACTCCTCGAACTGCGTCGTGTAGGGATGGTCAGATACGTCGCCGGAATCAAGCATCTTCATGGCGAGCGCGCTCCATTGATGTTTGTTTGTGCCGAGTTTCATCGAGTGGAATTTGTTGTCGAGCAGGCTGCCTTCGCTGCCGACGAGGTGCGTATGAAAATAATACGGCTGCAAACAATCCACGATGGCGGCGCATTTGCCGATTTTGCCGCTCTTGAATTTCAAGATCGTTACGCTGCTCGTCGCGTATTCGTAGGGTTTGAAAATTTTGCTCTTCGATTTGGTGTCGTAGCTTGTGACTTCGACGACATCGTTGCCCATGCAGAGCAGAAGCGCGTCGAGCGCGTGGCAGCCGGCGGTGAGGAGCGAACTACCGCCCGCGTCCTTGCGCGTGTTCCAGCGGAACTGGCCATACCACGGCCCGATGCCGTGATAATAATCCACCTCGCCGTAATGCAATTCGCCGAGCAGACCTTGATCAATCGTGGCGCGCGTCGCAAGAAACTGGCTTGAGTAACGGCACTCGAAGCAGACGCACGTTTTGATTTTCGCTTTTTTGATCGCGTCCTCCATCACGCGCAAATCTCTCAGCGAAAGGCAAAGTGGTTTTTCGATGATGAGATGTTTGCCCGCTTTCGCGGCGGCGATGGCTTGTCTGGCGTGATCGTAGGGGTAACTGCAAATCGAAACGACGTGGATGTCCGGATTCCCGAGCATCTCGGTGAGGTTGTTGTAAGCGGTGATGCTGCCGCCGTATTTCGCGCTCAAGTCCGCCGAATCCAGTTTGCGTGAGGAATAAACCGCCGTGACTTGCGCGAGCGGAGAGGCGTTGACGGCTGGGATATGCGTCGTGGCGACCCAGCCATGACCGATGATCCCGACGTTGTATTTTTTCATGCGTGAAATTTATTTTGGTCGAAATATTTCCTGCAATGCCACAGTCTTTGCAACGGATTGTCAAAGCAAAATGAATTTGGAACCCAAGAGAAGAACATTGGCCACAGAGACACAGAGAACACTGAGTCTGGAACATATTCATTTTCGCCTCTTTGTGCGCTCTGTGTCTCTGTGTCTATTTTGCCGCAAATTCTTTCCTGATTTCCTGAGTTCCAAATTAAAAATTCCGTGACTAAATTCTCCCCATGAAAATAGAAGCCCTGCACATCGGCATGAAAGTCCGCCACCCGCAATACGGCGCTGGCGTGGTGAAAACTATTTCGGAAATCACAGCAGACATCCAATTCGACGACGGCACGAAGCGCACCGTCGCGCCGGAAGCTGCGGGACTTGGGCCAGCCGAACCGCAGGCCGCTGTCAGCGGATTGAGCGTCCCGCTGGCGCAGTTCATCCGGGAGACCGTTGACGCCGCCGTCGCGAAACTCGGACTGGAAAAACCCGAGTCGTTCGCCGGCGAACTCGGCCATCGTTGGCACAACGGCAGGCTCGTGATGCATCCGGCGGATGCGACGTTGCAGACCAAGGAAGTTCCGCTCGACGTTTTTTTTCACAAGATCGTGATGGTAAGAAACAACCTTCGCGTGCTGGAACAAAAAATCAACGCGCACGAAAAACTCAGCGACGGCGAGAAAGTCGAGATGCAGCAATACATCACGCGCTGCTACGGCTCGTTGACGACATTTAACGTGCTGTTCAGGGAAAAAGAGGGGCAGTTTTAGCCGGTGAAACCGTCATTGAGCTTTGCGCCCAAACCTGTTTCCTTGTCGCCGATGAGTCCCAGTCCGCTCAACCGACGCCTCGCGGTGTGTAGTTGGTCGCTGCAACCGGCCAGCCCGCAGGATTTGATTTCCAAAGTTGAAGCCACCGGTGTGCGACGCGTCCAACTCGCGCTCGATTCGTTGCGCGACGAACCGGCAGTCTGGGGCAAAACACCGGAGCTGCTGCAACAGGCTGGCGTCAGCATCGTCTCCGGCATGTTCGGCTGCGTGGGCGAGGACTACACGACGCTCGACACCATCCGCGTTACCGGCGGCGTTGCACCGGACGCCACGTGGGCGCAGAACTGGAGGAACATCTCGGCCACTGTGGACCTCGCGCGCCGGCTCGAGTTGAAGCTCGTCACGTTCCACGCGGGTTTCCTGCCGCACGAGGAGAGCGACCCCAACTACACGAAGCTGAAGGACCGCCTCACGCAAATCACCGATTTGTTCCGCGCGAGCAACATCGAAGTCGGGCTGGAAACCGGCCAGGAGACGGCCGAGGTGCTGTCCGGGTTTCTGCAACAGCTCGCCCGCCCGAACGTGGGTGTGAACTTCGATCCGGCCAACATGATCCTCTACGACAAAGGCGATCCCATTGCCGCATTGCGCAGGCTTGGACCCTGGATTCGCCAGGTTCACATCAAGGACGCGCACCGCACCAAAGTCCCCGGCACATGGGGCGAGGAAGTCGCAGCTGGAACCGGCGAGGTGGATTGGCCTGCGTTTTTTGGCGCACTGGGCGAGGCTGGATTCAACGGCGATCTCTGCATCGAACGCGAAGCTGGCACACAGCGCGTCGCGGACATTCGCGCGGCCCGCGAGATGGTTGAACGGATCGCGACCAGCGGCGAGAGACAGTGACATGAAGACCGCGCGCCATCGAACATCCTCTTGTTGCTTGTCACCTCTTTCGCGTCACCCCAATCCCCGCAGACTGAATACAACTGATCCATGAATGACACCACTGCCAAACCTGTGAACGTCGCCGTCGTCGGCCTCGGCTTCATGGGCGTTACTCACATCAAATCGTATCAACAAATCCCCGGCGCGCGCCTCGTGGCCGTGTGCGACGCGTTCCGGCTGCCGGTGGACGGTGTGTTGCCGGGCGTGAGCGGCAATATCACGAGTGCAGACGCGCTGCATCTGGGCCGGGAGGTCCGCGCCTACAAACAACTGGAGGACTTGCTAGCCGACGGCGAGGTGGATCTCGTGGACCTCTGCACGCCCACGCCCCTGCATCCGGCACAGGCCACCGCCGCGCTGCAATCCGGGCGGCATGTGCTTTGCGAAAAACCGCTCGCGCGCACCTCCGCCATCGCCCGCGACATCGTGAACGCGGTTAAATCGGCCAAAGGATTTTTCATGCCGGCGATGTGCATGAGATTCTGGCCGGGCTGGGCGTGCCTCAAAGAATTCTCGCAGAACGGGACCTACGGCAAAATCCTTACTGCGCGTTTCCGACGTGTGTCTGCTCCGCCGGGCTGGAGCCGGGACACGTATTTCAAGGGTGCCGATTCCGGCGGCGCGCTGCTGGACCTGCACATTCACGACACCGACTTCGTGCAGTTCCTTTTCGGCAGGCCGAAGAGCGTTTTCTCCACTGGGCTGAGCCGGTTCAGCGGCGCGATTGACCATGTGGTCACGCAATACCAGGTGGCTGGCGGCGCGACGGTTTACGCAGAAGGAAGCTGGTTGCTCGCCGGCGGATTCAACATGTCCTACACGGTGATGTTCGAGCTCGCGACGCTCGACTTTGACAGTGCGCGCGGCACGGAGGCGCTGCATCTGACCGAGGAAGGCAAGTCCGCCAGCGTTGTCAAACTCGAGGGCGTGGACGGCTACGTCGAGGAACTACGCCACCTTATCAACTCGATCCAAACCGGCCGGCCGCCGACCGTCGTGACGGCGGCGGACGGCTTGAGCGCCGTGGAAACCTGCGAGGCGGAAGAGAAATCCGTCCAGACCGGGCGCGTGGTCGAGTTATGATGGACGGCACCCGTGGAACACGAGAAGGCCGAAATGCAGCAGCACATCATGCGCTGCTACGGCTTAATGACGATGTTCAACGTGCTGTTCAGGGAGAAGGAAGGACAGTTTCGACCGTGGGACAAATCTTATGAATCCGTTCTTCGGAGGGACGAGCTATGAGAGTTCCAAAATCCCTCAGAGGGCGGAGTTCCACGACGCCAAAACTTCTTCTGCGAAAAAAATTTAGGGCGTTGTGGAACTCCGCCCTCCGGCGATTACTGGCTCAACCGGTAAAACGTCTGTGTCTCGGAGGCGGGATTGGTGACTGTGTTCTGCCCGTTGACGACGACTGGCGGCGGAGAATTAGTAATCCAGACCGGTGAAACAAAGTTGGTGGTGGATTGCAAAGTGAACCCGGTGTAGTCGAACCCGGCGAAATTGGTCGGCCACGACCAAACAACATCTGCTCCAGATCGAATGATTGTCAGTTGCGGCGCAAACGAAAGACTGAATACCGTGCCATTGCCCGAACTACCGCCTCCAAACGCCGTCCCATACAGGGTGTTGCTGGATAAAGTTATAGCAGTTGCGGTTAACATCGGCACAGCATGGCTTGCCAGCGATAAGAAAGCGGCGGAGGACCGCCGCAGTCCAAGACGCTAGCGCGCGTGTGATGGCGCAAGGAAAACGCGCAGCGTCTTGGACTGCGCCAGTCCTCTGGCGCTGTAACCCCGTGAACCGTATGCGCCAATGTTAAATGGAAATGCCATAATTCACAGAAAATCCTCCGGCTATGCCGGAGGACTCCCGAAGTTTGACAGCTCCGGGAGTCGTTTGTGAGGCTGCCTTTCGTGAACCGCTC
>CAYMCQ010000036.1:0-37987 GCA_964389025.1 uncultured Verrucomicrobiota bacterium
AGCACTGCCACCCCCCATCCGCTCTCGTCAAAACTACCTTTGGGCAACACGCCCTCGATACTGCTCCCGATACAACCGCAGCACACGCTCGGCGACTTTCATCGGCACTCGCCGCGGACTCGGCCGCCTCTTGCGCCGGTCAAACAATCCGTCGTAACCCCACTTCTCGTAGCACCAACTCCAGCGCCGCACCGTGCGCGGACTCCACCGCAGTATCTCGGAGGCTTCCAACCAACGGATCTTGCCGCTCATGGCTCGGTTATCACTTCCTGGATTTTCATGACTCTTAGGCTTTCCTCAGGGCTATAAAGGTTCATCGCCCCTCGTTGTGAACCTTCCCAGCACTTTTCCCAAGCGGCCATTTCACTTGTTCTCTCACCGGTCACTTCATTTGTTTACGACAGTGCGCATCAATGAAGTTGACGTTGTGCGGCATCTCGCCAAGGCTGGCTACGCGATCATCGTGGCGGGTGGTGGCGGAATTCCGGTTATCACCGGCCCGGGCGCGCTTTCGGCCGCGTTGGATGGACACACGGGCATACGGATCACGGCTTGATACAAATCATGAACGGCGTTTGGAAAAAATATCTGCCGGTCCTCCCGACCGTCGTCGCGCTTGCGGCGCTCACCGCGCTCGTTCTCTGGTGGAATTCGCCCGGTCGCGAGGGCTTGAAACTTCGAGTCCCCGGCGCCGATGCCGCGCCCGGCGGTGAAGCACGAGGCACCAATCCCGTCTTCGCGGGAAAATTGATTGCCGGTGCCGGCCGACCCGCGGAACTACCCGGCGCGTGGCCGCAATTTCGCGGGCCGAACCGGGACGGCATGGCGATTGAGTCAGCCAAACTTTCCCGTGACTGGAAAACCACTCCGCCGCGCGAACTCTGGTCACTCGACATCGGCGAGGGTTACGCAGGCGTCGCTGTGCGTGACGGATGCGTTTATCTCCTCGACTACGACCGCGACGTGAAGCAAAGCGCCCTGCGCTGTCTTTCGCTCGCCGATGGAAAAGAGATCTGGCGCTTCGCTTACCCGCTCACGATCAAACGCAATCACGGCATGACGCGCACAGTGCCGGCGGTCGCGGACAAATTCGTCGTCGCGCTCGACTCCAAGTGCAACGTCTTCTGCCTCGATGCCGCGACCGGTGAATTCAAGTGGAGCGTCAGTCTCGTCCGCGAGTTCGGCGCGACCGTGCCCGAATGGTATGCCGGACAATGCCCGCTCGTGGACGGCGGCAGAGTCATCCTCGCGCCGGGCGGCAAGGACGCTCTTCTCATAGCTCTCGACCTCGCCACTGGCAAATCGCTCTGGCAGACGCCAAATCCACGTGGCTGGCAAATGACGCACTCCAGCATCGTGCCGATGGATTTCGCCGGCCGCCGCCTCTACACCTATTGCGCCAGCAAGGGCGTGGTCGGAGTGGACGCAAAGGACGGCGCGCTGCTATGGGACAGCGGCGATTGGAAAATCAGCATTGCCACCGTGCCCTCGCCGTTGCCGTTGCTGGACGGGAAAATCTTTTTCACCGGCGGTTACAACGCGGGCAGCCTGATGCTTCACCTTGAACACAAGGACGGCAAACTCACAGCCCGGGCGCTCTTCAAACTCGCGCCTGAAGTTTTTGGAGCGACCCAACACACGCCCATTCTCAAGGACACTCAAATCTACGGCGTGCGCGCCGATGGGCGTTTCGTTTGTCTGGGTCTTGACGGCAAAGTGGCCTGGGACAGCGGCCCGGGCGCGGCCTTCGGTCTTGGTTCCTTTCTGCTGGCCGGCGATTTGATTTTCGCGATCAACGATTCCGGCAAGTTACGATTGATCGAAGCCTCGCCCGCCCGATTCAATCTGCTCGGCGAAACGCAACCGCTCAACGGGCGCGAATCCTGGGCACCGATGGCGCTGGCCGGCGACCGGCTGCTCATCCGCGACCTCACACGCCTCGTATGCCTGGAAGTCAGCGCGAAGTGATCTCTGCGAAGAATGCGGCGCTGAAGCCGCTTGCACTGCTATGAGTAGTTTCAAGGCGGGATGGAAACATGGGTGTCATCCAAGACTAGCGGGCGAACATGAGATTCAACGGCGACGTGATCGTGGCGCATCTATAAGAGGCTGGATTGCTATTGTGATATCAGTTGTTTCGTTGGTTGTGGCGATAACGGCTTTATTGATTCGGAGATAAAAGCAGATTAGTCGCTCTCTCGTTCAATTCCTTCCATTTCCCCACAGCCAAATTTCCCAGACGCAAGCCGCCGATGCGCGCGCGAATCAATCGCAACGTCGGATGCCCAATCGCCGCCGTCATGCGGCGCACCTGACGATTTTTTCCTTCGATCAACTCCAGCCCGATCCACGCCGTCGGAATGTTTTTGCGGAAGCGGATGGGCGGATTGCGCGGCGGGATTAATTCGGAGGGGCGAGTTATACGAGCCCCTGACTCGATTTCGTTTTTAATTTGGGACTCGTGTAACTCGTCCCTCCGAATCCGAATGAGCCACGCGCGGCACGGCAAAGTTTTCCGTCCTTGAACCATCACGCCGCGTTCCAATTGTTTCAGCGCTTCCGCCGTCGGCACGCGCTCCACTTGCGCCCAATATTCGCGCTCGTGCGCGTGTTTTGGATGGAGCAATCGCTGGTTCAACTCCGGCTCGTCGCTCAACAGCAGCAGACCTTCCGAGTCCGCGTCGAGCCTGCCGATGGGATAAATATTTTTCGGAAACCCAAATTCCGCGAGCGTCCGCTGTCCTGGATGCTCTACGGTGAATTGCGAAAGCACGCCGAACGGTTTGTTGAAGGCGATTAACATCGCGAAAGCTGGCGCGTCCGGACTACTTCGCTGGTGCGGTTGTCGTTGGACGCAGTGCTTTTTGTCCTCGGCGCGTGAATTCGATGCTCTCGGCTAAAATCCGCGCGGCTTCCTGTGGCGCATGGAAGCCCATTGAGTTTTCCGCTTCGATGAAATCGAGATAGAACTGTGCTTTGCGTTGGAAGTCCCGCGCGCTTGCCAGATCTGCGTCGGACTTTCCATCTGCCTTTGCCGTTTTGATGTCATTGATCAAATCAATGACCGCGTCCATTGCAGTGTTGCGAAGTTGAAGCGTGCGTTGCTGAATCGTGTAAACACGGTCATGCAATTCCTGCTCCGGCCATTTGTGGCACGTTTGGCAGGCGCGATTGATGTTGAGCAGCGGGCTTTGGACGTGGTGATCACTGACCTTGTGCGCGCCGACGCGTTTGTAGGGCATGTGGCAGTCGGCGCAGGACACGCCCGCGCGCGCGTGAACGCCCTGACTCCACAACTCAAACTCCGGATGCTGAGCTTTCAAGACCGGCGCGCCACTTTCAGCGTGGAGCCAGTCCTTGTGTTTCTGCTCGTCGTAATACTCCACCATGTTTTCGACTTTGATGCCTTTTGCCCACGGATAAACCAGCCGTTTCTCCGTCCCTTTGAAATAGTATTCGACGTGGCATTGGCCGCAGACGAATGCGCGCATCTCCTGTCGGGTCGCCATCTTGTTCACGTCGTAATCCGGGATGCCCTGGCTGGCTTTCAGCGCGCGGATGCCCTCAATGAAACCGGGACGAGTCACGCGCAATTGCATCGTGTTCGGCTCGTGACAATCAATGCACGAAACCGGATGCGTGACCTGCTTGCGCGCTTCCGCGAATGGCATTTGATTCATTTTCTCATACCCTTTCATCAAATCGCCTTCGCCGAGTTTTCGATACGGAATGAAAACCGACGCGTGACAATGCAGGCATGTGCCGGGCTGCTGCACGACGCTTTGTCGCTCGGTGTAAGTCTGATCGTCGAGCATGTAGGCGTGGCCGCGCTCCTCCCGAAAGTCGCGGGAGAAGGCGTAACCCGCCCAGAGCGTTTTCAGGCGAGGGTCGTCTTCGAGCCGCGATTGCGCGACGATGGAGCGAGGATCGGCTTTGGTCGGCGTGCGCGGCACGGCTTCGCTGCCGCCGAACCGCGTTCGTGTCTGGTCCACGTTGCGGCGATAATCATCGTATTGCACCGGAAAATTCTTGCCCCATGTTTCCGGCTCCTGCGTGTTCTCGTCCAGCGCCACGACGCGGAAGAAAGGGTTTTTCGATTCCTGCTTGCGCTCGAAGATATTGACCAGCAACGCGATGATTCCCAGCGCCACGATCTTGGCCGCTGCCGTGACGCCGATGAACAGGAAAAATTGTTTTCGACGGCGTGCCCTGTTTGTTTTCGTGTCTTCACTCATAAAGTTTCTACTCCAAATGTCCGACCGATTTGTGACAGCGGATGCACGACATCTCTTCGCCCGCATGATGGGGCGCTTCGATGTCCATGACGATTTGTGAATGGCATTTACGACAGGCGCGCTCGGTGACTTTTGCGTTGCGCTTGTGCATCAGGATTTCATCCGGGTAATGCCCGGTGGTGAACGCAAATGAATGCCAGAAGCCATTCTCGGCCTTCGTCAGATATTTCGGCACGAATCCCGGCGGCGTGTGACAGTCGTTGCATGTGGCCACGGAGCGATGGCTCGATTTCGCCCAAGCATCGTAATGTCCCTGCATGACATGGCAGTTCGCGCACGCTTTTGGATCATTCGTAAGATAGGAAGCACCTCTGGCATAAATGAAAGTGTAGCCTGCAACGGCCGCCGCTGTTCCGATGGCGGTGCCGACGATGATGTCTTTGACTGTCCCCAGCTTCATTTGCGCGCTAGGAACTCATTCCGTTTCCGACAAGTCAAGTTTCTAAGAGGCGTGGATTGTTTGTCTCAGAGGAAAAAGTCCGGCTTCCAATTTTTTTATGAAATAACCTCTTGCAGAAACTGCCAGAGCGAGAGCACGTAGAGCGCGTGGTAATGGCCCCAAAGAAGTGAGTGAGATGTTCGTTGCGTGCGTCAGCTTGAGTTGGCCGCGCGTTTCGCGCTTCGAAATTAGTCGTCGAGGGATTTGTTCGTGGTGTCCGGCGCGAACCAGATGGCGATCATGCCGAGCGCGTAGATGAGCGCCATGGTTGCGCCAACACGGGAGTAATCGCCGCCAAACAATCCCACCAACGCGCCCGCGAAGAACAAACCTGCGGCGGTCGCGAACCGGCCCGTGTTGTAGGCAATGCCGCTGCCGGTGGCGCGGACGCGCGTCGGGAAAAGTTCCGGCAGATACAGCGGCAACCAGCCGAAGAACAGCGTGGCGACGAAGCCCTGGCAAAAGAGCAACGGCAGGAAGATGGGTTGCAGCGGTTCGGTGAACAGAAAGAGTCCGCACGTGAGCGCGGTCGAGCCGAGGCTGATGAGAAAGTAAGCGAGGCGGCGGCCAATGAGACCGGCGAGTTGCGCGCCGAAGAAGCTGCCGAGCACCGCGCCGATGGACCACCAGGCTTGCGCGGTGGATTTGTAGTCGGGATTAGCCGCACCCGCGACGAGTTCGGCCCACGGGAACATCCATTTGCTCGCAGCCCACGCGCCGACGAGCGGAATTGAGCCGAGTGCGATGCCGACGAGCATTGTCCGCCTCAGCGGCGGGCGGAAGAGTTCGCTCAGGGGCGTGAGCGTGCTGGTGGATATTATTTTGCCGCGCGAGGCGAGCCAGGTCGGGGATTCGGGCAGCAGCCAGAGAGTAGCCAAGCCAAGCAATGCGGGCGCAGCGCTCACGCCGAAAATCCAGCGCCAGGATTCCGGCGTGATGTGCCAGTGGCCGGTGAGTTGGGAGAGGACAAAGATGCCGAAGTTGATGCCTGCGCCCATGATGCCGGCGACGATGGGGCGCGAGACGTTGGGCCAACATTCGGAGACGAGCGCGACGCCGTTGGGCCAGACGCCGCCGACGCCGAGGCCGACGAGGAAACGCAGGACGAGCATTTGATTCAAGCTCGTGGCGAAGTAGCCGAGGCCGCAGAAGACGGAGTAGAACAGCACGCCGAGGCCGAGCGCGCGGGTGCGACCGATCTTGTCGCCGAGCGCCCCCATCCAGACGCCGCCGACTGCCGCGCCGAGCAGCAGGCTCGCGTTGAGCCGCGCGAACCAGATGCCGCCGAGTTCCGTGGTGAATTCCGCGCCGAGAAAACTTTTCGCAACGGAACCCGCCGCGATGGGCATGAGGCCAAGCTCCATGCCGTCGAAGAGCAACGCGGCGAACGCGACGAATAAGACGGCATACCTAGCTCGCGCAGTGAGTGTGGCCGGTGTGTTCATTTCACTGGCATTCCGATGATGCGGATGATCGCGGAGTTGTCGAGTTGACCGAGACCGGCGGCTTCGGCTTGCGCGAGTATTTTGCGGTGTGTTTTGCTGAACGGAAGTTGCGCGCCGGATTTTTTTGCGGCGGCGAGCATGAGGCGCACGTCCTTCAAATGTTGCGAGAGGCGCGCCTGCGGTTTGAAATCGCCGCGCAACATTTTTTCGCCTTTCACGTCCATGACGCGCGAACAGGCCATGCTTGCGCGAAGAATGGCGAGGGATTGTCTGCCGTCGAGGCCGAGGGCGCGGGCGAAGACGAGTCCTTCGGCGAGCGCGGCGCGGTTGAGGCCGAGGACCAGATTCGTGACGAGTTTCATCCGCGCACCGCTGCCAACTGCGCCGGTGTGAATGGAGCGGGCGGCGAAGGCCCGGAAAATTTTCTCGCAGCGGGCGAAGGCCGGCTTCGGGCCGCCAATCATGACGAGAACTTCACCACGACGGATCTGGTCGCTGTTGCCGGAGATGGTGGCGTCGAGATAAGTCGCGCCGCGAGTGGTGAGCCGGACGGAAAATCTTGTCGCGTCGCGCGGGTCGCCAGTGGAAGTGTCGGCGATGATATGGCCGCGGCGGAGCGCGGGCTTTGCTTCGCGCAGGACGGCAGACGCGGCGCGCGAGTCCGGCAGGCTCAAAAGGACGCGGTCGCAACACGCAAAGACGTCGCAGGAATTTGCGCCGGGCTGGCCGCCGAGTTTTTGGAAGGCGGCCCGTTGTTTCGCCGAAATGTCCCAACCGATGATTTCAAAGCCGGCAGCGAGCAGACGTTCGGCCATCGCCTGGCCCATCAGACCCAGCCCAATAAGTCCAACGGGACTGATCTCGTTGATACGCTTCTGGCGTCTGGTGGTTTGGGAGTTCATTTCTTGAATTTTTGATTCACGAGCCGGGCCGCAAGGCGGCGCTCCGACCGCTTCGACTCCGGCATCACGCATTCGCCGATGACGGGTTGAGATATTCTTCCAAGTTGGCGCAGCCGTCGCCATTAAAATCCTTGTTGTCGTCGGGCGGCAAGACGTTTTCCGGTTTGAATATTTTCATTCGACGATTTTTTCCGTTGCAAAATCTCTGCGCTTGGCGAATCGTTGTTTGGAAATCCTTAAAGCCGACGCGATATGAAACTTTGCTTTTCGCGCATGAAATCGCTCCGATGCGGTTTCACCTTGATAGAACTACTGGTGGTCATCGCCATCATCGCCATACTCGCGGGGTTGCTGTTGCCGGCCCTCAGCCGGGCCAAATGCAAGGCGCTGGGCATGGGTTGTCTCAACAACACCAAGCAAATCACTCTGGCCTGGCATCTCTATTCGACCGACAACAGCGACCGGGTGGCCAACAACTATGGCGTCAGCGAAACCATTCAAGCCATCACCGCCAACGTCTTCGATAACTGGGTGAACAACGTCATGACTTGGGGCGCGACCGCCTCAACCGCCGATGTCAGCAACACCAATAACGCGTGGGTCGCCAATGGTGTGCTGGGCCGTTACACCGCCGCCACCATCGGCGCGTATCGTTGCCCCTCCGACAACTACCTCAGCCAGGCCCAAAGGAACGCAGGATTTTCCTTGCGCAACCGCAGCCTCGCGATGAATTCCATCTTCGGCCGGTTCAGCATTGGCAACGACCCCACCGCCCAAGGCCTCAATTGGGGTTTCTCGCAATACAAGCAGTATCTCAAACAAACCCAGGTGCCAAAACCCTCCAAGACGTGGCTGATACTCGACGAACATCCAGACTCGATTAACGACGGCTATTTCATCAACAACCCAAACGCCGGTGCCTGGCAGGACCTTCCCGCCAGTTACCACTGCGGCTCCTGCGGATTCTCATTTGCGGACGGTCATTCCGAAATCAAAAAGTGGAAGAGCAGGACATCCAATTACAAGCGGGTGCAATACTTTTATCCGCCCACGATGGCTTTTGACGCCGCCGGCAGGCTTGATTTTGCCTGGTATCTGGAACGCACCGGATACACCGACGCCAGGACGGGCAGGCCCATGTTCGGCTATTGATCACGAAAGTTTTCGGGGTTGACCGCTTCACCGATCGTTCGCCAGCCACATGTTTTCCGGTCTGAATATTCGTTCGACGGTTTTTTCTTTTTGCTAAATGCCTCTGATTAGCCAATCGTTGGCTTGGAAACTCTTAAAGCCGACTCGATATGGAACCTTGCTTTCTCCGCATGAAAGCCCTTCGATCTGGTTTCACCCTGATCGAATTGCTCGTCGTCATCGCCATCATCGCGATCCTTGCCGCCCTATTGCTGCCCGCGCTGTCCAAGGCCAAGGACAAGGCGGCGAGGACGCACTGCGTCAACAATAACAAACAGTTGGCGCTCGCGATGTCCATGTATGCAAACGACAACAACGACTTTCTACCATATCCCAACTGGGGTTATCCCAGCCTGCCTTCCGGGCAACCGGGGCCGGGCTGGTTGTTCACACCCACAGGCGGCGCGCCGCCGAACTTGTCCGCTGCACCATATAAGGACGACCCGGCGTCCGCCTACAAGACAGGTCTCTACTACCAATACATGCCGAATTCCAAAGCGTATGTTTGTCTGCTGGATGCAAAGAGCCGATTCTACGCGCAACGGGCGAACAAGATGTCAACCTACATCATGAACGGAGCCGTTTGCGGTTACAACAGCAGCCCCTTCCGCAGCGCGAAGATTACGCAGGTGTGGAGTCCGTTGTGCTACATCCAATGGGAACCTGATGAAAATCTTGGCACTCCGCCCATCGGCGCGTTTGCGTATAATGACGCCAGCAGTTATCCCGACCGCAACGAAGGTGTGGGGCGGTTGCACGGCAAAGGTGCCATCGTTCTGGCGGTCGGCGGACACGTTCGGTTCATCTCCATCAAAGACTTCCAGTCGGAACAAAACAATCCGAGGAAAGGGCTGCTGTGGTGGAGTCCGTGGAGTTCCAATGGTCGCTGAGACCCGCGCCTTCATGCCGCACCGACGTCGCGCCGGCTGCAATACTTCGAGAACCAAAGGAAGAAATAATAGATTCCAAAAGATGCACCCATCCCGTCACTGCTTCGCAATCGGGATCCGGTAGCACGCCGCTTCCTTGTCGTTGCGCACCACGAGATATTCTCCGGCGAGCGCGGGCGGGTTCCATGTCTTGCCGCGCAACGCGCTGAAGCGGGTCAGTTCGCGATGTTCCTCCGGCACCGGCTCCACCAGCACCACGTCGCCGCCTTCATCGGTCACCAGCAGCAACGCGCCAGAAAGTATCACCTGCCCGTGGCCGTATCTTCCCTCCTTCCACTTGAGCGAGCCGTCCGCTGCGTCGAGGCACACGAGGATGCCGTCGTCGAGTCCGTAAATGAAACCGTCGCGATAAACCACGTTGGTGAACTTGGCTTTGAGGCGGATTGATTTCCAAATCCGCGATGCCGACCATTTGCCGTCAGTGTCCTTTTTGATTTGCAGCAACTCGCTCCCCGTCCCGTAGCCGCTGCTGATGAGCACGCGATCTCCGGGGAGAATTACCGGCACCGCTATGTGCGGATGTCCGCCCGGCCAAGGGTAATCCCATAAGACTTTGCCCGAAGCAACGTCGTGCGCCGTGACGCGGGAATTGAAGATCAGAATCTGGCGGACGCCCGCCAAGGTTGCCAGCAAAGGCGAGCTGTAATCGGTGCCGCCGTTTCCGCCGCCCCAAACGAATTCGCCCGTCGCGGCGTCGTAAGCCACCAACGAGCGGCCATTCGGTCCACCGGCGCTCACAACGACAAGATGATCGAGCAGCAACGGCGAGCCGCTCATGCCCCAGCCGTTCATACTTGCGTGGTTGTCCTTGAGGATGTCCTTGGACCAGATGCGCGCGCCGGTTTCCAAATCCAGGCAGTTCAAAATTCCCGTCCCGCCCACCGTGAAAACTCGGTTGCTCTGGATCGTCGGTGTCGCGCGCGGCCCTTCGCCGGCGATAATGGTGTTGTAGCGTGCCGTGTCGGCGTGCGACCAGAGCACCCGACCTGTCGGCAAATCGTAGCAGACTACGAGTTCCTCCTCGCCGCGTTGCTCCTGTGTCACGGCAAAATTTCCCAGCACCGCGAAACCAGACCAGGCGGTGCCGATGGGTTGCCGCCAGAGTTTTTGCGGCGGCTGGGCTTTCCAATCGCGCGCCAGCGTTGGGCCGGCGACGGTGCAGTCGCGACGCGGGCCGAGGAACTGCGGGAAATCGTTCGTCGTTTGGACGATCAGTTTCGCCTGACTCGCGGGCGGCGACTCTTTGCCCGTGGTCAACGCAATTACCGCTGCCTTCTTCCAACGCCATTCCAGAATGGGCAACAAATCGCCGGTGACGCCGCGGATTCTGAACAGACCCGCAATCAGCGCAATCACACCAACGAATCCGAAGAAAACCGCAATGCGAACGAGCCAGCGGAGTCGCGAAAAAAACAGCACCCACAGCACCCACAGCAACAGCGACACAATCACCACCTGCGCGGTGGCGATGTTTTTTTGTTGAAAAGATGTTTGTGGCCACAGCCGGATCACAAGCCCGGCTGCCACCGCCAAAACCAGGATGACCATCGCCGGCCACCAACGGATTGGCTTTCGCTTCGGAACGTCCTGGGGCGGGCGGGCGGTGTCGTCGGTCTTAATCATAATCTTCATCTTACTCTTAATCGTTTTTTGTAAATCTCGGTGGTTTTGATCCGAACAGGGAGATTAAGATTACGATGAAGATTAAGAGTAAGAACTGAATTTAAAAAATTTTGTGGCGGGTGCGCGAGGCCGTCGGCTTGATTCGTTTCACTCATGCGGAATCTTTTGGGCGGCACTCACACCGCACTGATTCCGCCGTCCACAACCATCACCTGTCCGGTGACGAAGGAAGCTTCGTCGGAAGCCAGATACAGCGCCATCCCGGCGACTTCGTCCGACTGGCCAATCCGGCCAAGTGGAGTGGCTTTCTCGAACCGGCTTCGTGCCGGGTCATTCTTCCAGAAAAATTCGCTGAACTCGGTCTGGATCAATCCGGGCGCGATGGCATTGACGCGGATGTTGAAGGGCCCGAATTCTTGCGCCCAGGAACGGGTCATCATCAGCAGGCCCGCCTTGGTGAAACTGTAGAGCAAGCCGCCCGGTTGCGGCCGCAAGCCGGCGATGGAGGCGATGTTGATGATCGCGCCGCCGCTTTTGCGCTCGATCATTCGAGGCACGATGAGGCGCACCAGGCGAAGGGCGGACTTGATGTTGACCTCGACCATTTTGTCCAGCATCTCGTCCTCAGCGTTGAGCGCGGGGCCCTGTCCAATGTTTGTGGCGCTGTTGTTGACCAAAATATCCACCGGGCCGAGGCGGGTCTCGGTCTCCTTCACCAAATTCTCGATCTGCTCCTTGCGACCAACGTGGCACACGATGGGAACGACCTTGCCGGGCAGCGACGCAAATTCCTTCGCGGCCGCTTCGAGATTTTCCATTTTGCGGCTGGCGATGACCACGTTGGCACCGGCAGCGGCCAGGCGTTGCGTGATGGCCTTGCCAATGCCACGCCCTCCGCCGGTAACGAGAGCGACTTTGCCGTGGAGATTGATGGCGGCGCTCATGTGCGGAGGACGCCAGCGCGCCGGTTCATGGGGAGGCAGTAGATTATCATAGTCAGTTTTCTCCCGCCGAGGCGGGATTGGGTTCACCCTAACGAAGCGAGCTTGAGCGGAACAGAAAAAAATCATCTGCTCCGGTAATGTCGCACTTTTGATTCTTGCATTATCGGGGCAGTTCGGGATTATGCGCGCGATGAAATTGCCACGGCTGGTTCGAATTATTCTAAAAATT
The DNA here is from genome assembly GCA_964389025.1 of uncultured Verrucomicrobiota bacterium. Taxonomy (GTDB): domain Bacteria; phylum Verrucomicrobiota; class Verrucomicrobiia; order Limisphaerales; family CAYMCQ01; genus CAYMCQ01. The sequence goes on from CAYMCQ010000036.1 coordinate 12,019, forward strand.
GTGGCGGCGGTTTTGCTCGTCGCGATCATTTCAGTTGGCTCGATCTGGATTTACTTCCACCCCAGTTTCGAGCGCACGGGCGGGCTGGTGTATGGTAAGCGTCATGGCCGGGACCTGACGCTTGACGTTGTCCGTCCAACCAAACCCAATGGCATCGGGGTCGCGCTCATGGTCAGTGGCGGCTGGAAATCGAGCGACGGTTCGTTTCGCCCGTGGATGATGGCGCCACTTTTGAGACGGGGCTACACGGTGTTCGCGGTGTATCACATCTCCCAACCCGAGGCGACGGTGATGGAAATCAACGAGGACGTAAACCGGGCGGTGCGTTACATCCGGCATAACGCCCGCCAATACGGAGTGGACCCCGCACGATTGGGCGTCACGGGCGGCAGCGCCGGCGGGCATCTCAGTCTCATGCTGGCGACCCGCGGCGGCCCAGGCCCGGCAGGAACGGGCGACCCGATTGACAGCGAAAGCAGCGCGGTTCAAGCAGTCGCTATTTTTTATCCCGTCACGGATTTGTTGAATCTCGGCAAGTCCACCGAGAATCTCGGCGACGGCGGCCCGCCCAAAAGTTTCCTGAAGGCGTTTGGCCCGGACGGCACAAACCTCGTCGTTTGGAAAAGTGTCATTGGCCGCGAACTCTCGCCGATTTACTACGTGAATTCAAATTTGCCACCAACGTTGATCTACCACGGCGACGCCGACACGCTCGTGCCGCTGGATCAGTCCGAGCGCTTCCAAGCCGAGGCGCGCAAGTTGGGGCGCACCGTCGAATTGGTCGTTCATCGCGGCGGGCAGCATGGCTGGTTCACCATGTTGTGGGACATCCGGCAATTCGCCAACTGGTTTGACCAGTATTTGCGCAAGCCGGCGAAGTGAAATTTTCTGGTCCGGTAATTTCACTGAGAACAATCAAGCTGGCGGTGTCCTAATTCACTGTAGAGTGCGCTGTCCTCAGCGCACCCCGAAAGCTTTCGGGGCCGACGCTACAGCTAAATCAGGACATTACCCGCAGCCTTCACGCTACAATTTTTGGAAAACAAATCCTTGAAAGTTTTGGGAGTGTTTTAATGCGGGGACACATCGGGGAGCACACGCGCCCCCGCGTCGAACCGGGATGCGGATGGCTATGGATGATTCAAACAACTCACAGTGTCGGAAGTCTCACCACGTTCATGCCGACGACGGGGGCGTCGTCGGCTGCACGCGGGGCGCGTGCGCTCCCCATCACGGACGGCGCGACAATTTGTGGGAGCAAATCCTTGAAAGTATTGGCTTGTCATTTCCAAGTCCGCGGCGCAGTGTAATCGGAAGTTGTCGGATTGGGGAAACGCATGAAAACGAGCATCAAAAATCTTTAGCTTGTGCCGCTGCTGATGGCCGGTCTCGGCTTGATGCTAGCTGGCCGGGTGATGGCGCAGACCTTTACGACGCTGCATAGTTTCACGGCAGGCTCTGGTTCTTTTCCTAATATTACCAACAGCGAGGGAGCTTTTCCGAAGGCCAGTTTGATTTTATCGGGCAACACACTGTATGGGACGGCAAGTAGTGGTGGTAGTTCGGGTAATGGCACCGTGTTCGCCGTCGACACCGACGGCTTGGGTTTTACGAACCTGCATAGTTTCACCGCACTCAACAATTCTACCAACAGCAACGGAGCTAATCCGTATGCCGGATTGATTTTATCGGGCAACACCCTGTATGGGACGGCGGCAAATGGCGGTAGTTCGGGCAAAGGCGCGGTGTTCAAGCTCAACACCGATGGCACGGGTTTTACTAACCTGTATAATTTCACGGCATCATTTGGTTCTTTTCCTCCTATCAACAGCGACGGAGTTAATCCGTATGCCGGTTTAGAGCATATTAAATAAAGCTGTAGCCATTTCGTTTGGGGTGTGGCAGACTTGGGGCATGAAAACCATCGCCTTTGATTTGCGCGAACGGATTCTGGCCGCCTACGACGACGACGAGGGCACTCGCGAGGAGGTGGCCCGCCGCTTCCGGGTTTCTTTGGGCATGGTCAAGAAGCTCCTCCAACAGCGCCGCCGTCTCGGCGACATCCGCCCCTAACATCACCGCTCTGGCTGCAAGCCCCGCATTGTCGCCAGCCATCAGCACCAGTTGCGGACGCTGCTGGCTAAAAAGCCCGATCTGACCCTCAAGGAACTGCGGGCCGCCACGGGTCTTGCCTGCACCTTGCCCGGCATCCACTACGTGCTGGTCCGGCTGGGACTGACATATAAAAAAAGACACTCCGCGCCAGTGAACAAGACCGGCCCGACATCCGGCGCGCGCGGCGGGCCTGGCGGCGGCGGCAGGCCGGCTTTGATTCGGCGCGACTGGTCTTCCTCGACGAATCGGGCGCGAAAACCAATATGACCCGGCGCTGTGGCCGGGCCCAACGCGGCCAGCGTGTCCACACCAGTGCTCCCGCTGGCCACTGGCAAACCACCGCGATGCTCGCTTCCATCCGGCTGGACGGTTCCACGGCCTGCATGACGATTGAAGGAGCCACGGACACGGAAGTGTTCCAGAGCTATGTGAGGGAAGTGCTGTGTCCGACCCTGCATCCGGGCGACGTGGTCGTGATGGATAACCTCTCGCCCCACAAGCACGACCCCACTTTGAGATTGATCGAAAAGACCGGGGCATCGGTCCGGTTTCTACCGGCCCATTCACCGGACTTGAACCCGATTGAGAAAATGTGGAGCAAGGTCAAGCAGTGCTTGCGGAGTGCGGAGGCGCGCACGGGCGAGGAACTTCAGACGGCCATCGCTGCCGCCTTGGCCTGCGTCACCGCCCAAGACGCCATGAACTGGTTTGCCTCATGTGGCTACAGTTTCATTTAATCTGCTCTAAGCCGGACTAGGCGCCACCGTTGCGCAGGCAGTGACGCACGATGCGCGAAGGTCGCTTCCGCTACAAGCTCAGCTTGGTAGCGTTCAAGCCATTCATGCAGGGTCAAATGAAACCATTTGCTCATTTCGGGACCAACAATGACGTATTGGATCCCTTTGCGCCGCAAATCTGCAACCGTGTCCGATGGTAAAACATGAATGATTCGTCGTGACCCGAACGGTCGCCAGAGCGACGTTTCAGGATCGTCGAGAGAAGCCACGAAACCAATGCGTTCGATTTGTGCAGGAACAAGGTCGCGGATGGGGGCCAGTGCGTCGTGGCGCTCCGCATAGATTTTGTAAACTGTTTGCGTGCGTGCCACCAAGTTCGAATCCGGCTTCCATTGTCTCAGCCTCGCAAGAACGGCTCGCGCTGGCCAAAGAGGCCGCGCCGGATTTACAGCTATGACAAAAACAGCAACCCAGAGAATGCCCGGCGAAACACATCGCCACCATCGTTGCTTAAGAACGATCTCATGCAACGAAGACTGCAGCAAAATCGGAAAGAGTAAAATGTAATAAGGCGTGATGAGCCTGCCCGTCGAGGTAAACCCCACTTTTACCATATAAACCAGAAGGGAACACCACGGCAAAAATAACAGCAAACGGTTGAAGCTGGACGGATATACCCTTTTCAATGACCCATCTTTCAGACAGTGAACTCCACGGATTTTTTTTTGCAGCACACAAACCAGCGACACCAGAAGAAGCACACTCACGCCAAAACCCAACGGCGCGGAATCCTCGATTGGAAGCTCGCCCAAACTCAAGAAGCCCGGTTCCCAGGAATGTTGCAGTGGTGCGCGAACGGATGACGGGATAAAATCCCAGAGATGCTCATTCCACCATTTTGCCACCGGAAAAACAGTTGGACAAAAGTTTTGAATAAGGAGCTGAATTGCATTGCCGGCGAAACTCACCACTGGCGGCGGCGGAGAAGAAATTTCAAGCCTGGCTCCTGACCAGTCGCTGCAGTATTTGTGATTAAGCAAGGCCGTGGGAAAAAAAGAGATTAAGATTGAAAGCGAAATGACCACTGCCGACTTGACGGGAGTTGCTGATAAAAGTCTCCACGACGGCAGGAGTGCTACAAACCACGGTAAAAGCAGCGGGAGAGTCGTTCCCTTTGCGCCTGTCATCAATCCCGCGGCCAGAATTGAAAACCACAGGTCAGCGGCCCGACCGCGTTGACGCGCCCGCAGCGCATAATCAACCGCCGCCAAAACATACGGCACGGTGAACATGTCATTGGACGCGCCGCCTGCCTGGAGCAAAAAACTGTAGCCCGATGGCAATATCCACATCCATGACCAGGCCACTCGCGTCCTCACTCCAAGCCGGATAAACACGCTAAAAATCAAACCCGGCAACAGCAAAAAGGAAACGCTGTTGATGAGGAAAATAAGGCGGTCGGTTTTGGTGAATATCAGCAACGGCATCGCCAGCCATTCGAAACCACAAGCCCGATCATTCATCCTCGGGTTTGCTGTATGAATCCAATGCCACTGTTCCTCCACGCCCCAATTCAACATTCGCGGCACACGATAGGTCAGCGCATCGTAGTTGCCCGGCGGGTAAAAAAATCCACCCCCAATCGCCAATAAAGCAAGCAGAACAAACATCGCTGGCAACGCGTGCTTAAGCCTGAACCGCCATCGAGCCTGGAATCTATTTTGTGTCCAAGCACTTCGCCATCTATTCAGTTGCTTCCGCCCCACCAACACGCACAGTGCAAAGGCAATCAAGTATCCAGTCGCATTCAACAGATGAAACAGTGATAAAACCCAGCCCGTAGCAACAAGCACAGTCGAGAGGACAATCCAAACAGCTATGGCGCGAGGAGCATGTTTCATGGCCTGTCACTTGATTGCCACGAGATACACGTTCGTCCCGTATCGCGGCAGCAACCGTGTGCCGGCTCGCGAGAGGAGTCTTGCAAATTGTCGGCCCAAACTTATTGAAACGTAATTCTGAAATTCGGCGAACGAACTGCACCGCTCGATCCGGAATCCCATCTCCGAAAAAAGTTTCGCCAGCTCCCGCGTTGAATACTCGCGCCAGTGAAAGCCATAAAATGCGTTCTTTCCGTTGGATTGATAATCTTCATACCGATAGTAATTCCCAATTGCGGCGGCTTCTCCTCTGCCAGAAAGCAACGCCACGATATTCTGAAATGAAGCTTTGTTGGGCACAGTCACATAAACTTTTCCTCCCGGTTTCAGAACACGCAACACTTCCCGCAAAAATTTTACGGGATTAAAACTAAAATGCTCCATGGTTTCCCAGCAAAGGATCGTGTCGTAGGTGGAATCCGGGAGGTTAAGTTTGTGAGTCGCCGAATGAGTCGGCCCGAACACTTCAAACAGGTCTATGCAGTCGAATTTGATGGCTGACTTTGCGTAGAGAGGTTTTAACGGGTAGACTGCCGGGTCATCGCCTTCGAGGACGGTGTATGAAGCAGCATTATTGCGCAACATGAACGGGGTGTATCCATAAAACGGTCCGATCTCAAGGACATCGCCCAACGCGCTGGAAAAAAGTCTGAACAACTCACATGTGCGGTGCAGCCGTGGAGCACTCATCCGAAAATATTCGTGCAATCCGTCAAGCACTTGTGCCTGTGCGCTCAATTCTTTTCCCTTTGCAGCGAATTCTTTTTGTGTCATGCAAAAAATGGATTAGTAAACAGCCAAAACCTCGCCCGGCTCACAATTTGGAATAAATTTCCAAGTGGCGCCGGGCAATTTGGACAGGGTGATAACGTTGTGCCATCAAGGACTGCGCAGAGCTTGATCGTTGGCAACCAGTTTTTATCCAGTTTTCAATTGCCGTGCATAATCCACCCAAATTCCGCACATCGAATATTTCTGCACCTTCCACTCCTGCCACAACATCAGGAATCCCTCCGATTTGCGATCCGAAAAATTTCAAATCCCTTGCCAAACCTTCCGCTGCCACCAATCCAAAAGCCTCCTCGCTCGGGAAATGAATCATCGCCGCGGAACGGTCGAGGCATTCGACCACTTCTGCCGTCGTTTTCTCGCCCAAAAGTTTTCCATAGCCCGCGTTTTCAGCTTTTAAAATTTCAGAAAGAAATTGCCCGCCGTAGCTTGAATCCGCAGGACAACGACCGACAAAATGGATTTTGAAATTTAGCCCCTCGCGATGCAATTGTTCTGCGACGCTCAAAATTGCAAGTTGATTCTTATAAGAAACGATGTGGCCGACGTTTATCAAAACCGGAAGGTTGGCCGGTTGTTTTTCCGGCAACGGACGAAAGAAATCCTTGAGAAGAGCATTTGGAACGCGCCAAGTTTGTTTCGCGCGGACACGAACCAACTCTTCAGTATAACCAGAGTTGCAAAAAACCCCCGCCGTTTTGCGCAAAACAAAATTTTCGAAACGGGCCGCGCACCAATGATAGCCGCCGGGTTTCGACCGCAACGCTTTTGCAACTGAGCGCATGTTGCCATGAATCGTTACGACGTTTGGCATCCCTGAAAACGCGGTAGCCATGGCCGCAAAGCGCTCGGTTCCCTGGCCATGCACAATGTCCGGCCGGAGATCCTTCAGCTTGCGGCGCACCGCGCGAATGCAGCCGAAATATCCGCTTCGCATCCAGCCCCATTGCGGGACAACCAGCGAATGATAAAAAATATTCGGCGCAATTTTTTCAGGCGAAGGAACGGCATTCTTGACGCAACTGACAACGTGCACTTCGGAAGCCGGGAACTCCTCAAAGCCTTGCAGCAAAGCGGTCACAGCAGGCCCAAAACATGGCTTTGGATCGGACCATTGCCCGAATTCATCCCGGTTATCGGGGACGATCATCGCGATTTTCATGGACGAAACTCCGGTGATTACTTCGAGAGAATGCGTTTATAGACTTCAAGATACTTTTCCGCGACTTGCCCCCAAGTGAGCAATGGGAAGGTCGTGCCCCTTCGGCGATGGGCTGTGGAATAAAATTGTTTCAATTTGTCTGCCACCTGCTCGACCGATCGAAGCTTCACGAATTGCGCGCCCCGAGCTTGCTTGTAAACTTTAGATGCCCAAGCCAAGTCTGACAACAACAACGGCAGGCCCGCGGCGGCGGCTTCGTAAACAGCAATGCAACCGCTTTCATATTCGCTCAAGAGGGCGAAGCCACGCGCGCCCCGCAGCAACCGATGTTTTTCCTCACCCGCGACGAATCCGCCATAGCGAACAAACTCGTCGTCCACCAGTTCGATGAATTTCACAAAATATTCGTCGTCCGAAGTATACGGTTTCCCAAGAAACAAGACTGGCACTTTTGCCACCCGCGCCGCCTGCGCCAGCAGCACCGTATTTTTCAATGGCCGGATTGTTGACATGGAAACAAGGTAGTTTTCTTCCGCTTGCGGTGCCGCGAGTGCGGCAAGCGCGTCGGCTTCAAGGCCGTGTGGAATGATGTGGCCGCGATTTGGAGTTGCGCCGTATAGATATTTCGCCACTTCCCATTCGTGCTGCACAATATAAATCATCGCGTCAAGCTCGCGATAAGCTTCAAGGTTTGAGCGGCTGCTCAGTTCGTTGCCAAAGGCCTGATCCAGCCGAATGACAGCACGGCGCAAAAACAACGCGAGTCTTCCACGTGAGGCCGTCTGGCCAATGTTCTCCGTCATGACAACCTTGAAATTTTTTTGCTTGGCGAAACGCAATTCGGTGATGTTGGGCCGTCCAATGTAGTGAATGATGTCCCCGGTTTGTCGTTCGTCCCACCACCGCACCGGCTCAACCTCGACACCAAGTCCCGCGAGTTCGCGCATGAGAGCTTCGGCAAGCGTTTGTATTCCGCCATGAGCGAGGAAAAACGGCAGTGATGTGGAAAACAAAACCTTCATGAATGTTTCTGTAAGGAATGGTGTTGTTCCAGCCTCGCGCTGAGAATGTCTCCCGGCAGTTTGCGGGGACATAATAAACATGCCGCTTTTACAACACATCGAATCCACGACCAGGCGCAAACAACGGTTCCAAACAAAGATCTCGGAACGTTGGGGAACACAAGCCGGTCATAGTCCGTCGTCACACTTTCTACCAGCAACCCACACCGCAAGGCGAGCTTCGCGAGACTGGTCGGGCTGAACAAATAAATATGTTCGCCAATGGCAAGGAGTTCCCGCCACCAACTCCGCGCAACTCGATAATGAAAACTCGCCGCATTCGGCGTCAGGAGAAAAATTTGTCCGTTCGGCTTCAAAAGGCCAGCTAGTTCGCTCAAGAATTGCTGCGGGTCAGTCACATGTTCCAAAATCGCTGAAGCAATCACGACGTCAGCCTTCGGCAAGTTCGGCAATTGTTCATGAGCCAGCCCGTGCAAAAAATTCACTTCCGGGTAATTTCGCCTTGCTCGTGCTATCGTCCGCTCGTCCACGTCCACACCGAAAACTTTGCACTGGTATTTGTGGCGGATCGTTTCAAGCAGTAAGCCCTCCGAGCATCCGACATCGACTACCGTCATCCCCGCATCAAAGCGGAGGCCAACTTTTTCGATGCGCTTTAGGATTCGGGTGGCGGTTGCGGCGACAACTCTTGCCTCAAGTTCGGCGCGTGTGTGGGCTTCTTTATTGTAAAGATGTCCCGCGTCAGATTGAGACTGCAAGGCTTTTGGCAGAATGCGTTGTGTGCCGCAAGCTCTGCATTCCATGACGGCAAAACGCCGCCTGAACCTCTGTCTGCAAAATAAATGCGAAATGCTGCTTCCGCACCAGCACGGATAATCATGTTGCTGAACAAAATCGCTGAAGTCTTTGTGCATGTGCATTGATATGAATTTATCCTCTCTTCGCGCGCCTATGTCGCCATCAGAAACGCGCGCGAAGACGTAGCGTTTTTTTCATCAAGCAATTTGATCTGATAGCCGAGGCCGCAGAGAAACTCCTGAACTTGGAACATAAGGCAAATGTGATGCACTTCAACGAGAAGCAATGGCTTGCGCCGTTTCAAGAAGGCTCTCCCGCCCTGCAAAACGAGCAATTCTCCACCTTCGACATCAATTTTGATCACATCCGGCGCTCGTTGGCCGCCTGCGTTGACGAGCGTATCCATCCGAGCCGATTGCACCATTTCGCGCTCGAAACTCGCGTAGCTTTCAGGCGCCAGCGGAGTCGTCGCGCTTTGCAAGTGGCTGCCACTGCTGCTGCCTCCCAAATCATCGCTTTGCAAAAAAACTGTTTCTCCGTCGGTGTCCGAAAGAGCGAGGCGCAACAAACGGATTCGCGACGCCAGCGCCACGTTTCGCTCCAGGTTCATTTCAAGCCGGCTCGCGTTGTGCCGGTTCGGTTCAAATGCGACCACGTTCGCTCCCAGCGCGGCAAAACCCAGCGAGTGATAGCCGAAATGCGCCCCTACGTCCCAGCATGTCGCGCCATCGAGACTATTGCCCGAGCGCAACGCCTCATAAATGAACGCGTCAAACCGCCCTTGCGCCATCTCGCCAAACCCGCCCTTGTCCGATTCAAGGCAAATTTCGGCCCCTTTCAACGGCCCCGCTTCCACTCGAAACCATCGCGGTTTGGCGGTGCGTTTTTCAACTCGACGCCTGATAGCGTTGACAATGGATTGAGGCGAAGCGCTCCAAAGTTTTTTAAGAAACGGTTTCTGCATGCACAGCCTGACAAGTAACAAAGATTCGGCGCTCTGATAAACTTAAAAATCGGCAGGGCAGCAGGACTTCGCCTTTACTTTACAGTGAAGGCACGGTTTACATTTTGAAACGCGGACACGCGCCCATCCAACCATGACGAACTTTCAAGCCATTTTCAAGCGCCTTTACAAGTCCGCCGTGGTGTGGTCGTGGGCCGTCAACGGGCTTCGCCTCGCTTCGGGTATTTTGCTTTTGCCGATCATCATCAAACTTCTGCCGACAGCCGACCTGGGGATGTATTACGTCTTCTTGAGCCTAGGCGGGCTGGCGCTGGTTCTTGACTTTGGATTCGCCACCGGCATCGGACGCAGCGTCAGCTACGCAATGGGAGGCGCGTCGGAATTGAAGCCGATGGGATTCGTCACGAGCGAAAAAGACAGCCAGCCAAACCATGCCTTGCTCGGGGACCTGCTCCACGCCACGCAAAATCTTTACCGCTATCTGGCTGTGGCCGGAGTGATTTTGCTCGGCACTTTTGGGACGGCCATGGTTTCGCTGCGCGCCGGTGAAACCACTCATCCGACTCTGACGTGGTGCGCGTGGTCGGTGACGGTGCTGGCCGCCGCGTGGGAGATCTACGCGGGCTGGTGGAACACTTTTTTGCGCAGCATGAACCAGGTCCAGCAAAGCATGCAGCAGGCATTCGCAGCGCAACTTGTAAAATTGTTGCTGGCGGTCGGGCTGTTGTTTTTTGGCGGCGGCCTGCTGAGTCTACCCACGGCTTCGCTCATTTCGAGTCTGCTTCAGCGCAACCTGGCGCGGAGCGCATGTTTGCGATTGCTTCCCGAGGAAGCGTTGAAGCGCCACGCGACGAACGTCGCCGGCCTGCTCCGCATTTTATGGCCGAACACATGGCGGCTCGGCCTGCAATTTCTGAGCGGTTATCTCACGACGAACACAAACATGCTCATTTGCTCCAAGGTTTACAGCCTCGACGCCAGCGCGCAATACGGCCTCTCGATCCAGATCATGTCCATTTGCGCGGGGATGGCCACGGTTTGGATTTCGGTCAAGTGGCCGGCCATCGGCCAGCTCCGGACGCAAGGGGATTACACAAGTTTGCAGCGAATGCTTTGGCCGCGCGTGTGGTTGCAGAGCCTGACTTTTTTTCTTTTCGCCGGGCTGGCCGTCACGGCGACGCCATTTTTATTGCACTGGATTGGTTCGGGGAAAACCGTGCTGCCGATGCCGTGGCTGGGTTTGCTGGCGTTGACGTTTTTTTTGGAAATGAATTATTCGTTTTGGGGAACGCTCATCTCGACGGAAAATCGGATGCCATTTGTCTTGCCAATCATCATCACGAACGTTTGCAACCTGCTGCTGGTGCTGGCGCTGGTCCGATTCACGTCGCTTGGCCTCGCTGCGTTTGTCCTTGCGCCGCTTGTCGTCGGTAGTCTGTTGAATTTCTGGTATTGGCCGATGGCAGGCGCAAAAAATATCCGTGTCTCATGGTTGCGTTTCACTTTTCTGCGCCCCACTGAATAGAACACGCAGAAGCTCGCCTTGAAGAAAATTGGGGCGAATAAATCTCGCCTGCTCGAAACCAATTTATTGGCCCAGCAGCACGGCACCGCTTTGCGTCGGTGTCAGGAAAAATCCGCGCATGACGTTTTGCTCGCGGAGAATGATCCCTTTGATCGGCGTTGAAGCTCCGGTGCCCGGGAAAAGGAAGCTGCCTTTGGCCGCGCCGGAAGTCACGGTGAGCGTGAGCGCAAGATTGTTTGAGCCGGACGTGACGGTGACCGAGTTGTTCGCGTTGAGCGTGATTGCGTTTGTGATGTCAGGAGAGAGTCCCCCTCCGGAAAGAATCACCGAGCCGGTCGTAAGATTGAGCACGCGCGTTCCTGCAAGCGGCGGAGTGTAACGTGAACCGGCGGCGGTGACGTCGGCGTTGATGGCGGCAAAGAGGCCATTGCACAGGTCGTGCATTTCGAGCAGATGGCGGAATTTCAAGAGCGTGGTGGCGTCGGGCACGCCCTCGTCGGCCAGCCCATACCATTGCTGGAGAAAATAAACCCGCAACATCCGCTCCAACCCAACGGGCGGGCGTCCGCGCTGCCCTTTGGGATAGAACGGTTCGATGACGGCCAGCAGCTTGGCCCAGGGAATGACGGCTTCCATGCGTGCCAGAAACTTCTCGCGGCGCGTGATTTTCTTTTTATCAGCGAACCCGGCTTCCGAAAAACTCGGTTGATGGGTCATGCCCGTCAGTTGAGGAAACGAGGGCCGAGCCGTCAGTAATAAATGAAAGCGCAGGGATTAAATCAGCGTTTCCCTAAATCGTTTTCTCGTGGAATAAGCCGATTTGCAATTCCGAGTTTCTGCATTCCTTCGGGACTGGTCGTCCAATAACGCCCTCCTGGCTTGAAGAATCTGCCCTGATATTTGAATGGTGTTTCGCCCTGTGAGTAATGGTGGCTCGAAGTGAGGTTGTCAGGACGATAGGGTTTAGCGCCTTCTGGCAACGCGGCTAGCCCGACAAATTCTTCCTCGCTAATACTCCGGGCTGTGCCGTCCTTGAGCAGCACATAGCGATACTCTTCCGTTCCCTCCTGCCCCAGTTCTCGCGTCAGAAAACGTTGGCGATATTTCAGATGCTCCTTGCTCTTAGCATACCAGATGACAAAGTCGCTTATCGTCGGAAGAATCTCCTCAGTAGACGCACTCGTTTTTTTTGTAGTGATGAGGCAGCAGAAGTTTTCGCTGCCAAAAACTTCATCCATGACGGCGCGCACGAGGTGGACGTTTTCATCGCCGATCTGGACGAAGACGCTGCCGGATTCGGTGAGGAGTTCGCGGGCGGCGGTGAGGCGGTCGCGCAGGTAGGCGAGATAGGAATGGATGCCGAGTTTCCAGGTGTCGCGAAAGGCGCGGATTTGTTCGGGCTGGCGGGTGGCGTCCTCGGCTTTGCCGTCTTTAATATCCCGTCTGCGTGTGGAGACCTGCCAGTTTGAGCCGAAGTTGATGCCGTAGGGCGGGTCCAAGTAGAGGCATTGCACCTTGCCTTTCAGCCCTTCCTTTTCGGCGAGCGAGGTCATCACGAGCAACGAGTCGCCGAGGATGAAGCGGTTGCTCCAGTTCTGTTCGTGGTGGTAGAAGTCAATGAGTTCCTCGAACTTGATGCCGTTGAAGTCGGCGAAGATGCCGGTCTGTTGCGGCTGGTCTTTCTTGGATTCGGCGCGGACGTTCTCGATGATGGCCTGCGGATGAATCTTTTCCTGGATATAGATGGGGACGGATGGGACGGAGAGCGGATGGTTGTCCTGTTCGTCTTTACCGCGCCAAACCAATTGCGGATCAAGGGAAGGATCGCGTGGATATAGGACGGATTTGGGCCGGGCCTCGTCATCGGCCACGAAGCCGCGCAGTTCCTTGGTGGGGATGTTGGTGCGCTTGTCCTTGTGTTTGGTGGCGAGGACGGGGGTGGGGTCTTTGGATTTTTTGGGCATGGTGGTCAGGAATGTTTGATTTGTTTCGCCTGCTTCGCCGGCGGTAGATAATTTTCGCCCGTGACGACTTTGCGTCCGGTTTTGGCCTCCAATTCCCGTCTGGCTCTTTTGGCGATGCGCCCGCCGGTCTTGGCGGCTACTTTATTTTCCATCATGCCAGTGGCCTCAACGCTTTCGGCAATTTGACGCGTGGATAATTCGGCCAGCGCGGTGAAGATCAATTCCGCCTCGCTCATGTGGTCGCGCAGATTTTCCGTCTTGAGACCTTTTAGATTCTTGTGCGACTGCACGCTGACACCGGACCATTCCTGATGGATGATATTCGTGAGAATGGCGAACTCATCGCCCTTTTTGATGTCGTGCCCGGCCCAGTAATCCGTGAGTTTGTTGCGCGTTTCCTGTCCGGTCATGCGCTGCTCGATCCATTTCGCGCTGCGGCCCTGTTTCTGCCAGGTCTCGCGGGCGCGGGCGAGCGAGCGGGCGGGGTCGGCCATTTCCTGCATCCGTTCGTAGCCAACCTTGGCCAGCCAGAGCTTGATTGGCTCGGCGCGCGGGCTGGGAACGCTTTGGACGAGGCGCAGCAAAGTCTCGGCGGTGGCGACCTCCGTGAGATAATTCTTGCCGTCAGCAGCGGGCATTTTCAGTTGGTTACAATTTGTAACCAACTGACTTCCCTCCTTATTTAATCGGTGTTTTAAGACTTTCCAGTAATTCTGTGCGGCCTTGTAATCCGGCTGCTGGGTCAGCACGCGGATGATGTCCACCACCGAAAACCACCAGGTCTCCGTTTGTTCATCGTAAATGCGGCGGATTTTTTGGCCTTCAAAAACAGCAATGTCGTTTTTCATGGTGAAACAGGGTTGAATGATGACGTTTTCAACCGGTTACAAATTGTAACCGGTTGACTGGTGTGATACCTGACAATTTTCAGTTGGTAACAATTTGTTACCGACTGGTGAATGCGGTGGTGGAAGGATTTGAGTCGGTGACAATCCGTCACCAACTGGCCTTCTTCACAGCCTTCAAAAATGGCGGGTTCGTTTTTCATGATTCAGGTTTTTTTGAGGAAGCCGCGCAACGTGTTCTTCGCATCCCACGGGTCGGTGATTTCCACAAACGCCCAGCGGCCATAAGCGCCGTGGTTGTTGACGGCGGGAATCCAGAGTGTTCGGGCGGTGGCGACTTTGGCGGCTTTGTCTTTCTTACGCTCACCGGTGACTTCAACAATCAGATTGAGCAGGTCGTCTTTGGCGTGTCCATCATCCACACGCACGATGTAGTCAGGTAGATAATTCCGTTCCTCGCCATCGAGCGTGTAGGGCATGTTGAAACCAAGCTGGAAATTTTTGACGTAAGAAATCACCTCGTCCATTTCATCTTCGAGCACTTGTGCCAGCTTTGCCTCCCAATTGCTGTCGAGAACGACGTGCGAAACGTGGCATTTGCCGGCGGCGGTGGCGTAGGTATCGCGCGTTGTGTCGAAGTCCACATAGTTCGTCGAACCGACAGTGTCGTATGGCCGGAGAATGGGCTTCAAGGTCTTCTGGCCGACGGCGGAGGCGACGATGGCGTTGTAGATACGGTCGGCGGCGTCATTGGCGTTTTGGACGAAGAGCAGCAATTGCGGGAAAGTGTTGTCCTTGCAAACGAGGCATTGTTCGCGCCAGCGGCGGGCGATTTGCAGCAAGCCGGGAAAGAGCCATTGTTTGACGTTGCCGTCCTTGTCGCGAAAATTCTTTTCCAGCGTGAGCTTGGCGATTTGAAAATCAACCTCCTGCAACCGGCGCGCTTTCAAGCTGGAAAGGTCGTGAAAGCTGTGTTCGCCAATGATGGGCGCGTTCTCGGTCTTGGTGGGAACGTCCTGCGTGGAAAGCGCCTTGCGGGAATCTTCGGTGAACGTGGCGGTCAGTTTTTCTTCGGGCAGTTCAAAGCGGTAGCCAAGCAGGCGGGGGAAAGTGATTTCACAATTGATGCGGTCAGCGAGTGCGCGCACGCGAGTCGGTTGCGGGCCGGGTTTCGGATCGGGCGTTGAACCGGAGCAGGGAATGAACGAGAAAGGCACGCCATAAACTTCGGCGTATTCGGGATTGAACATCCCCTCGGCGTTGGGCGCGTAACTCATCCGGCGCAACGCGCGACCAACAACTTGTTCGCAGAGCAGTTGCGTGCCGAACGCGCGCACGCCGAGAACGTGCGTGACAGTGTTGGCATCCCATCCTTCGGTGAGCATGGAGACGGAGACGACGCATTTGATCTGCTCGCCAAGTTTTCCGGCTTTGCCGACGGTGTTCATCACTTCGCGCAACAAATCTTCATCCGTGAGCGAATCCACATCGCGTCTGGGAAAACGGGCGCGGTATTCGGCCTTGAACTCTTCGATTTCCAGTGCGGCAATCTTTTTAAAATCCGCGCTCATGGCTTCGCCGGATTCAAGCTGCGTGCTGTCAACGAGGATGGTGTTTGGGCGCGAAATCCATTGGTCTCCATTCACGTTACTGAAAAGCGCGAGCTTGCCCGGCACGGCCACCGATTTGTCTTTGGAAACTTTCTTTTCCCAGCCCGCGATGTAATCGAAAACAAGTTTCGAGACGTTGGTGTTATTGCAAACGACGATGAACACGGGCGGCGTGAGTCCCTTGGCCTGCGCGTCGGTGTTTTGTTGCCAGCGTTGGAAATACTTTTCGTAATTGATGTAGAGGCTTTGCAGCGCGCCTTCCAATTCGACCGGGAGTTTCGGCTCACCGGAGACGGCTTCATTAGCGCGGCTCTTTTTGGGAAGCTGGTCACGGATGAGCGGCCAGATTTCACGATACACCGGCGCATCGTGCATCATGTTGTCATCGGCGACCGGCACACGCGGGACTTTCACAATGCCGGATTCAATCGCGTCAATCAGCGAGAAATCAGAAACGACCCAGGGAAAAAGCGTGCCTTCGGAGTAACCCGAACCTCGCAGAAAAAACGGCGTGGCGGAAAGATCGTAACAAGCCTTGATGCCGATTTTGGCTTTCACCGCTTCCAAGCCGGAAATCCAGACGCGGGCTTCTTCTTCGCGCTTCTCGGCTTCCTTGCGGTCGTCGCCAACCAGTTTTTCTTCTTCCTCAACACCAACGCGACGACGGTAGCAATGATGCGCTTCATCGCTGATGACGACGATGTTCTTCTTGTTGCCTAATTCACGGCAGACGCGGCGAACCATCTGGTCAGGTGTTTCGGTGAATGGACTGTTCTCGCCTTGTTTGAGAATGTTTTTGGTCAACTTGCCCGCTGAAATTGTCTCGCGAAATTTGAATGCGTGAAAATTAGTGATGAGGATTTTGGCGCTGTTCAACTCGCAATCAGGCGGGAGAATGTCGAGCTTGCGGTAATAATTTTCCGGGTCATTGGGCAGCAAAACACGAAGGCGGTCGCGAATGGTGATGCCCGGCGTCACAAGCAGAAACGTATCTGAAAAGCGCGCGTCTTGGGCGTTCGCAAGTTTGTTGAGCGTCTGCCACGCAATGAGCATGGCCATGACGACCGTCTTGCCACTGCCGGTCGCCATTTTGAAGGCGATGCGGAACAAAAGCGGATTGGCGTCTTCATTCACCCGGCGCAGTTCGTTCTCAATCCAAGCATCGCCATATTTGGAGGCAACCTCCGTGAGATAAATCGCCGTTTCCAGAGCTTCAATCTGGCAGAAGAAAAGCCGCCGGTCGCGGTCGGCGCGTTTCCAGTATTCGAGGAGGCGCGCGCGGTGGTTTTGGTCACGCCAACGTATCCGCCCGCACGCCAGCGCGAAACCCGTTCGCGGATTTGGTTGATGAACTTGTTCTCCTCAATCCGGTCTTTCGTCCATTCAGTATCGAAATAGAGTTGCTTCTTTCCTTTTTTCTTAGGAGCGGCAATGGGGATGAAATAGGAACTGACGCGCCTTTGCTCAACAACTTCGTTGGTGATTCCATCTTCGCCAAACATGAAATGCCGACGCGGCTCGTCAAATGGCGATTTCAAGATTGGGTTTTCGATGACGACCTGACTCACTGCGCGACGTTAGCAGTAAGGCATTAACGCAGACAAATCATTTTGAAAAGGCGAGAGATCGAACTTGATGAAATGAATCCACGTCCATCCGCGTAATCTGCGGCTTACTTCCCATTGAGCAGCGCTGCAGCGTAATCGCGGTTCATCTTCGCGATGAAATTCAAACTGATTTCCTTTGGGCAAACCGCTTCGCACGAGCCGGTGACGGTGCAGTTGCCAAAACCTTCAGCGTCCATCTGCCGGACCATCGCCACGACGCGGCGGTCTTTTTCCGGCCTGCCTTGGGGAAGCAGATTCAAGTGCGAAACTTTCGCCGCGACGAACAGCATTGCGCTCGCGTTCTTGCACGCCGCCACGCACGCACCGCAGCCGATGCACTGCGCGGCGTCCATCGCGCGGTCGGAAATTTCCTTCGCGACCGGGATTGAATTCGCGTCCGGCGCGCTGCCGGTGCGGACGGTGATGAAACCACCAGCCTGTTGGATGCGGTCGAAAGCTTTCCGATCCACAACCAGATCTTTGATGAGCGGAAACGCCCGAGCGCGGAACGGCTCGACCACAATCGTGTCGCCGTCGCTGAAACTGCGCATGTAAGTCTGGCACGTCGCCACGGCGCGATGCGGCCCGTGCGGTTTGCCGTTGATGACGAGCGAACACGTCCCGCAGATCCCCTCGCGGCAATCGTGGTCGAACGCAATTGGTTCCTCGCCGCGACTGGCAAGCTCCTCGTTCACCACGTCGAGCATCTCGAGGAACGACATGTTCGGGTTCAGCTCCGGCGTTTCATAGGTCTTGAACGCGCCGGGCGTCTTCCGATTTTTCTGTCGCCAAACTTTGATTCGAACTTTCATCGAAATTATTTATAACTGCGCGTGCTCATGTGAACTTCCTCATAAACGAGCGGCTCTTTGTTCAGCACGGGCGATTTTCCTTCGCCCGCAAATTCCCACGCGGCCACGTAGGCGAACTGGTCATCACGCCGCTTCACGTCGCCGGGGTTCACCAGACCTTGCTGCACTTCGGCGTCGTCCTTCGTGTATTGATACTCCTCGCGGAAATGGCCGCCGCAACTTTCCTCGCGATGCAGCGCGTCAACGCACAACAATTCGCCAAGCTCGATGAAGTCCGCCACGCGCCCGGCTTGCTCCAAAGATTGATTCCAATCGTTTCCATCGCCGGAGACGTTCAGGTTTTTCCAATATTCCTCTCGCAAACTGCGGATGAGTTGGATTCCTTTTTCCAGTCCGGCCTTCGTGCGCGCCATGCCGCAATGATCCCACAAGACTTTTCCGAGTTGCTTGTGGAAACTCGCCGGCGTGCGCTTGCCTTTGCAATTCATCATCCGCGTCGTCAATGAACGGACATTTTCCTCGGCGGCTTTGAAACTTGCGTGGTCGTTGCTTGGACGTTTGTCCGGTTTTTGCGTCGCGAGATAACCGGATATCGTCGCGGGTAAAACGAAATAGCCGTCGGACAAACCCTGCATCAGCGCGCTCGCGCCGAGACGGTTCGCGCCGTGGTCGGAAAAATTAGCTTCGCCGAGCACGAACAAGCCCGGAAGATTGCTCATCAAGTTGTAGTCCACCCACAGCCCGCCCATCGTGTAATGCACGGCGGGATAAATCCGCATCGGTGTTTTGTAGGCGTCTTCATTGGTGATTTCGTGATACATCGCGAACAGATTTCCGTAGCGCTCGCGGATTTTTGCCTCACCGAGCCGCTTGATGGCGTCGGAAAAATCAAGGTAGACACCAAGGCCAGTTTCACCGATGCCTCGACCTTCATCGCAAACATTTTTTGCGGCGCGCGAAGCGATGTCACGCGGCGCAAGATTGCCGAACGCGCCGTAAAGCCGTTCCAGATAATAATCGCGGTCTTGTTCGGCGATGCTGCCCGGCTCTTTCTTGCAATCCTCTTTTTTCTTCGGCACCCAGATGCGTCCGTCGTTTCGCAACGATTCGGACATCAACGTAAGCTTCGATTGGTAATCTCCGCTTACGGGAATGCACGTCGGATGAATCTGTGTGTAACACGGATTGCCGAAACACGCGCCGCGCTTGTAAGCGCGCCAGATTGCCGTGGCGTTCGAGCCGCGCGCGTAAGTTGAAAGATTGAAAACGTTCCCGTAGCCGCCGGTCGCCAGCACCACGGCATCGGCGTTGTGCCGCGTGATTTCGCCCGTGCGAAGATCGCGGACGATGATTCCCTTCGCATGGCCGTCCACGACAACGAGGTCGAGCATCTCGGCGTGCGTGTAGGATTTCACGCCGCCGTCGGCGATCATCTTGCAAAGCGCTGAATACGCACCGAGCAGGAGCTGCTGACCGGTCTGGCCACGCGCGTAGAACGTGCGCGAAACCTGCGCGCCGCCGAAAGAGCGATTGTCCAGCAGCCCGCCGTATTCGCGCGCGAACGGAACGCCCTGCGCCACGCACTGATCAATGATGTTCACCGAAACTTCCGCGAGCCGATGCACGTTCGCCTCGCGCGCGCGGAAATCGCCGCCCTTGATCGTGTCGTAAAAAAGCCGGTGAACCGAGTCGCCGTCGTTCTGGTAATTTTTTGCGGCGTTGATTCCGCCTTGCGCCGCGACGGAATGCGCGCGGCGCGGCGAGTCGTGAAAAACAAAATTGTGAACGTCGAAACCAAGTTCCGCGAGCGTCGCCGAAGCCGACGCGCCAGCCAATCCCGCGCCAACGACAATGATCTTGTATTTCCGCTTGTTGGCGGGATTGATGAGCTTGGTCTCGAACTTGTGCTTCTCCCACTTTTGCGCGAGCGGGCCGGACGGGATTTTGGAATCCAATTTCACTTGCAACAACCTCCAGATCCGTAATTGAAAAAATAAATTGCGACCGGAATCGAAACGTATCCAAGAAAAATCAGCAGCGATGACACTTTGGCAAAACAGTCAAGCGGCCCGGCGTAAGCGCCGTTCTTCAGGCCGAGTGATGAAAACATCGCGCTCACGCCGTGGCTCAAGTGCAGGCAAAGCAGCGCCATTCCCAAAATGTAAAACGCGCAGACCCACGGGTGTGAGAAACCGACGACCATCATCGCGAAAACGTCGTGACGCAGTGAGCCGTCTTTCAATGGCTCATTCAGAGCTGCGAAGTTCACATGTTGCAAGTTGACCGCTTCGACTTGAACCGTGAAGTGGAGCAAGTGATAAATCACGAACGCCGCGACGATGAGTCCGCTCATCAGCATCGTGCGTGAGGCATAACTTGAGCCTGTGTTTTTGTTTTGCTCGTAAGCGACTGGCCGGGCGCGTTTGTTTTCGGCGGAGACTTTTATCGCCGACCAGATATGAAGCAGGACGAGCGCGAGCAAACCGATCCGCGCAGGCCAGAGGAGTTCCATGTTCGATTGGAGGAAATGTCCGTAGCGGTTGATGGCCTCGGGGCCGAGAAATATCTGCAGGTTGCCGATCATGTGCAGCGCCACGAAAACGAACAGCAACATGCCGGTGACGGCCATGATGTATTTTTTCCCGAGCGATGAGGAAAAAATATTTTTAATCAGATTCATTGAAGTTCAGCACAATCAGGCACCGCAAACGTGAGGGAATCTAATTGTCCCGCCGCGAAACCGTCAACAAAACTTAAAAAGAATAAGCGGCGGCTTTGGTGCGGTTTATCTCGGCTTATTTTCCGGAGGGCGAAGCATCGCTTCGCGAGCTTCATGCGGAGTGATGTTCCGCGCTCCATTCATTCAACTCGCGCTCGCTCGCGCCGGTTTCGCCGAGGCCGAGCAACTCCATCGCCTCGCCGACGAGATAAAGCGAGCCGGTGATGACGACAAACCTGTCCGAAGCTGTCCGTTGCAGCGCTTCGGCCAGTGTTGAGCACGCGGTGACTTCGACTGCCGGATTCGCTCGTCGGCAGGCCTCCGCCAATTCAGCAGGCGAGGCCGTGCGCTCGCTGCTGACGGGCACGGTGAAAATGCGCTTGGCCATCGGCGCGAGGATTTCACACACCTGCGGCCAGTCTTTGTCGCGAAGGATTCCGAGAACGAGCGTGGCCTCAGTCTGCGGGAAATTTTCCTGAAGGGCTCTCCGCAACGTCTCCGCGCTGGCGATGTTGCGCGCGCCATCGAGCAGAAGTTTTTGGCCGGCTGGTTTCTCAACCAACTGCAAACGTCCCGGCCAGTTCACTCGAGACAAGCCGCGCTGGATTTGTTCGTCGCCGACGGGGATTTGCTTCTGCAACACGGTGACAGTTTCAAGCGCGATGGCGGCGTTGAGTTGTTGATGTTGACCGGGCAAAGCCAGGGGGTGACGAGTGACGAGTGACAAGCGGCGAGTGACAACTGCGAGCGGCGCAGCGTTTGACTCGGCAACCTGCTTGATGACGCCAAGCGCTCCAGGTTTGGTTTCTCCGGTGATAATGGGAACGCGGGGTTTGATGATGCCCGCTTTTTCAGCGGCGATCTTTTCCAGCGTGTCGCCAAGCCATTGCTGGTGATCAAAGTGAATGTTCGTGATGACGCTGGCGAGCGGCGTGACGATGTTGGTGGCATCGAGCCGTCCGCCCAGGCCTGTTTCCCAAATCACCAAGTCGCATTTTTGCTCCGCAAAATAACGCAGCGCCATCACCGTGACGACTTCAAAGAACGTCGGGTGATGTTCGCGCGGGAATTTTTCGAGGAGCGGCTGAAGCTGTCGGACAATTCGGGCGACTTCCGATTGCAAAATCAACCGGCGATTGACTTGAATCCGTTCGCGGAACGAAACCAGATGCGGCGAGGTGAACAGGCCGACGCGCAAACCCGCCGCGCGGTAAATGCTTTCGAGCATCGCGCAGGTTGACCCTTTGCCGTTGGTGCCGGCGACGTGGATGAAGCGAAGTTTGCTTTGCGGATTGCCGGAAAGTTCAGCGAGCTTGAAAGTGTTCTCCAAGCCAAGCGTCGTGCCGAACCATTGAAGGCCGTGGAGAAACTCAATCGCCTTGCGATAGGAGTCGTTGGATTGGGCGGCAGTCGTTCTCAATCGTGATCGTCCTCGTTCTCGTCCCTCATCCTCGATTCGATGGGGCAATTTCGAGGACGATGACGAGAACGATTACGAGAACGATACTAAACGCGTCAGATGCCTTTTTTCAAAATGTATTTCAGCAAGTCCACGACGCGGTTGCTGTAACCCCATTCGTTGTCATACCAGCTCACGAGTTTGAAGAATCGTTTGTTCAACTCGATGCCCGAGCCGGAATCGAAGATCGAAGACGACGTGCAGTGGATGAAATCGCTGCTCACCACCTCGTCGCTCGTGTATTCGAGGATGCCTTTGAGGTAAGTCTCGCTGGCCCTTTTCATGGCGGCGGAAATTTCTGCGTAGCTCGTGTCCTTGGTGGTCTTCACCGTGAGGTCCACGACGGAAACCGTCGGCGTCGGCACGCGGAACGCCATGCCGGTGAGTTTGCCTTTGACTTCGGGACAAACCAAGCCGACGGCCTTGGCCGCGCCGGTCGTCGAAGGGATGATGTTCAACGCGGCGGTGCGTCCGCCTTTCCAATCTTTTTTGCTCGGGCCGTCCACGGTTTTTTGCGTGGCGGTGTAGCTGTGAACCGTGGTCATCAAACCTTCTTCGATGCCAAAGCCTTCCTTGAGCAAAACGTGAACGAGCGGCGCGAGGCAATTCGTGGTGCAGCTCGCGTTTGAGATGATGTTGTGCCTGGCCGGGTCGTATTTGTTTTCGTTGACGCCCATGACGATGGTGAGGTCGTCGCCTTTGGCGGGCGCACTGATGATGACTTTTTTCGCGCCGGCGGCGATATGGCCTTTGGCTTTTTCCGCGTCGGTGAAAAGTCCGGTGGACTCGATGACGATGTCCACGCCAAGCTGTTTCCACGGCAACTCAGCGGGAGATTTGGCGCTCACGACCAGAATTTCCTGTCCGTCCACGACCAGCACATCGTCCTCGGCCTTGTCGGGCGAAGATTTTTTGGAGGAGATGGTTTCCTTCGAGCGGCCTTGAGTGGAGTCGTATTTCAAGAGGTAGGCAAGGTTGTCCGCAGGCACGATGTCGCCGACGGCAACGACCTGGACTTCTTTTCCGAGAAGACCTTGTTCTGCGATGGCGCGGAAAACCAATCGTCCGATGCGTCCGAATCCATTGATTGCAACTTTAGCTGGCATAGTTTCGTGTTCTTTTGTTCAACAATTACAAAATTTTCAAGCGCGGCATGTTATCGGCGAAGCGTGAAGCGTCAACGAAGAATTCTTCTGCGCCGCGAGGCTTCTCAACTCTCTCTGCCAGCCTCATGCACGCGGACGAAGCGGCGCAGCGTGATCAAACCGATCGGTGAGATTGCTGCGATCAATCCAATGACCAGCCACATGGTCCCCGAGTTGCGCTCACCAACTTCAGGACAATATTTCGCCAGCAGAACGCCCGAGACGCTGCCGACGAGCACCTTGGCGAGCAGAAACGGAACGTATGAAAGTGCGGAATAGGATGCTTCCTGTCCTTTCGGCGCAATCGCCGCCGCATATTCATAAACTCTGGGCGAATAAAACGCTTCGCCAACTGAAAGCAGCACGACGAAGATCGCGATCATGACGTAGTAAGGATGCACACTTCCTTCGAGTCCCAAATATCCGTGCGCAAGCCACTGGCCGAATTTTCCATCCGCCAACGGTTGGAACCATGCCGTCGGCAACGCCATGACGAAGACCGAAGCTGCCGAAATGATTCCGCCGAGGATGACCATTCGATACGCTGCAAACCGTTGCGTAAGCGTGCCGATCAACGGAACGAGCACGATGATAAGCCAGCTATTGATGTTCCACAGAGTTCCCACCGGAGCGCCCTTGCCCAATTCCCGGATGCCGAACGTGGGAAAGACGTAATACATCTGCATGAAGATCAATTTCAAAAACGCGATCAACATCAGGAACGCAAGCAGCCGGTAGAAACCTTGCTGGCGGACGAGACTCCCAAAAAGTCGGATAGTGTCAGTCCAGGTCTTGCGCGCCGTTTCGCCGACAGCGCCCCAGATGCTTCCAGTTCGTGGCTGGGTTTGCTTCGGAACTATTTTGATTCCCTCATCCGTCACTTCCACCCCGGGCCTCAAGAGCAACACGATCGGCACGAGCAACAACGCCAGACCCGCGCCAATAAGAAACAATGTCCGATAGGTGGAAATGCCCGTATTGATGAGGGGCAACGTAAAGGTGCCGTGTTCTCCGAGCGATTTCCTGAGGTAATCGAAAAGATAGCCTGCGATGAGAAATCCGACGTTCATCATCACGTAAAAAGTTGAAAAGGAAATGGACCGCTGCTTTGTGGTCGAATACGTCCGAACCGCCGCGACCAGCACCGGCGTGGTCAAAGCTTCGGCAATGGCCAAAGGAAACAAGCCCCCAATGATCGCAACCGACTTGTTTGTTGATAGAGCCATTACCAGCCGGGCCAAAACGCCGATGACGACTCCTATGAAGAACGTGCGCCGTAATCCAAGCGCGTCGGCAAGAGAGCCGACCAGCACCGTCATGATCGTCATTGTGAGGGACCATCCCAGGACAAGCCCCAGCGCTTCCTGATCGCTGTAACCAAAATCCGAGGAGAGCCACAGCTTAAGCGTCAGATTTGTGATCGCGTAAGCGGCAACGGCGATGAACTTCAGCGCAAATGTTATCCAGAGTTCAGGCGACGCGCCCTTGAGGACGGTGAACTTGCTGAAGAAACCCGCGGCTTGATTTGTGTCAGCCATGGGAGCGGGCGCTCGGCAACAATTTCATCGCTCGTTATTTCGGCGGAGCAGGAGTGTTGCCGGCGGCGTTGGTTGACAACAGCCCGGAAATTTTTTCCGCCAAAGCCGGGGTGCTCGTGTTCGCGGCGGGAACGGTCGGTGCTGATGAAGGCGGCGCTGAGGGGGAGGCTGGCAGGGCGCTCTCAGTTGGCGGCGGCAGCGATGTCAACATCGAGCGTTTCGTGTGCGCGCGGCTTTGCATAATAGAGAGCGCGATTGCCAGCACGAAGAAAATCGTCGTGGCCCATTTCGTGACTTTCGTCAGCACATTGCCCGACCCTGCGCCGAACAGCGCGTCGGCCGTTCCGCCGCCGAACGCGATGCCCGCGCCCGCGTCTTTTTTGGGCAACTGAACCAGAACCAGCAGGATCAAAAACAAACAATCCAGCACCAGCAACGCCGTTAAAATCCAGATGAAAAAATTCGTCATAATTCGTGAGGTTATATGGAATTTTTGATTATGTCAGCAAAACTTCTCGCCTCCAGACTCGCGCCGCCCACCAGCGCGCCGTCCACGTCCGGCTGGCTCATCAACTCGCGCGCGTTCGCGGCTTTCACGCTGCCGCCGTATTGAATCCGCACGCGCCGGGCAACGGTTTCGTCGAACATCATCCCCAACAGCGTCCGAATGAACATATGCTCCTTTTGCGCCTGCGCCGCCGTCGCGTTTTTGCCCGTGCCGATCGCCCAGACTGGCTCGTAGGCCATTATTGTTTCCGTCATCTGCTCTTTGGTCAACCCCGCAAGGCTGCCGCGAACTTGTTTCTCCAAAATAATTTCGGTCAGGCCGGATTCGCGTTCGCCCAAAGTTTCGCCGACGCAAACAATCGGTTTCAGCGACGCCGCGTGCGCCGCCAAAGCTTTCTTGGAGACCAGATCGCTCGACTCGTTTTGATACTGACGCCGTTCCGAGTGGCCTACGATGACGTAGCGCACGGAAAATTCCTTCAACATGCCCGCCGCGATCTCGCCGGTGAACGCGCCGTAGCCATGCTCGCTCATCGTCTGCGCGCCGAGACGGATGTTCTGCGAGTCGAGAATTTCTTTCGACACATCGGCCAGCGCGGTGAACGGCGGACAGACCACCACGTCCACTTCCTTCACGTTGCCGAGTTCGATCTTGAGGCCGCGCACCAAGTCCAGCGCCTCGGCGACGGTCTTGTTCATCTTCCAGTTGCC
>CAYMCQ010000037.1:0-37684 GCA_964389025.1 uncultured Verrucomicrobiota bacterium
CTGCGCCAGTCCTCTGGCGCTGTGGACAGGCGGGGGGCGGTCTAAAAGCGGCAGAGGACTGCCGCAGTCCAAAACCTCGCGGACCTTCGGACGCGGGCTGGCTTATTTCAAATTCTGCGGGTTAAGCGGCTTCAAATCGCGCGGCAGGAAGATTCCGTTTTTGCGAATCAGTTCGCCGTCGAACCACACTTCGCCGCCACCCCAGTCTTTGCGCTGGATCAACACCATGTCCCAATGCACAGCGCTGCGATTGCCGTTGTCGCATTCTTCGTAAGCCGCGCCAGGCGTGAAGTGCAGCGAGCCGGCGATTTTTTCGTCGAATAAAATGTCGCACATCGGGTTGAGGATGTAAGGATTGAAGCCGAGCGAAAATTCTCCGACGTAACGCGCGCCGGCGTCGGTGTCGAGAATTTCATTGAGGCGTTTCGTGTTGTTCGACGTGGCTTTCACGACTTTGCCATTCTTGAATTCGAGCCGGACGTTCTCAAATTTCGTTCCCGAATAAATCGTCGGCGTGTTGAACTGGATCATGCCGTTCACGGAATTTTTCACCGGGCAGGAAAAAACTTCGCCGTCGGGAATGTTTCGGTCGCCTTTGCACATCTTCGCGCCGATGCCTTTGATGCTGAAAGTCAGGTCGGTGCCGGGAGATTTGAGACGGACGCGGTCGGCTTTTTTCATGCGGCGCTCCAGCGGAATCATCGCGCGCGCCATCCTCGCGTAGTCCATCGTGCAAACATCGAAATACAGATTCTCGAACGCCTCCGTGCTCATGCCCGCCGCCTGCGCCATGCTCGGAGTCGGCCAGCGCAGCACGCACCACTTGGTTTTGTTGACGCGATAATTCAGCACCGGCCTCGTGATGCGCGAGAAGAGCGATATCTGTTTGCCTGGCACGTCGGAATTTTCACTGGCGTTCGCGCTGCCGCGAATGGCGATGTATGCCTGCATTTTTTTCATGCGAGCCAGTTCGATGTCGCGGATGAGCGAGGAATGTTTCGAGTCCGTCTTGAGCAACAACTCGCGACTGACGCGCGTGTGCCGCGTCTCGACAATCGGCACGCCGCCGACTTTCCGCGCCGCGCGAACCAGTTCGATGGAAAATTCATCCGGCACATCAATCATATCGAGCAACACGCACTCGCCTTTTTTCAGCGCGGTGGAATATTCGATGAGCAGCTTCGCCAGTTTTTGGTAACGCGGGTCGGTCATAAATTTTGCCGTAACGTAGTCACGATTTTATTTTTGTCGAGCCGGTTTGATTTGGTGCGAATGCCTTTGCGACCTGGCGTTAAACATTCGTCATTGCTGTGGCTGGCTTGCCCATAAATGTTCAACGAAGGCAAAATTATAATGCAAAAGCAAGTCACTCCGGCGCAATGGCGGAATCAATGAACGCGGACGGTGTGAAGAGAGGTAATTTTTATGCCGGGAACGCGAAACATCGGCTTGGCGGGAAGTTCGCTGGTGATGAATTCCTGCACGCCCTGACGCAATGCGGCGGCGATGTTCAACGCGTCGGCTGCTGAAAGGCCGTGCTTACACGCCAGTTCCGATGCGTCGCGACCTAGTTCCGCGCTCAAAGGCTCTTCAGCTTTCGTTCTTGAAAAATATGCGTTGTAGAATTTCAACTCCTCGGCTTGCCGATGGAAGGTTGCTCTGGGAATGACCTCAAGACGAATGATCAACGACGTGTAAAATTCGCGCTCCGCATCCTGCATCAACGAAATGGCGCGCCCGGATTCATCATCCGCCCCTCGCCAGGCCGTCAACAGAACGCCCGAATCCAGGAAGGTTTTTTTCAACGAAGCCCGCTCCGTTCTTTAAGCTCGCGTTCAATGCCTTCGCGATCCAAAAGCTTGCCGCCATCGGCGATGAATTTTTGCCGCAGCGCCCAGAGTTCTTTGCCGTAAGCGGTCTTCGGAGTCCATTTCGGTTTCTTCACCCTCTCGAGTTTTTCGGCAACAGCTTCACGGATGAAACGGCTGCGGTTTTGCGATGGAATCCTGCGCAGGTCGTGCAGCGGCAGTTTCACGGAAACAAGGCTCAATCCTTTTGTCATACCGAGAGGGTAATACTTGTATTTCCGTTGTCAATGGCCTTGCGATGTTCGGGAATGTTCAAAGCGAAGGTAGAATGACGAATGAAGAAGCAAGCCAGTTTCGCACCGATGAAACTTTAACGTTTTTGCGCCGATTTCAAATCGTCCGCGCTCGGATTTTCCATAA
This sequence comes from uncultured Verrucomicrobiota bacterium, assembly GCA_964389025.1. Lineage (GTDB taxonomy): Bacteria > Verrucomicrobiota > Verrucomicrobiia > Limisphaerales > CAYMCQ01 > CAYMCQ01. Next base: position 2,229 of record CAYMCQ010000037.1, read on the forward strand.
CGACAGTGTGAAGATCGTCTTCAAAAACAATAATTTGTTTTCCGTCGAATTGAATTTCTTTTGAAGTCGTTGTCTTGTCGGATGAACCCGCTCTCGTCATACGCGTGAAAGTAAAATGATAAACGTCCTTGCCGCCATTCCTGCCGACGAACGACCATTTTAATTCAGATTCCTTCCCCGGAGACGTGATTGCGTCGCTGTTGTAAGTTCCTGGATTTTCTGGAAGAAACGTCACCGTGCTGTTGTATGCGCCTGACCCAATCTTTCCGTCGTAAGAAACGACCTTCGTTTTGAACCGTGACGGCTGGTTCGTTGAAATTTGCGCGCTCGCGCAAAATGCCAGCCCAATCAAAACGATTGAAAGGAAGGCCGTTTTCATGTTGTTGGATTTGTTGATCCGTCAGTTGTTTTAACTTCACCCTGCTGATTTTGCAAATGCAATTGATCCGGCGGCGCAGTTGCCAAGTCAGGATCGGTCGTCACGAGCGAATCCGGTTTTTTGATTTCCATGCGGCGCAGTTCATCGGCGGCGGGCAAATCTTCGAGGCTGGCCAGACCAAAATATTCTAGGAACAGCGCCGTGGTGCCGTATGTGCCGGGGCGACCGACGACTTCCGCGCGGCCAACCTGCTCGACGAGGCCGCGTTCCATCAACGTCTGCATCACGCCGTCCACGGTCACGCCACGAATCTGCTCGATCTCCGCGCGCGTCAACGGCTGGCGATACGCGATGATGGCGAGCGTCTCCAACGCGGGCTGGGAAAGTCGCGGCGGACGAATCTTGTGCCCGACAAGCGCGCGCAGCCACGGCGCGAATTCCGGCTGCGTCACGAATTGCCACGCGCCCGCGACGCACACGAGCCGGTAACTGCGCTTGGCGTCGTCGTGCTCGCGCGAAAGTTGTTCGAGCGCGGCGACGACTTCGCTTTCCTTGGCTTTCTTGAACGGTTTTGCAGCGCCGTCTGCGTCTTCCTGCTCGGCGGCTTCGGACAAGATGTCGCGAAGCTCTTTTGCGCTCAAAGGTTTTTGCGCGGAGAACAGCAGCGATTCCAAAATGAATTTAAGTTCCATGAATTAAAGGAGGGCAGGCATCTTGCCTGCCCAAAAAATGATTTTACGGCTACGCATTTTCAACGCTGGGCAGGCTGGAAGCCTGCCCTACTTTAGAGATTTGTCCGCGCTGCACTTCGATTTCCGCGAACGGACTTTCCTGGACGGCGACGAGTTGTCTGAGGCGGATCAATTCCAGCAATGCAAGAAATGTGCAGACCACCTCGGAACGGCTCGTGACGCCTTCAAACAATTCAGAGAATTTCAGACGGGCTTTTTCTGCGATGAGTTTCATCAAATGCTCGATCTTTTCGCTGACGGTCCATTTGTCCTCGAAGATGTCGCGCAATTCTTCGCGCTGGCCGACGCGTTTCAAAACTACGTTCACCGCGTTGACCAGATCGAAGATTGAAACTTCCATTCGCGGTTTCGGAAGGTCGTCAAGCACGTCGAGCCTGCCGGGAATTCGTGGGAAAATATTTTCCTGCGCGGCTTCGAGCGTTTGCAAATTCGCGGCGGCGTCCTTGAATTTTTTGTATTCGACGAGCTGCCGGATCAATTCCCAGCGAGGGTCTTCGCCTTCCTCCTCGCCTTCCACGAGCACCTGCTGGTCGTCGGGCAGCAGCTCGCGGCTCTTGATATACATGAGCGTCGAGGCCATCACGAGAAATTCGCCGGCGATCTCCAGGTCGAGCGTGCGCATCGCGTCCACGTATTCGATGAATTGCGTGGCGAGCGCGGTGAGATTGACTTCGTAAATATCCACCTCCTGCTTTTTGATGAGGTAAAGCAGCAGGTCAAGCGGGCCTTCAAAGATTTCAAATTTGACTTTGTATTCGGGCATCGCGCGCGTGAAAATTTCTCAGACGGCGAATCGTAGCGGAGAAATGACGCGCTTGGCAATCGGAAGAAACGGCGAACGAACGCGAAGCACCAAGCACCAAACCCCAAGCACCAGAGAAACTTCAAACATCAAACTTCAAAGTGTGCAGCGGCGGCGGTTTGATTTTTGGAGCTTGGTTCTTGGTGTTTTATTGCATGGGAAACGAGAGGTTGAGCAGCAGCGAAAACCCCTGTTCCAATTTGGCGGACAACATTCTTGACAAGGCCGAGCGTGGGGTTTTAGACTGAATTGTTCGGGTGGCAGCACGTTTCTTCAGCGGGGTTCCCCACCCCCACCTCCTTGGCGTCTGCTGCCCGAATCGCTTTTTTTTGTTTTCGCCGTTGACGAACGGGAGTCGATTTTCTAGCTTCTACCGCCCCTAAGCGGGGGTGTAGCTCAATTGGTTAGAGCGCTGCCCTGTCACGGCAGAGGTTACGGGTTCGAGCCCCGCCGCTCCCGCCAGTTTTTTTCAGGAGAAGTTTCCACGGCTACCACTTCAATTCCTGCAGGCGGCGCGCGACTTCTTCCGCGTTCGCCCGGCTGTTGAACGCGCTTATGCGGAAAAAGCCTTCGCCTCTTGAACCAAAACCGCTGCCGGGCGTGATGACCACGTTCGCCCCGTTCAAAATTTTGTCGAAGGCCTGCCAGCTTGTGACGCCTTTCGGAGTTTTCACCCAGATGTAAGGCGCGTTCACGCCGCCAAAAATTTTTAGTCCGGCGCGCTTCGCGCCGTCGCGCAGGACTTTCGCGTTGCCCATGTAATGCTCGATGAGCGCGCGCACCTGCTGCTTGCCCTCCGGCGAGTAAAGCGACTCGGCGGCGCGCTGGACGATGTAGGAAACGCCGTTGAACTTCGTTGTCGCGCGGCGCAGCCAGAGCGGGTGCAGCGGTTTGAATTCGCCGGACTTGGTTTGCGCATTCATAGTTTTCGGCACGACGGTGAACGCACAGCGCACGCCAGTGAATCCTCCGTTTTTTGAAAAGCTGCGAAACTCGATGGCACATTCGCGGGCACCGGGAATCTCGTAGATCGAATGTGGCATCGCAGCATCGCTGATGTAAGCCTCATAAGCAGCGTCGAAGAGAATGACGGCTTTGTGTTCCAGAGCGTATTTCACCCAGGCTTCAAGCTGTTCGCGCGTCGCCGCCGCGCCGGTGGGATTGTTCGGCGAGCAAAGGTAAATCACATCAACATGGCGCTTGGGTGGCTGGGGAACAAACCCATTGCTCGGTTTGCACGGAAGATAAACCAACTTTGAATAACAGCCTGCATCGTCAGCTTCGCCTGTGTGGCCAGCCATCACGTTCGTGTCCACATAAACCGGATAAACCGGGTCGCTGATGGCGATTTTGTTTTTGCCGCCGAGGATGTCGAGGATGTTGCCGCAATCGCATTTCGAACCGTCGCTCACAAATATTTCGTCGTCGGCAACGTTGAGGCCGCGGTCACGAAAGTCATTCTGCGCAATGGCGTGACGCAGCCACTCGTATCCCTGCTCCGGGCCGTAGCCGTGAAAAGTTTCGCGCGCGCCCATTTCGTCCACAGCCTTGTGCATCGCGGCGATGGCGGATTGCGGCAATGGCTCCGTTACGTCCCCGATGCCGCACCGGATGAGACTCTTTGCAGCGTCAGGATTCGCTTCGCAGAAAGCCTTCACTCGCCGGCCAATTTCGGGAAAGAGGTAGCCGGTTTTCAGTTTGAAAAAATTGTCGTTGAGATACGCCATGATTTGAACCAGCCGAGACGCTAATGAATTGAACCGTGCGTGGCAAGACGGACGCGATGGGTCGCGCGTCAAGTCCCGGCGCGAACGAGCAGAATGGGAATGCTCGATTTGTGGCGGACTTCGTGAATCGTGCTGCCGAAAAAAAGGTCGCCCAGCAGCCGATGGCCGTGGCTGGTCATCGCGATGAGGTCGCAAACCTCCCACTCGGACATCTTCAAAATTTCTTTTGGCGGGTCACCAAGCGCGAGCCGTGTGGTGACGTTAATCCCCTGTCCGGAAAGTTTTGCGGCGGTGTCGTCGAGATATTTTCGGTCGGCGCGCATTTCGTCGGACTCGGCGAGTTTGAGCTGGTTGAAGTTCCGCGCGACCCAGCCGTCGGCGACGTGGACGAGCAACAACTCCGAGCCGAACTGTTTCGCCAGTCCTTCGACATGCGGCAAGAGGCTTTGGTCGGCTTCGCTGTTTTCCAATGCGACAAGAATTTTTTTATACATGGGACGTGTTGCGTGATCAGTCGCGGCCCGCGGCCAAATCGTTCCACCCGCCCCAGGCGCGCGTCCAGGTTTTTGTTTTCCAGCGGTAAAGAAAATGCACCAAAATTCCTGCCGTGGCCAGACCGGCGAAGGTCCACCAAAACCAGCGCTGGTCGTGAAACAACGCGATGCTGACGAGGATGCACGTCCATTTGAGGATGCGAAACCAGACCGGCTGGGCGCGGCGTGAAAATGCAACGCGGGCTTCGCGGCGGAGAGCGTGGGCAAGTGTGTTCATTCAGGTTCCTTTCCTACTTTTGACCGGTCAGCCAGGCGGTAAGGCCGAAGGTGTCGGCCAGTAGTTTCACGTTGAGAACAATGATGATGGTGGCGGTAATCCACGCGAACACTTTCACCCATGCCGGACTGGCGAACTCGCCCATCTTGCGCCGGTCGCTGGTGAAGAGCACGAGCGGAACGACGGCGAAAGGCAGTTGCAGGCTCAAAATCACCTGGCTCAAGACGAGCATGTCGGTCGTCTTGCTCTCACCATAGACGGCGGTGACGATGACCGCCGGGATGATGGCGATGAGCCGCGTGATGAGCCGCCGCAACCACGGACGCAGGCGGATGTTGAGGAAGCCCTCCATCACGATCTGCCCCGCGAGCGTGCCGGTGAGCGTGGAGTTTTGCCCAGACGCCAACAAAGCTATGGCGAAGATGACGCTGGCTGCAGTCGTTCCGAGAAACGTGGGAAACAACTCGTGCGCGCGCTCAATACTGTCAACCGATTCACCCGTGCCGTGAAAGGTGGCTGCGGAGACGACGAGGATGGCTGCGTTGATGAAGAGCGCGAACATGAGCGCCACGGTCGAGTCAATGGTGGCGAATTTGATTGCCTCACGCCGCCCCTCAGGCGTCGGCTCGTATTTGCGCGTCTGCACGATGGAGGAGTGGAGGTAGAGATTGTGCGGCATCACCGTCGCGCCGAGGATACCCATGGCGATGAAGAGCATCTTCGGGTTCGAGACGATCTCGAATTTTGGCAGGAGGCCGCCGAACACCGCCATGACGCTTGGTTTGGAGAAAATGATCTCCGCCAGGAAGCACGCGCCAATGGTGATGATGAGCGTAATGACGAGCGCCTCGATGTAGCGAAAGCCCTTGTTCTGAAGGAACAACACCAGCAGCACGTCGAGCGCGGTGATGCACACGCCCCAGACGAGCGGGATGCCGAAGAGGAGATTCAACGCGATGGCCGAGCCGACGACTTCCGCGAGGTCGCACGCGCAGATGGCGGCTTCGCACAGCAGCCAAAGCATGTTGGACACGGGCCTGGAATAATGGTCGCGGCACGCCTGCGCGAGGTCGCGTCCGGTGACGATGCCGAGCTTGGCGCAAAGCGATTGCAGGAGAATCGCCATGAGGTTCGAGATGAGAATGACCGACAGCAGCGTGTAACCGAACTGCGAGCCGCCGGCGAGGTCAGTGGCCCAGTTGCCCGGATCCATGTAACCGACGGCGACGAGATAGCCGGGGCCGGAGAAGGCGAGCATCTTCTTCCAGAAACTCAGGGACTTCGGAATCGGAATGGTGCGGTTGACCTCCCGCAGACTTGGCGAAAGGGAAGGCGAGCGCCAGCCATCCGACGGTTTTGCCGGTTCAACTGCCGCTTGATTCGGGAATTTTTCCATGGCTTTAATTCAGTTGGCGTTTGAGAGAATGCTCGAATGAGACGTAAAAAAATATCCCGTAATCAGGCGCAGGACCGGTCAGGCCAATCGGCGCAGCCACGCCCAGCACTAGTTGTGAGTCGTTCGAAAAATTGAACGCTTTGCGCGCGCCCGGCGAAAGAATCGAAGCAAATTCCCGGTCCCGGCGGCCATTCGAGTCCAAGCCTTCCTCCCAATTGCCGATCCATTCGCAAAGAAAGTGAACGCCGCGTGTCGCTGCGTAAATCGCGCTTGCGCCGAGATTGAAGTGCCTGAGATCGCGCCCTTTCGCCGAAGCTGTGTCGGAGAGAAAAGTCATCCCGGCGTTGAGATGAAAATACCAGCGGCTGCCTATCGCCGTGCTGAACGGAAGGTTTATTTGCCCGCCGACCGTGTCGTCTCCGAAGCCGCGCTTCGAATCGCCCGAGGGCAAAATCAGACTGAGTCTCGGCGCGAAAGCGGCGAGGGTTCTCTCGTCGAAGAATGTCTGCCAGCGGTAATTGAGCAACATGTCGCCAAAACCGTTTTGGGAGCGGTCACCGCTTTCGGCGAAGCTGTATGGAAGCGTGTAACTGAATTGATGGGTCTGACTGAACAGCGGCCATTCCTGTGTAAATGAGAAATCCAAAGATTTGTCATCCGCCCCGCGCACGCTATCGCGGTTGTAGAAAGCAGTGAGAATGTGCTGCACGACGCCGGATTCCTGGTTGTAGGCTTCTTCGACGAAAAATGAGTTGTCCCGGATGCCGTCAACGTTGCGCTCCCGCTCCGCGCCGACAGCCGGCGGGAAGCAGAGCAGTGACGCCAGTGAAGCAACTGCCATGTGCCGAAAATTCATATTTAAATCGTCGTCCTTCAACGAATCGAAACGGAGGATAACTGGCTCAATAGTTTGAGTCAACAATAAATATTAGTCTTGTCTATAATCGTCGTTACGTGATTGGAAAGCGAAAACAGGCGATCCGCAAAGAGTTGGACTCCACATCCGGTCGGGAGTTAATTTGCGCCGTGCGACCAAGCGACATTCAAAACATCGGCAGTGAGATGGCAATCAAGTGGGAGGATGGAAGCGAGAGTTTTATTTCTCTGGAAGTTTTGCGCCGTCATTGCCCGTGCGCAGGGTGCAAGGGAGAAGGGGACATCATGGGAAACATCAGTAGAGGTCCCGAGAAGGTTTTAACGGCGGCTTCATTCCAATTACGGCGGATTGGCTGGGTCGGTGCCTACGGGATTCAGCCCTATTGGGCGGACGGGCACAGTTCAGGAATTTTCTCGTTCGATGTTCTGCACAAGTTAAGCTTGTCGGAGAAATAGAACGATGCCAACCGGTGCGCCACTGTTGTTCAAACACCACGGGAAATAATTGCCACGTCACCGTCTATCAAGGCACCAAAAACGACAATTTCTCCAATTTATAGCTAGTGATTGTGTTAGTGCCTTCTTGCCCTTTTAAGCTGGCTCTTGTCACCGACGAGTTCAAAGACCCTGAAACGGACCTGATGGTATAGTTAGTATTCAGAGGATCCACGGTGGAGCGAATTCCGTTTATACTGAGCCGACGTTGAGCCGACACGATGGCAAAGCTACTGACGAAGAATCCGCCACCCTCGATATCAACATTAAACACGCCTGGCAGGGCGTCCTTCGAGAAATCGGGAGTAAAGGAATTCTGGTCTGCAAAAAACGACCCATCCCGCTGGCCTTTGCCCAGCCAAGTGCCGGTTATGTCAGGCTGCAGGCCGGAAGGAATGCCACGCATGGTTGTTATTATGCAACCGTTTGCCGTCTTGAGATTGAGCCTCTTGCCGGGACGATGAATGCCGATAAAACTTACTGGCAATTCAAAGGTATCATTCGTCGTATTGGCAAATCTTGAGGTCTGATAATAGTATCCCACTATCTTTCCCTTTGCGTCCACGGTCCAGGCACCGAACAAAGTAGCACCGCCCACATAATTTGTGTCGCACGACGAACTAGGTGCCGCATCGGTGCTGCCGGTGTCGCCGCCACGCGTTCCTGAGCCACCACGTGACGAATCAGAGCCACTGCTGCCGTGAGTCTTTTTTCCTTTCTGGATCGTAATTTGCAAACCATCGAGCGTGAAAAAGTCAGGCGTCAAGCTGGATGGTTCCTTGTTGAAATTAATAACCGCGGTGCCGAATTCGCGGCCATTGATTACAAAGTCCCATGTGCCGAAAGGCAAGTCTTCGGCCTCTTGGGCTGGAGCAACGGGTGTGCAAAGCACTGTAGCCAGGCAAGTGAGTGGCAGGATCCCAAACTTTTTAAACAACTTGGCTTTCATAAAGTAGACGGAAAATTGTTCACGGATTCAGCCAAATTAGTATTTGGAATTGGCCTTGGGAGTGCCGATCGTGTCCTTGTCGTAAATTGGCGGGCCCCATACTTTTGCTTTGCCGCTGTCCCAGGCGGACCATTCCTCGGTCAGCTTTTCGTTCGCGGTTGATTTCAGATAGTCTGTATGCGCAGGTTGAAAATCGGCATCTTGAACGATCGTCGGCGTGATGAAGACGATGAGATTTTGCCGGTTGCGTTCCTTGCTGTCTTTGCGAAACAACAGTCCCAACCCCGGAATGTCACCGAGCACGGGGACTTTGGTGTTTGCGCTGGTGTCCTCGTCGGAAATAAGGCCGCCCATCACCAGCGTGTTCCCGCTGGGGATTAGAACGGATGTTTCCACACTGCGCTTGAAGAAAGAATTAACCCTATTGTCAAGACCACCGACCGTGCTCGTAAATTCAGGGCCGAGCCTGAGTATTCTCTGCAAGACTTTCAGTTCGATAAAATCGTTGGCTGCAATGCGGGGTGTGACATCAAGGTTCACGGTCAAATTCGTATACGATATTTGGGAACCACCGGAGGTCTGAACCGTGCCGGGAGCGGTATTAACGATCGGGAACAGAAGGCCGACATCAATGGTTGCGGTCACATTATCCAGCGTCACCATGCGAGGCTCGGAGATCACTTTACTGTCGGCGGAATTGTTCAGGAACGACAGCGCAACACTGAATCCATCGGCATCCAAAAAGGCCGTGCTCGGATTAAGCCCCTTGGCGGTATCGAACAAAAGTTTCGGCGCGTCAGTGGCAAGGGTGTTATTGAGACTTACGTTCGGGGATTGGGATTTGAGATTGTTGCCAAAGGATAGATTTTGATTTTTAAGAGTGCCGGACCAATCAATCCCTTTGCTCGTCTTGGGATTCAAAGTCGTCTCGAGGATTTTCGCTTCGATGAGCACCTGCTTCGTCTGCGTATCAATCCGTTTGACCAACTCGTCCACGGCGACAAATTCCTTTTCGGTCGCCTGAACGATCAGTTGGGACGTGCGAACGTCCGGCACCACCTTGCTGCGTTTCGGGTCAATGATTGCAGCGACGGAAGCGGCCACGTTTGACGGACTGGAGTATTGGAGTTGAATGATTTTAGTGATGAGCGGATCGGGAGCCGCCGGGTCTTTGAGACTGATGCGAGAAATTTTTGTTTTCGGATCTTCGGTGAGGATGAGATTGTAGTTGTTGAGCAGCGCGAGAAGAGCCTGCTCGGCTGTAATATTTTCCCAGCGGATGGAAATGCTGGGCTGCGGAGTGACTTTTCCATCGGCACCGGCCTGGCCGTAGGGAATGTGGGGGTCGAGGATGTAATTCAGGTTGGCGCCTCGCGCGAGGTTCTTGATCGCGTCGTTCAACGGCAGGTCGTCTATGACGATGAGCGGGACGACTCCGCCAGGTTGGGCAGCCGCCGCGGTTGTGTCAGCGGCCTTGTTGGTGTTGTCCTGGGCAAAGCCGAAAGAGACAAAGGCAATGAACCCAGCGAGGGCGAGGGCGTTAGTTTTAGGTTTCATCTTGGTTTGCATGTTTTAACTGATTCTCAGCCGTTGCCAACATAAAAAAACTGAATTCACCAACTTAAAATCCGCCCCTGTTTAGCAGCATCAATGCCACGGTATTCGGCCTGACCCTCTCAAACACAAAGAACGGAATTGCCCACTGTTCATTTTGTCCCGCATCAGGACAAGCTCTGCGCATCATCACGCAATCGCGCGCGATGTCGAGCAATTTACGCAAAAAAGATCAAAACCCCGGGCGCATCCGCAATTCGATCGGTCGTGGTGAGTTTTCGATCATAATGCTGACGGTGCCTTCCTTGATTTCAACACAGCGAATCATGACTTTTCCGCCGCTGGGAACCTTGACTTCACCCGATTCGCCTTTCTCGAAAGTTTTTCCGTTGATGATCGCCGTAGGTCTTGCTCCCAATGGGGTAATCCCGTTCAATGTAAAATCGGTCACCCTGGCCTCGCTCACCGCCGCTTGGGGAACAGGAGCCAGGGATCTGCGGGGAAAGAAAGGGTCCTTGCCAATGCTCTCATCGAAAACGGATTTGGGAATTCTGCCGGCGGCATTCGTGACTGCGCCGCCCGCTTTTTCCGAATCGGCCTGACCGAGCGCGCACGGCGCAAGCGCAACGCAACCCAGGACCGCGAGCGAGGCAAAAGCACTAAAAGTTTTCATAACAAAAATGATTTCAGGATGGATTGGGTTTAGTGAGCGTCACAATTTCCATTTTGAAACCGATTTTTTCCTTGTCAGCCGGAGACAGCGCAGGTTTCGGAAAGACTTGAAGATTCAGCACGCGCATGTGCGGATAAGTGTTTTCGAAATCGGCAAGAAACCTTCCGAAGTCATGGTAGAACGCGGAGCCGCCGACGGTCAGAGTGACCTGGCGATACGGAAATTTTGGCAGGAGATTGCAATCTGCCGCATTACCGGAACCCAACTCTGGAATCTCCACCGCCCGCTCTCCTTTGAAATGCTTCATCATGTTGATCTGCCACAAAAATGTATCGCCGCTGGCTGGTGCCATGTCGTTTTCGAGACCGGCAAGCACCTTGGATTCTTTTTTCAGATCGGCTTCGATCTGCGCCGCGTTTTTCACGGCTGATTCGATTTTTTCCTTCCTGTGCTGCGCGCTTTCAATTTTGGCTGAGATTTCTTTGATCTTGGCGGACTGCACACCGATGAGAAAGAAATACAACAGCGCGACGACGGCCACGGCGGCGATGCCGACCAGAATCAAGCTGTTGCGTTTCTCTTTTGGGATTTTCATTTGAAAACTTTTTCAGGAAGCGCGCATTGCAAACTGAACAAGACACACAGCCTGCCCAGTTCCGGATCAGGCTGGGGCATCGAATAATTCTTCAATGCTATTTCGTTGGTTTCGTTGGTCTTGCCGTTGGTCTTGCTGAGAATTGACTTGAAGAAAGCGTTGGTCTGAATCCCCGCTTTGAATTTGTTCATTTGTGCCGCGCCGGGGTTCGGACTGCTGTCTTTGGAGTCAAACGTCAGGACAATTTTCCCAGTGATCGTTGCTGGTTTGGCGGGAACAAGCTTTCCCGCGTCGTTTGTGCCGGCCTTGGTTTCCGGCTTCAATTCGTAGATTTGATCTGACTTGAGACGCAGGAGTTGAATGTCCTCAACGGTCGTCTCTTGGAGCGCGTTCAGCACATTGCCCCAGAGGAAACGATTGGTCGCCAGCTCATTCAATTTATCCAGTTTGTAATGCACGTCCGCAAGCCGTTTTTGATTGTCTATGATCAGTTGGTAACGACTGGCTTGAGCCGCCAGACCCGATTCCAGTTTCGAAAGAGTCCGGTTCGATGTGATTATTTTCCATTGCAGGTAGCCGCTGAACAGAAGCACAAAGAAAACGATCGCGCCGCAAATCCATATCGCGCGCTTCACCGGGTCGCGACGGCGCAACTCATCAGCGCTCTGGGCTTCAGCCAAAAGATTGAGGCGAATAGGCATGTTAAAATGACGCGGCGGCGGCGCCGATGGCGACGCTCAGTTGCAACGCGATGTGGTTGACTTCCGCGCTTTGCTGCGGCGGAAGAGAAAGTTGAATTGAAGCGAGTGGATTCCAGATGTTGCAAGGCACCAGTAATTCCGACTCCAAAATTTTCACGATGAATTCAGACCGCGCCGAACCCCCGGACATGAAGACCTGGCCGACGGGCCGGTCTTGCTGGTGCTCGAAGAAATCCACCGACGCGCGCAACTCGCGGCCAAGCGGCTTGACCAGCATCTCAAGATCATTTTGCACTTCGTGCGGCATGCCGACCTTGATGCCTTCAGCCTCGGCGTAACTGATGTTCATGGATTCCGCCAGGCCGGTCGTCAGCCGGTCGCCGCCAATCGCAACGACGCGGCTCAAAATCAATTCTCCTTCCTGCAAAATGCATATCGTAGAATTCTTGAATCCGATGTCCACCAAGGCCACCACTTCCTTTGTGAACGCGTCGGGCATTGCCAGCTCGAATGCGTTCACCGGACCGATGACGCTGGGAACGATGTGGTCCGGAATCAAGCCCGTGTTCTTCATGGCGGTTTGCAAATCGTCTATCAATGGTTTCCTCGCGCCGGCAACGAGCACCTTTTGTTTCCTTCCTTCCTGGATCAGCTTCGCTTTTTCCGCCGCCTTCGGCTCTTGCCGGGACTGAATGATCGAACAATCGAAAACGTGACCCGGCATGTCCTGCTGCATGTAGGTTTTTGCGTTGAGCTTGAGAATCTGACGCATGTCGGGAATCGGAATTTGCGGCATCTCCGTGGTGCGCACCACGGAGTCGCCTACGCCAATCGCCAGGGTCACGAGTTTTGTTTTCGCGTCCAAAGCCTGGACGACGTTCTTCAAATGCTCCGTGAATAATTCGACCGACAGGCTTTTCTCGAAAATCGGCGCGTCCAGCAGACAGTAGCCTTGCAAGACAAAGCCGCCGTTCTGGCGTTGCAATTGAACCGCCTTCGTGGTTCTTCCGCCGAGATCAATCGAGATGATTTGATCGCGTTTCTTCGGCTGACTGCTAAAAAACGGCAGCGGCATAGGGTTCTTGTAATAAAATCCGGGTGCGCATGGCAAGCACACTTCCGTTCCGGCCTCGTTTCGCAAGTTTCAGGCCAGTCTTCCCCTTCAAAAAGCCTCTCCGCCCATCACGAGAGCAATTTTCCGACTCGCAAGCGCACTTCTCCAAGAAAATTTTCCAACTGCGCCATGGGCTTGAACGGTCGCCGCTGAAACAGCGTCACGCCGAGATATTCCTCCAGTTGCGCCACCTGTCCGCTCACCGCCGGTTGCCGAATGCAGTAAGGGATGTTCCGCACGGCTTCGGTAATCCCACCGTGCCGCGCCACGTAATAAAACAATTCCAGATGATGAACGTTCATTTCGTGATCTACCCAGTAGCGAGCTGGACAGTTTGAAAGGCGCGCAAACCGACCCGCTTCTATTTCGTCTTTCGATAATTCTCGAGCGTGGCCGCAGCCTTTTGGTCGCCTTTGGCCTCGGCTGATTGCAACAGACTATTGATGGTAAGCACGCCACGCGCTGCGACGCTCGTTTGTTCCTTGGTCAATCCCGGCGCGACGGAAAGATTTTGAAGTCCCTGGTGGGCTCTCGGATAGTCCTGCGCTTTCACGGATGCAATAACCTGATCCGCCAACTCTTTGACGCCGGGCTTGGCCTTGCCGAATGCTTTTTCCAGGGCGGACGGCAATTGCTCAATCGCCAACGGCTCCAGTGAGGAACCGCTTTTGCTGCAACCCACCGCGCCCAACAAAAGGAAAAGCGACACACTGCAAATGCTGACCACATGAAGAAGTTTCATAAAAAAGATGGGGCGTTGGAAGTTCATTGCTAATTTCGAATGGCTCTCACAGGAGTTTCGCCAGTGTAGTAACGATAGTCTATCCCGGCGTCTGGCCCAGAATATCCGGTGAATCTAATCCTTGAAACATGTCCATCAACCCAAAGCGTCTGACACCCCCGACTGTGCCGATACCATTCGTTGTCGAAACGATAGCCTTTGTATAGTCCAGACAGGCCGCCGTAGGAATTGGGGGCGCCGTTTCCAATCCACTGAGACAGGATTCGAGCGGTGCCCGGGAAAAGTCCGATGCTGTCTTCCCCTCCTTCCATTCTTTGCTCGGCTGCGTCCTGGCACATAATCATCTGCGCAGGACTTTTATAGCTGCTGATTTTCAGCGGGGCGCTTCCGACATTTGAATTGAACGGCTTCAGAAGATATTGATGCATTCCGTAAGTTGAGTTCAGCCAGAATTCGCTGGGGTAATTCAAACCGTCATCCTTCCATTCGTCCGGGTGGATGGAACTTGGGCAACGGAAAACCCTGCGATTTTTGCCGAAATATTCCAGGTAGCCCAGTGCCCAATAAGCCAGTCCATTATCAGGCTGGAGCAGAATTTCTGAATTGGGATTCGCAGTCCACTGTCCGTAGTTGGGAATGTCGCCAGACTTGTTTAAACAAAAGTAGGTATTATTAAACTCACTGCCATACATGGTAGTTGCCACCCCGATTTGCTTCAGGTTGCTCAAGCACTGTGCCGCTTTCCCCTTGTCCTTGACTTTGGCCAACGCGGGAAGCAACAGACCGGCAAGAATGGCGATAATGGCGATGACCACAAGGAGTTCAATCAAGGTAAAACCTTTTGGGGAACAGGCGGGGCGACCGGGGCGAAGCGCGTTGATCACCAGCAGCCGTAGTAGTTTCGTTCTCGTTTTCAAAATGATTTACCAGTCGCCCAAACAGCTTTCGCACCATGAGCTGCGAAGGCGGTGGATTGGATCACTGTTAACGTCGCCAGCCTACGCCGGGAGGTTCTGTGTTGGCAAGGAAAGAATTGCGACAAATGATTAAAGACGGGAACCTACAACTATTGCACGCTGCGAAAAAACTAAACCGGAATTGTCTGGACGGCCAGAAACGGCAGGTTAAAAAACAGTGCGAAGGAAAAGATTATGGCCTTAACAACGTGCATATCAGGCGAGAGGCGGGAGGCGAGAGGCGAGAGGCGATCGGACTCATCGCCCATCGCCCATCGCCTTGCCGCATTTCCCGCCGCAACAAAATGAACATGGTGAAACTCATCGGCATTCTCCTGGTCTGCGCGCTGGCAGGTTTGATTGTTGCAGCCTTCCTTAGCACGCGCGAACCCGCGGTCTCAAATGCGTCAAGTTCTCCGGTCATTGCAGTTGCCGATTTTCAGGAAACGAAAGCCAAAGCCGATGGCGGTGATGCCAGCGCACAGAACCTCCTCGCAGAAATGTATTCCAAAGGCGCGGGCGCTCCCCAGGATTACAAGGAAGCCGCCAAATGGTATCGCCTGGCCGCCGAACAGGGTCACGCGGGCGCGCAAAAACATCTTGCCGAACTTTATGAAGCCGGCCAGGGCGTGCCGCGCGATGAAGCACAAGCGGCCAAATGGTATCAACGAGCCGCCGAGCAGGGATCTGCAGACGCGCAATATAGTCTTGCAGTTCTGTATGTGATGGGCCGGGGCGTTGCGCGGAATGACGTGGAAGCAGTTCGATGGTATCGAATGGCTGCGGACCAAGGATATGCTTTGGCCCAATACAATCTCGGCCAGCGCCATCTCGCCGGAAAAAGCGTGCCGCAGGATCGCATCGAGGCTTACAAATGGTTGAGTCTGGCAGCCGCGCAAGGTCTTCCCGACGCCGTAGAAGTCCGCGACGAGCTTAAAAAAAGCATGACGGGCGAACAGATCAAGGAGGGCAAGCGTCGAGTGGATGCCTTTGTGCCAACCAAACCGGCCAAAGGTAAAAACTGAAACGCGCGCGCCGGAAAAAAAATTCATAAAATTACTCCTGACACAAGGCAGCGCGCGCTCCTCAGTCGTCAAGGCAGCGTAATTCTCGGCAAGAGAATGCCAAAAGATGTGTTGCGCGGAAATCCCTGGCGAGAGAGGGCCGCGACAATATGAAGGCAACCCTTGGACTTCTGGGGCTGGGCATTGCGTTCTGCGCTCAAGCGGAAACCACAACCAAACCGGCAGCCGACGCACTGGCAACTCCATTCACGATCACCGAGCGCGGCGCAAATCATCACGTGTGGGCGCGGGTGATTAACGGAACAAACAAGCTCTGGAAAGTCGTCGCGCACACGAATTCCTGCACCAAACTGGAAAAAGGGATGCACCGCTTTGAAAACAGGAAGTGGAAAGGCAGCAGCGCGGAAATTCAAATCTCGCCGACGGGCGTAATCGCCGAGAACACGCAACACAAGGCCGCGTTTTTGGGCAACATCAACACGGCGGAAGCGGTCAAATGCGGGATGGAGCTTAAGAAGGAGACTGCATTTTGTCGAAGGGTCTTTCCGAAGCCGCAAATAGCAAACCTAACAACGCGAAACTCGTCCAGGCAAGCGCTGGAACATACAGCTCAAATTCCGCAAAGCCCTGCGCAAACCAGCCGCATAACCCGATAAAAACCGTGAACGATAAAACGCTCTTGGTCCGCCACACTCGCCGGGCAAGGGTCACAATCATCGTTCCGATCCACAGGGCGTAAGCGATTCCGCCGGGAACTCCCGAATCACAGAATTGCTCAAGGTAATCGTTGTGTGCCAGCCGCGCCATCTCTGCATCAAGAGGTTTCAGGTGTTCGTATGGTCGTTGAAAAGTTCCTGGCCCGGTGCCGAACAAAGGATGTTCCTGTGTGATTTCCACCGCCGCGCGCCAATAATCAAACCTCGCCCCAACGCTCTTTGCTCCTGACGCAAAGTATCCGTGAAACCGAAATGCAAAAACCGCGAGTCCAACAACTCCGATTGCCAATAATACGGTCCATTTCCAGCGCGCCGACCAGCGCAATTTCAAGAAGCATGCGCCACCAAGGGCCAGTGCTATCAACCAGCCGGATTTTGATCCTGTCCAAAACAATCCCAGTCCGATGAGCAACAGAGTCAGAACGATGATGCTTGCTCGCGTAGCCGATCGAAAACGGCGCGAACTTTTCACCGCCAGCGCGATCGCCACTGGGCCAAGGAGCAAAATAACGCTCGCAAGCGCATTAGGATAAAAAAGCGTTCCATACACCCGGCCGCTTTCGAGTTTTTTCACTATCGCCGGGTTCGCAAGTTCCAATCCATTGGTGCTAATGATGAGTCGCTCTCGCTTCAACTGCGCGAACGTGTCAGCAGGGCAATTTGTCCAGCCCGTGCGCTCGCCTTCCTTCAGGAATTGCAGGTCGCGCGGAAACTCGTAAATCCGTTGATTGACTGCCCGAACAAGGCAAAACGCGAAAGCCACAAGCAGCCCGGCCATCAACCACCGCAACGCCCGCTCATTTCCAAGCGCGATTGCTCCAACAAAATAACAGGCAACACAACCTGCAAAATGCCACAAGGTCGGGTCAGTGAGTTTTCGATCCACCGATTGAGCTGCGGAAACAAGCTGCCAGCCAAACCAAAGAAGCGGCAGCAGCCAAAAATATTTTTGTTGCGGCCACCGCATTTTCGTCGCAGGCGCAAACACAATTCCCACCAGAGCCAGCACACCAAGCATCCAAACGCCCCATTGACTCGGCCACGCATTGTTCCAAACGTCGGAGAGTGATGCGGGTGGCTGAATGTTTTGGTCGAGAATGACGGGGTTGCCGAACTTCACAATCGCCAGGCCAAGAAACAATCCAAATGCGAGCGCGTAACCGTCGCGTCCCGTCAGGCGCGTTTGCGGCGCGTTTGCGGCAGGCGGACTCACAAGCTGAGTTTCAACAAACCTACTTCCAGCGCCAGCGCCTCCTGCACGTTCGTGCCGAGCAATCGCTGCGTCTGCTCAAGCACGCGCAGATTTTCCGCGGCCTTCGCCGGCGAGATTCGACGCGCCACAGTTTCCGCGCTGGCCAACTGCGGCAAACTCAGCAGATCCTTTCCAACCTCCATCGTCCGCAGCCAGACATCGCGCAGCCAGATTTGGAGGCACACCAGCAAATCGCTCCGCTGCAAGCGATATTCCGCCTCGATTGCCGCCGACAGTTCCTCCTCCCAGCGCTCGCGCAAATCTTTTTCGATGTCGTCGTAACGCTCCAAAGGCGACTCTGCTTTCAAACGTTCATCAATTCCACCCTTTATTTCATTGAGCTTTTTGACGAGGACATCGAGCAAACGATACCGCCCCAGCAGACTTTTTTGTTCCGACGCGGCAATCTCTCCAAAGTTTTTCAACCAATCCAAATCTGCCGGGGAAATTTCCTTCGCTCCTTCGCTCCCGAAACTCAACCGCAGGCAGCGCGACAAAATCGTTTCCAAAATCCGCTGCGGCTCGGTTGAAAGCAAAATCACCACCGAGTTTGCGGGAGGTTCTTCCAAAGTTTTCAGAAACGCATTGGCCGCCTCGGTCTTCAACCTGTCCGCCGCGACGATTATTGCCACTTTGTATTCCGCCTCGGTCGGCTTGAGCTGGATTTCGCGCATCAACTCGCGCATTTGCTCGATGACGATGACGCGCGTTTTCGATTCCGGTCGCACCCAATGCAAATCCGCGTGATTGCCGTGCTCAATTTTTTTGCAACTCAGGCAGGCATCGCAACAATCCGCGCGCTGCCCGTCGGTTTTTATCGGCTTCTGACAGTTCAAAGTTTTCGCCAGCGTGCGCGCCACGTTCTCAAGCTCGTTGAGTTGATGGCCGGTGAAAAGGTAGGCATGTCCCAACCGCCCGCGTTCGAGCGAACGCTGGAGTAACGCCACTCCGTGTTCTTCCTTTGGAAAATCTTTGAACGCCATCGCGGTTTTTATATCCGCTCAACCCGCAAAAGGGAACAACGGATTTCAAAAACCGGCGCAGCCGCGATTCAACGCGCGGTCAAATCGTCTTCCGTGCGATAGAACGAAACCTCCGGCTTGCTGATGACGCCCACTTCCTTCATCCGCTTGCGAAGCTCCGCCGACTTCACGAACTTTTTCATCCGCGCCTCGGTGTCCCAGCGGCAGCAGATGATCAGGTCGTTCGGATTTTTGAGGCCGCGCAGGACGTGAAAACTTTTTTCTCCGGACGCTTTGCGCCACTTGGCGGCAGTGCGCACTCCGCGTTTCCACTTTGCATAATCGGCGACTAGATGACGGATGATGACGAATGGCATAAAATTTCTTTCGTTGGGTGTTTGTTTGATTGTCTCTTGCAGTCGAGATTAGGCGACGCGTCTGGCGTTGTCGAACACAACTCCGGCTTTGCAACCGCCGATTGCTCCGCTACTCTCGCCGCGTCAGTCAAAAAACTAAAACGACCAGAACAAAACTTTTTACAAAAACAATCAGCGTAGCTTCGGCTACGGGCTGCTCCGAAAACCGAGAATTTTCCAAGCCCGTTACACGAACCGACCGAGCACGCGCCCAATCGGGCGCGGCTTGGCGTGTCTCGTGTAACAGGCGCTTCTCGGTGCCTCGGAGCAGGGCGCGTTGAGTTCGCGCCCCTTCTATTTTGAAGTTCCCCGTGGTTCGCAGTTGCGCAGGCGCGCAATGGCGAACAACCACAATCCAAAACCTCAGACCGTCCGCTACGGACTCGACAATCCGCATCCGCTTTCGCAACTCAAGACCGAGTTGGTGTGGGATGGGAAATACGACGAGTATGGCAACCGGCGCGCGGTGGACATTGCCGGATGCGCGATGCCGCTGCAAAGGATTGAGACGATTGACGAGCCGCGCAGTCGCGCCGCCGCCGACGGCAATCTGGAACTGTTCGAGAAGGAGAAGAAACGCCGCGACGATTTCCGCAACCGGCTCATCTGGGGCGACAACAAGCTGGTGATGGCCAGTCTGCTGGCCGAGTTCAAGGGCCGGATTGACCTCATCTACATTGATCCGCCGTTCGACGTGGGCGCGGACTTCACGATGGACGTGCCGATTGGCGACGAGAAGGAGACCGTGGCCAAAGACCAGTCCACGCTCGAAATGGTCGCCTACCGCGACATGTGGGGCAAAGGCACGGACTCCTACCTCCACATGATGTTCGAGCGTCTCTCACTGATGAAGGAATTGCTCTCGGAGAAAGGAACACTTTTCGTTCATTGCGATTGGCACATGAATTCGCACTTGCGGCTCATGCTCGATGACGTTCTCGGACCTGAAAACCTGGTTAACGAAATCATTTGGCGACGGAAGCAAGCGCAAGCTTGGTCAGCAGAACAATTCGGAATCACTAACGACACGATTCTTTGGTATTCAAAAACTGGCGAATATAGTTTCAATCCGGAGTTTTCCCGAGACGACGCGAACACGAAAAAGTATTTGGAAGAGAGATTCGTTTTCGATGACGGCGACGGACGAAAATACATGAAATCTCCGCTCGTCAATCCGCTTCTCCGCCCAAACCTGCGTTACGAATTTCACGGTGTTCAACCGCCAAACACTGGCTGGCTTTATTCAAAAGAGCGCATGACTGCGCTTTACGAGAAGAACGAATTGGTCATGCCGAAAACGACGACGGGAAGAATCTATCGGAAAATTTTTGCCGACGAGTATCCGGGTCAAATGATTCAGAACATTTGGACGGACATCCCGATTGTGAACCCGATGGCCGAAGAACGGCTAGGTTATGACACTCAAAAACCGGAAGCTTTACTTCAGCGCATAATCAAAACCGCGACGAACGAAGGCGACCTCGTGGCCGACTTTTTCTGCGGCAGCGGCACGACGGGCGCGGTGGCGGAGCGGTTGGGGCGGCGCTGGCTCATGTCGGACCTGGGCCGGTTCGCCATTCACACCAGCCGCAAGCGGTTGATCGAGTTGCAGCGCACGTTGCACGACGAAGGCAAGCCGTATCGCGCGTTCGACGTTTACAACCTCGGCCGTTACGAACGCCAGTGGTGGCAGAAGG
Source organism: uncultured Verrucomicrobiota bacterium (assembly GCA_964389025.1). GTDB lineage: Bacteria > Verrucomicrobiota > Verrucomicrobiia > Limisphaerales > CAYMCQ01 > CAYMCQ01. The sequence continues at coordinate 22,779 of CAYMCQ010000037.1, forward strand.
AACGGCTCAAAGGCGCGGACGAGGAGCATCGCAAAGTGGTGCTCGGCTTTTACAAGGCAGAAGTGCTGCTGAACGCAGGTGCGTATATCCACGGTCGCAAGGGCCGGGCGTTCATTTACGTGGACGGTATTGACAGCATCCTCACGCGCGAAGAACTGCGCGCCGTCGTGAAAGCCGCGCGCGAAGCGGGCGCAAAAGAAGTGCATTGTCTGGCATGGGAATTTGAGATGGATTTGCGGCTCGTCTGCCACGAACTCGAAGCGAGCGAGGGCGTGCAAATCAAACTCATCCCCATTCCGCGCGAAATCATGGAGAAGAACCGCACCAGCCCGCCGCCGTTTCTGGAAGTGGCGGTGCTGGAAGCGGAGGTGGTTTATCGGGGGGCGCACGCGCCCTCGCGTGCCGTGGTCAGCGCCCCCGCTGACCACAATCCCGCCGACCGACGAGGGCGTCGGTCGGAACACGCGGGGCGCGTGTGCTCCCCCGTTGACATCAAGCTCACAAAATTCCTTCCGTCGCTCGCCGAGGTGCCGAGCAAGGAATTGGAGGCATTGAAAGAACGCGCGGTGAAAAGCGGATTCGACTTCATAGATTTTTGGGCGGTGGATTTCAACTGGCACGACGGGAAACCGTTTGAGCATCACTGGCAGGATTATCGCACCCGCAAGGATCGCTCGTTGAAAACGGTAAGCGATGCGGGCTTCGACAAATATCCCAAGCCCGGCAAATACACGGCTTGCGTAAAGGTGGTGGACGTGTTCGGTTGCGACACGAGCATCACGGTGGAGGTGAAGGTGTGAGTGAGCCGGTCGTCAATCTGGCGGCGCTCGAACCGCTGTTCGCTCCGCATGAAGAGCCGAATCAACATCGGGCGCGGGCGCAAGGCGATCAACCAGCACAACCCAAGAAAGGCCGTCGCCCTTCCAAAATTGCCATCGCGCAATCGCTGCGCTCTCATGTGAAACAGTGGCGCGAGACGGATTATCCGGGCGCGTCCGACACCACGAGGGAGTTGTTGCATCATTGGTTTGGTCGGGATCATTTGATCGAAACGAGCGGCGGTGCGCGTGTTCCGTTTCGCTATTACTTCTGCCAACGCGAAGCGATGGAAACGCTGGTTTACCTCTATGAAGTGCGCGGCATTCGTTCGTTGACTCCGCTCATGGCCGAGTTCGCCGGGCCAAGCGCAGAGACGGCAGCGCTGGGCGTAAATCCTGATGACGACCGGTGGGCAAAGTATGCGTTCAAGCTGGCGACGGGCGCGGGCAAAACCAAAGTGATGAGCCTGGCAATTGTGTGGAGTTACTTTCACTCGCTACGCGAAAACGATTCGCCGATGGCAAAACATTTCGTGGTCGTCGCGCCAAACCTGACGGTGTTCGAGCGTTTGAAAACGGATTTCAAACCAGCGGAAGGCGGCAAGGATATCTTCGACAACGATCCGCTGATTCCCGTCGCGTGGCGCGGCGATTGGAATATGTCCGTCGTGTTGCAGGACGAAGCGAGCGGAGCGGCGACGGGCGGGACGCTTTACCTGACGAACATCCACCGGCTTTACGACAACGAACGCCGGAGGAAGGAAGCGGAGACTTACGATTGGATGGGGCCGACGGTTTCGCGCGCGAAGGCGTTGGACACAGGCGCGGAGTTACGCAAGCGGATCACCGGACACGAACGCGTGATGATTTTGAACGACGAGGCGCATCACTTGTGGGATCCGGGTTCGGCGGCGAACGAAGCGATTGCGTTTTTACACAAGACGATTGAATCGCGAACAGGCAACGGTCTTGTTGCGCAACTCGATTTCTCAGCGACGCCGAAGGACAACAACGGGCAAATATTTCAGCATGTCGTTTGCGACACGCCGCTTGGCGAAGCCGTGGACGGCGGCATCGTGAAGACGCCAATCATCGGCAAAGGCAAAGGCTGGGTGGAGCGCACGAGCACGGATGCGTCCGAGAAGTTTGAAGAACAATTGCGCGTCGGCTACATGCGCTGGCTCAAGTCAAAAGAGGAATGGCAAAAGAGCGGGAAGAAGCCACTGCTATTCGTGATGACCGAGGACACGGAAGCCGCAGACCAAATCGCCAACCGGCTAAACACCGATCCCGTGTTCAAGGAGTTGAATGGAAAGACAACAAACCTGCACACGAATCTCAAGGGCAAGGTGAAATGGATTGGCGGTAGGAAGAATGGCTATCCGGTTTTTGAGGAAAGCGAGAGCGACATCAGCGACGATGATTTGAAGGCGTTGCGTGAATTGTCGCGGCAGATTGATTCCGACCAGAATCCTTATTCGTGCATCGTGTCGGTGCTGATGTTGCGTGAAGGCTGGGACGTGCGAAACGTGACGACGATTGTTCCGCTGCGACCTTACACGTCGAAGGCGAACATTCTACCGGAACAAACGCTTGGGCGCGGTTTGCGGCGAATGACGCCACCGGGCGAAGCGGCGGAACTGGTCACAGTCGTCGAGCATCCGGCGTTCGTCAGCCTTTATGCGCAAGAGTTGGAGCAGGAAGGTTTATTCATCGAGACGATTGACGTCGAACACATTCCCAAAACGACGGTCACGATTTTTCCCGACAAGGAACACAAGGATTTTACCACGCTGGACATCGCGCTACCGGAAGTCAGCGGTGGTTTCAGCCGCATGGCTTCGATTGACGGGCTGACAATTGAAGATGTTCGCAAACAATTTGCGCGCTACCGACCATTGCCCGTGGGCAACGCTCGCGCGGAAGAAATTCATTATGAAGGTCGGCATCTCATCACGGACGAACTGGTCGAGCAGATGAAAATTCGTCTGCCGCTGCTGGAAAATGGAATGGGAGCGGTGTCGTTTTATCGCGAAGAACTGGAGCGTATTTGCGGTTTGCGAGGCACGCATCAGGTGCTCGCGCCGCTGCTGGAAACATTCATCACGGAAATTTTGTTCACGGAAAAGCTGACGCTCTTCGATCAACGTTTGTTGAGCCGGATTAGTGATGCGGACGTGCGCGAGAATATGCGCGCCACGTTCGTGCCTCTGATTCTCCAACGCACGACCGTCAAAGAAGAACGCAAAGCAGCAGGCGCAAGCCAGTCGGTTTCTTTGTGGAAGCCATTTCAAGTGACGCACTCGGCGCATCGTCCAGCGATTCCGGCAAAACGGACGTTGTTCAACCTCGCGCCTTGCAACCGCGACTTGGAAGTGGCGATGTGCAAGTTCCTCGACCTTGCGCCAGACGTCGCAGCGTTTTGCAAGAACGCCGGACCGCAGTCGTTGCGCGTGGATTATTTGAGCGGGAACAGTCAACTGGCATTTTACACGCCGGATTTTCTCGCGCGTTTGGACGACGGCAACTACGCGCTCGTCGAGACAAAAGGCCGAGTGGACAAAGACGTGCCGCTGAAAGCGCGCGCAGCCGTTGCGTGGTGCAAAGCTGCGTCGAAAGGAAAAACCAAATGGTCTTATCTCTATGTGCCGCAGCAAACATTCGAGGCGTTTGGCGACAACCGGCTGGACGTGCTCGCGCGGTCATGCGAACCCGCGTTACAAGATTTGATCGAAGAAGCGCAAGTGCCTCAACTGACGCTGGCGTTCGGTGAAGTGCGGGAGGATGAAACCGAGGCGTTCATCAGCAAGCCAGACTTTGCGGCATTGCCGCCCGCTCATCAGAAAATGGTTCAACAGGCGATTAGTCTGTTTCAATTTACGGAAAAGAAGACCGGACAGTCGTTTGCGCCGGTCTTCACACCGCTGCTTGGTCCGCTGGACGAAGCATCGCGCGCGGTCATGCTTAAGTTTTTGGGCGCGGACATTCCAACCGAACGCGAAACGCAGCAAAAGTTTTTCGAGCCGGACTTGAGCCATTTGTCAAAAAAGGAAGCGGAGATGTGTCAGAGGCGCGGGCGCGACTTGCGGCGGACGCTGGTAGATCACAACGGGATGAGTCCAATCGGATTGCTCCGGTGGTGTTTGCAACACGCAGGCGAAACAGGCGGGCCGACTGCTGCCGTGTTCGGCGTCGTGAAGCAGAAGTTCGCAACAGTGCCAACGGAAATCTACAAGCTGGTGAGCACCATCAACACATTCCGCAACGATTACGTCGCACACCAAGACAAGGAACTCACGGATTCGGCGCTTGCGCGAAAAGCTCTTGCAGAATGGGCGAGCGGGTTGCGGAGGATTTGGAAATTGCACGGGTGATTGAGGCCGCTTTTTTTAATCAGCGTTTATCAGCGGTCAAAAATCTTTGCGGCCTTTGCGCTCCTTGCGTTCAGTTGCGGCGAAAAGCTTTCGTGTGATTCGTGTGGTTCGCGGTTTCCCATCCGCCCGGACAGGCTGGAAGCGCTGTCCTACGTTATCAGCGTTCACCCGCCGTGCTCGCGCCCGTCGCGGCAGGTCAGCGTGGATTAGCGGTTCCGCTTTTGCTCGCTTCCGCCGTCGTCGGGCTTTGGCGAGACATGTCGGCGTGACAAGAAAAAATCTTCGCGTGTTTGGAGTCATAGCCAACGAGCGATAGCCATAGCCTATCACCGCATTTGAATTCGTGTGAATCAGTGTAATTCGTGTCAGAAGGTTTGCGTTCCCTGCGTTCCTTTGCGGCCAACAGTTTTCGCGTGGTTTCCGCCTTCGCCAGCTACGGCGCGACAGGCGTGTGTTCCGTGGTTTTGAATTGAGCCGCCCTGAAATTTCTGTTCCGCCTTCGCAATTGCTACGGCGTGACCAGTCCGCTATTGGTGTCGCAGCCAGATGAAACCTATCCGCTTTTCCAAACACGCCTTGGGTTACACCGCTTCACGCGGTTTTACTGTAGCGGAAGTGGAAGACGCCATCCGCACTTGCGCGTGGAGTGCAGCCGAGCTTGGACGGTTGGATTGTCGGAAAGATTTTGCTCACGGACGGGAATGGAACGGAAAGGTCTATGCGATCAAACAGGTGCGCCCTGTGTTCGTGGACGAGGCCGGAGAAATAGTTGTGATAACGGTCTATACATATTACTTTTGAGCCATGAAAATCAGCTATGATGCCGAAGTGGATGCGTTGAGCATCACGTTCCGCGAAACCACGGTCACGAGCAAACATCTGGCCGAGGGCATCGCGGCTGATTACGACAGCGAAGGACGGCTGGCTGGGTTGGAAATTCTTGACGCGCAAAAGCGTTTTGGCGGCAAGGACACCATGCGGCACGTGGAACTGGAAGGACTTGAATCCGTCGCCGCTCCACTCGTTCTGCGAGAAAAGCCCCCCAAGGAATACGGCGCGTAAACCCGCTTATTCTTTGACCGTCAGATGAAAGGCAAGTTATGAAATTGCACGTGGACAAAGAAGCCGACGCGGTTTACCTGCGACTCGACGATTCCAAAATCATCGATTCGGAAGAGATCGCGCCGGGCGTCATCGTGGATTACGACCGGAAGAATGTAGTCGTAGGGGTGGAAGTGCTCCATGTTTCCCGCCGCGGGCCAAAGTCCAAGGCGCGAAAGCATCCTGCCTCCCGCGCCACGTCCGCATTGGTTTTGCATGACAAGCCCGCGAAGAAATACGGCGAGTAAACCGACTGCGCGTTTATCAGCGGTTCAAACTTTTTTCTCTTGCCTGATCCCGGAAATCATCTTTTCCAAACGCCGCCCATACTCGACGTAATTTTCCCGCGTCGCGTCGTCGTTGCTGGTTTTTGAATTTGCGTCGTGAAAAACCACGACCATGTGCGGCTCGATGGAGATTCCCGCGTCGTAGCCGCGCGCGAAGGCGTCCTTCAAAATGTCGCGCACGCGGCCTGTGCCTTCGCCGGGCCAGTTGTAATCCGCGTCGCTCTTGGCCGGATTCCATGTCGCGTCCTTGACGTGGATGTGGGCGACGTGATCGCGGACGTGTTCCCAGAATTCCCACGGGTCTTGCTTCGGCCACGGCTTCGGCTTGCTGCGGTCGGGATTGAAAATGGGATTCGCCGTGTCGAAAACCCATTTGAGGCCGGGAACTTTGTCGAGCAACTCCAGCGCGTGCTGCCAGCTCATGCCGCCGTAGTTCATGCAGTTCTCGTGGACGGGTTGGAGGCCTTCGTCACGGAACATCTTCGTCACCTCGCGCACGCGATGAAAAACTTCCGTTGGAATTTTGAAATCATCATCGCCCGGCTTGAAGCTCATCACGCGAACGTATTTCGTGCCGAGCCGCTTCATGCGCGGAATCGCGCGCTTCACTTCCGCGAGCGTGACATCGAACGGCGTCTGCACCGTCTTCGACCAGTTCATGATCGTGGAGCCGAAGCAATAAACGCCGATGCCGGCGTCTTGAAGTTTTCCAACGGCGATGTCGAATGCCTTGTCCGGAATGTCGTGAAAGTTCGCTTTCGAAAACCCAGTTACTTCCACGCCGCGCGGCTCGAGCCATTTCCAGCCGAGTTCGCGCGTGGCCGCGATTTGCCCTTCGATCGTGTTCGCTGCTTCGTCGCCAATGCCCATGAGTTTCATTTCGCCCGCAGTGTCGTGAAAATCGCTTCTAAACTCAAGCCGCACTTCGGCTTCGTGTTCTTGACTTGGCCGTCCTGCCAATGACAATGGTGAGAATGTCCTATGTCAATCTGATGCCACCTGCCAAACGATGAGCTTCGTGACTTTCTCATTTCCCACACCTACCCTCTACGGCCCGGGCACGGTATTCGAGTTGGCTTCGCGCTGCGAGCGGCTTTCGATACGTCGCCCGCTGGTGGTTACCGATTCCGGGTTGGTAGCCACACCGACTTTTCAGATGCTGGCGAAAGCGCTGGGCGAGTCGGGGAGAGAAAAGGACTGGTTCGTTTATTCCGGCGTGCATCCCAATCCCATTGAGCAGGACGTGCGTGAGGCCACCCAATGCTATCGTGACCATAGCTGCGATGGCGTAATCGCTTTCGGCGGCGGCAGCCCGCTGGATGTGGGCAAGGCAGCGCGCTTGCTCGTCAAACGACCGGAGTTGAACTTCACAGAGTTTTACGACGAATCCGACTGGTCGGGTCTCGCCCCGTGCATCGCCATTCCGACGACCGCCGGCACCGGCAGCGAAGTCGGTCGCAGCTCGGTCATCACGCTGGACGCAACGCACCGGAAAGCGGTTCTGTTTCACCCCGAGCTGTTGGCGAAACTTGTCATTCTTGATCCGCAACTTACGGTCGGTTTGCCGGCGAAGCTCACCGCTGCCACCGGGGCTGATGCGCTGACGCACTGCATCGAAAGTTTCACCTGCCCGCAGTTCCACCCGATGTGCGATGGCATCGCGCTCGAAGGAATCCGCCTCATCGTCGAGGCGTTGCCGCGCGCTTACGCCCGGGGCGACGACCTCGAAGCGCGCGGTCACATGCTGGTCGCGGCGGCGATGGGCGCGGTGGCGTTCCAGAAAGACTTGGGTGTGGTCCACTCGCTCGCGCATCCGCTCTCGACGATTTGCGGTATGCACCACGGCCTGGCCAACGCGCTTTGCCTCGTGGCCGGCATGAAGTTTTGCGCGGCACGCAAACCCGGCCTCTACCGTCGCGTGGGAATTGCCTGCGGCGTCGAATTGCAGACCTGCTCTGCTGCCGACGCTGACCAGAAAACCATTTCCTTCTTGTCAGACTTTCTCGCGAAACTCGGTCTGAACACTCGCCTCCGCGACCACGGCGTCAAGCCGGAGCAACTCGACGCGCTGGTTGCCCAAGCGGTGGATGACCCGTGTCATAAGACCAATGTCGTGCCGGTGACAGCGGTTGATTTCCGAAATCTGTATCTCGAAGTGCTATGAATTTTCCGACTCAGCTTTTCATTGATGGTGCGTTCCGCGACAGCAAGTCTGGTCGCCGCACCACGCTCATCAACCCCGCCACGGAAGCAGCCTTCGCCGAAGTCGCGTCCGCTGACCCAGCCGATGTGAACGCCGCCGTGGAATCCGCGCATCGCGCCTGGGAAATCGGTTGGCGCGACCTCGCTCCGGGCAAACGCAGCGAGATTCTTTTCAACGTTGCGCGGGTGCTGCGCGAAAATCTGGAAGAACTCGCGCTACTTGAAACGCAAAACATCGGCAAGCCCATCAGCGATGCGCGCGATGAAGTCGGCCTGGGCGCGCGCGTGTTTGAGTATTACGCGGGCGCGATCTCGCGGTTCGGCGGCGAGACGCTTCCCGTGGCGCGCGGCGGTTTTGATTTCACGTTGCGGCAGCCGATGGGCGTCGTCGCGGCGATTGTGCCGTGGAATTTTCCGTTCCCGATTGCGTGCTGGAAAACCGCGCCCGCGCTGGCCGCCGGCAACTGCGTTGTGCTCAAACCCGCATCGCTCTCGCCGCTCACCGCGCTCAAACTCGGCGAGTTGGCCCACGCAGCTGGCCTGCCGCCGGGAGTGTTGCAGGTCGTGCCCGGGCCGGGCGGAGCGATTGGCGAGGCGCTGATCACGCATCCTCACATTCGCAAAGTTTCGCTGACTGGTTCAACCGAAGTAGGCCGCCGGGCCATGGAACTGGCGGCGCGCGATTTCAAACGCGTGTCTTTGGAACTTGGCGGCAAATCGCCGAACATTGTGTTCGCTGACGCGGACTGGCAGGTCGCCGCCGATACGTCGCCGATGAGCGTCTTCGCCAACACAGGCCAGGATTGTTGTGCGCGAAGCCGGGTGTTCATCGAGCGCAGCATCTACGACAAGTTCGTGGAGCGGTTTGTTGCGGCAACGAAAAAACTCGTTGTCGGCGATCCGGCGAAAGCGGAAACCCAGCTTGGCCCGATGGTCTCCGCCAGCCAGCGCGCCAGCGTGGAAGAATTTCTTGCCGACGCACGGACGCGTGGCAGCAAGTTCGCCTGCGGCGGCGGGCGGCTGCATCCCAAGGGCTACTATCTCGAACCAACCGTGTTGCTCGACGTCGGCAAAAGTGACCGTTGCTGGCGCGAAGAAATTTTCGGCCCGGTCGTTTGCCTCACGCCATTTGACGACGAAGCAGCGATGCTGCGGGAAGTCAACGCCTCGCCTTTCGGCTTGAGCGGTTCCATCTGGACGAATGATCTGCGCCGGGCATTGCGCGTGGCCCGCCGCGTGGAGAGTGGCGTGTTGAGCATCAACTCCCACAGCAGCGTCCATGTCGAAGCTCCCTTCGGTGGATTCAAACAGAGCGGCATTGGTCGCGATCTCGGCATGGCGGCCATGGAAGGTTATACCGAATTGAAAAATATTTACGTGGCGGAATGAGAACCGATCCATGGCTGTCCCTCAACCATTCCAGTATCAAGGCAGCAAGCGGGCGCTGGCCTCATTGATTCTGCAATATCTTCCCGTGAACACCACGCGGCTGGTCGAGCCGTTCTGCGGTTCCGCTGCCCTGTCCAGCGCGGCGGCGGCGCGCGGGCGGGCAAAAGAATTCTGGCTCAATGATTTTAACGCGCCGCTGGCGCAGTTGTTGTCCTTGATCATCAACATCCCGAAGGAGCTTGGAAAATTTTACAAGGAACTCTGGCGGGCGGACCACGAGGATGCGCTGGAGCATTACTATCAGGTGCGGGAGTCGTTCAACCGCACGCAGGATGCGCGGCTGCTTTTGTATCTGCTGGCCCGCTGCGTGAAGGGCGCGGTGCGCTACAACGCGGAAGGGTTGTTCAATCAAAGTCCCGACAAGCGCCGCCTAGGCACGCAGCCGGAAACAATGCAGGCCAACCTCAACGCCATTTCGGCTTTGTTGCGCGGCAAAACCATCGTCACTTCGTTGAGCTACGAAAATGTGCTGGCGAATGTGCGCGAGGATGACGTGGTCTATATGGACCCGCCGTATCAAGGCGTTTGCGGGGAACGCGACTCGCGGTATTTCTCCGGGATTTCGGTGGATGATTTCGTGGCGCAACTGGCAGTGTTGAATTTGAAAAATGTCCGCTACCTCGTGAGTTACGACGGGCGTTTGGGAAATCGCAGCTATGGCAAGCCGTTGCCGGCAAAGCTGCATTTGACGCTGGTGGAAATTGAAGCCGGGCGTTCCTCGCAGGCAACGTTGCTTGGCCGTGACGAAATGACGGTGGAATCGTTGTATCTTTCTCCGGCGCTGGCCAAGGAATTGGAAGCGCGCCCCACGGTGCATCACCGACACCGGGACGAGCAAATGCAATTGATGGAAACGCCCCCTCCTTATGGCAAAGCCAAAATATCCAAAAGAGTTTCTTGAACTCTGCGCCTCCGTCACTGGAAAGCGCCCGAAGACTGTGATTGATCACCTTCTCAAGCATGGGCATATCACGACGGAAGAATTGAAAAATAAATACGGCTACGATCATCCGCCGCGAGCAGCGCGCGATGTTCGGGAGCTGGGCATTCAACTTGAAACCTTTCGCGTCGTTGCCGCCAATGGGCGCAAGATCGCGGCTTACCGGTTTGCCGACCCAACCAAGAAACAATTTCGACGATTCAGCGGGCGCACCGGTCTTTCTAAAAACATTAAAGAGCAACTCATCGCGAAATATGGCTGCCAGTGCTTCATCTACTTGGAAAAAATGGATGAGCCAAACTTGCAGATTGACCATCGTGTCCCTTACGAGGTGGCCGGAGACAGTGACGATCTCAATCCCGATGACTTCATGCTGCTCTGCGGTTCGGCGAACCGCGCAAAATCATGGTCGTGCGAACATTGCGAGAACTGGAAAAACACGAAGGACAAAAACATCTGCTTGTCATGCTATTGGGCTTACCCCGAAAAATATACTCATGTGGCGATGCGACAAATCCGGCGAATTGATCTTGTGTGGCAGGGCAAAGAAGTCGCGCAATACGACAAGCTGAAGTCGGACGCCGCAAAATCGGGTTTGGAAATTCCACAGTTTGTTAAGGATATTCTCGCAAGAGCGTTGAAATAACGATGGTTATTATGAACTATCAAAACCGAATCAACTTATGAACCTGCGCACCCTGCTTACCAAAATTAAGAACGGCGAAATTGACACGGTCATCGTGGCATTCCCTGACGTCTTCGGGCGTCTGGTCGGCAAACGCTGCACCGGCGAATTCTTTCGCAAGCACGCCCAGCACGGCACGCACGGCTGCAGTTACCTCCTGACGGTGAATATCGAAATGGATCCGCTCGACGGTTTCCAACTCGCCAACTGGGACAAGGGCTTTGGCGACTTCGAGCTGCGGCCGGATTTTTCCACGCTGCGCGTGCTGCCCTGGCAGGCCGGAACTGCGCTGGTCATTTGTGATTCGTTGCATGCGGACGGGAAACGGGTAGCCGAAGCGCCGCGTTCTGTTTTGCGCCAGCAGATTGATGCGTTGGGGAAGAAAGGTTTGACCGCCGCCATCGCCAGCGAACTAGAATTCTTCCTCTTCAACCAGAGTTATCACGACGCATTTACCGGCGATTACCGGAATCTTATTCCCTCCAGCGATTACCGGATTGATTACCACACCATGCAACCCACTCGCGACGAACCGCTCATGCGGCTCGTGCGCAACTCGATGGCTGCCGCCCGCGTTCCGGTCGAGTCCAGCAAGGGCGAATGGGGGCGGGGCCAACATGAAATCAACTTCGTCTATGATGCGCCGCTGGCGATGGCGGACATGCACGTCCTGTTCAAGCAAGGTATCAAGGAAATCGCCTCACAACAGGGCAAAGCCATCAGCTTCATGGCCAAACCGTGGCACACCGAGGTGGGCAGCAGTTGCCACATTCACATCAGCCTCTGGCGCGGCGGAAAAAATCTTTTCTGGGATGCGAAGTCCGGCGGCTCGAAATGTTTCCGCCAGTTTCTCGGCGGCTTGATGAAATACGCCCCTGAACTCGGTTGCCTCTTCGCGCCAACGATCAATTCCTTCAAGCGTTATCAGTCGGCCAGTTGGGCGCCGACACGGATGGCGTGGTCGCGCGACAACCGCACGGTCGGCTTCCGCGTGGTCGGCCATGGCAATTCCTTCCGCATTGAAAACCGGATGCCGGGCGCGGATGCAAATCCGTATCTGGCTTTCGCAGCGATGATGGCAGCGGGCATGGCGGGCGTGGAGGAACAACTCGATTGCGGCCCGGAATACATCGGCAACGCCTACGTGGACACCAAACTGCCCGCGCTGCCGGGGTCACTCCGCGAAGCGGCGGAGCGGCTTGATCGGAGCAAACTCGCGCGCAAGGCGTTCGGCGAACGCGTTGTGGATTTTTATGTTCACACGGCGCGGCTGGAGGTTCAGGCTTTTGAAAGCGCTGTGACGGATTGGGAACGTCGTCGGTATTTTGAGCAGATTTAGTTTGGTGACCGGAATAATCTCACCATGACAAAACGAGTGAACTCCGCATCGCGGATACAGGCTGGGCGAACGAAGCGTGGTAATTGCCGGCTGTTGTCGCCCGGTTGGAGCGAGAAAACCCGCCGCGTGTTGGAACGGCTGATTGATCGCGGCGCAAACCGGAACCTTCCGGTGGTTTTCGATTTCGACAACACACTCGTGGCCGGTGATCTTCAGGAGGCCACGCTCGCGGTGCTCGCGCGTGCCGGACGGCTGACCGCCGCGCGAATCCCCGCGACGCTCAGTCCGTCGTTTCGCCTGCCCGGCAAGGGGCGACGAACCTTGTCGGGGAGCGCTGACATCACCGAATACTACGAAGCGTTTTTGTCCCCGACCATGCATGGCAAGCTTGACACGACGCCGCTGGCCAACAGTTATGCGTGGGCCATCGAGGTGCTTGCGGGTTTGCGCGTCTCGGATGTGGTAGGCGCGACCCAAGAAGTTTGCCGGCTCTCGCGTTTGCCTGCGCCCGGCTACATCGAGGTCACCCCGGGAAAGACTCGTTTTCCCGTGCCGACTTTTTACCCGGAGATGGTGGAACTGGTCGCCGAGTTGGTTCGCCGTAGTTTCGATGTTTGGATTGTTTCCGCCACCAATGTCTGGGGAGTGCGCTACATGGTGCAAAACGAATTAAATCCGCGGCTGCGGCAACACGGAGTGCGAACCGGCCTGCGCCCGGATCATATCATCGGCATCTCAACCCTCCTTGCTGACCGGCATGACCATCTCTACAAGGACTGTCTCCTCGTGCAGGAGAACCCACGCTACGCGGCGCTCGACGAAAACGTCGCAAAAAACTTCCGGCTCACTAGTCGTCTGCAATTTCCCGTCCCCATCTACTCGGGCAAAGTCGCCTGCATTCTCGACACGATTGGCCGCCCGCCGCATCTCTGCGTCGGCGACAGTCCCGGTGACCACGCCATGCTGACCTTCAGCAAGAACCGTCTCTGGGTCGCGCGGCTGGAAAAATCGGATCACTTGAATCAAATCGCCCGGATCATTCGCACCACCGGAACTGCCGGTTGGTTGTTGCAGGCCACCAGCAACGAGACCAAGCCGTGCTTTGTGTCCGACCTCGACGCGTTCGCGCGGCAAAATACAAATCTATCCCGCGAAGTGCGTGCCTCCGCCCGAAAGTTGTCCGCTTTGAGCAAACGACTGGCCTCGTCCTGAGCCTAAGTCCTCGTTTGTTCGGAGTCGGAATGGAGACATTCAGGCTTTCGCCGGTGCCGTAGGTGGCACGCGGTTCCACTGTGGTGACAGAAGCACTCCTGCCAATGCGAGTGCCACCCCCAACCAAAGGAAGATCGGATTCCAAATATCATGCCCCTGGCCGACGAGTTTTTCCGCCCAACCGGGCAGCGTGACGCCGACGATCTGGCCCACTGAGCCGAAGCCATTGATGATGCCGCTGGCGGTGGACGCTCCCTTCTTGGTGCCGAAATCCATCGCCGCCACGCACGAGATAAGGGTGTCGGGAATGAAGATGAGAAAGCCGATGATAAACATGCCCGCCCCAATCGCCAGCCGGGTCGCGGGCAGAAAACGGAACGTCACCATCAGCACCGCGAGGCAGAACAGGGCGATTACGCAAACGGGCATGCGTTTGGATTTGAACAGCCGGTCGGACATCAAACCACCCACCACGCTGCCGACCGGACCGGCCAGATCAAACAGGCTGCCGAGGAATCCCGAAGTCGCGGTGCCGGTGCCGAGGAGTTCGTTGATATACACCGGCGACCAGTAGAGCATCAAGTAGCGCGTGGGCTTAACCAAAAAATACACGCCGGCCAGCAGCCAGACCATTTTGTTGCCCAACACTTCCATCACAATCTTCCACGAGCCTTCCGGTTCCGCCTCCGGCGCTTCCTTCGGAACGATCACGTCCTCAGTTTCACCGTGATACTTTTCAATGGGCGGCAGGCCGACGTCTTCCGGACGACTTCGCTGAAACAGGAGGAACAAAATCCAAATGAGAAACAGCCCGCCGGCGGGAACAAAGAAGGCATAGCGCCACCCGAATTTTTGCGCTGCCCAGGCCGCCAGCGTCGAGCCGACGAAGCCGCCCAGCGCGTAGTTCGTGCACCAGAAACCCATGACGCTTCCGCGTTCCCGCCGGGAAAAAAATTCACCCACGTTTTTCGTCAGCGGCGCCCAGCCGCTGGACTGGCACAATCCTTGAACCGCAAACAATACCCCCATCACCAGGACGGTTGAAGACAAACCCATGGCAAGCGCAACCGTCACTGACGCCAGCATACCGCCCAGAACAATCGTGCGCGGCCCGAACTTGTCGCCCAGCGGCCCCCAGATGAATTGGCCTGCGGCGTAAGCCACGGAATTTGCGCCGTCAATCCAGGACATGTCGGCCTTGGTCAGTCCCATGACCTCTGGCCGCTTCAATTCGTTCTTGGCCACGGAAAACGCCTTGCGCGTGAGATAAAATCCCGCGTAGGCCAGCCAGGTGATGCCGAAGATCTGCCAGCGCCACCGCTCATAGCGTGGATTGCGGCTAACTGGCCTGGGTGCGGCGGGCATGCGGCTGTTTTGCCCGTAAATGTAGTTGCGGGAAACCGATGGAGGCAAGGATGTTCAACTGCGATTCCTGCCAACTTTTTCGGAAGTATGTAGATAACGCAAATTGACTGGGATTGTAGGTTCGGCATACGCAT
>CAYMCQ010000038.1:0-35702 GCA_964389025.1 uncultured Verrucomicrobiota bacterium
CGTCCTGATTGGCGCGCGAGTGGCAACGGCATGAAAAACCCGCCCGCCCGCCTCGCTTGCGGCGCGCGCGCAATCTTCCGGAAGGTTCAACGCGCCCTCGGTGATTGGTCCGGTGACGACGCCGGCAGGTTTGCCGCGAAAACGCATCTCCGGTTTCGCGCGAAACGCATTCGTCTCGCGCCGGCCAACATCGGAACGGATGCCACCCAATCGGCTGACGAAATAATCAATCATCCCGTTCGTGTCGGGATGGTTCACGTCGAAGCGATACAACTCGCCGTCCGTGGGCAGATCAATGCCAGCCTGGCGCTGGAGGTCGAAGACAACGCGCGTGGCGTCGAGCAAAGCCTGTTCGCTGGGCAGGGCAGAGAGCCATTCGGGGACGGGATACGAACCGACGGTGGTGGCAAGAATGCGCGGCGCACTGTTCTGGTTCATGCAAGGAGGATAGTAACCGTTTGGCGATAGGCAAGACTCTCAATTCAAAGGGCGAAGTGATTGCAGATATTTTGGCGGCGGTTAAGGAGCGAAGGGCGTAAAGTAGCAGCCCCGTTTGTTGAGCCAGACCATTGGCGGTTTAGAGTTTCAAACGAAAAAAGCGCCCGCTGCCTGCAGCCGGATTCGTAAACGTGATTTGTTGGCCTGAAAGAATCGGACTATTCGTTACCGTCATCCAAGCATCTGGATTCATGGCATTGGTCGTGGTTTGGAGAGTGAAATTCTGTCCCCATAGAGGCCATGAAAGGACAAAGTTGTTTCCCGTCAGCCGCGACTGCAAAGCAGGCGGGCCGACCAACGCAAGACTGTGATTCCAACCTCCGGCGACAGCTACAAGATTGCTTAAACTGGTTGGCACTGTGGCATGCCCCGTATTGACGCCGTCATTGTCATAGTCACTACCCCAACCTACCGCTAAGCCGTCCGACTTCAGTGCGAGACTGTGAAAATGTCCCGCAGCGATCTCGACTACATTGGTCAGACCAACCGGCACGTTGCATTGTCCTCGATTGTTGTATCCCCAAGCCACAACGGTTCCATCAGCTTTGAGCGCTAAACTGTGGCTGTCACCGCCCGCTACGGCGACAACGTTGCTGAGACCGACCGGCACTGTGCATTGTCCAAATCCATTGAATCCCCAAGCGACAACAGTCCCGTCTGTCTTCACCGCCAAATTGTGATAAGTTCCTGCAGCGATTGTCAAGACGTTGCTCAACCCTTGCGGCACGCTGGTTTGGCCCCAACCTACCAGAGTCCCGTCGCGTTTGAGCGCAAGACTGTGATAGACTCCACCGGCGACGGCCACCACATTGCTCAGACCAACCGGCACAGCACATTGGCCTTGGTAATTGTTTCCCCATGCCACAACTGTTCCATCGCGCTTGAGAGCCAAACAGTGGTAATAAGCCGCGAATATGGCCATGACGTTACTAAGGCCGTTGGGAACCAATGTTTCACCTTCGCTATTGCCTCCCCAGACTACAACCGTTCCATCGGATTTCAACGCCATGCTGTAATAATATCCTGCATCAATCGCAACAGCGTCATTGAACCATCCAGGCACGAAACTCTGACTATAATAATTGTCTCCCCATCCGACAGCAGTTCCATCCGAAGTGAGCGCTAAGTTGCGATGCGCCTTGGCCGCGATGGCTACTACATTGGTCAAACCCGAAGGGACAACGCATTGGTTTTCGTTAGTGCGGCCCCAAGCTACAACGGAGCCGTCGGATCGCAGCGCCAAATTGTGATAATTTCCAGCGGCAATGGCGACCACATTGCTTAACCCGTTGGGAACATTGCACTGGCCGTAATAATTGTAGCCCCAAGCCACAACCGTTCCGTCGGATTTCAGCGCCAAACTGTGCCACCATCCGCCAGCAATGGCGATGACGTTACTCAGGCTGTCGGGCACTGTGGTCTGACCATAATAGTTGTAACCCCAAGCCGCGACAGTTCCATCCGACTTAAGCGCCAAGCTATGCACTCCACCTCCTGCGACCGCGACGACATTGGTTAAGTCACTGGGCACGGTGCTTTGGTCAAGGCGGTTGTCTCCCCATGCTACGATTGTTCCATCGGACTTGAGCGCTAGACTGTGCTGCCCTCCACCAGCAACTGCAACGACGTTACTCAAACCGTCTGGCACAATCGCTTGTCCAAAATCAGGCCAAGCTCCAGAATTTGTTCTTCCCGTTCCCCACGCCACAACGGTTCCGTTGGGCCTGAGAGCCAAGGTGTGCGATCCTCCCGCCGCAATCGTCACCGTATTGGTTAAATTTTCCGGAACGGCGCATTGGCCATAACGATTGTGTCCCCAAGCCACAATGATTCCATTGGACTGAACAACCAGACTGTGGAAGGCCCCCGCGATGACGGCTGAGTAGCGTGTGCCGGGTGGAACCGGAGGCATCACTTGATTGCCCCACACAACAACGCTGCCGCCTAGTGCAGTGTTGGCAACAAATAGCAAAAGACCCAGCGCCAAACACGCGCTTGCGAGATGAGAAATTCCTCGCTGCATAGTTCTTGTCCTTACAATCCAAGTTACACTCGTCCGTCTGGACACCCTCATTCAAGCACGATTTGCTTGGTAGCGCAAACTTTGTGCGATCACATTTTTCTTCAAACAAAAACAACGGCAAAATCCAGGACGCCGAGAAAGCGAAAGTCCACACGATGCTTGTCATCGGCGCGCGATACGGACGCCGGAAATGTTTCCATCCGCGTCCACGACAAAAGAAATCTCAGGGCGAAACTGAAGGAGGAAATGCTTGCGAAGAATTTGCCAGCAATCAAGGAGCGCCGGATGTAACATGGTTTCGTGACTCCGCACGAAACTTTCATGCTTTTGCTCAAAGGCGACGCGTCTGTTCTCTCGCTCGCGCCGATGCAGGACGTGACGACGCTCGACTTTATGCGCGTCATCGCGCGTTATGGCGGGCCGGATGTTTATTGGACGGAATATTTCCGCGTCCACGCCGTCTCGCATCTGGAAAAATGGATCCTCGAATCCATCACTGAAAATCCAACCGGCAAACCCATCGTTGCGCAGATGATCGGCAATGACATTCCATCGCTCGTGCGCGCGGCGAAGGAATTGCAAAATTATCCCGTCGCGGCGATTGACCTGAATCTTGGCTGTCCCGCGCCGATCGTTTATCGCAAATGCGCGGGCGGCGGACTGCTGCGCGAGCCGCAAAAGATTGACGTCATCCTCGGCGCATTGCGCGAGGCGGTCGCGATTCCGTTCACGGTGAAGACGCGGCTTGGGTTCAGTTCGCCTGACGAGTTCGACACGCTGCTGCCAATTTTCGCGAAGCACGCGATTGACCTGCTCACCGTCCACGCCCGAACCGTCGCGCAGATGTATCGTCCCGGCGTGCGATATGATTTAATCGCGCAGGCGGCGCGTGAATTGTCCTGTCCAGTTTTTGCCAATGGAAACGTCCACAGTGCGGAGCAGGCGCTCGCGGTCGTGGCGGAAACGGGCGTGCGCGGTTTGATGATCGGGCGCGGCGCGATTCGCAACCCGTGGCTCTTCGACCAGATCCGGGCACAACAGCGCGGCGAACCGGTGAAATTGCCAACGGGACGCGACGTGTTGAATTACATCCACGAATTGTGGGACGCGGAAATCACGCCGGGAGTGCGCGAATCTGCGCAGGTGCAGCGCATGAAGAAATTCATGAACTTCATCGGCGAAGGCGTCGGCGGAAATTTCCTCCACCAGATCCGTCGCGTGGAAACGACCGCTGACTTTTTTCGCGTCTGCGAGGAGTTTTTGGATCGTGACGAGCCGATGACGTTGGAGCCGGAGACAAAAGTTTTAGCTGCCGCTGAAACCATCGGTTGAATTTTTGTTCCCAACCCTGCTAGTCTTGCCGCATGGGACGCCAATGGCTACATGCGAAACGTCTGGTCGCCGGCCTGAAAAAAGGCCGTTCGACCGGCAAACTCGTCCGCGAAATCTCCGTCGCCGCCAAGATGGGCGGCGCCGATCCCGCGATGAACGCGCGCCTCTTCACCGCCGTCGAGAAGGCGAAGAAGGAGAGCGTGACGAAGGACGCCATCCAGCGCGCCATCAACAAAGGCGCGGGCGTCGGCGGCGAAAAACTCGTGATGGACCACGTCGTCTTCGAAGGTTACGCGCCGCACAAAGTGCCGGTCATCGTCGAAGTTTACACGGACAACGTGAACCGCACCGCGCCGGAGATCCGAGTGTTGTTCAAGGACAAGGGACAGCTCGGCACGACGGGCAGCAACAAATTTCTTTTTGACAATGTCGGCCTCGTCGAGGCGCATCATCCCGACGCGAACATTGACCGCGAAGCCTCCGCCATCGAAGCCGGCGCCAACGAAGTCGAGCCGCTGACGAGCGCGCAGAACGACGACATTCCCGATGGCGCAGCCGGCGCGAAATTCATTTGCGACCGCGCCGCGGTTCACGCCGTTTCAAAATGGCTTTCGCAAAACGGCTGGACGGTCGTGACGAGCGAGCTTGGTTACGTTCCTAAAAATTTTCCCGAACTGACCGAGGCGCAAAAAGCCGAAGTGGGCGAATTTCTCCAGTCGCTCGACGATCACGACGACGTCCACCGTGTCTGGGCTGCGGTGAAATAATCTGAGCGGAGTCAGACCGCGACTGGCAACCGAATCACCACTTCAAACCCGGATGGTTTTCGGTTACGGCAAATTACCGAGCCGCGACAGGTCTCGACGCACGTTTTCACAATCGAAAGCCCAAGCCCTATGCCGCCGGTTTCGCGTGTGCGCGACGTGTCCACGCGATAAAATGGATCGAACAGTTTCGGAATCTCGCTTTCAGGCACGCCCGGGCCGCTGTCAGCCACGATGAGTTCAACCGCGTTGTTCGTTGCGCTGGCGGAAATGTTGACCGGTGACTGGCCGGCGTGGCGAATCGCGTTGCGCAACAGATTTGAGACGGCGCGAACGAGCAATTCCGGATCAGCCGTGACTTTCAACGTTTCACCAATCTTGATTTGAAGGTTCGGATGTTTGTCTGCGTCGCGCCGCACTGCTTTCTCGACCGCCGCCCGGATGGAAACGGTTTGAAGTTTGATGTTGCCCGCGTTCAACGACGCTTTTGAAAACGAAAGTAGTTCGTTGACGAGGCTTGAAATCTCCTGAACTTCCTCGCGCAGGTCCGCGACGTATTTTTTGTCCTTCTCCTCGGCGCGCTCTTCGAGGATGCCGACGGCCATCTGCATCCGCGCAATGGGCGAACAAAGCTCGTGCGCGATGTCGCCAAGAAATCTTTTCTGGCCGGTGACAAATCCGGCAAGCCGGGCGGCCATGCGGTTGATCGCGCCGCCGAGCGAGCCGAGTTCGTCGCGGCGCTTTTCATTCAGGCGAACGTCGAAACGGCCTTCGGCGATTTGCGCCGTGGCATCTTTCATTTGCGCAATCGAGCGCGTGATGCTGCGAACCAGCGGCAACCAAAACACAATTGAAAACACAAGCGCGCCCGCGCCGACCCAAATCCACAGCGAGTAGTCGAGCAGCAAACCCCCGGCGCTCAGCGAATCCGTCGCGACGAAGAGCGTCAGTGGTCCGCGTGGAGTTTCGGTGGAATTGATGGGTGGCAATCGGATCCCAATCCAGTATCGCGGCGAGTCCTGGATGCGAACCACGAAAGGCGCGGGGTTTGGCGGCGATCCACGCATTTCGCGTGGCCCGCGAAGCGGCGCTTCGGAATCCGGCGAATCAAACAGCGGCCCAGGCTGACGAAAATTTTCCCCATCGCGCAACAGCGGATTTTCTTGTTGCGGTGGCGGCGGATTTCCTCCGTCACGAGGCGGCGGTTCGCCGCCTCGCAGGTCGCGTCCGCGCAAAGGCCGGCGCTCGGTCATTCGCGCGTGGACGGGCGGCGGCAGGCGCATCGTTTCGCCGGCAAGCTGCATGCCCTCGCCGTGATACAGCAAAAACCTGACGTGATACGCGTCAGTAAACCGCTTCAAGATCGAATTCCATTCGGAACGCGGTTTCAAATTCAATTCCTCCGCAATGATCTGGCCGAGAGGCTGGATGCGCTCGCGGGCGCGGTTTGCAAGCAACGACTCGACTCCGAACTGAAACTGTCCCCGAAACAAAACGAAAAATACGGCGGCAAGAACCAGCAGGTTCAGGAAAAACCAGCCGAGGATTTTGGCGTAGAGTGGGAAACGGCTGTTCATAAACACCAAAACCCAAACACCAAACACCAAACAACCTCCAAAAACCAAGCACCGAATTCTTCGCGTCCCGATTCGATTTTTGAGGCTTGGTGTTTCTTTGATGTTTGGTGTTTGGTGTTTGGTGTTTGATTACGCATCTGGATTGATGAGCATGTAACCCGCGGCTCGCACTGTTTTTATGAACCTCGGCTCCTTCGCGTCGTCGCCGAGTTTTTTGCGCAGCGCGGAAATGTGGACGTCAATGGAACGGTCGAACACGTCGAAGTTGCGGTCGCGGATTTCGTCGAGCAACAGCTCACGCGATTTCACGCGGCCACGCGCGCGGGCGAGGCTGGCAAGCAGATCGAATTCAACGGGCGTCAACGTCAGTGGCTTGTCATCGAAGACAGCGGTGCGCGTGTTCGGGTCAACGCGCAATTTGCCGACGATGATCTCATCCTCGAAACCGTCGTTGGCGGCTTTTGCCTTGCGGGCTGTCCGGCGCGTGACGGCGCGCAACCGCGCGAGCAGTTCGCGCGTGGAAAAAGTTTTCGGCAGATAATCGTCCGCGCCGATTTCCAAACCCACGATGCGGTCGGCTTCCTCGCCGCGCGCGGTGAGCATTAGAACGGGCACGTCGGAAGTTTTGCGGATTTGTTTCAGCACTTCGAAGCCGTCCATGCCGGGCAGCATCACGTCCAAAATAACGGCTGACCACGAATCACCAGTTGCGCGCTCGACGCCGTCCGGCCCGGTGTGGGCGAGCGCGATTTCGTAACCCATCGGCGTGAGGTAATCGGCGATGAGGCGGCAGAGTTTTTTGTCGTCGTCAATGACGAGGACGCGCGTGCGGTTGCCGGCTTCAGTTTTTAAAGTGAGCGTCGTCATGGTTGCTCGTGGATTGCAGAATAGCGGTTCTTTCGTGGAAAGCGCGAACTTTTACCATTGCTTAACAATTTTCTCCGGTGCAAACACACTGCCTTTACATGGCGGTTGCAGGTTTGCGGCGGAAGAAACAAACAACCCATCCACCGAATATGAAAAGCCATATCAAATTTCAACTGCCGGCCGGTCTGTTGTTCGCGCTCACGATGAATCTCCGCGCCGCCGATCCACTCGTGGATTCGTGGTTCACGGCTTACTCCGGCAAATACGCGCGCATCTACACAACCGACGCCAACAAGACCAATGGCGTCGCCGTCAGCACATGGAGCAACGGCAGCCAGACGCAATCGCTCCCGGCCTACGCGGGCGTGCAGGAAATTTATTCGTCGAGCAACTGGGTTTACATCCGCAGCACCGGACTTGGCGCGCACGTCATGGGGCCGTGGTATCTGAACGCGGCGCACACGATGGCGTTTCCGAATTATCCCGTGAACCAGAAAACGCTCTGGCGTTTCCCGCGCACCAACACCATCCCCAGCACGAAAACACAGACCGGCCTCGGCACGATAGGTTTGTTCGTGGATGGCGTGGCGATGTTTGACAGCAGCGACGGCTTTGTCTGGACAGGTTCAGCCGAAAGCGGCATGGGCACGGGCTACTGGCATCGCGAGGCGTATGCGAACGAGGGCGTGACGTTCGATCCCGGCTACGCGCACCAGGAACAGACCGGCACGCATCATTACCACGCGAACCCCGTGGCGCTGCGCTACCTGCTCGGCGACCACGTTGATTTCAATTCCACAACGAAAATTTATTCCGAGTCCACCAACGCGGTGACGAAACATTCGCCGATCCTTGGCTGGGTTCGCGACGGCCTGCCGATCTACGGCCCTTACGGTTATTCCGACGCGCTCGACTCCGCCAGCGGCGTGCGGCGGATGATCAGCGGCTTCCAGCTTCGCAACGGCGTCAACGGCACGGACAACCTCACCACCGCCGGACGCGCCACCATCCCCGCGTGGGCGCAACGCCTCTACAACGTCGGTGCCGCGCAATCCGGCCCGGCTGTCAGCACCACTTATCCCATCGCCCGCTACATGGAAGACTACGCCTACCTTGGCGACCTCACGAATTCCGCCACCGGCACGAATTTCCAGCAGGGCGTGGAGTTCGACCTCAACGAATACAACGTCCGCTACTGCGTCACGCCCGAATTTCCCGGCGGCACTTACGCCTACTTCGTGAGCATTGAAACCAACGGCACGCCGAAATATCCAAACAACATCGGGCGCGCATTTTTCGGCAGTCCCACCGGCAGTTCCCAGACGAGCATCAGCGAAAGCGTGACGACAAATTACATCGGCGGCGCAAGCAACACACTGACGATCAATCCGCCCGTTGTCGGCAGCAGCACCGTCACGCTCTCGTGGAGTTCCGTCGAAGGCGGAACTTACGTCATCGAATCCTCGACTAATTTCCCCGCGTGGAGCAACAAACTCAGCGGCGTCATTGCGCAACAAGGGATCACGACGCAAACCAATTTTTCGCGCGACGGGAACCTCGAATTGTTTCGCGTCGCGCGCACGGCTTTGGCGAATTACGATCCAGTCAGCGGCACGGGCGGCGGCGGTGGAGGCGGCAACACGTCCGTTGTTCCCGGAGGCAGCAGCAATCGCGGAACGAACATCACCGTCACCATCACGCTGCCGGGCACGCCGCCGTCGCCGCCCGCCAACGCGCCCATCACGAGCGTCACGCTCGCGGGCACGATTTACGGCAGCAACACGACCTACGCGGTTCAAGGAACGGTCGTTACGACCTTTACCATTCCGACCAACGCACCCACCGGCGCGCAGAATGTCGTCGTCACCTTCACTTCCGGGCCGCCGCCCTACACGTTCACCGGCGGATTCACGATCAATCCGTAAATATTTCAAGCGCCAACGCCAAATGAAATCGCAAACTCCAAACTGCAACACGACCGAACTTCGATTGATTTTTGTGGTGGTCGTTGTTTTGTATTTGCTTTGGATGTTGGTAGGCGTTTCCGGAGCAGCGGCTTCGACCGGTGAACGCAACCTCACGGTTCAAATCGTTCCTAAGTTTAACAATCGCCCGCTGGCTTTCGAAAAATTTTCTTTGACCAATTCCACCGGACAAACTTTTTCCGTCACGCGGCTGGATTTTCTTCTGTCCGATTTCGCGTTGCGCCGCAGCAACGGCTCGTGGCTTGAGCAAACCAACTGGCAGGCGTTTTTGAGCCTCGGCCAGGACCATTCCAGCTTTACTGTCGAAAAAATTCCCGCCGGCAACTACAATAAAATCCGTTTTCACGTCGGCCTGCGCCCTGAAATCAATCACTCCAAGCCCGAGCAATATCCGGCGACTCATCCGCTCAATCCAGTGTTGAACGGCCTGCATTGGGGCTGGGCGGGCGGATACGTTTTCTTCGCCATCGAAGGAAATTGGCTGGCGGACGGCAGAAAAATCAGCGGCTATTCATTACATCTTGGCAACGACCCGATGCTGATGACGGTGGAAATGCCCGTTGAACTCAAATTCGCCTCGAATGAATCGCTGCAACTCGCGCTGAATCTCGACCGCGTCCTTGATTTGAAGATCACTGATGAAAATTCCTCCACGCACTCCCGCAAAGGCGACGACTTGGCCGAATCGCTGCGCAAAAAAGTCGAGCGCGCATTTTCCCTCTTCCCGGAGGACGGAGTTCTACGACGCCCTGACTTGAAATCGGAAAAGAATTGGGGCGTCGTGGAACTCCACCCTCCGAAAACCACAACGCCCTACCGCCTCACCTTCTCCGCCCAATTTCCCGTCCCCGATTTGCCGCGCGACAACCCGCTGACCGAAGAAGGCGTCGAGCTTGGCAGGCATTTGTTCAATGAAAAATTTTTGTCGGTGAACAACCAGCAGTCCTGTGCATCATGCCATCGCGAGGAGAACGCGTTCAGCGACACTGGAAAACAATTCAGCGTCGGCGCGGAAGGCCAAATCGGAGCGCGCAATGCCATGCCAATTTTCAATCTCGCCTGGAAGAAAAATTTCTTCTGGGACGGACGCGCGGCAACGTTGCGCGAGCAAGTTTTAATGCCGATTCAGAACCCGATTGAGATGCACGAGACGCTGGAACGTGTCGTGACAAAACTAACGATGGGTGGCACAGGCGTCTCGCCTGTCGTTTCCGGCGTCCCGCCGGAAACCGTCGGTCGCGCTGGGAGATTTCCTTTGACGAACGTTGAACGGCAATCGAACTCTCACGACGAAATACGGCGCGACGCCGAATTTGATGGGCGCGACGCCCGTGCCAACCAAGACGCAGCGACGCCCGATTACCCCGCGCTTTTCGAGCGCGCCTTCGGCTCGCGCGAAATCACCGCCGATAAGATCGCCCGCGCGCTGGAGCAATTCATTCTGACGCGAGTTTCGTTCGATTCAAAATTTGACCGTGCGATGGACGGCAAGGAAGAACTCACGGAAGAAGAACAGCGCGGCTTCCAATTGTTTGTCACTGAATCCGACGCCCGCCGCGGACAATTCGGCGCGGACTGTTTTCATTGCCACGGCGGGCCGCTGTTCCAAAGCCAGACGTTCGCGAACAACGGACTGGATTCCAAATTCACAGACCACGGCCGTTTTGATTTCACGAAGAAAGACGGCGACAAGGGAAAATTTTCCGTGCCGTCGCTGCGCAACGTTGCCGTCACCGCGCCTTACATGCACGACGGACGTTTCAAAACTTTGGAGGAGGTCGTGGAGCACTACAGCACCGGCGTCAAGCGCAACGACACTCTTGATCCAAATCTCGCGAAACATCCCGACAGCGGCATCCGTCTGAGTGATGACGACAAGCGCGCGCTGGTGGCATTTTTGAAAACGTTGACGGACACACGCTTTGCGCAGGACGCGCGCGAAATCGCGAAAACGCCATGAACGCGACGACTCTCCCCATGAACCATCCGAAGCTCCGCGAGGTTTTGGACTGTGCCAGCCCTCTGGCTCTTTCGGTCGCGCAACCTCCATCCCCAAAGCGTCAGAGGGCTGGCGCAGTCCAAAACGCTACCGCGCAGATTTGGTGCTTGGTGCTTGGTGTTTGGTGCTTTTCCGCAAACGGTGCGCAAAACATCCTTCTCATCATCGCCGACGACTACGGCGTGGACAGCAGCGTGCTCTACAACTCCACAAACACCGGCGCGCAACTTCCACCGACGCCAAACATCGTTTCGCTCGTCACAAACGGCGTCGTCTTCCGCAACGCCTACGCCAATCCCGTCTGCTCGCCGACGCGCGCGTGTTTGCTGACGGGGCAATTCGGTTTTCGCACCGGCGTCGGCGACGTGGTGGACAACGGGCCGTCCCTGAGTTCGAGCACGTTCACGCTGCCCAAGGCGTTCACGAATGCGGCCACCGGCCACCACCTCGCGCAATTCGGCAAGTGGCATCTTGCGTTCGGCGCGAACACGCCGAAGACCGTCGGCGGCTGGACGAATTTCTCCGGCGCGATTCCCGGCGGGATTGCCAATTACACGAACTGGACGAAGACTTCAAACAACGTCCAATATGCAAATTACTCCACCTACGCCACGACCGATCTCGTCAACGACGCGACGAACTGGATTTCCGCGCGCGGCACGAACCCGTGGTTCGCGTGGGTCGCCTTCAACGCGCCTCACACACCGTTGCATCTGCCGCCGACGAATCTCTGCCCGCACTACTCGACGCTCTCCGGCACATCGGGCGACATCAGCGCAAACCCGGCAAATTATTTCAACGCCATGACTGAAGCGATGGACACGGAAATTGGCCGCTTGCTCAACTCGGTGAACCGCACAAACACGCACGTCATTTTTCTCGGCGACAACGGCACGGCGAACAACACTCTTCAGCCGCCGTTCCCGTCGGGGCGCGGAAAAGACTCGCTCTACGAAGGCGGAACTCATGTGCCGTTCATCATCTCCGGTCCGGCTGTTATAAATCCAAATCGCACCAACGACACATTCGTCAACATGGTGGACGTGTTCGCGACGATCCTGGAAATGGCCGGCACAAGCGTCGCTGCCGCAGTTCCGGCGAATGTCCCGATTGACGGACAAAGCCTGCTGCCCGCGCTGCAAACCACCAACACGCTGACGCGCTATGCCTACTCGGAAATTTTCGGAACAAGCGTCGCCGCCAGCGACGGCGGCAAGGCGCTGCACAATTCGCAATTCAAACTCATCCAGTTCAACGACGGACACGAGGAGTTTTACGATTTGAAAAACGATGCTTACGAAGCGGTCAATCTTTTGACCAACTCGATGACCTCGATGCAACTCTCAAACTATTACAGCCTTGAAATGCGGCTCGGAAATTATCAGAACACGCTCGCGTCGCCTGTCGTCACCGCGTTCACAAAAGCGGATCTGGCATTTTCCATCTCGGTGCAGCGCGTCACAAATCTGACTTACTCGCTCTGGCGTGCGCCGGTTCTCGACGACCTCGCGTGGTCGCCCGCGACAAACGCCATCGTCGTCACAAACAATTCCACGACCGTCACGCTCACCGACACGAACGCGACGACGGACGTTTTTTATTACCGCGTGAAGGCTGCGCTTCCATGAAATTTATGAATTTGGCCGGTTTTCCAAGCGTTATTCGGTGGGAAAGTGGAACCGGATTTGCGTCGAACCGCGTTGCTCGTGTGAGCAAACAGGCGGGCCGGCGTATGAATTCTGTGTGTTGCGCCGGTCCGTCTGCGTTTTTTTCCGCCAACTTTTACACTCCCTTAACAATTTCGCCCGCAACCCCAAACGGAAACTTTACGTTGCCAGCGTCCTAATGAATGACGTGATGAAAACCATCGCGCCAACAAAATAAAATTATGAAAAACAAACTCGCACTCATCATGGCGCTGGGACTCACGTTGCCAGCGATAACTTTTGCACAAGACAAACCTCAGCCGCGCGACGGCGAACGTCCGCCGCGCCGCGAAGGCGCTCCACAAGGCGAAGGACAGCGTCCGCCGCCGCCGCCGCTCATCGGCGCGCTTGACGCAAATCACGACGGCACGATTGACGAGACGGAAATCGCGCAAGCGTCCGAATCGCTCAAGAAGCTGGACAAAAATGGCGACGGCAAATTGACAATGGAAGAATTGCGTCCGCCCCGACCTCAAGGCGCGCCTGAAGGCGGTCCGCAAGACGGCCCGCGCCATCGCTTCAATCGCGAAGGCGGTCCTGACCGTGAAGGCTCTGCCGACAGGCAGCGTCCACCGCGTCGCGGCCCGCCGCCCGGAAATCAGCAATAAGTTTCTCCCCACCCGCCAACGGAGCGCAGGCCGGAAGGTCTGCGCTTGCCCTTGCGAGCGAATTGATCGCTGGCTGACCGTGTCGCGTCCTTGCTTGCTCCGTTTCCAGCCCATCGCTAGGCTTTGAGCACGTTTCTTAACGAGCATGAACAAGCGACAAAAAGAATTCTTCCCAGGCATTTCCAAAATCCAATACGAAGGGCCACGCTCGAGAAATCCGCTCGCCTTCAAACATTACAACCCGGATGAGATTGTCGCGGGCAAGACGATGCGCGAGCAACTGCGGTTCTCGGTCACTTACTGGCACACGATCCGCGGACAGTTGGCTGATATGTTCGGCGTGGGCACGGCGATCCGCCCGTGGGAAGACGGCACCAACTCGATGAAGATGGCCGAGACGCGCGTCCGCGTAGCCTTCGAGTTCATGGAGAAACTCGGCGTTCCCTTCTACGCGTTTCATGACCGCGACGTGGCGCCCGAGGGCCGCAGCCTGCGCGAGACGAATCGGAACCTCGACGCCATCGCGAAAGTGCTCAAGCACGAGCAACAGCGCACGGGCATCGGACTGCTCTGGGGCACGGCGTGTCTGTTTACCCATCCGCGTTTCGCGCATGGCGCGGCGACCAGTTGCAATGCGGATGTTTTTGCCTACGCCGGCGCGCAGGTGAAGAAAGCCATCGAGGTCACACACGCATTGAAAGGCGAAGGCTATGTTTTCTGGGGCGGACGCGAAGGTTACAGCACTTTGCTCAACACCGATCTCAAGCGCGAGATGGAGCACCTGGGCGCGTTTCTCCACATGGCGGCAGACCACAAGAAGGCCATCGGGTTCAAAGGCCAGTTCTACATCGAGCCGTAACCTAAGGAGCCGACGAAGCATCAATACGAATCCGACGCCGCCGCGTGCCTGAACTTCCTGCGCGAATACGATCTGCTCCGGGACTTCAAGTTGAACCTCGAAACCAACCACGCCACGCTCGCCGGCCACACGATGCAGCACGAAATGGAAGTGGCCATCGCTGCTGATGCGCTCGGCTCGATTGACGCCAACACCGGCGACCTGTTACTGGGCTGGGACACGGACCAATTCCCGACGAATGTCTATCTCACAACCGAGATCATGCTCTCCATCCTCAAAATGGGCGGCTTCAAGACCGGCGGCACGAACTTCGACGCCAAGGTGCGCCGCGAAAGTTTCGAGCCGGTTGACTTATTCCACGCGCACATCGGCGGCATGGACGCGTTTGCGCGCGGGCTGAAGATTGCCGCCGCCATTCGTAAAGACGGACGGCTGGCCGATTTCGTGAAGCAGCGCTACAGTTCGTGGGACAGCGGCATCGGCGCGAAGATCGAAGCCGGCAAAGCCAGCTTCAAGGATCTCGAAACCTACATGCTCAAGAAAGGCGACATTTCCCCCAACGCCAGCGGCAGGCAGGAGTTCCTCGAAAACCTGATCAACGAATTCATTTGAGCGCGGCGGCGGACGCGACAATACCTCGCGCCAATTCTCCCATCTGTCTTCATTTCGGCCAGCGCAATTGCAAATGCACCCGCGCGACATCGCCCATGTAATCTCCTGTCCGGTATTGTCCGGCCGCCTGAGTGATGTGTTCGCAGGCCTGCTGGTCATTGCCGACTGCTTCGAAATACAAACCGAGATACAGGTGCGCGTAGAATAACTGGCGCGTGAGTTGTGCCGGCGTCGGCGTGCCAGCGACGGCGGCTTTCAGAACATCCTCCGGTTTGACTTTGTTGGCGAAGAGCGCGTGGACTTCCATCATGGGCACGCGGGCGTCACCTTTGATCGGGATCAGCGCGGCCCGGGCTTTTTCCACACCGGCAGCTCGCGCGAGACAGAGGAAATGCCAGACCGCATTTTCCACGTCGTTGGGATTCACAGTCTGATGCAACTCAAACTGCTTCCGACCCTCCTCAAAACGCCCCGCGTAATAAAGCGAAATCCCGCGTTGCCAGTGATACGGTGCCTGCTGGGGCATCAACTTGAGAAACTCGTCAAAGTCGGCAAGGGATTCCTTGATGTGGCCGAGTTTGAAATGTTCGCCGCCGCGATGTTGCCAGGCATCGGGGAGGCGCGGGTCGAGTTTGATGGCTTGATCGTAATCGGCGATGGCTTTGGCCGGCTCGCGGTTTTCTTCGCGGAACCTGGCGCGGATAAAGTAGCCGCGCGGATTCTGTGGCTCGACGGTGATGGCCCGGGTCGCCAGTGTTATCGCGTCATCGTGCTTGCCCGTGGCGAAAGCGGCCCGGGCCTGGTTCTGCAATTCCTCAAAGCTGTCCTTCTCGGCAGCGATGCCGCTGCTCGCTGTCAAGAAACTCAGAACCGTGACTGCGAAAATGAATCTCATACGCTCAAGCTTTGATAGCCCACAAAATTGAGGCAAGGTCAATATCAAGGTCGGGCTTGCAAAGAGCTCAACCTAGCCAGCATCCTGCTGTCGAGATCGGCGGGGTCTTGATACCAGTAGGCTATCCGACTCCCGTCGGTGTTCCAACTGTGGAAATAATACATTTTATCAAACTTGGCCCAGGACGCCGAGCCATTCACATAGACCTGGTTGCCGCCCACGGGCAGATTTTTCGCGCCACGATGAGGCGGCATATTCTCGTAGGCGGTATAGCGTCCGCCTCCCCACTTGCCGTCTATCTTCATAACCGTGTCGGCAGCGATGCACCACCCGGGCTTTGAAGCGCCAAGTTTGACGGGGCTGCGCGACGGGAACGAACCGAAGGGAGTGCTCCATATCTTGATCCCCCCAAAGTATTGGTAGCCGATCACGAATTGGGGGTAACTGGCTTCGTAGGTTGGAAACCCCGGTCGGTTCGGGCAGGTCCAGATGGAATTCGCGTTGGTCAGGATGTTCAACCCCAGGCTTCCCCACAGGGCGCGCTCCGGCGGGTTGAGGCAGACTTGCACCTCCGCCCCCCGCGCCTCGACCAACTTGTCACTGTTGTCGCCCGCGTAGAGGAAACAGCCGATGCCGATCTGCCTCAAATTGTTCAGACACTGGATCCGTTTGGCTCTCTCTTTGGCCTTGCTCAACGCAGGCAACAGCAAGCCCGCCAGAATGGCGATAATGGCGATGACGACGAGCAATTCAATCAAAGTGAAACCCGGGCGACCTCGGCGGGTGGAAAGTGCAGGAGTGGAAAGCCTGATGTTCACATCGTTGGTTTGTAGGTGAAAGGCTGACCCTCGCACTCAGAATATTCAAGGTCAATTTGGTGGGTGAATTACAGACGCTGATCAAGTGATCATCGCGGGCGTTCTCAAACGCCTTCTACGGACTGATCGGAAATTGCCTGCTTGACGCTCCGCGGTTCATTTATTAATCGCGTCGTAGATGGGGCCTTTCACCGCCGTTTCGAGCAGCAGGGAAAAAGGAAGTGTCTGCTCCATGGTCACAACCACAAGGTCATCCTTGGGCGAACCCCAATAATGCGTGCTCGCCATGCCGCCCCAGCCGTATTCGCCCACACGACCCGGCGCGCCGTCGGTGGATTCAACACGCACGGAGAAGCCAAGTCCAAAGCCGACCCCGGGACGCTTCACGATGCTCATGGAAATGGGCATGACCTCGGCGGGCAACTGGTTGTGCGTCATCAACGCCACCGTCTCGGGTTTCAGGATGCGCGTGCCTAGGAGTTCGCCGCCCTGCGCGATCATTTGCAGGAACCTCATGTAGTCGCGCGTGGTGGAAACCAGTCCGCCGCCGCCGGACAGGAACTTGGGCTTGTTGAGAAACGAGCTTGCGGTCTGGGTTTCCGCAGGCTTGAGATTCCCGCTGCCATCAGAGTTGTAAATGGCAGCGAAGCGCTCCACCTTTTCGCGCGGCACATAAAAGCCGGTATCCTTCATGTCCAATGGCTCGAAGAGGCGCTTTTGCAGGAAGGCGTCAAAGGTCATGCCGGAGGCGACCTCGATCACCCGACCGAGAACATCCGACGCGACGCTATACACCCATTTGGTGCCGGGGTCGTATTGCAATGGAATTTTACCGAGCTTTTCACACATGGCCTTGAGGTCTTCATTTGGGTTCAAGACCTTCGCTTCACGATAAAGCCGGTCAACGGGTGAGTCCCCGAAAATACCATAGGTCAGACCGGCGGTGTGGCGCATCAGATCGCGGATGGTTGGCTCGCGACTTGGCGCGACGTTGCCGGACTCTTTCCACACTTTGAGACCTTTGAAATCCGGCACATACTTGGAAACCGGATCGTCGAGTCCTATTTTTCCTTCATCACAAAGCATCAAGGCGGCGGCTGTCGTGATGGCTTTGCTCATGGAGTAGATGCGGAAAATGGCGTCCCGGCGCATCGGTTTGTCCGCCTCCAGGTCCATCTTGCCGAAAACGTTGAAGTAAACCACCTGCCCGCGTTGGGCGATCATCACCGTCGCGCCTGCCAGTTTTTTTTGCCGGATCAGATCTTCGACCACACTATCCACCTTCCCCAATTTCGCGGACCACTTGTCGGCGCTCTCGGACGTAACGAAAGGCAGTTCACGAGCGGCGACGCCAAGTGCGAGGCAAGGGGCGGCGAGGAGGAAAAATAATTTGCTGATAGGAAATAGTTTTTGGATCGGGTTCATTTCCAGACAGATTCTGTTTCCAGGAGCAAGTGTCAATGGTGTTTTGAGATCTTGTTTGCTAGAGTGATTTAAAAAATTCTGTGGCCGAAGATTTTGTCGTTGTGTTCTCCCTCACCCCGGCCCTCTCCCGCTGGGAGAGGGAGAATCGTTCACAGTCGCATCCCGCCCAGGCGGGACGGCAGGATTTGCGGGTCAACATCGGAAAAACCAGGGCGCGCCTGCGGTGTTCCCTCTCCCAGCGGGAGAGGGTTAGGGTGAGGGAGAGTGATTGGCGCTGATCAGTGGCTACGGCTTAATTTAAACCGCTCTGATCCGGCCAGTGCGCGTGCCTGGCAGGAGCCACGCGAGCGGTTGCCGTATTTCTGACCGCTTCGTTCCGTGCGCGCAAGAAAAGCGGCCTTCGTTTCCGAAGGCCGCTTGTGTTTTGTCGGATTGATTTTACGAATCTGGCGCTCAGGCGTCCCAGCCCTTGCGATTGTTGCGGCGGACGAATTGGGCGGCTTCCGGCAAGTTGGTGGACTTCATGTTCGGTCCATCCCATTCCATGCGGCGGCCCTCGCCTACGCGCAGCGCGACACAACCCAGCAGAATGATCTCCGTGAGATATGCCGCGATGTCGAAGTTCGAGTAGGACGGCGTCCCGTCCTTCATCATCCGGAACCATTCCTGCATATGGCCGGGCGAGCGAGGGATTGATTGCGGAACAGCCGTGCAAGCGTCGTGCTTGTCACCCGCCACCATCTCTTCCTGACCCTTCATCGCCACGAAGAAGCGGGCTCCGTAGTCATCGGGCGAGAATAGCTTGCCCTTGTCACCGATGATGAGCGCGCCGGCGGCTGGGAGCACGCCCATGGTGCCGACGATTTCCTTGGTCGCGTCCGCTTCGGGTCGCAGCGGTTTCAGCGCATCGCCGGGGTTCCCGTCATACCACCAGAATTTCAACGGCGGCAAACCTTCACGCTCTGGAAACTCAAACCGGATGCGGGAGGTCTTCGGGAAGGTCTCCGGGTAAACGCGCGAGGCGAGTTCGCACTCGACCACGGTCGGATAACCCAGCTTCAAGGCGCGGAACGGCATGTTGACAGTGTGACAGGCCATGTCGCCCAGCGCGCCAGTGCCGAATTCATACCAGCCGCGCCACTTGAAGGTGTGATAAACATCCTGCTTGAATGGCCGCTTCGCCGCCGGCCCCAACCAAGAGTCCCAATCCAGATACGCCGGCACAGGATCCTTGCCTTTGGGACGGTCGAGGGCCTGCGGCCAGACGGGACGATTGGTCCAGACGTGCAGTTCGAGCGGTTTGCCGATCACCCCGGCCTGCACGACTTCGACGGCGCGGCGCAAGCCGCTTTCGGCGCTGCCCTGGTTGCCCATCTGCGTGGCCAGCTTTTTCTCCGCTGCCAGCCGGCGCAGGGTGCGCGCCTCGTAAACGGTTTGCGTGAGCGGCTTCTGGCAGAAACAATGTTTGCCCATCTTCATGGCGCGGGTGGCTGCAAGGCCGTGGTTATGATCGGGCGTCGAGACGGTCACTGCATCAATGTCCTTGCCCATTTCGTCGAGCAGCTTGCGGTAGTCCTGGAAGCGCTTCGCCTGCGGGAACACCTGTCCCTTCTTTTCCAGCGTGCGCTGGTCCACGTCGCAGATGGCCACGATGTTTCCGCCGTTCGCCTTCGCGTCGCGGCTGTCGCTGTCGCCTTTGCCGCCCACGCCGATGCAGGCGATGTTGATGCGGTCGTTGGCGCCCAGCACGCGCCCGACATAGGGAAAGGTGAATGCAGCCGCACCGGCGGCGAGCGAGGTGCGCCGCAGAAATTCGCGACGCGAGACAAAGGTGGTTTTGAAATTCGATTGTTTAATTTGCGTTTGCATGGTTTGAGTTGACGAATGGTTTGGTTGTCGCTCAAATCAAACCGTTTTCTCGCACGCCAGTCAACCGTCATTCATGCACGCAGCCCGAGAAAGCGCACAGCGTTGTTGTAAAACAGGTTGACCCGGTAATCAGGACAACTTTCCGTCGCGACGAGCGAACGAGCCAGCGCCACCGCGAGCGGATAAAACGGCCAATCCGAACCGAAACAAATCCGGTCGCGGTCGTAATTGTCCAGGATCATTTTCAAATCCGGCGCGGACTGGCCCGAAATGTCCAGCCAGACCTGCTCTGGAAAATCCCGCGCCACCGCCAGTGTCTCCGCGCGTTTTGAAAGTCCCGTGTGCGCCAGCAGCAACTGCAACTTCGGAAAATTTCTCAGCGCGGGACGAAAGCGCTCCGGTTCCGCCTTTGCGCGCAACCACGCCGGCTCCGCGCCCGTGTAACCGCAATGAGCCAGCACCGGCACGCCGTTCTCCGCGCACCAGTCGAACAGCTTCAACTGATGCGGATGGTCGGCGGCGATGAATTGAAATTCCGGATGCACCTTCACCGCCATGGCGCCGCGCGAACGCAGATTCTTCAACCGCTCGATCTTCCTTCGTCCCCACGGCCACGGAAAAACCGCGCCGAACGGAATGAACCGCGCGTCCAAAGCCGCCGCGCGCATCGTGTCCTCGGCGTGGTGCGACAGGATCGGGCCTTCGATCGGCAGCAGACAGGCGTGCTTCACATTGAACCTGTCCATTTCCGCCGAGAAATTTGCCGCCGTGTGCGTGGCCGAGACGGGCGACAACTTGTAAAGCGATGAGTTGATGTCTTTGCCGAGTTGTTTTTTTTCGACCGGAAACGGGTGTCGCTCCTCGAACAACACATCCTGATCAACTTCGTAGTCGTAAAAATAAATCAAGTCGGTCCGTGCGCCGTAGTCCACCGGTCGCGCGAAACCGTAGCTCCAGCCTACGTGCGAATGAATGTCCAGCACCGGAGGCACGCCGGCATCGTTTTTCAACCGCAACTCGCCGGACGTATTTTTCTCAAACCACGGCAGCCGGTTCAACTCCGACATCCGTCGAATGTTCAGTGATCGAAAATCCATTGCTGTTCTCCTTGAACACGATTGGCCGGTGTGGTCTGCTCCAGTTGAGATTTGGGCGGTTTGCAGGGCACGTTTGACCTTATGCAA
Source organism: uncultured Verrucomicrobiota bacterium (assembly GCA_964389025.1). Taxonomy (GTDB): domain Bacteria; phylum Verrucomicrobiota; class Verrucomicrobiia; order Limisphaerales; family CAYMCQ01; genus CAYMCQ01. The sequence goes on from CAYMCQ010000038.1 coordinate 21,022, forward strand.
ACGATCCAAAATCCACCAGCCAAAAGCGGCCGACCCACTCGCTTCTCCGCTGAATAAAAGCTGGCGGCATAGTTCACAGTCCAATGGTCAGATGACGAAAACTTTCTTTCCTGCGTCGCCGCTATATTCTCTGCGCGACTGAACAGCTTATGAAAAAAATTTCTCTCTTGATCTCACTGGTTTTCTTTCAGCAACTCACTTCACCTGCCGCTGAATCCTCCAATTCGCTCTGCGTGATGAGTTTCAATCTGCGTTACGCAAGCATGAACCGGCCGAATGCGTGGCCGGACCGCAGGCCGGTGATGCGCGAATGCATCTTGAAAATGTCGCCGGACATCATGGGCACGCAGGAAGGTGTGTATCCGCAACTCAAAGACATCGCGCGCGATTTGCCGGATTACGAATGGATCGGTCTTGGCCGGGATGGCGGAAGCCGCGGCGAATTCATGGCGGTCTTTTATCGCAAGACGCGCTTCGAGCCGCTGGAGTTCGACCATTTCTGGCTTTCGGACACTCCGGATGTCGTCGGCTCGTCAACGTGGGGCAACACCAATCGGCGCATGGTCACGTGGGTTCGCTTCTTCGACCGCATCACCAAACGGGATTTTTATTTTTTCAACACGCATTTCGATCACAAAGTCCAGGAAGCGCGTGAGAAAAGCGCGGCGCTGCTGCGCGCTCGCATTGAAAATCTGAAAACGGATTTGCCGATCATCGTCGCCGGCGATTTCAACGCAGCTGCCGGGGCGAACAAGGCTTACAAGATTTTGACGGATGAAAAGTTTTTGACCGATACGTGGATCGTGGCTGCCGAGCGCAAAAACGAAGGCATCGGCACATTCAACGGATTTTCCAAAGCGGCACCCGGCGGGCCGCGCATTGATTGGATTCTCACGCGCGGAGAAGTTTCAGTTGAGGTTGCAGAAATCGTCACGTTTTCAAAGGACGGTCAGTTCCCAAGCGATCATTTTCCGATTGCCGCCAGACTGACGCTCAGGTGACCTCGCCTGAAAAGTCATTGACCTGAGCGGAAACTCTGACTATAACTTTCTCGTGAACTTGAAGCTGAACCTGCTGCTTACGAACGCGCTGCTGCTGCGCAGCGTGGCAGTCGGGTTCTGAAGTAATCACGAGATTTCAAACCCCACTGCCGAATCGGCGGTGGGGTTTTTTATTTTTTAACCACGGATGAACACGGATATACACGGATTCAATTGGAGAAATTGCGCTGACATCAGGCGCAAAGACGGCGTCTTTTTATCCGTGTCCATCCGTGTTCATCCGTGGTTAAATCCAACTCAGCCCTTTTTATGTTGAAAGACCCGTCAAAAAAATATCGCCCGTTTCCGCCGGTCAATTTGCCCGACCGGCAATGGCCCGGCCGCGTCATCACGCGCGCGCCCAGCTGGTGCAGCGTGGATTTGCGCGACGGCAACCAGGCGCTCGCCGTGCCGATGAACGTCTCGCAGAAGCTCGAACTTTTCCAGACGCTCGTAAAAATCGGTTTCAAGGAAATCGAGGTCGGTTTTCCATCGGCATCAAACACGGAATTCACCTTCAATCGCCGGCTCATCGAGGAACATCGCGCGCCGGACGACGTTTGGCTTCAAGTGCTCGTGCAGGCGCGCGAGGATTTGATCGAGCGCACATTCGAGTCGCTCGTCGGCGCGAAGAAAGTCATCGTTCACCTCTATAATTCAACCTCGCCGGCACAACGCCGTGTCGTGTTCGGCAAGACTGAAAAAGAAATCATTGAAGTTGCCGTGTGCGGCGCGACATGGATCAAGGAACGTTTGCCGCGCCTCAAAGGGACTGAAGTGATGCTCCAATACTCACCGGAAAGTTTTTCGGCCACGGAAGTGGAGTTCGCCAAGGAAATTTCCGAGGCGGTGATGGATGTCTGGCAGCCGACGCCGCAACGCAAAATGATTTTGAATCTGCCGGACACGGTCGAGGTCGCGATGCCAAATGTCTATGCCGACCAGATCGAGTGGATTTGCCGCAACATAAAAAACCGCGACTCGCTCATCATCAGTTTGCACACGCACAACGACCGTTGCACCGGCACTGCGGCCACGGAGCTTGGTTTGCTCGCGGGAGCAGATCGCGTCGAAGGCACGCTTTTCGGCAACGGCGAGCGCACCGGCAACCTCGACATCATCGCCGTTGCGTTGAACCTCTACATGCACGGCATTGATCCGAAGCTGGATTTTTCCAACCTCAACGCGATTCGCGAAGTCTATGAGCGCTGCGCCGGCATGGACGTGCCCGCGCGCCATCCCTACGCGGGCGAACTTGTCTTTACTGCATTCAGCGGCTCGCATCAGGACGCGATTCGCAAAGGTCTGGCTGAATGGAAAAAAAACAGCCGCAGCCATTGGGACGTGCCTTACCTCGCGATTGATCCAAACGACATTGGCCGCGAGTATCGTGAAGTCATCCGCGTCAATTCACAGTCCGGCAAAGGCGGCGTGGCTTACTTGCTGGAAAGCGAATTTGGAATTTTGCTTCCCAAAGATATGCAGCGTGAGTTCGGCCCGATTGCCAACGAAGAAGTGGACCGGCTCGGTCGCGAAGTCAGTGGCGCGGAATTGAAGACGATGTTCTGGCGCGAATACGTCGAGCGCACGTCGCCTTGGCAACTCAAGTCATTTGAGACCGAAAGCAAAAACGGCGTTGTGAAATGCCGCGCGAAACTTTTGCGCGATGGCAAGCCCGTTGAATTCAGCGGCGAAGGAAACGGCCCGCTCGCCGCCCTCGTCCATGGTTTCACGCAAGCCGGCGTCCCACGATTTGAGATTGGAAATTACGCCGAGCACGCCCTGAGTTCCGGCGAGGAAGCCGCCGCAATCTCCTACATTCAAGTCAAACACGCGGACGGCAAAACCCGCTGGGGCGCAGGTGTGGACACGAACATCGAGCTTGCTTCCGTGAAGGCGATTCTGAGCGCGCTGAACCGGTCGTAACTTCCGCTGCTTGCGGGATCCCCGGCGCGCTTCACAGGCTTTGATTTTTCATTACTTTGCTCCATTCTTGCACGGTGCTGACCGCAAACACCGCTGATTTGCCGCGCTCGCGTCCGCCGCTGGAGCGGATGATGAAAATCCACGAGGCGCTCCGGTCGGGGAAATTTCCGAACGCCAGCACGCTTGCGCGCGAGATGGAAGTCAGCAGCAAGTCCATCCATCGCGATCTGGAATTCATGCGCGACCGGCTGAATCTTCCGCTTGAATATCATCCGCAAAAGTTCGGCTACCATTACACGCAGGAAGTCAGCTCGTTTCCCACGATGCAGATCAGCGAGGGCGAACTATTCGCGCTGGTGGTTGCGGAAAAGGCGCTTCAGCAATATCGCGGCACGACGTTCGAGAAGCCACTGCTCAGCGCGTTCAAGAAAATGGCCGAGTCGCTGCCGGACACCGTTTCGTTTCATCTCGCGGACTGGGACCAGGCGATTTCATTTCGGACGCGCGCCGAACCGATTCTTGATCTGAAAATTTTCGATGCGCTGGCCAAAGCGACTGCCGAACGCAAGCAACTTGAACTTTTTTATCGCAAACCCGGACAGCAAAAGGCCGAGCAGCGCGTCGTTGACCCGTATCACCTCGCAAACATCAACGGCGAATGGTTTCTGTTCGCCTACGATCATCTGCGCAAAGACATCCGCACGTTCGTTCCGGCGCGCATCAAATCCGTCAAGCCGACGGGAAAGACTTTCGAGCGCCCGCAAAAGTTTTCGCTGGAGAAACGTTTGCGCGACAGTTTCGGCGTGCAGTCCGGCCATGGCGAATTCGAAGTGCTCATCCGCTTCAACAAGCGCGCTGCCGATTACGTCCGTGAAAAGAAGTGGCACGACTCGCAGCAATTGCGCGAACTGAAGAACGGCGGCGTGGAACTGCGCCTGAAACTTTCGAGCTTGCAGGAAGTGGAGCGTTGGGTCTTGAGTTGGGGCGGCGATGCGGTGGTCGTTCAACCGCGCGAACTTGCCGAGTCAGTCAAGCGAGCGGCGCAGAGAATTTTGCAGCGATGAGAAGATCGTATGAACGTTGTTCCTCCTCTGAGGGTTCATGAGTCAAGGGTTACTTGGCTGAGAACTTCACTCTATTGGCGAACAAAGCTTTGCAAACATACCAAGGAACTGCCATCGCATGAGTCGGCACGTGCCAGGTGGCGACGGCTTGACCGGCGGCGCGGGCGGGCATCGTGCGGACTTTCTTTTTCAAAAATCGGGAGGACTCGCCCGGCTTCCTTTGCCGCCTTGAGCGCAAACAATCTGTGATAGTCCGAGTTGCGCGTCACGGTTCGGCGACTGCGGCGCACTGCATTTGACATGCTGAATGGTGTCATTATGATTACCGCATGAGCAAACCCATCCAGATCAAAGGAGCGTCAGACGTTTTGCGGACGCGGCTCGAACAAAGCGCAGAGATGAATTTCCGCAGTTTGAATCAGGAGGCGCTCGCGCGCTTGGAAAAAAGTTTCGAGGCCGAAGACGCTGCGATGTTGTTTAAAGTTCAGAAGTGGATTGACGAATCCGATGCCGCGCCGGTGAAGAAAAACACGCTGGCGCAGCTGCGGCGGATCGAACAGCGCGTGTTGAAAGGGAAATGAATCTCGTTCACCGCTCCACTTTTGAGACCGACTACGCCGAACTGCTTTTATACTTTCAGGACAAAACCGGAAGCATCGTGGCGTCGAAGTTTGCGGCAGGCGTGCGGCAGACGATTACGCTCATCCAAAAGCATCCTTTTATCGGGCGCGAGTGGCGCAATTTGCGGCAGCGCGGCATTCGGAGTTTTTCCATTCCGAAGTTCCGAAATTATCTTTTGTTTTACGAAGTCAGCGGCAACGATTTGATTTTGCGGCGGCTTCGTTACGGTGGGATGGACATTCCCGCGCTCTTCTAATCGCAGCACGTCAACGAGGACTCGCTTTGCTGCCTTGAGCGCAAACAATCTGTGATAGTCCGAGTTGCGCGTGACGGCGCGACGGTTTTTAGGTTCTGAGATCGGTTTCGTTTTGATGATTTGAATTATAACATTTCTTTTGGAAGTGCGGGGCAGGAGCGCCGGAAACTTTTTTTGGAATTTCAGTTGGCGGCACTCTGCTGAGACGCCGCCCAATTCATGAAAACCAACCACTTGAAAGTTGTGCGTGACAGGCCGGGCACATTTTCACGCGCTTGGAAGCGACATGATTGCCGCATTCAGAGCATATGAATTTTTTCGACGCAACGGAGCCGACGACGAGAAAAATAATTCCGACGATTGTGCCGATGGGGAAAAACCAAACCAGTAAAAGACCGATGCCTTGAATCAAGCAACCGACACCGGCGGATTCAGTTTTTGTTTTTATTCTTCCATGAGCAATCGGTGCTGGCGGTGGTTGCGCATAGACAATTTGTGGTCGGGGCGCGGGCATTGCGGGTGGCGCTTGCATGATAACGATAGGTGCTGCGGCATTGCCGAGTTGAGTGAATTGGCCGCAATGCGGGCATTGGATTTGTTCGCCGCGCAGTTCGAGTGGATATTCAATGCTGTTGCCACAATGCCGACAATCATTCTTAAGAAATATTTCTCCCGGTGGATTCACGGCTCATTTTTTTGTCGGTGATTCTGCGGATGTGCGCGGATAATTAGTAACAACGACTGGAACGATATGCGGCATGCCTCGGTCATAAAGCGGGATCGGTTTATCGTCGTAATTATAAACTCCAACCTTCAACGCGCGGCAATCTACCGTTTGGTCAATGGTGACTGTATTCGCTGCTGGATAATTGGAGAGAGCAATTACTTTTCCGTATTCTTTTTTTGTTCCGATTACTGGAGGAGAGGACGGTCCGCTTCTGCTTGAGCCGAGAAAATTTCCACCGGACGTTAGACTGTCTGAATAGACTCGACCATAGATTTTTTTAATGTTGAAAGTCCGACAGATTAGGAGATTTGTTTTTGATTCGAGCAGTTCGGCTTGAATGTCTTCAAATAGTTCGCTGCGTTCGGTGTTGTAAAGCTGACCATTAACTTCACGAAATGTGTAGTGCGCGGTGACAAGATTGGTTGTGATAACTGGTGCCGGTAAATTTGTTTGCCCCATCAAAGGCAGCGCAACGAACGGAAGGATTGCAGTCAAGGTTTTCAATTTGAATTATACCTTGATCCACTTCCCCTTCAGCGCCGATTGTTCCACCGCTTCGAGCACCATTTGATTTCGCAGACCGTCTTCGAACGTCGGCTGGACGGATTTGCCGGCGACGCACGCGTTGACGAAGTCCGCGATGGTGTGAACGAAGGTGTGCTCGTAACCGATGATGTGTCCGGGCGGCCACCATTGGCCGACGTAGGGATGAACGCCGCCGGGTTGCGTCACCAGAATGTCGCTGAAGCCCTGCCGGTCTTTCGGCTGGTTGTTGTCGAAAAATTTCAGCCGGTTCATGTCTTCGAAATCGAAATGCAACGAGCCTTTGCTGCCGTTGATCTCAATATCAATGTGGTTCTTGCGGCCCAGCGCAAATCGTGTCGCCTCGACGTTCGCCAGCGCGCCGTTTTCGAAGCGGCCAATGAACATCGCGGCATCGTCCACGGTGACCTTGCCCATTTTTTGCGTGCCAGCGGCTGTGAGGCCGGAGCCTTTGCCGGCTTCGCTCGGGAGCGGGCGCTCTTTGATGAAGGTGTGCATGAGGCCGGAAACTTCCTTGAACTCGCCGACGAGGTAGCGACCAAGGTCAATGATGTGCGCGTTGATGTCGCCGTGCGCGCCGCTGCCGCTGATTCCTTTTTGCAAACGCCACACGAGCGGAAAAGCCGGATCAACTATCCAGTCCTGCGCGTAACGCGCGTGGTAATGATAAATCTGACCGAGCGCGCCTTCCTCGATCATCTTGCGCGCGTGCGCGATGGCGGGGATGCGGCGGTAATTGTGGCAAATCATATGGACGACGCCGGATTTTTTGGCGGCGGCGAGCATCTGTTCACATTGCTTGACGTTCATCGCGAGCGGTTTTTCGCAGAGGACATGCTTGCCGTTTTTCGCGGCGGCGATGGCGATCTCGGCGTGCGAATCGTTCGGCGTGTTGATGTCAACGATGTCAATGAGCGGGTTCTCGACGACATCGCGCCAGTCTTTCACGCAGACGTTTTGCCAGCCGAGTTGCGCGCGCGCGGCTTCGACGCCGGCCTTGTCGCGACCGCAAATGGTGTGCATCTCGACGTTGGCCTTGAGCGGGAAAAATTTCGGCGCCTGCCGCCACGCGTTCGAGTGAGTCTTGCCCATGAAGCGATAACCAATCATTCCGACGCGAAGTGTTTTGGACATATGAGGGAGTCAGGTTTTAGGATTTATAGTTACGGCAGCCCGTCAATGTCAACGGGCGACTGCGCGTCGGGCGATTTTTCAGAGTTTCCTCGGCAAATCGTTCTCGCCAATCGCTAAAAACCCCTTAAAATCCATCGGAAATATGTCTTTCACCGCTGCTGAAATCGCGAAGCATCTGCATGGCGAAGTCGTCGGTGACACTTCCATCGTGCTGGATAATTTCGCCCCGGCAGACACGGCCCGGAAAGGCGACCTGACCTTTGCGGAGAACGAGGAATACTTTTCCAAGGCGGAACAAAGCGCAGCGTCGGCGATTCTCGTCAACAATCACTTCAAGTCTGACAAAAAAGTTTTGATTCGCGTCGCGAATCCGCGCGTGGCTTTTGCAAAAGTTCTGCCGCTGTTTTTTCCTGAAATGAAATTTCCGCCGGGCATCCACGCGAGCGCCGTTGTCGCGAAGTCGGCCAAAGTTGATCCGACCGCGCACGTCGGGCCGCTTTGCGTCATCGAAGCTGGGGCGCAAATCGGCGCTCGAACTGTTTTGCGCGGCGGCAATCACATCGGTGAAGATTGTGAGCTTGGCGAGGACGTGAAAATTTTTCCGAACGTCACGATTTATCCGCAGACACAAATCGGCAACCGCGTTTCGATTCATGCTGGCGCAGCGATTGGCTCGGATGGTTTCGGCTACGTCTTCGACGAAGGCGCGCACCACAAAGTTCCGCAAATCGGAAACGTCATCATCAGTGACGACGTCGAGATCGGCGCGAATGTAACGGTTGACCGCGGCGCGCTCGGCCCGACCGTCATCGGCAAGGGCACGAAGATTGATAATCTTGTCCAGATCGCGCACAACGTCGTCATCGGCGAGAATTGCCTCGTCATTTCGCAATCTGGGATTTCCGGCAGCACCAAGCTGGGAAATTTTGTCACGTTGGCCGGGCAAGTCGGCCTGGCAGGTCATTTGAAGATCGGCGACGGCGCAGTCATTGCCGCGCAGTCCGGGGTGATGCATGACGTTCCCGCCGGTGAAAAATGGTTTGGCTATCCCGCGCAACCGGACAAACAATACAAACGCCAGTTGATCGCGCTATACAAGTTGCCGGAGCTTCTGAAGCGCGTCGCCGAATTGGAGAAAAAACTGGGCGTGAAGCCCGATTCCGGCGCGGAGAAAAGCTGATTTCTTTGGGTGGAACAGGCGTCTCGCCTGTCAAATTCGGCGTCCCGCCGAATTTCGTCGTGGAAGTTGAATTTCGTTTGTTGTCTGCCACCCAAAGTTCCATCTCCCACAACGGTTTCCGGCGGGACGCCGGAAACGACAGGCCAGAGGCCTGTTCCACCCACATTTCCCGAGCAAGCCCGCCCGCCACAATCAGATTGTGAATTCTTTTTCATTGACCAAAACCGCCTTTCCATGCCGTGATAGACACTCCCATAACGGGATTGGGAAATCAGAATGTCCAGACTCACAAATAAAAATGGGAACGGCGTGCGGCACAACGGTCCGACGAAGTATGACGCGCACCACAACGTGCTTTCGAAAACCTACGGCGCGCTGGCGGATTTGCGCCGCGAGCTTTCCGATTCGAAGGCCGCCGTCGCCGAGCGCACCGAGCTTTTGAACAACTTCGCTTCTTGCGCGGATTCGCAGCGCGCGTGGCTGTTGCTCGAAGATTATTTCGAGAAACTTTCCCTCTCGCGAAAAGATTTTCCCGGCAACGACTGGTGGCCGCGCCTGCTCAACGCGCGAGGGAAAAATCGCCTTCAAGAAGTCGCGTTCCTTTTCCTTCGCGCAAAGCGTCCGCTGCCGACCGAGCTTCAGACGCACGCGAACATCGTGAATTTTGCCGCCGTGCAGGAAGCCGAGCAGGAGCAGATTCTTGTTTCCGAGCTTGAGAACTGGCTGTTCCCGCCCAAGCCCGCGCATCTCGATTCGCCGCGCGCGTCGCTGCGCGTGCTCTGCGAGCCGTGGCCGGACGAAGACCATCCGCAGATCAATCGCCTTGCCGTCCAGTTTTATCTTTTCCGCGCGCGCACGGGTGAAAAACTGAAAACGCTCCGCGAAATCGTCGAATTGGTGACGCGCGCGACCCATGAGCAGGAGCTTTTTCCGCCGGCGGACTGGGATTTCATCCAATGGCTTTCGGAGACCCACTCCACGCACCGCGACAATGACGACACGCTGATTTTGTCTTCGCTCGAACTGCTCCACTGGCTGTCGCGCTGGGGACAGACGTCGCGCCTCGAACTGATCCGCGAGAGCGCCGAAGCGTCGGTGCGCGACGGCGTGAACCCGCACTCAACGCTCCACGCGCCTACGAGCCTGCTTCATTTTGACGGACAGGTCTCCGAACTCATTCCGCACCTCGACAAAAACGGCGGCGAACTTTCCTTCACGCAACAACTCAAGCTGCCCGACGGCAAAACGCGTCCGGTGCAGGACGTGAAATTCTTTTCCGGCCGCCCGACGCTCGCGCTCGTCGAGAATGTTTTCTACGTCCTTCGCAACGCGCCACCCGCTGCCGTCCTCGAATACTGGGCCAAGAAACCCGCGCTGCCCGTCCGCAAACTGAGTCATCGCCTGCTGATGCAGCTTCGCAAGGCGCAGTCCGGCCACGGCGTGGATTGGGATGAACTTTGCGTCGCGCACACGGCCAAGCCGCAATTCGTTTTTGAACTGGCCGACGAGACGGTCCGCCTTCGATTGCACGCGCGCAGCGAGCGCGACCAAAGCCTGTGGACTTGGAACGGACACGAATGGCAGTTGCAGGATCAGAAAAAAAATTCTTCCGACAAACCGCAGATCCTCGACGATCCGCGGCTGGACCCCGCGATCTGCTGGCTGCGCAAACTTGATTGGTTCACGCCCGAGCCGGGACTTTGGGTCGGCGACGCGAATGAAAATTTCCTCGGCACGCTCGCGACCGCGTGGCCGGAACGCCCGAACACCGCCGATTATCTTGGGAACCCCGCGTTTCACCGGCTTTTCTTGCATCCGCGAAAACTTCGCCCGCGCCTCGTCGTCAAGGGCAGCGGTATTGACTGGCTTTCCGTTTCAGCCGAATGGGAACAGGAGGGAATGAAATTGACCCCGGCTGATTTGCAGCGACTTGCTGCGGCGACAGGCCGCTTCGTGAAACTGCCGGACTCTGGCTGGGTTGAGCTTGATTCCGCCGCCGTTCAAAACGCGCACGAAGCGATGGCCGACCTCGGCGTGGATGGCCTCGTGCCCGTCGCGCAAAAAATTGGACTCGAACAAGTCGCGCATCTGGACGACGAAGGTCTGCAACGCTTCGCAGACTCGCCGCAGGCGCACGCGTTGCGCGACCGGCTCAAAGAATTCAAAGGTGTTCCAGAAACGAATTTGCCTCCGAACATTCAAGCCGAAATGCGTCCGTATCAAAAGTCCGGTTTCGATTTTCTCTGCCATCTTGCCCAAGTGCGGCTCGGCGGAGTCCTTGCCGACGACATGGGCCTCGGCAAAACGTTGCAAACTCTTGCGTGGCTCGCGTGGCTCAAGCAAAACCGCATCACGAAACACACCAAGCCGTCGCTGGTGATCTGTCCGGCGTCCGTGCTGCACAACTGGCGGCGCGAGGCCGAGCGTTTCACGCCGCAACTCAAAGTGCTCGTGCTTGAAAGCGGCGCTGCGCGTCACAACTTGCGGAAAAAAATTCCGCAATACGATTTGATCGTGACGAATTACGCCTTGCTCCGCCGCGACTTGGAGGCGCTGCAAAAATTTGCCTTCTGCGCGGTCATTTTGGACGAAGCGCAGTTCATCAAAAATCCCGGCGCGCAAGTGACGCAGTCGGTCAAGCAACTCAAATCTGAGCACCGGCTCGCACTCACAGGGACGCCGTTGGAAAACCGGCTGCTGGATTTGTGGAGCATCGTGGATTTCATCCAGCCCGGTTACCTCGGCACGCAGGAACATTTCATCGAAACTTACGAGCCGAAGGTGCGACAGGACGAAACCAATGCGCTGTCGCCCGTGCATGACGAGGAAACCGTGAGCGCGCAACGCATCGCGCGGCGGCGGCTCTCCGCCAAGCTGCGCCCGTTGATGATCCGCCGGCTCAAGCAGCACGTCGCGAAAGATTTGCCGGATCGCATCGAGCAACGCCGGGATTGCCCGTTGAGCGACGACCAGCGCAAACTTTACCTCGCGGAGTTGCGCCGCAGTCGCGAGCAGGTTTTTCAGGCCGTCGCGGAAAAAGGGTTGAACAAAAGCAAGATGCACGTCCTCGCCGCGCTCACGCGGCTGCGGCAGATTTGCTGTCACCCGGAACTTGTCGGCAACGACTCGGCGTCCGGCAAAACGGAAACGCTTTTTGAACTCCTCGATCCGCTCGTGGCCGACGGCCAGAAAGTTTTGGTCTTCAGCCAGTTCGTGCAGATGCTCGACTTGCTCGACAAGGAATGTCATGCGCGCCATATCAAGACGCACGTCCTCACCGGCCAGACCAAAGACCGGCAGGAAGTCGTGAACGCATTTCAGCAGGACAAAGACCCGGCGGTTTTCCTGTTGAGCCTGCGCGCTGCCGGCACCGGCCTGAATCTCACCACCGCGAGCTACGTGATTCTTTACGACCCGTGGTGGAATCCCGCCGTCGAAGCGCAGGCCATTGACCGTTCGCATCGCATCGGCCAGACACAGACCGTGAACGCCTACCGCCTCATCGCGCCCGGCACCGTCGAGGAAAAAATCTGGGAGCTTCAACAAAGCAAGGCGCAAACCATCGCGGATGTGCTCGGTGAGGAAGGTTTCGCGCGCAGCCTGTCACAGACGGATTTGGAATATTTGTTTGCGGAGGATTGAGGGTGCAACACTCTGTGCCCGCAGTCTTTGTGTCCACAGATTACGCAGATTTCACAGATTATTTTCTTCAATCTGCGTGCATCTGCGAAATCTGCGGATAAAAATTAGTAAACCAACACCAACACCGCCGCCTTCTCCGCATCCTTCACCACGTCATCGAACTTCCGCTCCTTCGCGTTCACCTCTTTGAGCTTCGCCGCCACGTCCGGCACGGATTCCAGGAAGCCCAGCAGATAACTGCCTTCAACCGCTGTTTCACGTTCTCCGGCAGCGCGCCGCTCGTTTTCAACGCGGCCACCGCGCTCAACTTGGCCGACACCACGCCCACCACGTTGCCGCGCTCATCCACCAGCGCGCCGCCCGAATTGCCCGGCTGCACCGGCACGCTGATCTGAAAATACCTCGCGTCATCCCGCGCGCCCGACAGCGCGGCGATCTCTCCACGCGCAAACTTCGGCGCGAACCCTTGCAGGCCGACGTTCGGAAAACCGACTGTGGCAACCGTGCCGCCCAGCTTCACTCCGCGACTCGGCGCGACGGGCAACGGTGAAAATTTCCCGTCCGCTTTCAACAACGTGAGATCATTGGCCGCGTCCACCTTAACAACTTTGGCGGCGAGAAAACCCTCGCTCGTTACCAGACGAACTTGCGAGGTGTCTTCCACGACGTGCGCGTTCGTAATGAGAAATCCATCTTCGGTGATGAAAAAACCTGTGCCGGTGACTGTGGGATTATCAAGTGAACTGGAATTACCAGACTTCGATTGATTGTGTGGTTTGAACTCGCGAGCCAGTTTTTGCCCTTCCGCAATTTGTTCCCGCGTCATCGCGTTTTCCAGATCGGCCATGAGGGCTTTAGCAGCATGAAAGCCTTGTCCTGCTGCTAGAAGCGTCCACTTGTAGGCTTCTACATAATCCTTTGCCACACTTTCTCCAAAGAAGTAATCAACTCCAAGTGCAAATTGAGCACCGGCATCATTCTGATTGGCAGCTCGGCGACGCCATTTATTTGCTTCGGCATAATCTCTTTGAATTCCATGCCCGCGCTGATACAGATCCGACAGTGAATTCTGCGCATCGGCATCTCCCCGTTCCGCGCTTTTACTATAGATATCAAATGCCATCCGATACCACTTCGCTGATTCATTAGGATTTTTTTCGCCTCCGATACCTTGCTCATACACACGGGCGAGCCAATTAATCGCTTCCAAATCTCCTCGTTTAGCGGCAACGCCATAAGATTCGATCGCTTTCTTTATCCACTTAGAAGATTCTTCTCGGTCTTTTCTGAATCCACCAAACAAAGTGGTGGGCTCATCAAGCCCTTGTAGCTTTGGGTGCTTCTCTCCAAACCAATAGCCATATCCTAGCTTCGACTGTGCTTCTCGATTTCCTTGTTCACCAGCTTTTGTCCACCACTTGATTGCCTCTGCATAATCTCGTTTTACACCGTCCCCCTTGAAATATATCTGGCCCAACTCCCACTGTGCCACCGCGTCTCCCGCATCCGCTTTTTCTTTCGTATCGGCAAAGGCTTTGCGAGCTGATTCATCCTCTTGGGCAGGCAGTAAGAAAACAGCCACACTTAGTAGCAGTGAAGATATGAACACCAAGCAATTCTTTTTCACAGGGATAGAGTTAGAGGCTTTCTTTTGTTTGGCAAGACTGGCAGTTATGAAAAGTTATGAATGCGCACTGCCCCCATCGTTTACGAGCGGTCGTAGTGCAAGCTGAGTTTCATTCCTTTCCATCTGAAAAGATATTTTTCCGAGTAGATGAAAATAATTTCAAAGTCGTTTTCGACGGCAGGGAGATTGGTAAATAGGTTTGCCAGATGCCGGAGCGCTAGATCGTAAGTAACGACATCGTTCGCGAGCGATGGCATGTCACAGACAAGAAGCCAATTTTGGTCAAAGCGTTGAAAATCAGACTGATTAAATCTTTCGCGTTTGGTCGTTACTGTTTTTTCAATTTTCTTTTTCCAATCGATCAAGTCCTGTCCAACATCCTTCCACGGCTGATCAATATCAAACATATCATGCAGCAGTTCTTCATTGGAGCGACGGCGGCTTCCGTCCTTAAGATTGGTGGTGATAATGCACTCTTGGGGACAGACAGTGAAATGAAGTTTCTGAGCACGGACATACTCTTGGTCCACTGAAAATGTTGTTTCAACGCCGACGGTTTGATTATCAAGCGTGAGAACAAAATCCGGTTTTTCTGAATCTTCAACAGAGATCTGCCTACGGGGATAAAGTCGTTTAAGCAGCGCCGCCAGATAGAAACGTTCCGCGCGCTTGCGCGCGTCGTTAGTCGAGCTTTCGAGTTTGGGTATCATGGCCGACGCAAGCTATCATTTTTGGAGCGAAAAACAATCAGTCCAATCAACTTGAGCCGCGCGCGACACTTCCGCCTTCGTCAGACTTTAGCTTCATCCGCCTTCATCTGATTTCGGCGCGACAGGTTGCGTTGAAAAATTCGTCCGGTGAGCCCGGCACCAATAATTGTCCCGCGAGGTTTTGGACTGCGCCAGTCCTCTGGCGCTTTTC